>NZ_QUZU01000003.1 GCF_004682055.1 Pseudomonas kairouanensis | reverse complement strand
CACGGGTAATGTCGGCGGCAGGAATTTTGCTGGCTGTAAGATCGCCGGAGTAGATCGTGGTGAACAGGTCCAGGCGAGCGCGATCCTCATCGTACGTGTAGCCATCAATGCGATACCGTGTATTGCGGATCGGACCTTCCTGGTAGAGGGGGAAGGTGCTGTCAAAATGGCCGGCCTCCTCCAGGCGTTCAAGGATCAAACGGGTAAAGATGTTTGCTGAGAAAGGCTCTTCGGTCGATAGGCCTTCTTCTACTTCGGCAACCAGCTCTTGATGGAACTCTGTAAGTGCGTCGTCACTCATGAACGATCTCCTTGAATGAACGCTTCAAGGGCCGCCGTTATATCTATAGAGAAAGTGGACAGCGCGCGAACATCAAGCGTGTAGGTGGCTTCAGTAATTGCTACGGGGAGTGAGGCTCGGAGCAGGCGCGGGAACCCGCCCGTAACAGAATAGCAGTCCATCCCACGCACCTGTACTCTTGGTGCACTGCGCGCAATATCATCCCCTGGTAGAAGGCCACGGCGCAGAATAGCGTTCTCGAAAGTAAGACGAGCGGCCTGGCTAGGCAGTCGGTCAGCGATCGCAACGATCAGGTCACGTAAAGTATGGCCATCTTGTGCTTCGACCATTCGCACATGAAGTAGCTCGAGCCGACGGAGATCAGTTGTGTCCAGTTGATCAAGTTTTGAGACCGTGATTGAGGCTGCGGGACCGATGGAGCTCTTGACTTCCAAGGCATGTCCAACTCGATCGAAGTCATGTAACCCGTCTCGTGGAGATGTCCATGTATCGAGACAGCCTGGATCAATAATCAAGAGTTTCTCTAGCACGACTAGCTCACCGATCAGTCCGACTGTCTCCCAGCGAGAGAGTCCATCATGCCGATCCCGAAGAAATTGGCGCCAAGCGTCAAGGCGAGCCAGAAACTGTTCTAATGCATCTGCACTGTTCGCCTGGACCGAAGCGGCAACAACATCTGCACAGATAGTCGTGAAAAGGTCGCGTCTTGTGCTGTCCTCGAGGGAAAGCACAAGAAAGATTCCTGACGCGTCTGGCACGGCATTCAGACGCATGCCACCAAGCTCGAAAAGAGCATCTGGTGCAGGGGCTGTCTGAAGCATCAGGCATGGCGCGCCATCCATCGCGCGCATCCCTGCAAGGATATCGAGGGGTACCTCCGTAGAGATAAGCTTCGACCGAAACTGATGAGCTACGGGCGCGGTCTGCGCGAGCTCATCCCAGGCATCGTTCAGTGCGGAAAGCCAAGTCATAGTTCCTCGCGCAGCAAGACACTGTTGAAAAGGAAAATACGTTTGTCAGCGGCATTACTATCGGGGAAGCTGACTACCACGCTGATAACCGGCCTATCAGCCGATTCGACCTTCGCTACTTCAGGATCGATGGGATAGATGATCAGGAGACCATTCTGCGGGTGTCGACCTCGAACCTTTCTGATGCACTCACCCGAGGGAACGTCAGTGTCGCCCAATCTGCGCGATCTGCGCTCCATATTCGTATGAGATAGAGCTTCTTCAAACTCCGCGTCGGTCAAATCGATAGCTTGATCAAGGGGACTGAGGGCCGTACCGATAATGAAGCGATCGGTGGGTAGAGGCCGTGCATTCCTTGGCTTTCGGGGTTCGCGCAGAACGCATTTACGCGACTGCTCCGCTATCGTGACCTCTTTCTTATTCCCTGTAGCGAGAAAGATTGTCCAGTCGGTAAGTTCGGGATGTTCCATCACCAACTGTGCATTGATATACGAAGCTAGAGCGCTGCCATTCAGCTGGAGGCTTTCCGGGGGGAAAGTGAGATCCTTGAGATATGCGGAGACTCTCTGTCCGGGAACGCCAGACCATAGTACACCGTCCGCCGTTTTTCCTGGCGGTCCGGGGCGAGCGGGATTTTCCGTGCCTTTTCCGAGACTGCGAATGAAGTCGTCAGTCACGTCGGCATTGAGATCCAGCGTCCTTTTGTCATTGAACATGACTGTCTGAATCTTGCCTTCACCGGCGTAGCTACTCTGACGTTCCTCAGCGTGGCGCTGCTTGTTCTTCGCGGTGACTTTCAAGACATCATGAACGGCAACCTTCAAACCGAATTCTTTCGGTGTGCCCCCCCTCTGCTCCATCTCGAAGAACTGAGCTCGCAGCTCCTTCTGAGCTGTAGCCACGTACCTGAACCAGTCCTCCATATCGGGAGTGGTATAGAGGCGGCAAAGGTCGGCAAAGCCCCGACGATAGCCGAACCACCGTCCCATCTGCAAAAGACTGTCATATTGATGAGATGTACGGAGGAAGTAGCTTGAGGACAGTCCCTCGAGCGTCAAGCCTCGTGAGAGCTTATCACCGCCCACAGCGATGACCGAAAGGCCAATACCTTTGTAGAGGTCATAATCGATGTCCGCCTTCGTCTTGCCATTCGCGGTGATCACCTTGATCTTGTCCGAACTGTCAGCAATTCGTACGCGGACCTGGTCCCAGGTAAGATCAATTGTGTTGCGGCCGTGCACGGTGGGCCTCACTGCGCGCGTTGTGGAGAAAAAGTCGGTGTCCCACACCCCCTTTAAGCGTCGCAGGGTCTCTTGGTCGCCATTCGAGATCATTGCGCGCACCGTATGCAGGTATCGCTCGACTTGGCGATGAACCTCTTCGTGCACGTCGACGAACCGCGAGACGTGGACAAGCATGGAGTTGTGCTCGGTGCATTGTCCGCGTGCCGAACGCGCGGCGCACGTAAGGAGGAAGCTGTCTATTGCTTCTTCCAGGCTGGGAGGGATGACGTCCTGTCCGTTGAATCGTGGCTTGAGCGTCTTGTCATGCTTTTCCGGTATCCAGTTCTCACCCAACTGATCGAACGGACGGACGAGAGGCAGACCGATGCTATCGGCATCGTCGGTTGTCCCGAAAACAGCTGCCGGACCAAAGTAATCATCCGGTGGGGTAAGAGCCGATATGAAGGTCGACGGGAAGAGATCAGGACCATAATCCTTCGCCGACCTTTCGTCGTGAATAAAGATATTTGCAAACGGTGTCGCTGTGTATCCCAAGTAGACGCGCCGCTCGAACTTCATCAGCAGCTTGCGTATTTCACCGTTGACGCGTTTGGGGTCGTATTCCTCCTTGAACGTGCCATCCTCAAGCAGGGGCTGGTCACCTGTATCAACCGAAGCCTGATCAGCCTCATCATCAATGACGAGGACAGGGGCTGTTTTTGCTAGAGCAGGCAGGCGGGCGATCCAATTGTTCAGATTTTCAAGCACCTTTGCGTTCTTCTTGACGATGAAAAGACAAGGTTTGCTGTCTGGTGAGAAGTTGGCTTGGTCCGCGAGCTTCTGACTGAAGTCCCCATTCATGTCCGCCATTGTGAGGCTATCGACGAGCAGAGGAGTGAAGGTGCCAACACCGATTGGCCTCAAGGGCTGGTTTGTCTGGCGGTTCTTTGGATTGGTGTCATAGCCTAAAACGTCAAGATCGAAGCGCTTCTGCGTCTGGAGACGCAGAATTTTGTGCATACCGGCGAGTACGATGATGATGCGGTATCCCGCATCCGCAGCGCGATTGACAACGCCTGCATAACTGGCGGTCTTGCCTGACTGCACATCACCAACAACCAACCCCCGCCAATCCCAGGTCCCAGCACGGCATGGGTCGTCCATGGCTTCGAGAATGCGAGCAGTGCTCTCCTTGAGCTCATTTCTGGAGTGTTCAGGCCACTTATCCTCCTCGAGCTTGCTGAGGTAGCGTTGCATGAAATGGCCTGCCTGCCTGCGCTCACCGACATACCAGGGCGCCGGACGGTCGCCTTCTTTACCCTTCAGGAAAAGAGCCGGTCCCTGTTCGGTGATAAAGATGGTCCAGAGTAATCGCGTTGCGGCTTCAATCTGCTCTGGGCTGACGGTCTGCTTTGTAGTTAAGGTGAAAATGGGGGCATCAAGTTCAAGAAGTTTTGTGATTGAGGTACGGTCGATCTTCTCACCGGCCTCTTTCTGAATTTGCAGAATTTTCCTCGCTCTCAGTGCGAGCGCCTCAACGACTTCAAACATTATTGCCCCCTAGTTTTCGTGTCAGTTCCACCTTGAGTCTTGCCAAGTCCCCGGGTAGGTTGAAAAGAAGAATGTCAACGCGTTGATCAAGCGTCATGCTCTCGGGCAGTAGGCGGCTCAATTCGGCCAACTGATCAGCCAGTGATGCTATTTCATCAGCATGCAGCGTCGGAGTTTCTCTACCCTCTGATTCAGAAACATCCAGCCAGATGCGTTCAACCGGGACACTTCTCTCGATAATGGACAGCATTGCATTCAGAGCGCGAAGTCCGCGAGCCGCCTCGCGGTAAGCGGCGATAACCGGATGATCCCGATTGATACGGTACAGCGTGCCGTTTGGCCCTTCAGTTGCCAGCCATACGGCGAGTGCTTCGCGTGCCCCCCCACGGACGCGTGGTCCCTGTCCACGAAACGCGAATACTTCGCGTGCTTCCTGTCTGCAACGTCCAGCTATCGCTGTCAGGCGGGCTCTGAGGGCTCCTGGCGGGCGGGCCTGTGATTTCCTGACGTCAATACGCCAATCCCGGTCCATGTCAGTTGGAAGGTCGATCTGAATACGAGCAAGACGACTGGTTTCGTCTCTTGTCCATGCTCGAGAGCCACCAAGTCCGAGCCAGCTGCCAGGTACGAGCAAGCGCTTACCCCGGTAGACGTAGAAGCCTTGGCGTGCAGCCCATCCACCAGGACCGCCCGCTGCCTCATACTCGCTGTCACTGGAGAACCGGTCACGATGGGGCAACACGCAGGGCTTCACGCTGAATGAAGAGCCCGTGAGCCTGATTCTTTCGACTGGCATGCTAATGGTGGCCGGATGTTGAGACTGGAAGGGGTCCCAGGCTTTGACCGGTCGTCCGTTGAGGATGATGACAAGTCGTTCGGCATCACCATTGATGAAACGATGAAATACCATGCCGAGATGGCCGCGGATTTCTTCCAGTCGAAGGTAAAAGGCCTCTTTGGAAAGACCAGAAAGGCCGCTCAGTTCATCGATGTTTTCCCACAACACGACCGTGCCAGATTGGAGGGAAAGCAGCTTTGCCACAAGCGAGTGATTCGGCAGCGGGTCTGGAACAGTGGCCACCCAGCCGCGTGCTGTAATGACCCCGACATCCATGGTGATTGCGGTGGTGCTCTCTGCCGTTCTGGAGACCACAGTCATGCGGCTGCTCTGAGAGAGCGACGCTGTTTTTAGTCCCATGCCGAAACGGCCGAGGTCGTTGTCACTTCTGACTGCCCCTGGGCTATCACCACCGAGCTGCATGGCCTCGGTGAGTCGTTTCTCGTCCATGCCGCTCCCGTTATCGAGCATGGCAGCAGTCGGATTTCCGTCGTTCCATTGAACGTCGACCTCGAGGACGGAGGCGCCTGCGGTGATGCTGTTATCGACCAGATCGGCGATTGCAGTTTCAGGGGAATAGCCCAACCCCCTGAGGGAATTGATCAGTGCGGAAGCCCTTGGTGAGATATCGACAGTACGTTCCGAGGCCATGTCAGGCGACCTGCCGATGAGTAGCATCTTTTTTGCCGGAGGTCCCTGCCAGCTGAGCCTTTCTATGATCATTGCCAGGCACAAGCCAAACATCCTGGATCGTTTGGAGTGATACTCCATCGTCATCGTCTTTGACGGAAATTCCTGGGCTTTCCCTATCCGTAAGATTCAGAACAACGGAAACTTCATTAGGACCAGCATCATAAGCATTCTTCACAAGCTCAAACACAACCAGCTTACGGCTGCCAATCAGTTCATCTCCAAGCAACTGAAGTACGTTAGCTCGCGGGCGAAATCGCTGCTTGAAATCTTCTTGATTGATGCTCACCCGAATTACCTAGTGCTAGAAACAGAAAAAGCCTCACAGGGAGGTTTTAAGCAATATTGAATGGTGGTGATTTTCATCGCTACAGTCCCTGTAGAGATCAAGGCGTTGGGCGGCCTCTTCAGTTTGGCCAGTATCCTATCCAGCCTTCAGCGACGCAACAATCGCTTCCATCACAGGGGAACATACCGCATTCCCCATGAGCTTGACCCTATCCCTACGGCTTACTTGCGGGAACTGATACTTGTCAGGGAAGCCCATTGCTTGGCGAAGCTCATCAGGCTGGAGCATGCGCATCATGTGGCCTTCCGGAGTCGGCTTCACGTAAGCAAATCGATCTACGGTGGTGATGGTACGTAGCGGCTCGCTCATCCGTTGCCAGCCACCGGCACCATCGGTGCCGTAGTAGACGATGAGGAAAGCCTTGTCCGGGCCAAGTTCAGCAATGGCGCGCTCTGCACGTGCCAGCGTGTCCTTGGCGCGGCGCTCGGTTCGCAGTGGGTTCATCTTGTAGGTGCCTTCCGGCGCCAGGATGTCCCAAACAGTCCGGTAGCTCGGGCGTAGCGGCAGGATCTCCTGCGACTGTTCCTGTAGGTCGGCGATCATGAATAGGCGGCGGCGACGCTGGGCGACACCAAATAGAGAGGCATCGATGATCTGCTCGTGCACTTTGTATTTGAGACGAGCCAGTTCGGCCTTGAGTTCGTCGTAGCGGGCCCAAGGTTTCATGTGGACGACGTTTTCCAGGGTGATCCAGCGCGGCTTCATGACTTCGGCGTAGCGGATGACCTGGAAGGCAGTGTCCTTGCTTTCTTCCGAGCGCGGCTTTGCACCACGGGCGCAGGTATGGTGGGTGCATTCAGGAGAGGAGATAAGCAGGTCGATCGGGCCGGTTTTGGCCAGAACCTCTTCGGGCGTGAGGCTGCGCAGATCCTGCTCGAAGACATGTGCGTCCTTGAAGTTGAGTTTGAAGGATTCTACGGCCGGACCCCAGAGGTCGACACCACCAACAATTGTGGCCCCAGCTTCACGAGCCCCCAGGCTGGCACCGCCAGCACCGCAGAACATGTCAAAAGCGCGTATCTGTTCCATTGGAAACTCTTCCATTCTTTCAGTCTCGCCAGGCTACCAGGTTCCCGGCATCATTCAACCAATTTTATGAACAAGGACAGTCAATGAGCGACAACCTGGTGTTTTCTCTGGAGCAGTTGGAAACCGCCGATCTGTTGATCGACGCAAGGTACGCCGGCGGGCGCAAAGGTAACGCAAGCGATGACCCTTTGACTAAGCTGTTGAGCCTAAGCAATGGCGGTGGCTTCCGGATTCGAGGGACGTACGAGGATCCTCGGTTGATCGTCCTGACCTCCAGCATGGAGGACTTGGACTGGCCGGATAATTTGGATCTGACGACGGGCATATTCACTTACTACGGGGACAACAAGAAGCCGGGACGAAAGCTGAATGAAACGCCTCGCCGCGGCAATTTTCTACTGGAGCTGGTGTTCAGCCGGTTGAATGCCGGTGAACGGGACAAAATTCCACCCATTCTGATCTTCACCAAGGCCGGCATTTACCGTGATGTGGTGTTCCGTGGTTTGGCTATACCGGGGGCCATTGGAAGCACGCACAACGATGACTTGGTTGCGGTATGGCACACCACCGCCGGGCAACGCTTCCAGAATTACAGGGCGACCTTCACTGTATTGAATCTGCAGAACACCCCCCGCGCTTGGCTGAACGACATTATCCATGAAGGGGTTGTAGGAGTCGACAGTAAGCATGCTCCTACAGAGTGGTTGAAGTGGATCAAGTCCGGTCAGTACACGCCACTGATTGCCAAGCGCTCACAGCCGGTACGCTCGAAGCTGGAACAGCTACCCTCCTCCACATCGGACAAGGCGATACTGGCCAAACTGCATCAGCACTTCCAGAGCAATCCCTATGCCTTCGAGCATTGCGCAGCTAATCTGGTCAGGCTGTGCCTGCCGAATACGGTGGAGCTGGATCTGACCAGGCCATTCCGCGATGGTGGTCGCGATGGTATCGGCAAGCTGCGTATCGGGCGCCCGGAAACGTCCGTGCTGGTGGATTTCGCGATTGAGGCCAAGTGCTACGGCCTGGGGAACTCCGTGGGTGTACGCGAGGTGTCGCGATTGATTTCCCGCCTTCGTCATCGTCAGTTCGGTGTTTTGGTAACGACGTCCTGGGTTAATCATCAGGCGTATTCAGAGATCGTGGAGGATGGTCACCCGGTGATGATTCTCTCAGGCAAGGATGTGATCGAGCTGCTGAAGGAGTCTGGTTTGAATACGCTGGACTCGCTCGGAAAATGGCTTGAAGCGACTTACCCGATCACTAAGGCCACCTGAATGTGCGCCGATATCCTCACGCCCGAAGAACGCGCCCGGATGATGGGGAAGATCAAGGGGCGAAACACGAAGCCGGAAATGGCGGTGCGCTCGCTCTGCCATGCGATGGGCCTGCGCTTTCGCCTGCACCGTAAGGACCTACCCGGCTCACCCGACCTAGTCTTCCCGAAGTACCGGCTGTGCCTTTTCGTGCACGGCTGCTTCTGGCACCGCCACCCGGGATGCAAGTACGCCTATACACCTAAGACGCGATTGGATTTCTGGCTGCCGAAGCTGCAGCGGAATGTGGAGAGGGACCGGAAGAAGGAGGAAGCGTTGAGGGCATTGGGGTGGCGAGTTGCGGTGGTTTGGGAGTGCGAGATACGCCAACCTGAAAAACTGCGACTGCACTTATTGAAGCTATTCGGCCAGCACTAACGATTTTGATTTCCAGCGAGTTGCCAGCTACACCCTCAGTAGGCAGGGAGCAGTACACCTATAATTTCGAATTCTGAGGGTACTGTAATGACCAAGCGCGAGCAGATTCCTTTCTTCACCGACATTATCGGGATCGTTTTCTTCTCGCTGTAACGCTGTTGATACCCTGCCTCCATCCCAAGCAAGGCCTTACGCTATCCATCGCGCCTGGACTGATGACAGCGCTCGTTGCAACTCAGATTCCTGGTGCTCTGAATATCGATCTAACCTCCAGTTGACGCTCGAATTGCACCAATTTACCGGGCAAACGCTGAGCCCTTGGTAGTGCAACAAAGAGGACTGGATCGAATTAACTGGGAGGTCGCTGGACGTACAGAATCGTTCGTGTAGCATCCCGCTTAAGCGCACCACACCGGTGTACCAAGGCGGTGTCACACTCGAGATTTTCAGCAGAGAAAGTCCTTTATAGTTAGGGACTTACGAAATTGAGGCGCCCACCTGCCATACCCCAGAAGGCAATTCAACCGCTGCGGCTGTCCCTTTCTAGACCTGACACGGTTCATCACATAGCTGGTATGAACCCGATTAAAAAGTTGATCTGCTATTCCTTGGCCTTGCCATTCTTTACTGATGATCTCTCGACTTTGCAATGCTATCGCGCCTAGTCACGCATCCATGCAGACATCATCAGACTGACACTCTTAAACCTAGACATTAGCTGATACCCGCAAAGGGTTGTCGATATCGTCTGAGCAGCGTGACGCCAACACTGCAACTACTCGTATGCACCGCAGCTGAAGTTATCACGGTGGATTGTCAAGCTACCGGGACCCGACTACATCCTGTCAGAACAGCCTAAAGGGGCTTATGGATCCCCCTTCATATGTATGGTCCGATTTAAAAAAAGGAACCCAAAATTTCCGGATTCTAGAATTTTTCTGGTGCATTTTTTACGTACAACCTCTACGTACAATGCAAAAACGAAAACCCCCGTAACTCATTGAATTACAGGGGTTTTCTGAATATGGCGGAGAGATAGGGATTCGAACCCTAGGTACCGGTGAAGGTACAACGGATTTCGAATCCGTCCCATTCGGCCACTCTGGCATCTCTCCAACGGCGCGCATCATAACAGCGTGGTTTAGGAAAGCAAAGCTCGAATCGAGATTTTTTTCCGTGCTATCAGATGCTTGCGTCGATTAAAGCGGTACGCCGAGACGATTGGCGACTTCTTCGTAGGCTTCGATCACGTCACCGAGGCCCTGGCGGAAGCGGTCTTTGTCCATCTTCTTCTTGGTGTCCTTGTCCCACAGGCGGCAGCCGTCCGGGCTGAATTCGTCGCCCAGGACGATGGAGCCGTCGTGGAACACACCGAACTCCAGCTTGAAGTCCACCAGCAAGAGGCCTGCGTCGTCGAACAGCTTGCTCAGCACGTCGTTGACCTTGAGGGACAACTCCTTCATGCGCGCCAGTTGCTCAGCGGTGCCCCAGCCGAAAGCCACGACGTGGGATTCGTTGATGAACGGGTCGCCCTTGGCGTCGTCCTTCAGGAACAGTTCGAACGTGTAAGGGTTGAGCTTGAGGCCCTCTTCCACGCCCAGGCGCTTGACCAGGCTGCCGGCGGCGTAGTTACGCACGACGCACTCGACCGGGATCATGTCGAGCTTCTTGACCAGGCACTCGTTGTCGCCCAACAGTTTGTCGAATTGGGTCGGAATGCCGGCCTCTTCGAGTTTCTGCATGATGAAGGCGTTGAACTTGTTGTTCACCATGCCCTTGCGATCAAGTTGTTCGATGCGCTTGCCGTCGAACGCCGAGGTGTCGTTGCGAAACAGCAGGATCAAGCGGTTGGCGTCGTCGGTCTTGTAAACCGATTTGGCCTTGCCGCGGTAGAGTTCTTCACGTTTTTCCATGATGGGCTCCGCTTTGAGTAAGGTGGGCTAGGCGATGTGTCGCCAGTCGAGCCCTGAATCTTGATCGGCCAGTTGCAGCCAGTCCGGGTCGCACCCTAGGGTGTCGACAAAACATTGCCGGGCAAGCGTCGGCAGGTTGTTCTTGCTGCTCAAGTGGGCCAGGACCAGGTGTTGCAGGTCTTGCCAGCCCAACTCATACACCAGGTACGCCGCCTGATGGTTGTTCAAATGTCCCAGCTCGCCGCCCACCCGCTGCTTGAGAAAGTAGGGGTAATGACCGCGCGCCAGCAGGTCTCGACAGTGGTTGGACTCGATCATCAACGCATCGAGGTCGCGGTAACCGTCCAGCACCTTGGAGCAGTAGGAGCCCAGGTCGGTGAGCACGCCAAAACGCCGCTCACCATCACTGAATACATACTGCGTGGGTTCCTGGGCGTCGTGCGCGACGGCAATCACATCGATGCTCAACGCACCGATTTGCAGTTGCTCGCCACCGGCCAGGAATCCTGCAGGCTCAATGGGTTTGCGCATCCCGCGCAAGGTGCCGCGACTGAGGTACACCGGAAGATTGTAGCGCCGAGACAGCAAACCCACGCCATGCACGTGGTCGGCATGTTCGTGGGTCACCAGAATCGCGCTCAGCTGCGAGGGGTGAACCCCCAGGCGCTGCAGGCGCCGCTCGGTTTCTTTTAAGGAGAAACCACAATCCACCAGCACATACGTGTCGTCGTGGGCGACCAGCGTGCCGTTCCCTTGGCTACCGCTACCGAGAACAGCAAAACGCATTGGCTCAGCCCAGGTTGTCCTGAATCACGCCCAACACTTTGCGCGCTGTTTCAGCTGGCGCAACGGTGTTGATGTTCTTCTCGACGGTGACTTGCACGCTTTCGCCAACCTTGCTCAAACGAACCTGGTAACGCTCGGCACGGGTCTCGATCTCTTCTTTGGTCGGCGCACTGCCGAACAATTTGCTGAAGAAACCTGGCTCTTCATCTTTACGCTCGGCTTTCTCAGCCACGTTGATGTAGTACAAGCCCAGGCTGCGGTTGATGTCTTCAACACGCCACGGGCCTTGCTCCAGGGCGCGACCAACACTGGCCCAGGCACGGTCCAGGTCTTCACCCAGGTTCAGCACCACGTTGCCGCTGCCGTCTTCGGTGAGGCTGACGCGGCTTGGAGTGTCGTAATCACGCGCGGCGAGCAGGGAAACCGAACCGCCCTTCTCGGAGATACGGCTCATGCTCGCCAGCATCTCGTCGACCAAGGCCGAATCGACGCCGGTGTTGACCGAACGGTTGGTGAAGTCCACGTTGGCGGTGCTGCCGGCAGGACGCTCGGCGCTCACCACGTAGACCTCACTGGTGTTGCGTTGCACGCCTGGCTCGATGCGCACGCGCACACGGGCTTCGCTGTCAGCGGCGACACCGCCAGCCTGCAGGCGCTTGGCCATGGTGGCGGACAGTTCGCTGCCCTGCTGCCATGCCGTGGTGAATTCACCGGTCTGCGGGCGCTGTTCGTCGATGCGGAAACCGTTGTCCTGGAAGAACTGCACGGCCACCGGCCAGACTTCGGCAGGTGGGCGCTGGGCTACGATCCAGCGGTTGTCACCGCTCTTCTGCAGGCTGTAGTCGCTGGCATCCGCCACGGCCGAGATCGGCTGTGGACGCGGCACCACGTACTCACCCTTGGTAGTGTCGTCAGCCACGTTACGCGGGATCGGCAGCAACGGGTCAAGGCGCTTGGCGACATTGACGTCTGGCGGCAGTTGCATCGGTTTGGTTGCTTGGGCTTCCAGGTAATCGCTACCGCGGTCGCGGAAGTAGCCTTCCGGGCCCCAGATCCAACCGCAGCCACTGGTGCTGGAGATAATCAAGGCAAGTGCGGAAAGTCCGGCCAATCGCTTCATGCGTAGTGCTTCCTCAATTAAACCAGGACGCCGGACTGGCGCAGGGCCTGTCGCAGCGGTTCGTGACAGGCTTCGCTGAGACGGGTGAGCGGCAGACGGATACCGTCCGGCATCAGGCCCATTTCATACAATGCCCATTTCACGGGGATAGGGTTGGATTCGATAAACAGTGTCTTGTTGAGCGGCATCAGCTTCTCGTGGATCGCACGGGCGGTCACGGCGTCACCTGCGATGGCAGCGGCGCACAGCTCGCTCATGGCACGCGGAGCCACGTTGGCGGTCACGGAGATATTGCCCTTGCCACCCAGCAGGATCAGCTCGACAGCGGTGGCGTCGTCACCGGAATACACCAGGAAGTCACTGCTCACGCCGGCCAGGATGTCCTTGGCGCGCTGCAGGTCGCCGGTGGCTTCCTTGATACCGATGATGTTCGGCACGGTGGACAGGCGGATCACGGTCGCAGCCTGCATGTCGCAAGCGGTGCGGCCTGGCACGTTGTAGAGGATCTGCGGGATATCGACGGCTTCGGCGACAGCGCGGAAGTGCTGGTACAGGCCTTCCTGGGTCGGCTTGTTGTAGTACGGGGTCACCAGCAGGCACGCGTCGGCACCTGCCTTTTTGGCGTTCTTGGTCAGTTCGATCGCTTCACGCGTCGAGTTGGCGCCCGTGCCAGCGATTACAGCGATACGGCCGGCCACGCGCTTGACCACGAATTCGATGACCTGGATGTGTTCTTCCACATCGAGGGTGGCCGATTCACCCGTGGTGCCGACCGCCACGATGGCGTTGGTGCCTTCTTGCAGGTGGAAGTCCACCAGTTTGCCCAGGCTGTCCCAGTCGAGATGACCTTGTGCATCCATGGGTGTGACCAGTGCCACCATACTGCCCGCAATCATGCAACCGCTCCTGCCGGAAAAAGAGAGCCGTAATGGTACTGGCGCCAAGATGCTTGCACAAGCAAAGTACCGCCTGAGGATGCGTTCTGGCGTAACTAAACGACAGGCAATGCCATCATTGGGCCAAAGCGTGGCTTGAAGCAGGCTGAAATACGCTCGATCACGTAATGAAAACGCCACCTCCTATCCCTTGGCGGCGCTTTTCGCTACCCTTCATGCTTTGATCGATACGGCCCTCACAGTATCGACCGCTCATCGTTTTAGGAAGGCTGCATGTCCACCCCCACAGTTCGCGAACAATTCCTTGTTATCAGTGCCCTCGGCGCCAACCCCATGGAGCTGACCAACGTCCTGTGCCGCGCCAGCCATGAAAACCGCTGCGCCGTCGTGACCTCCCGCCTCACCCGCCACGGCGAATGCAGTGCGCTGGTGTTGCAGATCTCCGGCACCTGGGACGCCCTGGCGCGCCTGGAAACCGGCTTGCCAGGCCTGGCCAAGAAGCACGACTTCACCGTCAACGTGGTGCGCAGCGCTGCCCTGGAAAACCGTCCGCAGGCCCTGCCTTATGTAGCCTATGTCAGCTCGGCCTACCGTTCGGACATCGTCAACGAGCTGTGCCAGTTCTTCATCGACCATAACGTCGAACTGGAGAACCTGACCTGCGACACCTACCAGGCCCCGCAAACCGGCGGCACCATGCTCAACGCCACGTTCACCGTGACCTTGCCAGCCGGCGTGCAGATCAGCTGGCTGCGCGACCAGTTCCTGGATTTCGCCGATGCGCTGAACCTCGACGCCCTGATCGAACCATGGCGCCCACAGAACCCAATGTAAGGAAGTAACCATGGCGGTTGTCATCGACCAACCCGTAGCCGATTTCGAAGCCCAGGCCACCAGTGGCCAGACCTTCAGCCTTGCGGCCCTGAAAGGCAAGCAAGTGGTGATCTACTTCTACCCCAAGGACAGCACCCCCGGCTGCACCACCGAAGGCCAGGGTTTCCGTGACCAGCACGCCGCGTTCAAGGCTGCCAATACCGAGGTGTTTGGCGTGTCGCGCGACAGCGTGAAGTCCCACGAGAACTTCAAGGGCAAGCAGCAATTCCCCTTCGAGCTGATCAGCGACAAGGACGAAGCAGTCTGCCAGCTGTTTGATGTGATCAAGCTGAAGAAGCTGTATGGCAAGGAATACCTGGGTGTAGATCGCAGCACGTTCCTGATCGACAAGGATGGCGTGCTGCGCCAGGAATGGCGCGGCGTGAAGGTTCCAGGGCATGTGGATGCGGTTTTGGCGGCGGCGCAGGCGCTGAACAAGGCCTGAAACGCGCGCTCATGGTGACGGCTTTGCTGCAGTGAGCGGGCTTGCCCGCCCACTGCACAGTCACAACAGGGGTGCGACTACCGGCTCCTGCCGCGGCCACGCATCCAGCACCGCCTTGAACAGCGTTGCCAGGGGAATCGCGAAGAACACTCCCCAAAATCCCCACAGCCCGCCAAACAACAACACTGCACAAATAATCGCTACCGGGTGCAGGTTCACTGCCTCCGAGAAGAGCAGCGGCACCAACACATTGCCATCCAGGGTCTGGATGATGCCGTACACCGCCATCAAGTAAATGAACTGGTCACTCCAACCCCACTGGAACAACGCGATCAGCATCACCGGCACCGTCACCACCACCGCGCCCACATACGGCACCACCACCGACACACCTACCAGCAGTGCCAGCAAGGCCGCATAGTTCAGGTCCAGGGCAATGAAGGCGATATAGGTCACGCCACCACAGATGATGATCTCGATCACCTTGCCACGGATGTAATTGGCGATCTGCCGGTTCATCTCCTCGGCTACACGGGTGATCAACGCCCGTTCGCGTGGTAGATAGCCACGCACCCAGCGACCGATCATGGCGCGGTCCTTGAGGAAGAAGAACACCAGGATCGGCACCAGCACCAGGTAGATCATGATGTTGACCAGCAGCGGAAGGCTGGACAGGGAAAAGGTCAAAGCCCACTGCCCGAATTTTCCGATCTCGCCGCGCGCCACTTCAATGGCCTGCAACACCTGCTCATCCGACACCAGGTGCGGGTATCGCTCCGGCAGCAGCAACAACAGCGACTGCCACTTGGCGAGCATGCCCGGCAACTCGTTGAACAAGGTAATCAGTTGGTGCCACAGCAACGGCAACACCACTACGATAAACAGCACCAGCAGCCCCATGAACAACGCAAACACCAGCCCCACTGCCGCACCGCCCGGCAGGCGCAAACGCTCCAGCGTGGTGACCAGGCCCTGCATCAAATACGCCAGCACCATCCCCGCCAGTACTGGCGCCAGCATGCCGCCCAAGGTGAGCACGGCCGTGAAGGCCAGAAATAGCAGGACCGCCAGCACCACGGCTTCTTCATCGGAGAAGTAGCGCTGGATCCAGTCTCGTAACACTTTGAACATCAATCAACCTCGGGTGATGGTGGGCAAACGGATCAGGCCTTGCGCAACCAGTAACGGTACACACCGGCGGCGTCTTCTTCATGCAGCAGGGTATGCCCGGCCAACTTGGCAAACGTGCGGAAATCCCGCTGGGAGCCGGCATCCGTGGCGATCACCTTAAGCACTGCGCCACTGGCCAACCGATTAAGCTCCAATTTGGCCTTGAGCAAAGGCAACGGGCAATTGAGGCCGCTGGCATCGAGTTCGGCATCGCAGGCTACAGCGTCGGTCATGGTTTTGCTCCGGGCATGGGTTGGGGTTGCTTAGAATATCTGGTCCGAAGCTCAGTGTCCGGCTACAGTAAGCTCTTTGTCGAAAGGCTCTGTGCATGACTTTTTTGCGCCCTACCCTGCTGACGCTGGCTTGCCTGCTGGCCTCCCCAGGCTTCGCTGACGACCTGCCGTCACTTGGCGACGCCAGTTCTGCCATTGTCTCGCCACAACAGGAATACCAACTGGGCCGCGCATGGCTGGCCTACCTGCGGGGCCAGGTCTCGCAGCTCAACGATCCGCAGCTCAAGGATTACGTCGAGACCAGCGTGTACAAGCTGGTGGAAACCAGCCAGGTAAATGACCGACGCCTGGAATTCATCCTGATCAACAGCCCGCAACTGAACGCCTTTGCCGCGCCCGGCGGTATCGTCGGGGTCAACGGCGGCCTGTTCCTCAACGCGCAGACCGAAGGCGAATACGCTTCGGTGCTGGCCCACGAATTGGCGCATTTATCCCAGCGCCATTTCGCCCGCGGTGTCGAAGCGCAACAGCGCATGCAGATCCCCATGATGGCCGCGCTGCTCGGCGGCATCATTGCCGCTGCTGCAGGCGCAGGCGATGCCGGTATCGCCGCAATTGCCGGCACCCAGGCGGCGGCCATCCAGGAACAACGCCGCTTCTCGCGCCAGAATGAGCAGGAAGCCGACCGTATCGGCATCGTCAACCTGGAAAAGGCCGGCTACGACCCGCGCTCGATGCCCACCATGTTCGAGCGCCTGATGCGCCAATACCGCTTCGATGCCAAGCCACCGGAGTTCCTGCTCACTCACCCGGTCACCGAGTCTCGGATCGCCGACACCCGCAACCGTGCCGAGCAAGCCAAGGCCGGCGGCAAGGAAGACAGCCTGCGCTACCAACTGATTCGTGCGCGGGTGCAACTGCAATACGAAGACACCCCGGGGCTTGCGGCCAAGCGCTTTCAGGCGCAATTGGACGAAAATCCAAAAAACGATGTGGCGCGGTACGGCCTGGCCCTCGCCCAGATCAAAGGCTCGCAGTTCAAGCAAGCGCGGGACAACCTGGCCCCGTTGCTGGCCAAGGCGCCCGCAGATATCACCTATAACCTTGCGCAGATCCAGTTGGACATCGACAACAACCACTTGCCCGATGCCCAGCAACGCACAGACAAGATGCTCACCCAGTACCCCAGCAACTATCCGCTGAACCAGATACGAGTGGACTTGCTGCTCAAGCAGAACCGCACCGCGGACGCAGAAAAAGCCTTGGACGGGCTGCTCAAGTCTCGCCCTGATGATCCCGACGTGTGGTACCAGGTCGCTGAGACACGCGGCTTGTCCGGCAACATCATCGGCCTGCACCAAGCCCGTGCCGAGTACTTTGCCTTGGTGGGTGACTTCCAGCAGGCCATCCAGCAACTGGATTTTGCCAAGCGCCGAGCCGGCAGCAACTTCCCGCTCTCGTCACGCATCGACGCACGCCAACGTGAGCTGATCGAACAGGAACGCCTGGTCAAAGGCATGATGAGCTAACGCTCTCGCCCACAAAAAAGCCCCGCCCTCGTTAAACGAAGGCGGGGCTTTTTATTGGCTGGGTCGCTTATTCAGCCAGTTTGAAGGTAATGAAGCTTGCGCGACCTTGACGCAATACGCGCATCGACACCGTACGGTTCTTCGGCAGCGCCTTGGCGATGTCGGCAAACTCCTTGGTGGTGTTGATCGCCTGATTGTTCAGGTGAGTGATCACGTCACCAGGCTGCAGACCGATCAGGGCCGCAGGACCGTCCTGCACTTCCTTGATCACCACGCCGCTCTTGAGATCGAAGCTCTTTTTCTGCTCATCGGTCAGTTCAACCACCGCGATGCCCAGGCGATTGCTGCTGCGCTCGGCACCCGGCTTGGCGTTGCCCAGGGCATCCAGGCTTGCGCCTTCTTCAGGAATGGCACCCACAGTCAGCTCAACGGTCTGGCGCTTGCCTTCACGGATCACTTCCAGCTTGGCCTTGCTGCCGGCCTTGAGGGCGCCCACCAGGTGCGGCAGGTCAGCCGACATCACGATCGGCTGGCCATTCATGCTCAGGATCACGTCGCCGACTTGCAGGCCACCCTTGGCCGCCGGGCCGTCATCCTGGATCTGCGCGACCAGGGCGCCAGCTGGCTTGTCCAGGCCGAAGGACTCAGCCAGGTCTTTGTTCACTTCCTGGATAACCACGCCCAACCAGCCACGGCTGACCTTGCCACCCGTTTTCAGCTGGTTGGAAACGTCCATCGCCACGTCGATTGGGATGGCGAACGATACGCCCATGAAACCACCGGAGCGGGTATAGATCTGCGAGTTGATCCCCACCACTTCGCCCGCCAGGTTGAACAGCGGACCACCGGAGTTGCCCGGATTGATCGGCACGTCGGTCTGGATGAACGGTACGTAGTTTTCGTTCGGCAGACTGCGACCGATGGCGCTGACGATCCCTTGGGTCACGGTATGGTCAAAACCAAACGGCGAACCGATGGCAACGACCCACTGGCCAGCCTTCAAGTCCTGGGATTTACCCAGTTTAAGCACGGGTAGGTCCTTGCCTTCGATCTTGAGCAGCGCCACGTCGGAACGCGGGTCAGTGCCCACCAGCTTGGCTTTGAGCTCACTGCGATCAGCCAGGCGTACCAAAATCTCGTCGGCATCAGCAATCACATGGTTGTTAGTGAGGATGTAGCCATCTGGCGAGATGATGAAGCCCGAGCCCAGGGACTGTGCCTCACGCTGGCCACCCCCACCGCGCGGGGCGCGTTGTTGCGGCATGCCACGCTCGAAGAACTCACGCAGCATCGGCGGCAGACCTTCCAGGTCCGGCATTTGCTGGTTGGAGACTTTGCGGTCCGGCAGTTTTTGCGTGGTACTGATGTTCACCACCGCTGGCGAGGCCTGCTCGACCAACTGGGTAAAGTCAGGCAGTTCGGCCGCTTGCGCAGGCAAGGCCTGGCCCAGCACCAATACCGTGGCGACTATGGATAGGTAGGATTTCAAACGTGGTATCGACATACAGCTCCCGTTACGACGAGCAGGGTTGAGCGAGAGGGTTCAAGAAACGCCGGAAACTGCCACCGACATCTTTGTTCCGCGAACAAAGCAAGGCCAGAGCCGACAAGCCCTGACCTATAAAAAACATGAGAGATTTTTGCAAGTGAAAATGCTGATCCGGACATTTCATGCTCTCGGCAGCCAACCTAGCGTGGAAGTACAGTGAAAGGTCAGGATGAACATAGGATTAACGACTCACGGCTTGGCGTCTGGCTTTTTCTCACCGCGCACCGACAGTGCGATACGTTCGGCGGTACCGATAGGGATTTCTCCGACAACCGTCACCATCATTTCGCCATCCACCGTGTTCAGCCGACGGGACACAGCAACCGTAGGCCCCAATTGGGTACGGGTTTCGGTCACGCTCGCGTCCTTGATCGGCTCAAGGAACACCGAGAATCGTGCCAGACCATCTTCGTACATCAAGCTGTCGAACGTCGCTTTGGTCTGGGCATCTTTATGCACGCCGCTCTTGGTCAGCTGAAAACCGGGTGGCAGCCATTCCATGTGCCAGGTCTCGATAGGCGCGACTCCAGAGGCGTCGCTTTTGGCAGCAGCCAGGGGGGTGCACTCGCTGCTGGGCTGCAGGTCGTGATCATTCGGCGAGGCTGAGGTGTCAAGGCGCGTGAACTGGAACCGCTCAAGTAACTGTCCCTGGTCATTGAGCAGCAACGACTTGAGGGGTAATGCGGTTTCACGGTCCAGGTGCAACTCAAACCCATAGCGATACTGGTCTCGCGGCGTGATTGAAACGATCACCGCATTACGACCGGCCACGCGGGATTTGCCGATGACGGCCAATTCATAGAATTCATTGAGTTTCTGCGGATCCAGCGCACGCGATGGGGCATCACGCGAACTGCCAATGCCGGCGACGAGGGTGCCGCTGACGCATTGAGTGCGACCATCTACACGCAGGACTTCCTGGGCAGAGCCGTCGAGCTGCAAGAGCCGCTCACGGACTTGACCATCCTGGACACGATGCCAGATGTCATGGGTAGAAAAACTGCCATTACGCTCGTAGACGAACGTACCTTGAAAGCTTTGCTGCTGCTCTGCACGCCCAAGTCGAGTCAGCCAGTCTTGGGCTTCATCGGCATGGGCGGGTAATGCAAGCCAACTACTGAGCAAAAGCGTAAGGAGCGGTATGGCGCGCATAGAGCTCCTTACGAATCAGCGGTTTTCCAAGCTTGCAGCGCGAGCATATGGCAGAGCGCTTTCAGTGCCTTTCAGCGCCGATTCCTGAGCGTGTTGGCGCAGGTAGCCCGGAAGACGCTGATCCTGCCAGCCGGATTGCCCTTGCAACACACCGTTGGCCATGGGGCCTGTGGCGTCAGAGCTTTCCTTGTAGCCGGCCAGAACTGCTGGGCCTTTGACTTGCGGACCGGCCATGACCGGTTGCTGAGTCTGCTGGGCCAGTTCGGCACCGGCGATTTCGTCCTGGTTGTACAGGCGAACACCGGCCAGTACGGCAACAGTCACCGAGGCAGCTACCGCTAGGCGACCCAGGCTACGCCATGGACCACGAGCAGCCTTAGCCGGAACGGCTTCATCAGCCAGTGCAGCAGAAACGGCCGCAGCAATATCCAGACGAGGGATTAGAAGATCCTTGTGCATCACCGCCCGAGCGACTTGGTAACGAGACCAGGTGTCACGGGTTTCGGCATCATCAAATGCATTGAGCACTCGACGAAGTTCCAGTTCATCCGCTTCGTTATCCATCACTGCGGACAGCGATTCCTGCAGGGCATCACGACTCATGGCGGTTCCTCTCTTGGCTGTCGCCGCTGTCTTTAGTTCTCTTGCAACAACGGTTGCAAGGCTTTATCGATGGCTTCCCGGGCCCGGAAAATCCGTGACCTTACAGTCCCCACCGGACACTGCATGACGCTCGCAATGTCTTCGTAACTCAGACCATCGAATTCACGTAAAGTTAACGCCGTACGTAAATCTTCTGGCAGTTGCTGAATTGTGCGATGGACGGTGCCTTCGATCTCGTCGCGCAGCAATGCACGCTCCGGCGACTCGAGATCCTTGAGGCCGTGATCACCATCGTAAAATTCTGCATCTTCTGAACTCACATCGCTATCGGGTGGGCGGCGTCCGCGAGACACCAGATAGTTCTTCGCCGTGTTGATGGCGATGCGGTATAGCCACGTATAAAACGC
The DNA here is from genome assembly GCF_004682055.1 of Pseudomonas kairouanensis. GTDB lineage: Bacteria > Pseudomonadota > Gammaproteobacteria > Pseudomonadales > Pseudomonadaceae > Aquipseudomonas > Aquipseudomonas kairouanensis. The sequence continues at coordinate 213,427 of NZ_QUZU01000003.1, read as the reverse complement.
ACTATCACCGCGGAAGTTGCCTAGTGCACGGTAGGCCTTGATAAAGGCCTCCTGTGCAACGTCCTGCGCTTCATGGGTGTCGTGCACAAACCGCACGATCAACCCGAGAATTTTGTGCTGGTATTTCAGCACTAGCAGATCAAATGCTCGCTTGTCGCCGCGTTGAACGCGCTCGACCAGCTGCTGATCCTCTTCCTGGGTTAGCATGAACACTCCTCGTTGTACTTGAAGGAGGCTTGCATAACTAAACGATCAGGCTTGCAAACATAGACTCGGTCTTTTCGCAAAAGTTCTCCCCCTTCAAGCAAGTTTCCGGCACGCACTGATTTGGCACACACGAAAAACGCAGCGCGGGCAACGCCGGCTGCGCGAATAATCTTGTCGCCGGTTTTCTGACGCGTCCAATGCTCCCGACGGGCCAATAAACTCAACGTTTTCCCAGCTTTCGGGCAACCTGCTATTGAGTCGGGGCTTATGCAAAAAGTTCCCGCTTCAATAACTGGCCGATTTTACCCTGGCCGTGCACCGTAATCTCACATTGCCACGAATGCCCGGCTATTGTGCCGGTCAGCCCCTCTATATACTAGTGGCCCGTGTGACCCTTTGATTCGCCGATCCAGGCGTCCTGTTTGCGCCACCTCTTCGGATCGCTTTTTGCGGAATCCTTCAAATGAGCCAACAGTTTCAACACGATGTCCTGGTGATTGGTAGCGGCGCGGCCGGTTTGAGCCTTGCACTGACCCTCCCCAGCCACCTGCGGATTGCGGTACTGAGCAAAGGCGACCTGGCCAACGGCTCGACATTCTGGGCCCAGGGTGGTGTCGCCGCCGTGTTGGACGACACCGACACGGTGCAGTCCCACGTCGAAGACACCCTCAACGCCGGCGGCGGCCTGTGTAATGAAGAGGCGGTGCGCTTTACCGTGGAGCACAGCCGCGAGGCGATCCAATGGCTGATCGACCAAGGCGTGCCCTTCACCCGCGATGAACACGCGGGCAGCGATGACGGTGGTTTCGAGTTCCACCTGACCCGTGAAGGCGGCCACAGCCACCGGCGTATCATCCACGCCGCCGACGCCACGGGCGCCGCCATCTTCAAGACCTTGCTCGACCAGGCCCGCCAACGCCCCAACATCGAGTTGCTGGAGCAGCGCGTTGCCGTCGACCTGATCACCGAAAAGCGCCTGGGTCTTGAGGGCGAACGCTGCCTGGGCGCCTACGTGCTCAACCGTGCCAGTGGTGAAGTGGACACCTACGGCGCACGCTTCACCATCCTGGCATCCGGCGGCGCAGCCAAGGTCTACCTCTACACCAGCAACCCCGACGGTGCCTGTGGCGACGGCATCGCCATGGCCTGGCGCTCGGGCTGCCGGGTGGCCAACCTGGAATTCAACCAGTTCCACCCCACCTGCCTGTATCACCCCCAGGCCAAGAGTTTTCTGGTTACCGAAGCCCTGCGCGGCGAAGGTGCACACCTGAAGCTGCCCAACGGCGAACGCTTCATGCAACGCTTCGACCCACGCGCCGAACTGGCCCCACGGGATATCGTCGCCCGCGCCATCGACCACGAAATGAAGCGCCTGGGTATCGACTGCGTATACCTGGACATCAGCCACAAGCCCGAAGCCTTCATCAAGACCCACTTCCCCACCGTCTACGAGCGCTGCCTGGCGTTCAATATCGATATCACCAAGGGCCCGATCCCGGTGGTACCGGCCGCGCACTACACCTGTGGCGGCGTGATGGTCGACCAGCATGGCCGCACCGACGTACCCGGCCTCTACGCCATTGGCGAAACCAGCTTCACCGGCTTGCATGGCGCCAACCGCATGGCCAGCAACTCGCTGCTCGAATGCTTCGTCTATGCACGTTCGGCGGCAGAAAACATTCTTGAACAACTGCCGCACATCCCCGTGCCGGCCGCCCTGCCCCGCTGGGATGCGAGCCAGGTCACCGACTCGGACGAAGACGTGATCATCGCCCACAACTGGGACGAGCTGCGGCGCTTCATGTGGGACTACGTGGGCATCGTGCGCACCACCAAGCGCCTGCAGCGGGCTCAGCACCGGGTGCGCATGTTGCTGGACGAGATCGATGAGTTCTACAGCAACTACAAGGTCAGCCGCGACCTGATCGAGTTGCGCAACCTGGCCCAGGTGGCGGAACTGATGATCCGCTCAGCCATGGAGCGCAAGGAAAGCCGAGGCCTGCATTACACCCTCGACTACCCCGAGATGCTGCCCGAAGCCCGCGACACTATCTTGGTGCCAACCACCTACGGCGGCTGAACTTCAAGCGCACCCGCAAGCGCCGATGCACATCGGCGGCCTGCGCGTCCGTGGGTACGCAGACCGCACGCACCCGCCACTGACCCGGCAGCCGGTAACGCAACACCACAATAAGCGGCAGCGCCAGGCTGTCGGGACGCAACTGCACCGCGTGCCAGCCACGCTCATCGCTGAGTAGCTGCCAGCCGTCTTCATCACGGCGCAGGCCACGAATCGACGAACGGTGAGTCAGCAGGACATGACGCGGCACAGCCCAGGCCGCATGCGCCAGGCAAGCGAGTATCCCGAGGCTTGCATAAGGCAGGTCGAGCAACAACAGCGCAGCCAACGCGAACAGCTGGGCAAGGAGGTACGCCGCCAGCAACAGCCGTGAGGCCTGCCAGCGGCATTCAAAGACGGGATTACTTGGGCTGGACACGATCCAGGATCATCCGAACCATGCGCTGCAGCTCAGGATCGTCGGATTCGGCACGTTCCATGAACCAGCCGAACATGTCTTGGTCTTCGCAGGTCAGCAGCCTGACGTAGAGGTCGCGATCCACCTGGTTGAGCGTTGCATACACCTCCTTGGTGAAAGGAACCAGCAACACATCCAATTCCAGCATGCCACGACGGCTGTGCCAGTAGAGACGATTGATTTCTACATCTTCGACCATGGAACGCTCCTCAAATAGGCGGCAAGTATACAGGCCCGACGACACCCGAACACTCGGCTTTGGTCGCCCATATGGAAACTATCCATTTGCCGGGCGCCCCTCTATGATGCACCCATGACTTTTTGACCTGCGATGACCCATGGCTGACTCTGCTTTCTTCTGCCCCCTGTCCCACGAAGGCGTTCTCGCCGTCCGCGGCTCCGATGCTGCCAAGTTTTTGCAGGGCCAACTGACCTGCAACCTCAATTACCTGAGCGAAACCCAGGCTAGTCTTGGCGCGCGCTGCACGCAAAAGGGGCGCATGCAGTCGAGCTTCCGCATCCTGCTGCAAGGTGATGGCGTACTGCTAGCCATGGCCACCGAACTGCTGGAACCGCAGCTGGCAGACCTGAAGAAATACGCCGTATTTTCCAAATCCAAGCTCACCGACGAAAGCGCCGCCTGGGTGCGTTTCGGCCTTGTAGGCGCAGATCAGGTACTCGCCGGCCTTGGCCTTGAGCTACCAGCCGAGACCGATACCGTTGCACGCACCGATACCCTGGTTGCCATCCGCGTATCCCCAGGCCGCGCCGAACTCTGGGTACCCGCCGAACATGCCGATGCCATACGCACCCAACTGGCCGCACAACTTGAAGAAAAACCCCTGAATGAATGGCTGCTGGGCCAGATCCGCGCCGGCATCGGCCAGGTCATGCCGCAAACCCGCGAACTGTTCATCCCGCAGATGCTCAACCTGCAAGCGGTCGGCGGCGTGAGCTTCAAGAAAGGCTGCTACACCGGCCAGGAAATCGTTGCGCGCATGCAGTACCTGGGCAAGCTCAAGCGTCGCCTATACCGCTTGAGCCTTGATGCAACCGAAATGCCCGAGCCAGGCACCCCGCTGTTTTCCCCCAGCCATAACAGCGCCATCGGCGAAGTGGTGATTGCAGCAAAAGCTGACCAGGTGATTGAACTTCTGGCCGTGCTGCAAGCCGAAGCAGCCGATAGTGGCGATGTGCATTTAGGCACACTGGAAGGCCCCGGTCTGCAACTGCTCGACCTGCCCTACACACTCGACCGTGATCGAGAGATCCAGCGTTAGTCGCCGTACCTTTTTGCAACACCCTAGAGAGCATGAATGAACAAGCTGGCGGAAAAAGTCCAACAGGCTTTGGTTACGGCCATCGACAACGATGACCTGGTTCTGCCGACTTTGCCGGAAGTGGCCCTGGAAATTCGCCGGGCCGCCGAAGATCCGGAGATCAGCATCAGCCACTTGAGCAAAGTGATCGGTCGCGATACCGCGCTGTCGGCGCGCCTGATCAAAGTGGTCAACAGCCCGTTGTTGCGCGCAACCCAGGAAGTGACCGACCTGCACACCGCCATCACCCGGCTGGGCACCAACTACAGCAGCAACCTGGCCATCGGCCTGGTGATGGAGCAGATCTTCCACGCCCGTTCAGAGGCGGTGGAACAGAAGATGCGCGACGTGTGGCGCCGCAGCCTGGAAGTGGCCGGCGTGAGTTATGCCCTGTGCCGCAGCCACAGCCAGCTCAAGCCAGACCAGGCGGCCCTTGGCGGCCTGGTGCACCAGATCGGTGTGCTGCCGATCCTCACCTACGCCGAAGATCATTACGAATTGCTCTCGGACCCGGTCAGCCTCAACCATGTGATCGACAGCATTCACCCCTTGCTGGGAGACAAACTGCTGCGTGGCTGGGATTTCCCCGAAATGCTCGCCAACCTGCCCGGCCAGTACCTGAACCTGGAACGGGATTCGGCCAGCCTCGACTACATCGACCTGGTACAGATCGCCGTACTGTATTGCCATCGCGGCACCGATCATCCGTTGGCGAGCGTGCCGGTCTCCAGCCTGCCGGCACTCAAGAAGCTACGGGTCGACCCCTACAGCGAGGTGCTGCGCGCCGAACTGGATGAAGCCCGCTCGATGTTCTATTGATCAACCGGCGATAAAACTTACCCGCACCTTCAGCCCAGCCTGTTCGCCATCGTGCAGGCTGATCTGCGCCAGGTGCGCGCGACAGATCTCGCCGACAATCGCCAGCCCCAGACCCGAGCCCATGCCCTGCTGGCTGCGGCGATAGAAACGTTCGAACACCCGGTCGCGCTCATCCTGGGGAATACCGGGGCCATCGTCTTCAACCTCCAGAACCGCCGGCGCCGTCACCCGCAAGATCACATTGCCGCCCGGCGGTGTGTGGGCCAGGGCGTTGTCTACCAGGTTGCTCAATAACTCATTGAGCAGTGTCGGCTCGCCGCGCAGCCAGACCGGCTCATCGGCCTCCAACGCCAATGCAACGCCACGGGCGTGGGCCAACGGCGCCATGGCCATCCCCAGCTCACGGGCCAACTGGCTGAGGTCCAACAACTGCGCGCCACCTTCGGCAATTGCCCGGGCGCCATTTTCGATGCGCGCCAGGGACAGCAACTGGTTGGCCAGGTGGGTCAGGCGATCGGTGCCCTGGGCAGCGGTTTCCAGGGTGCTGCGCCAGATCAGCGGGTCTTCGGCACGCAGGCCTAGTTCCAGGCGGGCCTTGAGCGCCGCCAAAGGCGTGCGCAGTTCATGGGCCGCATCGGCAATAAACTGCGCCTGACGCTCGAATTGGCCACGCAGGCGCTCGGTGAAGTGATTGAGGGAGCGCACCAACGGGCCGAACTCATGCTGCACTTCTACCAGCGGCAATGGGCGCAGGTCGTCCGGCTGGCGTTCTTCCACCGCTGTACGCAAGCGCTCCAGCGGGCGCAACGCAGCGCTCACGGCAAACCACACCAGCAACAACGCTCCCACGGCGAGCATGCCCAAGCGCAACAAGGTATCGGCCATCAGGCTGCGGGCCATGCTTACCCTGGCTTCGTCGGTTTCGGCCACGCGGATTTCCGCCATGCCGTTCATATTCGGTTCGGAGACCGCCTTGAGCAGGCTCACCACCCGCACTGGCTGGCCCTGATACACGGCATCGTAGAAGCGCGCCAACGCCGGGTAATCGTCGGTACGCGGCGTGCCCGGCGGCGGACCGGGGAGGTTTTCGTAGCCCGAGATCAGCTTCTGGTCGATGTCATTGACCTGGTAATAGATACGCCCCGCGCTGTCATAGGCGAAGGTGTCCAGGGCCACATACGGCACGTTGGCGCTGAGGGTGCCGTCCACCTGGGTCAAGCCGGCGGCGATAGTACGGGCAGAAGCCAGCAAGGTACGGTCGTAGGCCGTATCCGCAGCCTCGCGACCGTTCCAGTAGGCACTCATGCCACTGGCCAACATCAACAGCACCAGCAGCAGCGCCAGGTTCCACAGCAGCCGCCAGCGCAGGCTGCTGGGCTTATGCATCGCGGGCTTCCAGCAGGTAGCCAAGGCCACGGAAGGTCACGATGGCGATGGGCTGGCCGTCGAGTTTCTTGCGCAGGCGGTGCACGTAGATTTCGATGGCATCGGGGCTGGCTTCTTCGTCCAGGCCAAACACCTGGGAAGCCAGTTGCTCCTTGCTCATCACCCGGCCCGGGCGGGCGATCAGCGCTTCGAGCACCGCTTGCTCGCGGGATGTCAGAGTCATCAACTCACCCCCCACCGTGAAGCGTCGCGTATCGAGGTCATACACCAGCACGCCGCACGTTTGCTGGCGCTCGCCGCCCAACACGCTGCGTCGCAGCAGCGCCTTGACCCGCGCTTCCAACTCCGTCAGTTCAAACGGCTTGGCCAGGTAGTCGTCCGCGCCGAGGTTCAGCCCATGCACGCGGTCTTTTACATCGCTGCGCGCCGTGAGCATCAGCACTGGCAGGTTTTTCCCACGGGCCCGCAAGCGCGCCAGCACCTCAAAACCATCCATGCGCGGCAGCCCCACATCCAGGATCGCCGCTGCGTATTCCTCGCTGCTCAAGGCCAGGTCCGCCGCCACGCCGTCGTGCAATACGTCGACGGTCAAACCCGTGCTCTTGAGCGCCTGGGCGACACTTTCGGCAAGCTGCAGATGGTCTTCTACCAAGAGGACACGCATGGATTTCTACCTCGTTCAGGAGTGGTCGACGCCACGCTTTGCCGGGGAGTTTACAGGCGCCACCTGCCCTGTGAAGCCCGAAAACATTGAAAGGCCATTGAAAGGTTAGTGAAAGCTTCGCCCTTTAGCATCCAGCCACGGTGGGTCAGGCCTGCCGAGCGACCTGATACGTCGCGCCCGAAAAACGCCTCGAAGCGTTTTCGCCAAAATAAGAACAATAACGGAGTACACCACGATGCTGTCGACACAGCCCCAGGCTCTCGCGCCTGTGCGTTTCTCTCGCCTCACCCAGACCGCCCTCGCCAGTGCCGCTGCCCTTGCCGGCTTTTCGCCGATCAGCCAGGCTGCCTTCTTCGAAGACAGCAGCGCCACCCTCGAAACCCGCAACATGTACTTCAACCGCGATTTTCGCGACGGCACCAGCGCGCAACAATCCAAGCGTGACGAATGGGCCCAGGGCTTCATGCTCAACCTGCAATCGGGCTACACCGACGGCACCGTCGGCTTTGGCGTGGATGCGTTGGGCATGCTGGGGGTCAAGCTCGACTCCAGCCCCGACCGCACCGGCACCGGCCTGCTGCCAACCCACGACGATGGCCGCGCCGCCGACGAATACTCCAAGCTGGGCCTGACCGGCAAAGTGAAGATCTCCGCCACCGAATTGAAGATCGGTGCGCTGATCCCCGAACTGCCGATCCTCAAGCCCAACGACGGGCGCATCCTGCCGCAAACCTTCAACGGTGGCCTGATCACTTCCAAGGAATTCAAAAACCTGGTGTTCACCGGTGGCCGTCTGGATAAAGCCAAAGACCGCGACGACAGCAACTACGAAGACATCGCCCTCAACAACAAGAACAGCCGCTTCGTCAGCGGCGCCACCGGCAAGCACTTCAATTTCGGCGGCGCCGACTACAAGTTCGCCGACAAGATCACCGGCAGCTACCACTTCGCCCAACTCGACGACGTGTACCGCCAGCACTTCCTTGGCCTGGTAGCCGCCCGCCCGATGGGCCCCGGCACCTTCGCCACCGACCTGCGCCTGGCCATCAGTGATGACACAGGCAGCGCCCGTGGCGGCAAGATCGACAACACCTCCCTCAACGGCCTGTTCAGCTATGCCCTCAATGGCCATAAGCTCAGCGCCGGCTACCAGCACATGTCGGGCGACAGCGCGTTCCCGTATGTGGATGGCAGCGACCCGTACCTGGTCAACTTCGTCCAGATCAATGACTTTGCCGGCGCCGAAGAACGCTCCTGGCAGGCGCGCTACGACTTCGATTTCGTCAAACTGGGCATTCCCGGCCTGAGCTTCATGAGCCGTTACCTGTCGGGTGACAACATCAAGCTCAAGAACGGCGACACCGGCAAGGAGTGGGAGCGCAACAGCGAGATCAAGTACGTGGTGCAAAACGGCACGTTCAAGGACGTGGCCGTGCGCCTGCGCAATGCCACGTATCGCTCCAACTATTCAGCCCGTGATGCGGATGAAATGCGCTTGCTGGTCAGTTACAGCATTGCTCTTTGGTAAGTGTGCTCTGGTAAGTAGCACCCATAACAACAATGAAGGAGAAACCCATGACCCTTTCACTGCGTAAATTGGCCCTCGCCGCCGGCTGCATGCTGTTCGCCGGCCAACTGCTGGCCGCCGACGAGCCCAAGCGCCCGGAATGTATCGCCCCGGCCTCCCCCGGCGGTGGTTTTGACCTGACCTGCAAACTGGCGCAGAGCGCGCTGGTCAACGAAAAGCTGCTGAGCAAGCCGATGCGCGTGACCTACATGCCCGGCGGCGTGGGTGCGGTGGCCTACAACGCGGTGGTCGCCCAGCGCCCGGCGGATGCTGGCACCCTGGTGGCCTGGTCCAGCGGTTCGCTGTTGAACCTGGCCCAGGGCAAGTTCGGCCGCTTCGATGAAAGCGCCGTGCGTTGGCTGGCAGCGGTCGGCACCAGCTACGGTGCCATCGCGGTGAAAGCCGATTCGCCCTACAGGACCCTCGACGATCTGGTCAAAGCCCTGAAGAAAGATCCGGGCAGCGTGGTGATTGGTTCCGGCGGCACCGTGGGCAGCCAGGACTGGATGCAAACGGCGCTTATCGCCAAGGCCGCCGGGATCAACCCGCGTGAGCTGCGGTATGTGGCGCTCGAAGGTGGCGGCGAAATCGCCACCGCCCTGCTCGGTGGCCATATCCAGGTGGGCAGTACCGACATCTCCGACTCCATGCCGCACATCCTGAGCGGCGACATGCGCCTGCTGGCGGTGTTCTCCGAGCAGCGCCTGGACGAGCCAGAAATGAAGAACATTCCTACCGCCAAAGAGCAAGGCTACGACATCGTCTGGCCGGTGGTACGGGGTTTCTACCTCGGGCCAAAAGTCAGCGATGCCGACTACGCCTGGTGGAAAGAAGCCTTCGACAAACTGCTGGCCTCCGAGGAGTTCGCCAAGCTGCGTGACCAGCGCGAGCTGTTCCCGTTCGCCATGACCGGCCCGGAGCTGGACACCTACGTGAAGAAACAAGTGGCTGACTACAAAGTGCTGGCCAAAGAGTTTGGCCTGATCCAGTAATCGCCCCTCTGTAGGAGCGGGCTTGCCCGCGAAAAACGTCAACGATGACGCGTGCTGCCTGGATAAACGCGGTGTTCTTTCGTTCTTCGCGAGCAAGCTCGCTCCTACAAAAGCGGCCTAGGAGTCTCCTATGCTTTTACAACGCATTTTCGCCTCTGTGATGTTGCTGGTCTGCGCCGGCCTCGCACTGATGGCCTGGCCGTATCAGGCTGCATTTTCCTACGAACCAGTGGGGCCTCGCGCCTATCCGCTGCTAATGCTCGGCCTGATGAGCCTGGGGCTGATCTACATGATCATTCGCCCGCAGCCCACCAAACATACGGAAGAAGAACCCGCGCTAGACCGCGAAACCCTGATCAAGATCGCCATGTGCGTGGGCCTTTTGATCGTGTTCGCCGGCACCTTCGAGCCCCTGGGCTTCATCCTCAGCAGCATGCTGATCGGCATCCCCATGGCACGCCTGTATGGCGGCCGCTGGTTGCCGAGCGTGGTGATCGTCAGCCTCATGGCCATCGGCCTGTACCTGCTGTTCGACAAAGCCATGGATGTACCGCTGCCCCTGGGCCTGCTCGACGTTCTGGAGAACTGACATGGATACTTTCAGCTATTTGGGCCAGGGCTTCGGCGTTGCACTGTCCCCGTACAACCTGGTGACTGCGCTGTGCGGCACCTTGATCGGCACCGTGGTCGGCCTGCTGCCGGGCCTGGGTCCGATCAACGGCGTGGCCTTGTTGATCCCTATCGCATTTGCCCTGGGCCTGCCGCCGGAATCGGCGCTGATCCTGCTGGCGGCCGTGTACCTGGGCTGCGAATACGGCGGCCGTATCAGCTCGATCCTGCTCAACATCCCGGGCGAAGCTTCCACCGTGATGACCACCCTCGACGGCTACCCCATGGCCCGCAAAGGCCTGGCCGGTGTCGCACTGTCGTTGTCGGCGTGGAGTTCGTTCATCGGCGCGTTTATCGCCACCTGCGGCATGGTGCTGTTTGCACCGTTGTTGGCCAAATGGGCGATTGCCTTCGGTCCGGCGGAATATTTCGTACTGATGGTGTTCGCGATTGTGTGCCTGGGCGGCATGGCCGGTGACAAACCGCTGAAGACCTTCGTGGCGGCGCTGATCGGTCTGTTCCTGTCGGCGGTCGGTATCGACGCCAACAGCGGCGTGTACCGTTTTACCGGTGACAACATCCACCTCACCGACGGCATCCAGTTCGTGGTGTTGGTGCTGGGCCTGTTCTCCATCAGCGAGATCCTGTTGCTGCTGGAAAAAACCCACCGTGGCCAGGAAGCCGTGAAAGCCACCGGACGCATGATGTTCAACCTGAAGGAAGCGTCTGCGGTGTTCGTGGTGAATATTCGCTGCGGCCTGCTGGGCTTCATCATGGGCGTGTTGCCCGGTGCTGGCGCTACCTTGGCCTCGGCCGTTGCCTACATGACCGAAAAACGCCTGGCCGGTGCCAGCGGCAAGTTCGGCCAGGGCGACATGCGTGGCCTGGCAGCCCCGGAAACCGCCATTGGCGCATCCGCCTGCGGCGCCCTGGTGCCCATGCTGACCCTCGGCGTACCCGGCTCGGGCACCACGGCGGTGATGATCGGCGCACTGTCGCTGTACAACATCACGCCGGGTCCCCTGCTGTTCCAGCAGCAACCTGACATCGTCTGGGGCCTGATCGCTTCGTTGTTTATCGCCAACATCATGCTGGTGATCCTCAACATCCCGATGATCCGCATCTTCACCCGCATCCTCGCCGTGCCGAATTGGGCGCTGGTGCCGGTGATCGCCATCATCACGGCAATCGGTGTGTACGCGGTTCACGCCACCACCTTCGACCTGTTCCTGATGGTGGGCATCGGTATCTTCGGCTACATCCTGCGCAAGCTCGACTTCCCGCTGTCGCCAGTGCTGCTGGGCTTTATCCTCGGCGGGCTGATGGAGCAGAATTTGCGCCGTGCGCTGTCGATCTCCAACGGTGCGCTGGACATCCTCTGGTCGAGCCCGATCACCTTTGGTGTGTGGGTGCTGACCGCGTTGATGCTGATGTTCCCGCTGGTGCGTATCTACCGTAAACGTGCCCTGCAGCGTCGTGCCGTGGCCGATGTCTGAGGTCACCTTTAAACATTGGTGGGGAACACCGCTGGTCGGCCTGGCCGGCGGTTACCTGGCCAGCCTGGTTGGCTGGCCTTTGCCGTACATGGTCGGCTCGTTGCTGGCGATTATCCTGGTGCGTTGCCTCACCCCGTGGCAGTTGGCGGAGATTCCCGGCGGGCGCAAATGCGGCCAATGGGTGGTGGGGATTGGCATCGGGCTGCACTTTACCCCGGTGGTGATCGAGCAGGTGATGAGCCATTTCGGGCTGATCTTCTTTGGCGCGTTGGTGACCAGCCTGTCGAGCATCGTGGGGGTGTGGTTGATGCGGCGCAGCGGTGAAGACCGCGCTACTGCGTTTTTCTCCAGCATGCCGGGCGGCTCCGGTGAGATGGTCAACCTGGGCGCGCGCAACGGCGCGGTGCTCAGCCGGGTTGCGGCGGGGCAGAGTTTGCGGGTGTTGGTGGTGGTGCTGTGTGTGCCGGCGATCTTCAAGTATGTGCTTGAAGGCGGTGCGCCGCAGTTTCATCCGGCGCCGGTGAGTTGGCCGTGGTTGTTGATGTTATTTCCGCTGGGTGCGCTGGTGGCCTGGGGCTGGCAGCGTTTGCGTCAACCAAACCCTTGGCTGTTCGGGCCGCTGCTGGTGAGTGCGACAGCCAGTGTCGTGTGGGATTTGCACATCGGCCTGCCCGACGGCGGCAGCCAGATTGGCCAATGGTTGATCGGCAGCGGTTTGGGTTGCCACTTCAACCGGCAGTTCTTTCGCCGGGCACCTTCGTTTATGGCCCGCACCTTGGTGGGCACGGCCTTGACCATGGCGCTGGCCACATTGGCAGCGGTGGGTTTAAGCGCCCTGACCCACCTGGACCTGCGCTCGCTGACGCTGGGCATGATGCCCGGCGGGATTGCCGAGATGAGTTTGACGGCCGAGACCTTGCAACTGTCGGTGCCGTTGGTGACGGCGATGCAGGTGATGCGGTTGCTGTTTGTGTTGTTTTTGGCGGAGCCGTTGTTCAGGCGTTGGAATCGCCAGCCCGAAAATATTTAAAGCCTTGTCAGGATCCAAATGTGGGAGCGGGCTTGCTCGCGAAGGCGGTGTATCAGTGCCAGATTTGCTGCCTGACACTCCGTCTTCGCGAGCAAGCCCACACACACATTGGATTGTGGTCAGCCGCTAGAGCAGCGGCAACCGCCACTCGATCGGCGTCTCGCCGTTTTGCTCAAGAAACTTGTTGGTGCGGCTGAAATGCCCGCAGCCCAAGAACCCGCGATAGGCCGATAACGGCGACGGATGCACCGACGTCAGCACCAGGTGCTTGGTGGCATCCACCAGTTTCTGCTTGCCCTGGGCATGGGCGCCCCACAGCAAAAATACCAGGTGCGGCTGGTGCTGGCTGACCACCTCGATAATCCGATCGGTAAAGAACTGCCAGCCCTTGCCCGCATGGGCGTTGGCATTGGCGCGCTCCACGGTCATGGTGGTGTTGAGCAACAACACCCCCTGGTCGGCCCAGCTTTGCAGGCAGCCGTGGTTGGGGATGTCGATGTTCAGGTCGCGCTTGAGTTCTTTGTAAATGTTCACCAGCGACGGCGGCGTGGGTATGCCCGGTTGCACCGAGAAGCACAGGCCGTGGGCCTGGCCTGGGCCGTGGTAGGGGTCTTGCCCCAGGATCACTACCTTGACCTTGTCCAGTGGTGTGGAATTGAGCGCGTTGAAAATCAGCGGGCCGGGCGGGTAGATCTCTTTGCCGGCGGCGTGTTCCTGGCGCAAAAACTCGCGCAACTGGGCCATGTACGGCTGCTCGAACTCATCCCGCAGGGCGTGTTTCCAGCTGGGTTCGAGTTTGATACGGTCGTCTTCGGTCATGGTTGAATGGTCTTGTAAAAAAGAATGGAGCGAACCCTAGGAAAGCCGACCCCGCTTGTCAATTGATCTGACACACATCCGCCGCTTTCCTACCAAGGGATCATACTGATCCTTCACTTCCCCGAATGAGGTCATGATGAACCTGCACTTCGAAGAGCTGACCGGCAGTGACGGTGCCCGCATCGGTATCGCCAGCCTGGATGCGCCAAAGTCCCTCAACGCCCTGTCCTTGCCGATGATCCTGGCCCTGGGCGAACGCCTGGATGCCTGGGCCAAGGACCCGAAAATCGTGTGTGTGCTGTTGCGCGGCAATGGGCCCAAGGCCTTCTGCGCCGGCGGCGAAGTGCGCAGCCTGGCAATCGCCTGCCTTGAACAACCCGGTGTGGTGCCCGACTTGGCCGCAGCGTTTTTTGCCGCGGAATACCGCCTCGACTATCGCCTGCATACCTACCCCAAACCATTGATCTGCTGGGGCCACGGCTACGTGCTGGGCGGGGGCATGGGCCTGCTGCAGAGCGCGGCGGTGCGGATTGTCACGCCGAGCAGTCGCCTGGCCATGCCCGAGATCAGCATCGGCCTGTACCCCGACGTAGGCGCCAGCTGGTTCCTGTCGCGCCTGCCCGGCAAGCTCGGCGTGTTCCTGGGCCTTACCGGTGCCCACATCAACGGGCGCGATGCCCTGGACCTGGGCCTGGCCGACCGTTTTCTGCGCGACGATCAACAAGACGAACTGCTCGACGGCCTGCTGCAACTGAACTGGCAAGAGCAAACCGCCATGCAGCTCAACAGCCTGCTCAAGGCCCTGGCCCAGGAAGCCGTCGACCAGCAACCCGAGGCGCAATGGCTGCCCCGCCGCGCACAGATCGACGAATGGCTGGACGTCAGCGATGTGCGTTGCGCCTGGCGCGCCTTGAGCCCACTGCGCGAGCACAGTGACCCGCTGTTCAAGCGCGCCGGTACCACCTTGAGCGAAGGCTGCCCCCTGACGGCGCACCTGGTGTGGGAACAGATCCAGCGTGCGCGCCACCTGTCCCTGGCCCAGGTATTCCAGATGGAATACACCTTGAGCCTCAATTGCTGCCGTCACCCGGAGTTCAGCGAAGGGGTGCGCGCGCGGCTGATCGACAAGGACCAGACGCCCCACTGGCATTGGCCGGACATCAACCGCGTGCCGCAGGCGGTGGTCGACGCGCACTTTCACAAGGCGTGGGAAGGCCGGCACCCGCTGGCGGATTTGTCGGATTACTAAAGCGTTTACCCACAAAAAAGCGGCGCATCATGCGCCGCTTGCAGTACAGGCCTCTCAACGGTGACCGCCGCGGCCACCTCCATGATCGGAACCACGTCCGTGCCAACCATTACCACCCTGATCGCCCCAGCCTCGGTTTGGATAAGGGCGGTAACCGGCGCGGGGGCCGGCCGGGTAGTAGCGCGGTGCCGGTTGGTAATAACGCGGCGCCGAGTAGTAACGCGGTTGAGGCGCGTAATAACGCGGTGCAGGGTAGTAGTCACGGCGGTATTGATAGGCCGTGCCACCGCCGTAGTAGTACACCGGCGCCGGTGAGGTGTAGACCTCGGATCGATAGTAGCTCTGGCCTCCATCGTAGTAGGGCACACAAGCAGAAAGGGTTAGACCGAGTAAAGCGCTGAGCAGCAGTCGTCGATACATGGCGGCCTCCTGGACCGCGAAAGAGCACCTCCAGCGACGCTGGGGGGCGGCATTCAGCTTTCACTGAATGACGAAATATCTGACATCAAAAACCGAATCTGGTGCGCTTTGGTAACAGTTTGATACATCTGTGTAGATGAACGGATACAGCCCCATACAGCCACGCCTGAATAGGGTTTGCCTATCGGTAAGCTTTATCGATTCAGTAAATTTATGTGGCTCGAAACTTTGTCGATTGCGATGATGTCACTATGATATCGCGCGCTGCCAGGAGGCTCTAGCGTGCGCCCTTCGCTAATATCGCCGGATTCGAGCCATGAAAATCTCAAGTAAGCTGCTGCTTTCATTTCTACTGTGTGCGCTGGTCACCCTCGGGGTTGGCCTGCTGGGTATCAAAGGCGTCGTTCGACTGGCCTCCGCCCTGGAACTGACGTTCTCCAACAATCTGGTTTCGGTGAGTAACACAGCAGCTACCCTCAATGGCCTGGTCGCCCACAACCGTGGCCTGTATCGCTTGATGGACGCCAGCAAAGGCGATGTCGCCGCCCAAGACCGTGACCGTGTGCGCCAGGACATCGCCAACGAACTCAAGCGCAGCCAGGCGGCCTACGCCACCTACCGCGCCACACCGCTGGAAGACGACGAACGGGCGGCGGGCGACAAGCTCGACCAGATCTGGCCTACCTATATCAACAACTCCGAGCGCGTCATCGCGATGCTCGATGGCAACCAAGTCGAGCAGGCCCGCAGCCAGCTCAACTCGACCAACAATGAACTGTTTCGCGAGGCTCGCGAGCTGATCCGCGTGATGATCGACTCCAACAACCGCCAGATCAAGGAAGGCGCCGCCGCCGCCGATGACCTGCGCAACAGCGCGTTGACCTGGATGATCAGCGGCATCGTGCTGGCGTTCATCATTGCAATCGTCATTGGCGTACTGATCACCCGCCTCATCACGCGCCCCATTGCCCAAGCGGTGCACAGCGCCCAGCGCATTGCCCAGGGCGACCTCACCCAAGCCATCGTCACCAACCGCACCGACGAAGCCGGGCAACTGCTGATGGCCCTGTCGGACATGCAAGGCGGCCTCAAAAGCACCCTGGTGGAAATCGCCAACGCCTCCGACCAACTGGCGTCGGCGGCCGAAGAACTCAGCGCCGTCACCGATGAGAGCAGCCGTGGCCTGACCCGCCAGAATGACGAAATCCAGCAGGCCGCCACGGCCGTCAACCAGATGACCGCCGCCGTGGATGAAGTGGCCAGCAACGCCGTCTCCACCTCCGAAGCGTCACGCCAGGCCACCACCGAAGCCGAAGACGGCCGCCAGCAGGTGGAACAGGCCGTGACCGGCATGGGGTCGATGGTGAGTGAGATCAACGACTCCACCCAGTCGGTGGCGGACCTCGCCGGCCAGGTGCGTGAAATCGGCAAAGTGATCGATGTGATCCGCGGCATCGCCGACCAGACCAACCTGTTGGCCCTTAACGCCGCCATCGAAGCGGCGCGTGCCGGTGAACAGGGTCGCGGGTTTGCGGTGGTGGCCGATGAAGTACGGGCCCTGGCCCATCGCACCCAGACCTCCACCGTCGATATCGAAAAGATGATCGGCGAAGTGCAGGTTGGCGCCGATGACGCCGTGGCCGCCATGACCAAGAGCCTGACCTGGGCCAACAACACCCAGGTCCTGGCGCAGAACGCCGGCGAGGCGCTGCAACGCATTACCGCCAGCGTGGCGAAGATCAACGAACGCAACCTGGTGATTGCTTCGGCTTCCGAAGAACAGGCCCAGGTCGCCCGCGAAGTGGACCGCAACCTGCTGAACATCCAGGACCTGTCCACCCAGACCGCCGCCGGTGCGCACCAGACCAACGCCTCCAGCCAAGACCTGTCGCGCCTGGCCACCTCCTTCAATGTGCTGGTGAGCAAGTTCCAGCTGTAAGCGCTTCATTGCAGTGCATCGGCGCACCCGCGTGATGCACTCGCCCCTCCTCCTCAACGTCCCTCCTGGGGTGCCCGGCTGATAAACCGGGCATCCCAGCCACTTGGCACGACTCTCGCTTTGGCTCTGTCGTGCAGGATTGATAACAGGTTCGCGGCACCACAATTTGCAATGGCCGACTAGGGTTCCGGCTCGCGTAAAGCGAGTGGCTGGTCCGAGAGTTGGCGACCTCCAGTTGAGGTTACACGGCGGGATAAAAGCCCGGGAGACAAGCCACCGTTCACGGTGCCGCGTTGCTCCTGCTCGCCCTTGATCAACTGGAGAAGCCCCATGCCCTCGCTACGATTACCCGCCCTGCTCGCCGCCGCGTTTGCCGCCGTGTTGAGCGTCCAGGCCCAAGCCGCCCCCAAAGATCACTTCAGCGTGTGCTGGACCATTTACGCTGGCTGGATGCCGTGGGAATACGCCGGCAGCCAAGGCATCCTCGACAAGTGGGCGAAGAAATACGGCATCACCATCGACATGGTGCAACTCAATGACTACGTCGAATCCATCAACCAATACACAGCCGGCCAATTCGACGGCTGCACCATGACCAACATGGACGCCCTCACCATCCCCGCCGCCGGTGGCGTGGACAGCACCGCACTGGTGGTCAGCGACTTCTCCAACGGCAACGACGGCGTGGTGATCAAGGGCACTGGCAAGACCGTGGCCGACCTCAAGGGCATGAACGTCAACCTGGTGGAACTCTCGGTGTCCCACTACCTGCTGGCCCGTGCACTGGAGTCGGCCGACCTCACCGAAAAAGACCTGAAAGTGGTCAACACCTCCGACGCCGACATCGCCGCCGCCTTCAACACCGACCAAGTGCAGGCCGTGACCACCTGGAACCCGATGCTTTCCGAGATCAAGGCCAAGCCGGGCGTGACCGAGGTATTCGACTCCAGCAAAGTTCCGGGCGAAATCATGGACATGATGGTGGTCAACACCCAAGTCCTCAAAGACAACCCGGCCCTGGGCAAAGCCCTCACCGGTGCCTGGTTCGAAACGGTCGCACTGATGAACGCCAAGGGCGCCGCCAGCACCGAGGCCCTGGAACACATGGCCAAGGCTTCCGGTACCGACCTCAAGGGTTTCCAGGCGCAACTGGACACCACCAAGCTGTTCGCCACGCCCCAGGAAGCCCTGGCGTTTGCCACCAGCAAGCAATTGCCGACCACCATGCGCAAGGTCGCCGAGTTCTCGTTTGAACACGGCCTGCTCGGTGAGGGCGCCAAGGACACCAGCGCCGTGGGCATGAGCTTTGCCAATGGCGTGACCAGCGGCGACACCGCCAACCTCAAGCTGCATTTCGACCCCAGCTACGTGCAGATGGCCGCCGACGGCACGCTGTAAGAGGACCTGGCCATGCGCCTGATCAACCGTCACCCGGAACGCGCCAGCCGCCTGCTGTTGGTGTTGCTGCCCTTCGCCCTGCTGCTGTTCGCCTACTTCGTAGGCTCGGCCGAGCGCCTGGCAGACAACCCCAACGACAAGCTGCTGCCCAGCGCCATGCAAATGGGCGACGCCATAAAGCGCCTGGCCTTCAGCGCCGACAGCCGCACCGGTGAATACCTGCTGTGGCAAGACACTGCATCGAGCCTGCAGCGCCTGGCGATCGGCCTGGGGATCAGCGCCCTCGCCGGCCTGTGCCTGGGTATCGCCGCCGGCACCTTGCCGCTGTTTGGTGCCCCCTTGTCGCCGCTGCTGACGGTGCTGTCGATGGTGCCGCCGCTGGCGATCCTGCCGATCCTGTTCATTGTGTTTGGGCTGGGGGAGTTGTCGAAAGTGATGCTGATCGTCATCGGCATCACCCCGGCCTTGGCGCGAGACCTGGAACAGCGCGCGCGGGAAATTCCCGTCGAGTTGCTGGTGAAAGCGCAGACCCTCGGTGCGTCCACCTGGACCCTGATGCTGCGGGTGGTATTGCCACAGTTGCTGCCGCGCCTGCTGATCTCGCTGCGGCTGATGCTGGGCTCGGCGTGGTTGTTCCTGATCGCCGCCGAGGCCATTGCCTCCACCGACGGCCTGGGCTACCGGATTTTCCTGGTACGCCGCTACCTGGCGATGGACGTGATTTTGCCCTACGTGGTGTGGATCACCCTGCTCGCCTGGCTGATGGACTGGGGCCTCAAGGCCCTGACCCGACGCGCGTTCCCCTGGTACGAAGGAGCGCGGGCATGAGCTTTATCAGCGTCAACAATGTGTGGCAGCGCTATGGCGACCAGGTGGTGCTCGAAGGGCTCAACCTGCAGGTGGCCGAAGGGGAGTTCTGCACCCTGGTGGGCACCTCCGGCTGTGGCAAGTCCACCTTCCTGCGCCTGCTGTTGGGCCAGGAAACCGCGAGCAAGGGCCAGATCCTGCTGGACGGCCAACCGCTGGCCGCCGAGCCGGATGCCAGCCGTGGCGTGGTGTTCCAGCGCTATTCGGTGTTCCCGCATTTGAGCGTGCTGGACAACGTCGCCCTGGGCCTTGAGTTGCCCCGCTCGCGCCTGCTGGGCCGGCTGTTTGGCCAGGCCAAGCGAGACGCCCGGGAACAGGCCGCTGCGCTGCTGTATAAAGTCGGTCTCGGGCATGCCCTGGACAAGTACCCGGCGCAACTCTCCGGCGGTATGCAGCAACGCCTGGCCATCGCCCAGGCCCTGATCATGAAACCCCGCGTGTTGCTGCTGGACGAACCCTTCGGCGCCCTCGACCCGGGCATTCGCAAAGACATGCACCAGTTGCTGCTGGAGCTGTGGCGCGAAACCCGGCTGACGGTGTTCATGGTCACCCACGACCTCAGCGAAGGCTTCAGCCTCGGCACGCGCCTGCTGGTGTTCGACAAGGTCCGCGTCGACCCCCACGCCCCCGGTGCCTATGGCGCCCGCATCACCTACGACATCCCTTTGAACAGCGAACGCCGCAAGGCGCTCGCCGCTGAACTTGGAGCGACAGCCCAATGACCGATTCCACCCCACTGTTCCCACCGTTTGCCGAAGAAATGCTGCCCGGCGGCGGCCACCGTTCTTTCGTGCTCAAGCGCGGCCAACTGCTGCGCCTCACCGACCTGCGCGGCGGTGCCAACGTCAGCCTCACCTTGCTCAATGCCAACGAAAAAACCGAGCGCCTGAACCTGCCCGACAGCCTCAAATGCCAACACACCGCCAAGCTCACCACGGGCCACTGCCTGTACTCGGACATGGGTCGCGTGCTGGCCGCCATCACCGCCGACACCTGCGGCTGGAGTGACAGCATCGGCGGTGTGCTCTGCGCCAGCGAAGTCGCCGAAAAATACGGCCAGGGGCGCTATCAGGAGCTGCGCAATGGTTTCTTCCGCAACGGCACCGACAACCTGCTGGTGGAGCTGGGCAAGTGGGGCCTGGGCCTGTCCGACCTGCTGATGACCCTCAACCTGTTCAGCCGCGTCAGCGTGGATGGCGACGGCGGCCTGCACTTTGTGCCGGGCAATTCCAAGGCCGGTGACTACATCGAGCTCTACGCACCGATGGACACCCTGGTGGTGCTCACCGCCCTGCAACACCCGATGGACCCCAACCCCGTCTACGCGCCCCAACCGCTGAAACTGAGCTGGATGAACGCCGACCAAAGCGTCGCCGAACACTGCCGCACCTCGCGCCCGGAAAACGAGCGCGGCTTTATCAACACCGACCGTCTGTTCGCCTGAGGAGCCATCATGTCTATCGCATTGAAACAACCTGAGGCCGCGGTGTACCGCGCCACCATCCCCGCCGGCGAGCCGTGGCTGATGGAGGTCAAGGCCGGCCAGACCCTGCGCATCCTCGACCTTGAGGGCAACCAGGCGGTCGACACGCTGTTCTACAGCGTCAAAAACCCCAAGGAACGCTACGACGTGCAGCGCACCCTGCGCAGGCAGAACAGCGTGTACTTGGGCACCGGCAGCGTGCTGTATTCCAACCTGGGCCAGCCGATGCTGACCATCGTCGAGGACACCTGCGGGCGCCACGACACCCTGGGCGGCGCCTGCGCCCAGGAGAGCAACACCGTGCGCTACGCCCTGGAAAAACGCTACATGCACAGCTGCCGCGACAACTACCTGCGGGCCTGCGTCCACGACGGGCGACTGGGCAAGGGCGACATCGGGCCGAACATCAATTTCTTCATGAATGTGCCGGTGACAGCCGACGGTGGGCTGACGTTTGAGGACGGTATTTCCGCCCCCGGCAAGTACGTGGATTTGCGCGCGCAAATGGATGTGATCGTGTTGATTTCCAACTGCCCGCAACTGAACAACCCGTGCAATGCCTACAACCCCACCCCTGCGGAGCTGCTGGTATGGAACTGAAATTAAAGCGCTTGCGCCTTTGGCTGTTCACCCTGTGCCAATCCCGCGCCGGGCAGTGCCTTAACAAACACTGAGGGTCAAACATGTGGGAGCGGGCTTGCTCGCGAATACGGTGTGTCAGCAAGTGCATCTGTCACTGAAACTCCGCGTTCGCGAGCAAGCCCGCTCCCACATTTGGATCTCCACTGATTTCGGAATTTGCGCTGCGGACGACCGTAGCGTCACCTTCACTTTGCGGGACGGCCCGCAGGGTTTTGCCATGTTCGAAAAACTCTTGATCGCCAACCGTGGCGCCATCGCGTGCCGCATCCTGCGCACCTTGCGCGAGTTGCACGTCAAAGGCATCGCGGTGTACGCGCAAGCCGATGCCGCCAGCCTGCATATCCAGCAAGCCGACGAAGCCTACAGCCTCGGTGAAGGCGCGGCGGCGAGCACTTACCTGGCGGTGGAAAAAATCCTCGCCACCGCCAAGGCCTGCGGTGCCAAGGCCATCCATCCGGGCTATGGCTTCCTGTCAGAAAACGCCGCCTTTGCCGAGGCCTGCGAAAATGCTGGCATCGCCTTTGTCGGCCCGACGCCAGAACAACTGCGGGTGTTCGGCCTCAAGCACACTGCCCGGGCCCTGGCCAAGCACCACCAGATCCCGTTGCTGGAAGGCACCGAACTGCTCGACAGCCTCGACGCCGCCCTGCTGGCCGCCGACCAGGTGGGCTACCCGGTAATGCTCAAAAGTACCGCAGGCGGTGGCGGCATTGGCATGCGCGTATGCCGCAGCGCCGCAGAACTGAGTGAGTCCTTCGAAGCGGTCAAGCGCCTTGGGCAAAACAACTTCAGCGATGGCGGTGTGTTTATCGAGAAGTACATCCAGCACGCGCGCCACCTGGAAGTGCAGGTGTTTGGCGATGGCGCCGGTGAGGTCATCGCCCTGGGCGTGCGCGACTGCTCGGTGCAGCGGCGCAACCAGAAGGTGCTTGAGGAAACCCCGGCACCGAACCTGCCCGACGGCATGGCCGATGCACTGTGCGCGGCCGCCATCAGCCTGGCCAAGGCGGTGAATTACCGCAGTGCAGGCACCGTGGAATTTATCTTTGACAGCGCCGATGGCCGCTTCTACTTCCTTGAAGTGAACACCCGGTTGCAGGTGGAACACGGCGTCACCGAGCAGGTGTGGGGCGTGGACCTGGTGCGTTGGATGGTGCAATTGGCGGCGGGTGAACTGCCGCCGTTGAATGAGCTGGTATTGAAACCGCAAGGCCATGCGATTCAGGCACGGTTGTATGCCGAAGACCCAGGCCGGGATTTCCAGCCCAGCCCAGGCCTGCTGACCTGCGTGGAGTTCCCGGCGGCCGAGGGCCTGCGCATCGACACTTGGGTGCAAGCCGGTTGCGAGATCCCACCGTACTTCGACCCGATGATCGCCAAGCTGATCGCCTGGGCGCCCACCCGCGAACAGGCACGCCTGGATCTGCATCAGGCCTTGAGCCACAGCCAACTCTACGGCGTGGAAACCAACCGCGATTACCTGCGCCAGATCCTGCTCGCCCCGCCCTTCGCCAGCGGCCGGCCGTGGACCCGTTGCCTGGAAGACCTGGTCTACACCGCCGACACCTTCGAAGTGCTCAGCGCCGGCACACAAACCAGTGTGCAGGACTATCCCGGCCGCCTCGGTTACTGGGCCGTGGGCGTGCCGCCGTCAGGGCCGATGGACAGTCGCGCGCTGCGCCTGGGCAATCGTCTGCTGGGTAATAGTGACGGCGCCGCCGCGCTGGAAATCACCATGAGCGGGCCGCTGCTGCGCTTTAATTGTGCGGCGGTGGTCGCCGTCACTGGTGCAGACATTCCGCTGCTGCTGGACGATCAACCGGTGCCGATGAATACCGCGTTGCTGATCGCGGCCGGTTCGGTATTGAGCCTGGGCACCCTCGCCGGTGCCGGCGCACGCAGTTACCTATGCCTGCGCGGCGGCCTGCAAGTGCCGGACTACCTGGGCAGCAAAAGCACCTTCACCCTCGGCCAGTTTGGCGGGCATGGTGGGCGGGCATTGCGGGCCGGGGATGTGTTGCATCTGTTGCCGTTGACCGATGTGAGTGCGGGGCACCAGCTGATAGCCCAGCCATTGCCGCCCACACGCACCCTGCGGGTGATCTACGGCCCCCACGGCGCGCCGGAATACTTCAAGCCTGCGTACATCGACACCTTCTTCGCCACCCAATGGGAAGTGCATTTCAACTCCAGCCGCACCGGCGTGCGGCTGATCGGGCCCAAGCCTGAATGGGCACGCACCGATGGCGGTGAAGCGGGGCTGCATCCGTCGAATATCCACGACAACCCCTATGCCATCGGCGCGGTGGATTTTACCGGGGACATGCCGGTGATCCTCGGGCCGGATGGGCCGAGCCTGGGTGGGTTTGTATGCCCGGTGACGGTGATCGAGGCAGACCTGTGGCAACTGGGGCAACTCAAGGCCGGGGACAAAATCCGCTTCGCGCCCGTCAACCTCAAGACTGCCCGTGCGCTTGCCTTGAAATGGGATCAGGTGCCTGAGCCAAGTCAGCCCTCTCACGTCATCGAGTCGCCGGTGGTGCTGGACATCGGCCACGCTGACACGCGCCTGGTAGCTCGCCTTGCCGGTGATACTCACCTGCTGCTGGAGATCGGCGCGCCGGAGCTGGACCTGGTGCTGCGCTTTCGCGCCCATGCCCTGATGCAAGCCCTGCAAACCCTCGCACTGAAGGGCGTGATCGACCTGACGCCGGGCATCCGTTCGCTGCAGGTCCACTACCAGCCCGAACAACTGCCCCTCGCCGACCTGCTGGCCCTGATCGCCCACGAGTGGAGCGCCGTGTGTGCCACGCAGAACCTGCAAGTGCCCTCGCGCATCGTGCATTTGCCCCTGTCGTGGGACGACCCGGCGTGCCAGCTGGCCATCGAAAAGTACATGACCACCGTGCGCAAGGACGCGCCCTGGTGCCCGAGCAACCTGGAGTTCATCCGGCGCATCAACGACCTGGCCAACCTCGATGAAGTGCGCCACACCGTGTTCGATGCCAGCTACCTGGTGATGGGCCTGGGCGATGTGTACCTGGGCGCCCCGGTGGCCACGCCGCTGGACCCGCGTCATCGGCTGGTGACCACCAAGTACAACCCGGCGCGTACCTGGACCGCCGAAAACTCGGTGGGTATCGGCGGCGCCTACTTGTGCGTGTACGGCATGGAAGGCCCCGGCGGTTATCAGTTTGTGGGGCGGACCTTGCAGATGTGGAACCGCTACCGGGACGTGGCGGCGTTTGAAGGCAAACCGTGGCTTTTGCGCTTCTTTGATCAGATCCGGTTCTACCCGGTGAGTGCTGACGAGTTGCTCCAGATCCGTCGGGACTTCCCGCTGGGCCGCTTCGAGCTGGGCATCGAACAGAGCCAGTTGAACCTCACCGAATACCAGGCATTCCTGGCGCGCGAAGCCGAAGGCATCAGCGCGTTCCGTGAGCAACAGCAACACGCCTTCAACGCCGAACGTGAACGTTGGATCGCCAGCGGCCAGGCGCATTTCGACAGTGAAGAGCTGGCGGCGCCGATGGCGGATGACACACCGTTGCAGGCCAATGAGTACAGCATCGACAGCCATATCGCCGGCAACCTCTGGCAGGTGCAGGTGGCGACCGGCGAGCGGGTCGCGGCCGGCGATGTGCTGGTGATTCTGGAGTCGATGAAAATGGAGATCCCGGTGGTGGCGCCCTTTGCGGGCATCGTGCGGGAAATTCCCGTGCAACCGGGCAGCGGCATTGGCGCAGGCCAGCGGGTCGTGGTGCTGGAACGGGACTGACCAGCGCTGTATCGTGCAGGCATTGACCCGTCCTGCACGATGCTCCCATGACCACAGCAACCCTCTGCCCCGCCTGCGGCGCCCGTAACGACTGCTCCTTGGCTGACCCACGCACCGCAGACCAAGCCTGCTGGTGCTACAGCGTCACCATTGATCCGGCCGTGCTCCAAGCCCTGCCGCAGGAACTGCGCAACAAAGCGTGCCTGTGCCCGCGCTGCGCCCAGGCAGATGAGCAGCTGCGCACAACCGAGCGCTCGTAATGCGGGTTGATCGGTTGCTCAGCAATCTTCCTCGGTTCAATCGCAAACAGGTGCGCCTGTTGCTGGTTGAACGGCGGGTGACGGTGGATGGCGTAGCGGTTGGCGATCCTCACCACGAGGTGCGGGCATTCAGCCAGGTGTGCGTGGACGATGAGGTGGTGCAAGCGGGCAAGCCGGCGCGCTACTTCATGCTTCACAAACCCCAAGGGTGTGTGAGTGCCACATCGGACCCGCAGCACCCGACTGTCCTTGAGCTGCTGGATGAGCCGGATATCGACGATCTGCATATCGCCGGTCGTCTGGACTTCAATACCACGGGCCTGATGCTGATCACCAATGACGGCCAGTGGTCGCGGCGCCTCACGCAACCGCAGACCAAGCTGCCCAAGATCTATCGGGTAGAGACAGAACAGCCGATCGGCCCCGAGTACGCCGCCACCTTTGCGGCGGGCCTGTACTTTGCATTCGAAGACCTCACCACCCAACCCGCCGACTTGGAACTGTTGGGCCCGACGACAGCGCGACTGAGCATTATCGAAGGGCGTTATCACCAGGTGAAGCGCATGTTCGGGCATTTCGACAACAAGGTTATTGGCCTGCATCGGGAGCAGATGGGGCCTCTGGTGCTGGATGCTGAGCTTGCACCGGGCGAATACCGGGCACTGACCGACGAAGAAATCCGACAGGTCTGACGACCGTTCGGCCGGTGACGGCAAAAAACCGCTTCATCGCCTTGCGAGGTGCCACCTCTGCTGCTTGAATCACAATCACCAGCCAAATTATGACTGGCGAGTCGCCTATACCTCCAAGAAACACTTTGCCCGCCCGCAACGCTTGATCTGCGGACACCTCCGGCAAAATGCCCGCCATAACAACACCCGTCGACCAGCCTGTATCGGATCGACATGGGCCCTCACTTTCCAGGCGTATGCCTACCTGTCACAAAGCTCGTGCAGAGTGATCTGCGCGCCCTACCCGCTTGCCAGGAGTCTTACGACATGAGGCCAGAAATCGCTGTGTTGGATATACAGGGTCAGTATCGGGTTTACACGGAGTTCTATCGCGCGGAGAAGGCTGAAAAGACCATCATCCTGGTCAACGGCTCGATGGCCACCACGGCATCCTTCGCCCAAACCGTCAAAAGCCTGCACCCGCAATTCAATGTGGTTTTGTACGATCAGCCCTACGCCGGTCGTTCAAAAATCCATAACCGTCACGAGCAAATGCTGACGAAGGACGTTGAGGGCCAGATCCTCCTGGAGCTTATCGACCACTTCGCCGCCGAGCATGTGCTGTCCTTCTCCTGGGGCGGCGCCGCCACCCTCGTCGCCCTGGCCCACCGGCCACGGCGCGTGGAAAAAGCCGTGATCAGTTCGTTCTCGCCGGTGATCAACGCTCCCATGCGTGACTACCTGGAACGCGGCGTCGACTACCTGGGCAACCTTGACCGCGACCGTGTGGGCCACCTGGTCAACAGCACCATCGGCAAGCACCTGCCGTCGCTGTTCAAGCGCTTCAATTACAAGCATGTGAGCAGCCTGGCCGAACATGAATATGGGCAGATGCACTTCCATATCAGCCAAGTGCTCAACAGCGACCGGTTGTGCTACCTCAAGGCCGCCAGGCAGATCGACATTCCGGTGTTGTTTGTAAACGGTGAGTGGGACGAATACACCAGCGCCCAAGATGCCAAGCTGTTTGGCCAGCATGTGGCCAACAGCAGCTTCAGCACCGTGCAAGCCACCGGGCATTTCCTGGACATGGAACACAAAGCAGCGTGCAGGGATACCCGAGAGGCGGTGGTGGGGTTTCTGAAACCCGAGCGGCAAGTCAGTCGATTGCGGTATCACCAAGGCCAGACCCACCATGCCTTTGCGATTTGAAATGAACAACCCGGCAAACGCCCTCTTGTGTGGGAGCCGGGCTTGCCCGCGATGCAGGCACCTTGGTGTGGCAGGCATACCAAAGTGAAGCTATCGCAGGTAAGCCAGCTCCCACACAAGCATGCGTGAGGCACGTAACCCACACATTTTTGAAGAAAAACTTCAAATCCCGCCGAACATCTGGTACAAAGTCAGCCGCTCTGAGCGGGTATAGTTTAATGGTAGAACAGTAGCTTCCCAAGCTTCCGACGAGGGTTCGATTCCCTCTACCCGCTCCACTTAAATTCTGCGCCCGCGTCAGGTTGATTCTTGACGAGGGATGCATAAAAAAACCGGTCCTGGGTGGCCGGTTTTTTTATGCTTTCAATTCAAGGCTCACGTCTTGAAGCCCCTTAATCAATCATTGCCTATCAGCTCTGCAGAACGCCCGGCAATCGGCCTGGTTTGAACCATTCAGCTCAAACAGCATTAAGCCGCTCAACCATATCCGGGAAGCGCTCAACCAACTTGATCAACAGCGCCGCCTGAGCATTGGGCTTGGACTTAGACTGCTCCCAGTTTTTCAGCGTGTCAGGACTGGTCCTGATCTGCCGGGCGAATACGGGCTGTGACATGTGCAGCTTTTCACGGATGGAAATGATCTCAGCAGCCGTCACCTCTGGAGGCGCAAGGGCCTCCACTTCGTACTGACGAAGCGTAATCTTCCCCTGCCGGTGTTCAGCCATTTCGCCAACACCCTGCATCAGTTCTGCAAACAGATCGCGCTTTTTCATTTTCCACCTCGTTTTTTCAGCTCTGCCTCAATGGCAGCTTTCAGTGCTTTCTCCTGATCAGCGGTCAGGTTCGCCATTTCATCCTTGTCGTAGATCGCGAACATCCAAAACTGACCGTCATTCATCAGCCAGTAGTAAATGACACGCAGCCCACCACGTTTTCCCTTGCCTCGGCGAACATCCTGCCAGCGGAGCTTTCTGAAGCCTCCGGTACGTGGCATCACATCGCCTGCTTCAGGGTTCGCCTGCATTTCGGTCTGAAGCTGGCGATACTCATCGTCAGTCAAGTAGTCACCGACCGTGACGGTGAAGCTTGTGGTTTCGAAGAAGACCGTTTTCATAGGAAGAAGTATAGGCAAGTTGCTTACACTTAAAATAACTCATCCATGGGCCACCGTCATCCTCAGGGCGCGGCGTCGTGACAGGCGGTGCGGGGTCAGCCGCCCCGTAAATTCTTGTATCGCTGCTTGTATAACGAACCGAGACGAGGGATGCATAAAAAAACCGGTCCAGGGTGGCCGGTTTTTTTATGCTTTCAATTCAAGGCTCACGTCTTGAAGACCCTTAATCAGTGATTGGCCATTAGGATTAGACTTAGACTGCTCCCAGTTTTTCAGCGTGTCAGGGAACCCGACTTTCAATATGTAACGCGCCCTTATCCATCCAAAGGACGAACCAGGATGCGCACATCCGCCCCAGTAACTTCGAGGCAAGCCGTCAGAAAAGTCGTGGGATTGGTGCTGATCATCCCACTGCTGCTGCCGTTCATTCAGATTCCCTTCGATCTCAAAGGCCTGCCATCGATAGCCACCCTGGCAGGATCGTTCTATGGCGCGTGGTACGCACGGCAACATACCAGCCGAGGCGTGGCCATCAGCGCAGGAGGCTTGGCGCTACTCAATTTCGGCTCGTGGCTGGTGCTGTCGCAACCGTCGATCGTGTGGTTTATCGTCCAGGTCGCTTGGGCCTATGGGTCGGGCAACTGGATTCACTGGCGTTTTTAGCGGCCGCAGCATTTAGACCGCAAGAAACGGGTTTTCCCAACAGCGTGCAGGATGGACAGTGGCACCGGAGATATTCAAGGATTACGCCCATGTCATACGAATACAAACGCATGCCCTCCCCCGTCGGCCAGCTCACGCTGGTGGCGCGCAACGGCAAACTCAACGCCATCTTGTGGGAAGTCGAGCGCGCCAATCGGGTGCGGCTGGGCGAGTTGCACCAAGCCAATGACAACCCGGTGCTGCTGGAAACCGAGCGCCAGTTGCTGGAGTACTTCGCGGGCACCCGCAGGCATTTCGAGGTGGCGTTGGACTTTACCGGCACTGACTTTCAGAAACAGGTCTGGCACGCCCTATTGACCATCCCCTTTGGCGAAACCCGCAGCTACAGCCAGATCGCCCAGCAGATCGGCAACCCCAAAGCCGTGCGGGCGGTGGGGGCGGCCAATGGGCGTAACCCTATTTCCATCATCGCGCCGTGTCACCGGGTGATCGGTGCATCAGGCGGCCTTACAGGGTTCGCCGGAGGGTTGCAGGCCAAGCAATATCTATTGGCGCTCGAAGGCCCAGGCCAGGCGCAAATGACGTTCTGACAACTGACATAAAAAACGGCGACTGGAGATATTCCAGCCGCCGTTTTTTATGTCGCATGAAGCCCTCAACCGTCGCCTTGATGCCCCTTACCGTAGGTCGATGCCAACGCACGGGCCTTTTGCAGACGCTCCTCCAGCTTGGGCAACGTCTCATCCACCAGGGCCTTTATTTCCGGTACATCGGACGCTGCACCCTCCTGCTTGAACAGGGCAATGGCGTCTTCATTTTCCTTGACCTGCTGCGCGGTATAAGCGGCGTCGAACGAGTCGCCATCCTTGAGTTCGGGCATCAGGGTCTCAGCCTTGTCGACGATCTTCTCCCTCGGCGCCACTGGCAAGTCGAGCTTCTTGGCGATGGCTGCAAGATGCTGGTTGGCCAGGGTGCGCTCGTTGATCACCTCGATGGTGTAGTCCTTGATTTCCTGGGACGTGGTCTTGGCGTGGGCCATGCGACTGGTTTCGATATCGGCCATACCCTTGGCCGAAGCCTGCTCGATGAATTCAGCAGGCGACTGGGCGAAAGCATTGCTGGCGCCGAGGCCCAGCAGCATCGCGAAACTGGCGGTGCGTAACCGGATAGCCATGCGGCTCATGATGGGTTCCTCCAGGGCAAAAAATTGGTGCGGGGGAACACACCCCGCCTTGAATTCGAATTTTCAGGGCGGTAAAGGTTTAGAAAAAACTTGTTAGTGCGACGAACGGTTGCCAGCCAGATCCTTCTAATCACTATTCAACGCTCAACACCCCCTCCACCCGTCCCATCAACCACTGCAACCCCGCATCGCCACCCCGTCGTGCATGCCACGCCAATTCCAGCGCAAACGAGGGAATATCAAAGGGTGGCGGCACGGTCACCAAATGCTCGTGATCAATGTTGAGCACGCCCCTGGATGACACCGTCAAAATCAAATCCGTACCCTGGATCAACTGCGGCGCCACACCCCAATGCGGCAGGCTGATTGCCACATGCCGCCGCTCACGAATCGCGGTCAAAGCGCGCTCGATTTCCGGCGTGCCACTGCCGCGCATTTCCAGCAACACATGGGGGCGCGACAGGTAGGTGGGCAGGTCCAGCGTGCCGTTGTGCGGCAGGCTGTCACGGTCCACGAGGCAGGTGTAATGCTCCTCGAACAGCGCCGTGGTGCGCAGTTCGGCGGGCCGGTCGGGAAACACACCCGCAGCCAGATCAAGTTCGCCATTAAGCACGCCCTCGATCATGCCTTCACGGCTGGCCTGGATGATCTGCAAGTCGATACCGGGAGCTTCCCGACGCAGGGTACGCACCAACCTCGGTAGGAAAATCGCTGCGCTGTAGTCCGACATCGCCACACGAAACCGCCGCTTGGCCGATGCCGGGGCAAACCGGTTCGGCGCCAGCAAGGCTTGCACATGGGCCAAGGCTTCGCCCAGCGGTGTAGCCAATTCCAACGCTCGCGCTGTCGGCACCAGGCCACCGCCCTGGCGTACCAGCAATGGGTCAGCCAGCAAATCCCTTAAACGTGCCAGCGCGTGGCTCACCGCCGGCTGGCTCAGGTGCAAGCGCTCGGCGGCGCGGGTGACGTGTTGCTCAGTGAGCAAGGCATCGAGAATCACCAACAGATTGAGGTCGATGCGGCGCAGATCATTCATCAGCTGCATGCTCGGCATAAGAACTTGGAATTTAAATTTG
This sequence comes from Pseudomonas kairouanensis, assembly GCF_004682055.1. Lineage (GTDB taxonomy): Bacteria > Pseudomonadota > Gammaproteobacteria > Pseudomonadales > Pseudomonadaceae > Aquipseudomonas > Aquipseudomonas kairouanensis. Next base: position 182,027 of record NZ_QUZU01000003.1, on the reverse strand, counting down.
CGCGATGAATAGCCTAGAGTCCAGCCAAACCTCTGGGAGATGTGCACATGACGACGTTGCATTGGGCGGGTGTATTGGCATTGGCGGTGATCGCCGGCGCGGTGGTGCCGTTTCAAAGTGCGATCAACGCCAACCTCGGGCGTGGCCTCGGCCATCCATTGTGGGCCACGCTGGCGTCATTGCTGGTGAGCATCATCGTGTTGCTGCCGGTGATGCTCGCGCTGCGTTTGCCGCTGCCAAGCCTGGCGTTTATCAGCAAGGCACCTTTGTGGATGTGGGCCGGGGGCGCATTTGGCGTGTGCTTTATTTCCCTGGCGCTGATGCTGTTGCCCAAGCTGGGCGCGTCGGGGTTTATTGCATTGGCGATTGCCGGGCAGATGCTCGCCTCGCTTCTGCTCGACCACTTCGGCCTGTTCGGCCTGGTGGAGCGCCAACTGACAACGCCCCGCATGGTGGGGGCGTTGTTGTTGATCGGCGGCGTGGCGTTGATTCAGTTCAGCGCCGCTCCCGCCCCTGCCATGGCGACATCGGGCTGATCAGCCTTTGTCGAGGGTGCGCAATTTTTGTGGCAGGCCCCACAGCAACAGCGCGGCAGCCAACAGTGCGCACACACCGATCACATACAGCGCCGGGGTGGTGCTGCCGGTGAGGTCTTTGATACGCCCCACCATCACCGGGCTGACAATGCCGCCGAATTGCCCCAGGGTATTGATCACCGCAATCCCGCCCGCCGCACCAGCCCCAGCGCCGGCCAGCAGCTTGGGCGGCAGGGTCCAGAAGGTCGGGATCGAAGCGATGATGCCGGCGCCCAGCATGCCCAAGGCAATGATCAGGAACGTGGTGTGGTCAGCAAAGATCCCTGCACTGAAGAAGCCCACTGCCCCCAGAACCACCAGACCGCAGACAAACTTGCGCCGCTCGCCGGTGGCATCCGACAACCGCCCGATCACCACCATGCTGATGGCACCGCACACATAGGGAATGGCGGTCAGCAGGCCGATCATCACCGGGCCCTGGGTACCGGCGCTGCGGATCAATTGCGGCGCCCAGAAGTTGAGGCCATAGGACGCGACCTGGATCAGGAAGTAGATAAACCCGAGCATCAAAAAGCCTGGGATGCGGATTGCCGACAGCAACGAACCGCCGTGCTGGTTCGGCTCATGCTTGGCGATACAGCTCGACAACAAGGTCTTCTCCGCCGATGTCAACCAATGCGCATCATCGATACGGTCCTTGAGCATCGTCAGCACCAGGAAACCCAAGCCAATGCACGGCAGGCCACCCAGCAGGAACAACCAGTGCCAGCCGCGCATCTGCAACACGCCGTCAAGGTGTTCCAGCACCAGGCCGGAGAACGGAGCCCCTACCAGGCCGGCGAAGGCCGACGCCAGGAACAGCATCGATGTGATGCGCCCACGGAAATGCTGCGGGAACCAAAGGGTCAGGTAGTACAACACGCCGGGCGCGAACCCCGCCTCCATTGCGCCGATCAGAAACCGCAGCACATAGAACTGCCATTCAGCGGTGACAAACACCATGGCCGCCGTCGCCAGGCCCCACGACATCATGATCCGCGCGATCCAGCGACGCGCGCCGACTTTGTACAGCATCATGTTGCTCGGCACTTCGAAGATCACATACCCCACCACAAACAACCCGGCACCCAGGCCGTAGGCGGTATCGCTCAAGCTCAGATCAGCTTGCAACTGGAATTTGGCGAAGCTGATGTTGATGCGGTCAAAAAACGCGAACAGGTAGCACACCATAATCAGCGGCATCAGTCGCCACGCAACCTTGTTTACCAAGGCTTTTACAGCGTCGGTTCCATCGGCCGGGCGTGCGCCGGCCTCGAAGATATTCGTGCTCATGCTTTCTCTCCAGCGGGCTGCTCGCAGGCGCCCGATTGTTGTTGTTGTCTGGTGCGGCGTTACAGCGTGGCGATGTACGCCGGCGGTGGATGCAGGTCGCAGTTGCGCCCGGCCTTGGCCACCTGGCCGGGCAATTCATGGCCCAGCAGCGCGGGCAGGCGCCGGGACATTTCCAGCAGATGGGGCAGGTTGATGCCGGTGGAAATCCCGACTTCTTCGCAAAGGTTTACCAAGTCTTCGGTGCAGATATTGCCCGACGCCCCCGGTGCAAATGGACAGCCGCCCAAGCCGCCAAGCGCCGCGTCGAAACGTCGAGCGCCAGCCTCATAGGCGGCCAGCACATTGCACAACCCCAAGCCACGGGTGTTGTGAAAGTGCAGGGTCAGGTCGCTGGCGGACACCCGCTCCAGCACCCGTTTTACCAGGCGCTCCACCTGACGCGGATTGGCCATGCCCGTGGTGTCGGCCAGGCTGATGCCTTGGATACCCAGTGCTTGGTACGCCTCGACGATTTGCACCACACGGTCCTCATCGATCTTGCCCTCGAACGGGCACCCAAAGGTGGTGGCAATGCTGCCATTGAGGCGTACCGGGTAGTCCGCGGCAAAACGCGTGATGTCAGCAAACGCCGCCAACGACGCCTCGCAGCGCATGCGCATATTGGCCAGGTTGTGGGTCTGGCTGGCGGACATCACCAGGTTCAGTTCGTCGGCGCGGGACTCGATGGCGCGCTGGGCGCCCTTGAGGTTAGGGATCAGTGCCACGTAGATCACGCCGGGCTTGCGCGTGATGCCCTGGAAGACCTGTTCGCCATCACGCAAGGCCGGGATGGCTTTGGGCGAGACAAACGAGCCGGCTTCGATCCGTGAAAAACCGGCGAGGGAAAGCTGGTCGATCAAGGCGATCTTGTCGAGGGTTTCGACCCAGGTCGGCTCGATCTGCAGGCCATCGCGCGGTGACACTTCCTGCACGATGAGCGCATCGGAATAATCGGCAATCATTGCACCACTCCCGAAGTTTTCAGGCGTTGGATATCGGCACCGGTCAGGCCCAGGCCGTCGAGAATAGCGTCGGTGTGCTGGCCCAGCGTGGGGCCTTGCCAGTTCACGCCGCCGGGGGTTTGCGAGAGCTTGGGCACGATGCCCGGCATCTTCACCGAGACACCGCCGGGCAACTCGGCATCCAGCAGCATCTCGCGAGCCTGGTAGTGTGGGTCGCTGACGATATCGGCCACCGAGTAGATGCGCCCGGCCGGCACTTCGGCGGCTTCCAGGGCGCTGAGCACCTGCTCGATGGGCAGGCTGCTGGTCCAGTGGGTGATCGCAGCATCGAGCAAACCGCTCTTGGCCGCGCGGCCATCGTTGTGGGCGAACTCGGGTGCTTGCGCCAGATCGGCACGGCCGATGGTGTTCATCAGGCGCTTGTAAATGGGGTCGCTGTTACCGGCGATGACCACATAGGCGCCGTCGGCGGTCAGGTAGGTGTTGGACGGCGCAATGCCCGGCAAGGCGCCGCCGCTGCGCTCACGCACATGACCGAGCATGTCGTATTCGGGCACCAGGCTTTCCATCAGGTTGAACACGCTTTCAGCCAGGGACACATCCACAATCTGCCCATCGCCCTGCCCGGTCTTGACCCACAGCAGCGACATCAGCGCGCCGATCACACCGTGCAACGAAGCCAGGGAATCGCCCAGGCTCACCCCCACCCGCGCCGGTGGCGAGTCCGGGTTGCCGGTGGTGTAGCGGATGCCTCCCATGGCCTCGCCGATGGCGCCGAAGCCTGGGCGATCGCGGTACGGCCCGGTTTGACCGTAGCCGGATATACGCACCAGGGTCAGCTTGGGGTTGAGGGCATGCAACACCTCCCAACCCAGGCCGAGTTTCTCCAGGCCACCGGGGCGCAGGTTTTCGATCAGCACGTCGGCATCGCCGAGCAGTTGCTTGATCAAGTCCAGGCCTTCCGAGGACTTGAGGTCCAGCGCCAGGGATTTCTTGTTACGCGATTGCAGGTACCACCACAGCGAAGTGCCTTCGTGCAGCTTTCGCCATTTGCGAAGCGGATCGCCCTGGCCCATGGCTTCGATCTTGATCACCTCGGCGCCAAACTCGGCCATCAGCCGGGCGGCGAACGGCGCGGCAATCAGAGTTCCGATCTCGATCACCTTGATACCGCTCAGGGGAGCCGTCATGGGGTGTACCTCTTGTTCTTGGAATGTGGGGCCAAGACTAGAGGGCAAGCCCAGGAGAAATCCAACCGTCAGTTGGCAAGGAGCGTTCGCGAAGCGCGAACGATCAAAGCATTATCTGTAGGAATTCGCGCCATTGCTCAGGTAATCAAAGAGCAAGCGGCTCACCGGCGACAACTGCGCCTCGTCACGCACCACCAGAATCAAGCGGCGATCCGACCAGTCATCCGTCAGCGGCACGGCATGCAAACCCAAGGCGCGGCCAAATAATTCGTAGGCCTTGAGCGGCAGGATGCCGATGCCCATATTCGCCTGGACCATGCGGCACATCGCATCGAACCCCGGCACATGAATGCGCAAGCGCAACATCTTGCCGGCTTCGCGAGCGGCGGCGTGGGTGCGCATATTGATCGAGCTGGCGGCATGCAGGCCGACGTAGTCACTGTCCAGGGTTTGCGAGAACGCCAGGCGCTCATGGGATGCCAATGGATGATCCGCCGGCATCAGCACCACCAGCTTGTCCAGGCGATAGGTCACGCTGGGCAGGCCCTTGGTATCGGTGTCACAGGAACAGATACCCAGGTCCGCCACGCCGTCGAGCACGCCTTGCACTACGCCGTTGCTGGGGCGCTCTTCGAGGTCGGTTTTGACTTCGGGGTGAAGCTCGGAAAAATCCCGCAGGTTTTCAGGCAGAAACTGGATGATCGCCGACAGATTGGCCAGCATGCGCACATAGCCGCGCACCCCGTGACTGTGTTCGCCCAGTTCCAGGCCCATCTTTTCGACGTTGAACAGCATCTGCCGCGCATGGTGCAACAGGGTTTCGCCAGCGGCGGTCAGGCCCATGCCCTTGGCGCGCCGTACAAACAGGTTTACGCCCAGCACCTGCTCCAACTCCATCAGGCGCTTGCTGGCGGCCGACACCGCAATGGCTTCGCGGCTGGCCGCACGGGTGAGCGTGCCCTCCTCAAACACTGCGACGAACAACTGCAGGGTGATCAGGTCCAGGCGACGCACCAGGCTCTTGTGCAACATCAGTGACGCTCATTGGCCAAGCGGTTGATCTGGGCCTGCTCCACCACCGGCTGCGGTGCGCCATGACTCACCGCCTGCAACATCGCCCGGCCTACGGTCTCGGTGCTCACCACCCAGCTGGGTTTAATCCGTCGAAGGAACGAGAGCAACGGCCCCAACACGGTATAGAAAGATTGATACAACGGCGTTTTCGAGCGCACACCATGCAGCGGCTGGATCACCCCAGGCCGAAACAGGTACACCGCCTTGAACGGCAGGCGCAGCAACGCGTTCTCGGTCTTGCCCTTGACCCGCGCCCACATCGACTTGCCCGTCTCGGAACTGTCGGTACCGGCGCCGGACACATAGATAAAGGTCATCTGCGGATTGAGCCGCGCCAGGGTGCTGGCGGCGACCAACGTGAGGTCGTAGGTAAGGTGGGTGTACTGGGTCTCGCCCATCCCCGCCGAGGAAACGCCGAGGCAGAAGAAGCAGGCATCGAAGCCTTGCAGCAGGTTCTCCAGAGGCTGGAAGTCCAGCATGTCGCCGTGCAACACCTGGTGCAGCTTGCCGTGCGCCTGGGTCAACGGCGTGCGGCCCACGGCGACCACTTCCTGGACATCGGCGGCCAGCAGGCATTCACGCAGCACGCCTTGGCCGACCATGCCGGTGGCGCCGAATAGTAGAACTCTCATGGGGGGACCTCAGCAGCAAGCTCAAGTTGAACGCAGTTCGCCTTGTAGCTTAACGCTTGCTGCCGGTGACTGCCCCTTTTAGAACGCGTTGCGGAAAATCTCCTCAATCTGACGCTGATCCGCCCGGCGTGGGTTGGTCAGCCCACATGCGTCCTTGAGCGCATTGGTGGCCAGCAAGGGAATGTCCTGCAACTTGGCGCCCAGTTCCCGCAAACCGGCGGGAATTTCAACGTCGTGGGCCAAGCTACGAATGGCGGCGATGGCGGCTTGGGCGCCCTCTTCATCGGTGATGCCCTTGATATCGGCACCCAGGGCGTGAGCCACGTCACTCAGGCGTTTGGCGCTGACGCTGGCGTTGAAGCTTTGTACGTGGGGCAGCAGCACCGCGTTGCATACACCGTGGGGCAGGTCGTAGAAACCGCCCAGTTGGTGGGCCATGGCGTGTACAAAACCCAGCGATGCGTTGTTGAAGGCCATGCCGGCGAGGAACTGGGCGTAGGCCATGTTTTCCCGTGCGTCCTTGTCGCTACCGTCGCGTACAGCCAGGCGCAGGTTGGCGCTGATCAGCTCGATGGCCTTGATGGCGCAGGCGTCGGTGATCGGTGTCGCTGCGGTGGATACGTAGGCTTCGATGGCGTGGGTCAGGGCGTCCATGCCGGTGGCGGCGGTGAGGCCCTTGGGCATGCCGACCATCAGCGCCGGGTCGTTGACCGACAACAGCGGCGTGACGTTGCGATCAACGATGGCCATTTTTACGTGGCGGCTTTCGTCGGTGATGATGCAAAAACGCGTCATCTCGCTGGCGGTACCGGCGGTGGTGTTGATGGCCACCAACGGCAGTTGCGGCTTGCTCGATTGATCGACACCTTCGTAGTCGCCGATATGCCCGCCATTGGTGGCACACAGGGCGATGCCCTTGGCACAGTCATGGGGCGAGCCGCCGCCCAGGGACACCACGAAATCACAAGCGCTTGCCTGCAACAGCGCCAGGCCTTTTTCGACGTTCTCAACATTTGGGTTGGGCTTGGCGCCGTCGTAGATCACCGAATCGATGTCCTGCATCGCCAGTTTCTCGGCGATCATGCTGGCCACGCCGGCCTTGGCCAAACCGGCGTCGGTGACGATCAGCGCCTTGTGAAAACCGTAGTTACGAATAGCGGTCATGGCTTCGTCGAGGCAGTCGGTGCCCATGATGTTGACGGCGGGAATAAAGAAGGTGCTGCTCATGGCGAATCCTCGGATAGCGGTTATGCCTACAGCATCGACCTCACTTGCCTACGCCATGTTGATCAGGATCAACGCCCGCTCGTGATAAAGTCGCCATCCAGCCGATTTCGAGTAGACCCGCCGCAATGAAGGATTTCCAGGATATTGACGCCCACCTTGAAGACTGGAGTACGTTGCGCAGCGCTATCGACTTCAACGCGATTCTGATCGGTAACGGGGCCAGCCGTGCGATCTGGGAAGACTTTGCCTACGACTCGCTGTTCGAAAATGCGCGCACCGTCGAAGAAAAGCCCTTGAGCCCATCCGAACTCAGCGTATTCGATGCCCTGCAAACCCGCAGTTTCGAGCAGGCCCTGGGGGCGTTGAAAACCACCAGCCGGGTCAACAAGGCCCTGGCCGTCAGCTCGGCCGCGCCGCGTAATCGCTACTACGCGATCAAGGAAGCATTGATCAACACCATCCACGGCGTGCATATCCCGTGGCGCCTGGTACAACCGTCGACGCTGGCGACGATCAACGCTGAACTGGCGAACTATTCCAAGGTATTTACCAGCAACTACGACCTGCTCAACTACTGGGCGATCCTGCATATGCCGGGCATCGACGACCTGTTCCGCAGCGCCGATGCCAGCTTCGACCTGCGCGACACCCGCACCGAAGCCACGCGCATCCTCTACCTGCACGGCGGCCTGCACCTGGTGCGCAACCTTGATGGCACCGCGCGCAAACTGCCGTCCACCGACAGCACCCTGCTCAGCAGTTTTGCCATCAACAACACCCTCAAGACCCTGGACGATGTGCCGTTGTTTGTCAGCGAAGGCAAGGTGGAGGAAAAGCTCAAGACCATCCGCAGTTCGGATTATCTGTCGTTTTGCTATGAGCAACTGCTCAACCATGAGGGTGCGTTGTGCATCTTTGGTCACGATCTGGGGACGCAGGATAAACACCTGGTGGATGCAATTCGCCAGGCCAAATTGACCACCCTGGCGATCTCGGTGTCAGGGCGCAGTGACGGGTTTATTCGCCAGCAGAAGCGGCGGTATTCGCAGTTGTTTGATGGGACGGGGGTTGAACTGAGGTTTTACGCGGCGCGTACTCATGCGCTGGGTGACCCCGCACTGTCCGTCCCTGTGGAACGCTGATCTCCAGAACAAAGGAGATCAACTGTGGGATTGCATTTCAAGTCAACGTCGCAGTCACTCTTCGGCGCTGTGCACCACCACCAGCAACTGCGCCTGCACCGGCCCAACCGACCTCAGCCGATGGGGCTTTTGTGCATTGAAGTGCAACGCATCGCCGCGCTCCAGAATCACCCGCTCGTTCATGAAATCCACTTCCACCTGGCCTTCATGCACGAACAAAAACTCCTCCCCCACGTGCTCCTTGAAGGTCTTGTCGGTGAACTCTGCCGGCGGGTAAATGATGAACGGCAGCAGGCTGCGTTCGCTGACCTGGTGGGCCAGCACCGCGTAACCCGGTGAGGTGTCCGGCCGTTCGTGGCTGCGCACCAGGCTGTAACTGTCGAGGCTGACGCGCTCTTCGCTGAACAGCTCTTCGACCTTCACGTTCAACGCCTTGGCCAGTTTCAACGCGGCAGCAATCGACGGCGTATTCAACCCGCGTTCGACCTTGGACAGGTAACTCTTGGTCATCCCGGTTTTTTCAGCCAGGGCCTCAAGTGTCACGCCAAGTTTTTTTCTCAATAATTTCAAACGGATAGACATGCGCTGCGATTAATCCATGCAGTAAGCGATACGCTGTGCTTGCCAATGACACAAAGTGTCATATAGCATCTTAAGTGTCATTTGTAGCCACCGAGGGCATCCGATATGGCCAAGACATTAGCACTCCCCAAAGACCAACTGGTCAAGCAAGCGCTGATCCAGATGCAAAACACCCTGGCGGATAATACGTGGACCGACCGCCAAAAGCTGGCGCTCACGTGTCGCATCCTGTTCGAGAACGGTCATGACTCTGGCCTGGCCGGGCAAATCACTGCGCGCGGGCCTGAGCAAGGCACCTACTACACCCAGCAATTGGGCCTGGGGTTTGACGAGATCACCGCCAGCAACCTGCTGTTGGTGAACGAGGATCTGGAGGTGTTGGAAGGTCATGGCATCCCCAACCCGGCCAACCGCTTTCACAGCTGGGTGTACCGTGGTCGACCGGATGTAAATTGCATCATCCACACGCACCCCACCCATATCGCTGCGCTGTCGATGCTGGAAGTGCCGCTGCAGGTGTCCCACATGGACCTGTGCCCACTGTATGAAGACTGTGCGTTCCTGGAAGCTTGGCCGGGGGTACCGGTGGGCAATGAAGAAGGTGAAATCATCACCGAGGCCTTGGGCGACAAGCGCGCGATCCTGCTCTCGCACCACGGCCAATTGAGCACCGGGGCGAGCATCGAGGAAGCCTGTGTGATCGCGCAATTGATCGAGCGCGCCGCCAAGTTGCAGCTGCTGGCAATGGCCGCCGGCACCATCAAGCCGATCCTGCCGGAACTGGGGCGCGAGGCCCATGACTGGATCTCCCGGCCTAAGCGCCATGGCGCCGCGTTCAACTACTACGCCCGGCAGAACCTGCGCAAACACGCCGATTGCCTGAACTGATTGCTCTATTTCCAGCGGAGAATCCCCATGTCCAGCCCCACCATTCACGGCATCATCGGCTATACCATCACCCCGTTCAGCCACGATGGCCAACACGTTGACCTCGACGCCCTGGGCCGCTCCATCGACCGCTTGATCGCCAGCGGCGTACACGCCATCGCGCCCTTGGGCAGCACCGGTGAGGGCGCGTATTTAAGCGATGCCGAATGGGACGAAGTGAGCGCCTACAGCCTGGCCAAAATCGCCCGGCGCGTGCCCACCATCGTCAGCGTCTCCGACCTCACCACCGCCAAGGCCGTGCGCCGTGCCCGCTATGCCGAGGCCAATGGCGCCGACGCGGTGATGGTGCTGCCGGCGTCTTACTGGAAACTCAGCGAAGCGCAAATCCTCGCCCACTACGCTGCGATTGGCGACAGCATTGGCGTGCCGATCATGCTCTACAACAACCCGGCCACCAGCGGCACGGACATGTCGGTGGACTTGATCCTGCGCATCATCAAGCAGGTGCCCAACGTGACCATGGTCAAGGAAAGCACCGGGGATATTCAACGCATGCACCAGTTGCATCGCCACACTGACGTGCCGTTCTACAACGGCTGCAATCCGCTGGCGCTGGAAGCCTTCGCAGCAGGGGCCAAGGGTTGGTGCACGGCGGCGCCGAACCTGATCCCACAGCTCAATCTGGCGTTGTATGACGCGGTATTGGCCAATGACCTGACAGCGGCAAGGGCGTTGTTCTACCAACAGTTGCCGTTGCTGGAGTTCATCCTCAAAGGTGGCTTGCCAGCGACGATCAAGGCGGGGCTGCGCCTGACCGGGTTGGACGCGGGAGATCCACGGCTGCCGGTGTTTGCGCTGGACGACACGGCGTGCAGTCAACTGAAGGCCCTGTTGGACGCCGCCTGAATAAAAACGCCCCGGCTCTTGTGAGTTCGGGGCGTCGGGTGGTGCGACAGACTCACGTCTTATCTTTGATCGTGCTCGTTGGGCCATTGGCTTTGACGCTTGCAATGCCATTGTCCCGCGCCGCTGTCGAGGAATACTGCTCGCTGTTGCCGATCACCTGGTGATTGGCAGCCTTGAGGTTGAAGTACGGCTGGCCATTGGTGGCCACTTTTCTCTCATAGCGCTCGTCATGCGGGCTGTTGGTCTGCACGGAAGCAATGCCGTTTTGCGCTGCGCTGCGAGTGCCGTAGCGCTCGCTGGTCAGAATGATTTCCGCGTTCGCCGCCTTCAATACGAAACGGAACTGCCCATCGCTGCTCTTGCTCAACTCATACCATCCAGCCATGACTTTCTCCTTTTTGAGTGGGATTTTGTTCACTAGCTCGTAGGAGTTAAGGCTTATGCCGGCGTTATTTCCAGCCGGGCATTGGCGACGACACATTTAACTAGAGACAAATGACAATGGTTCTCGATACCATTCGCGACTTTTCCACGTCGTGCTTCGTCAAGAAGGATCTCCATGTCTCGTCCCAAGCCCGACCCGTCGTCGGCCGATGCCTTTCGCGGGTTTTATACAGACATCCTGTATTTCCTGCGCAAACGCACGGACAACGCCAGCGACGCCGCAGACATGACCCAGGACGTCTTTACCCAGTGGCTGGACTACCGCGACCGCGCCAAGGTCGAGCAGCCACGGGCGTTTCTGTTCCAGATGGCGCGCAACCTGCTACGTGATCACTGGCGCAAACAGAAGGTGCGGCAAACCGTCCACCAGGACCAGGCCGCCCTGGACGCCGAGCCGGTCAGCGACGAGCAAAACGATCCCATGGCCGCCGCGCAACGGTTGCAACGCCTGGAACAGCTGAAAGAAGTCCTCGCCGAACTCTCGCCCCGCAGGCGAGAAGCCCTTATGCTGCACCGCTTCGAAGGCCTGAGCCAGGCGCAGATTGCCGAACGCATGGGCATTTCCACCAGCATGGTGGAAAAACACATCACCTTCGCCCTGCTGCATTGCAAGCGACGCCTTCAAAACGACCCCGGCACGGAGCAGCCAGAATGAACCGCCTGAGCGACATCGACGCCCTGGACATCGAGCACAGCGACACCATCGATGCCCAAGCCGCCAGCTGGTTTGCCCGCAACCGCAACGCGCCCGATCGAGCCGAGCGCAAGGCCTTTGCCGACTGGCATGCCAGCCCGGCCCATGCGCGCGCCTATGCCGAGTTCGAACAACTGTGGGCCGACCTGGCCCAGTTGCAGCAACTGAACAAACCCGTGGCGCTGCACAAGCGCAAACCGTCAATCCTGCGCCCGGCGCTGGCGGTGGCCGCCGCCGTGATGTGCGCAATGCTCACCCCCCAGATCGGCGCGCCCCGCACGCTGTATCACAGCCAGGTTGCCGCCCACGCCAAGGGCATGCGCACCCTGAACCTGCCCGATGGCAGCACGCTGTACGTGAATGCCAACACGCGCTTGCGCCTGGATTTCAGCGCGCACCAACGCATCGTGCACCTGGACAAGGGCCAGCTGTACATCGAAGTGGCCGCCGACAAGGAACGCCCCCTTTACGTGCAAGCCGGCGAGGCCAATGTGCGCGTGGTCGGCACCGGCTTCGATGTGCGCCGCAGCCAGCAGCAACTGGTGGTCAGCGTCGCCCACGGCCAAGTGGCCTTTGAGCCAGGCGGCAAAACCCCGGTCACGCTGCTCGGCGCCCAGCAACGCGCCAGCTACAGCTATGCCAAAGGCACCCTGCAGCAGCAAACCCTCACCGCCGAGGAAGTCGCTGACTGGCGCAGCGGCCACTTGGCGTTTCGCAACCGCGAACTGGCCAGCCTGATCGATGAATTGAGCCTGTACCGCCCGCAAGCACCGTTGCAGGTGAACCAGGCGGTGGCGCAGTTGAAGGTATCCGGCAATCTGGATGTGAATGACCCCGACGCCTTGCTCAACGCCCTGCCCGCCCTGCTGCCGGTAAAAACCGTGGCCTCGGCCGATGGCATCGTCAGGATCGAACCGAGCAAATAACCTCATTTGAGAATATTTTGCATTCGCAGGTGTGGATTTTTTTGTCTGCCCCGTCTTCTCCCGGTCTGCGTTTGATACGCACGCCTTTCAGGTCATTTGGCCACACCGGGGGATTTCATGTTTCGCGCGCCTTGCCACGCTTCGCACCTGTTTCTTCGACCGACGCTGATCGCGTCCAGCCTGGTTTTCAGCCTCGGTGCCCAGGCTCAATCGTTCACACTGCAACTGCCGGCCCAAGCGCTGGCCACGTCCCTGAGCCAGGTGGCGCAGCAGGCGAAAATCCAGCTGCTGTTCGATGAAGCACTGCTCAAGAACGTGCAGGCGCCGGCACTCAACGGTGAGTTCACCCCCGAAGTGGCGATTCGCACCCTGCTGCAAAACGGCGAGTTCACCCTGATCAAAGTCGGCAGCACCTACGTGGTAAAGCCCGAAGAGGCAAAAACCACCCAGAGCGGCGCGATCCAGCTGGACGCCCTGAGTGTGATCGGCACCGGTAACGCGGTGGACTCCAGCACCGTAGGCCGCTCTACCTTGAGCCAGGCCGATATTGACCGTTATCAGCCCGACAACATCCCTTCACTGCTGCAGACCCTGCCCGGTGTGTCCATGGGCGGTTCGCCCAAGCCGGGTGGCCAGACCATCAATATTCGCGGCATGGGCGATGCCGAAGACGTGCCGATGACCGTGGATGGCGCGACCAAAAGTGGCTTCGAGCGCTATCAGCAAGGCACGGTGTTCATCGAGCCCGAGCTGATCAAAAGCGTTGAAGTGGAGAAAGGCCCCTACTCGCCGTTCACCGGTAACGGCGGTTTTGGCGGCACGGTCAATATGATCACCAAGGATGCCCCGGACCTGCTCAAGGACGGGCGCAACTTCGGCGCGATGACCAAGTACGGCTACGCCAGCAACACCCACGAGCAGGTCTACAGCGGCGCGGTGTATGGCCGCACCGACGACGGGCGCATGGATGGCCTGGTCTACCTGACCAAGCGCGATGGCGACGATTTGAAGCTCGCCGGCACACCGCCCGACCCGCGCAATCAATACCCGATCAACCCCAAGCGCCTGCCCAACAGTGCACAGGATGTGGAAGGTGCGCTGTTGAAGGTCAATGCCCACTTTACCGATGAGCACAGCATGGGCCTGTCCTACTCCAGTGCCCGCAGCGAGCGCATGGCGCCGTTCTCGGCCAAGAGCTACCCGACACCGCCGACACAATCGGCCATCGACCGCTACGGCTACGAAGGCGCACTGAAGCGTTTTCTGGCCGACCGCGAGACCGTGGACACCACCTGGTCGGGCAAGTATCAATACCAGCCTCTGGACAACCCGCTGATCGACCTGAAGGTGAGCTACTCATTTTCCAAGACCGACCAAGTCGATGAGCGCGCCGCCAATGCCGTGATTGGCCTGGCCACCGGTGGACGCAAGATGGAAACGTCCTACGCCGACCGCATCCTTGAGCTGCGCAACATCAGCCTGCTGACCACCGGCCCACTGGAACACGCGGTGACCACCGGCGTGCAAATCCGCAAACACACGCGCGAAACCGAAAGCTGGATGCCGGGCGCGACCTATAACACCCCCAGGTACAACTACGGGCACTTCCAGCCGTACTTCATGCCCCACGGCAAGGTCGACACCCACTCGTTCTACCTGCAGGACGCGGTAACCATTGGCGATGTGACCATCACCCCATCCCTGCGCTACGACCACGTTCGCAACCGCGGCGAAGCCAACGATGCGCCGTACTACAGCAGCCCCGACCCCAGTGTCGGTCATGACTACAGCGACCGCACCTACACGGGTTGGTCGCCTCGTCTGGCCGTGTTCTGGAACATGACCCCGGATGTGGCCTTCTTCGCCAGCTGGAACCGCACCTGGCGTGCGCCGGTCATCGATGAACAGTACGAAGTACAAGGCCCCCTCAGCACCCGCAGCGCCACCAGCCTCAACCTCAACCCGGAGCGCATCACCGCGATTACGGCGGGTAACGTCACCCACTTCTCGGGCCTGTTCACCCGCGATGACAACCTGCAACTGCGCACCACGCTGTTTCACAACCGCATCGAAGACGAAATCATGAAGGCCACCGGCATCGGCTGCGAACGGCAACTGACCGTGCCCGGCAATATCGATACGGTGTGTTCCGACGCAGCGGCCAGGACCAACTATCGCAACGTCGGCGGCATGACCATCAAGGGCTTCGAGTTGGAAAGCTACTACGACTCCACGTACGTGTTCGGCTCTGTGACTTACTCTTGGGCGACCGGCAAACGCGACAACCCCTACACCAACCCCTGGGCCACCGACCTGCACGTATGGGCCCGGGATATTCCACCGGCCAAGTGGGTGGTGGTGCTGGGTACCAAGATCCCCAGCTGGGACGCGCAGGTGGGCTGGCAAGGCCAGTTCGTGCGCAAGACCGACCGCGTGCCCACCGACATCTACGCCGGCGGCCTGAACTCCACCATCGGCGACTTTATCTACGACCAGACCGAAAACCCCAGCTACGACACCCAGGGCCTGTTCGCCAATTGGAAACCCCAGCAGGCCGGGCTCAAGGGCACCGAGATCAACTTCACCGTCGACAACCTGTTCAACCGCAGCTACCAACCGGCCCTCAGCGGTGAAGGGGTGTACAGCGAGGGGCGCAACGCCAAGATCAGCATTACGCGTTACTTCTGAAAAACTGTACGGATAAATCCGTACCCAGCTGTAGGCCCGCAAACGGCGGGGGTTGTGGCTAGATGGGTGTCCCTTGAAGCCCTCAGCATTTCGGATTCGTCCCATGAGCTCCCGCGAAAATACCGGCATGGCCCTCGGCCTGCTGGGCGTCATCATCTTCAGCCTGACCCTGCCCTTCACCCGCATTGTGGTGCAGGAAATCCACCCGCTGCTCAACGGCCTGGGCCGCGCGTTGTTCGCAGCGATCCCGGCGGCGGCGCTGTTGCTGTGGCGCCGTGAGCAGTGGCCGACCTGGCGCCAGGTGCGCGGGCTGTGCCTGGTGATTGCCGGGGTGATCCTCGGGTTTCCAGTATTGTCGGCGTGGGCCATGCAAACGTTGCCTGCGTCCCATGGCGCGCTGGTTAATGGCCTGCAACCTCTGTGCGTGGCGCTGTATGCGGCGTGGCTGTCCCATGAGCGACCGTCAAAAGCCTTCTGGGCCTGCGCCGCGTTGGGCAGCGGCCTGGTGTTGAGCTACGCGTTGATCACCGGCGCCGGCAGCATCCAGGCGGGGGATTTGCTGATGCTCGGCGCGATTGCCGTGGGTGGCCTGGGCTATGCCGAGGGCGGCCGATTGGCCAAGGAGATGGGCGGCTGGCAAGTGATCTGCTGGGCGCTGGTGCTGTCTACACCGCTGTTGATCGGCCCGGTGTGGTACCTGGCGGCGCAGCATCAGGGGGCGATTTCCATGCGTGCCTGGTGGGCGTTTGGCTATGTGTCACTGTTCTCGCAGTTTTTGGGGTTCTTTGCCTGGTATGCGGGGCTGGCCATGGGCGGGATTGCGCGAGTCAGCCAGATCCAGCTGTTGCAGATCTTTTTCACCATCGCGTTTTCGGCGCTGTTCTTTGGTGAACAGATCGAGCCGATCACCTGGGTGTTTGCGTGTGGGGTGATTGTGACGGTGATGTTGGGGCGTAAGACCAGCGTACAGCCAGCGCCAGTAGTAAAGGCTGGCACAGTCTAAATGTGGGAGCGGGCTTGCTCGCGAAGGCGGTGGGTCAGTTGTAGATGTACTTGCTGACACACCGCATTCGCGAGCAAGCCCGTTCCCACAGGGGTTCTGCGTTCAGTTTAAGAAACCATCCGCCCGCAGCAGGGTTTCCAGGCAATGTTCGGTGATGTGGTAGAACGCCTTCAATTCCTGGATCTTCTCCAGCAACTGCGCGTTATCCACCGGCTCGGCCCGCTTCACCGCCAAAATCATCTTGTTCTTGTTGGTGTGGTCCAGCGAGATGAACTCAAACACCTTGGTCTCATAACCACAGGCTTCCAGGTACAAGGCGCGCAAGCTGTCGGTGACCATCTCGGCCTGCTGCCCCAGGTGCAAACCGTACTGCAGCATTGGCTTGAGCAACGCCGGGCTTTGGATCTGCAAGCGGATCTGCTTATGGCAGCACGGCGAACACATGATGATCGACGCTCCCGAGCGGATGCCGGTGTGGATCGCATAGTCGGTGGCGATGTCGCAGGCATGCAGGGCGATCATCACGTCCAGTTCGCTGGGAGCCACGCTGCGCACGTCGCCACATTTGAACACCAGCCCCGGATGCTCCAGGCGCGCGGCGGCGGTGTTGCACAGGGTGACCATGTCTTGGCGCAATTCAACACCGGTCACTTCGCCCTCGGCCTTGAGGGTGTTGCGCAAGTAGTCGTGGATAGCGAACGTCAGGTAGCCCTTGCCCGAGCCGAAATCGGCGACGCGCACCGGCTGGTCCAGCTTCAAGGGTGAAGTGGTGAGCGCATGGCTGAACACTTCGATGAACTTGTTGATCTGCTTCCACTTGCGCGACATCGACGGGATCAGCGCCTGCTTGGCGTCGGTTACGCCCAGGTCGGCGAGAAAGGGCCGGCTGAGGTCAAGGAAGCGATTTTTCTCGCGGTTGTGCTCCGCCGACGGCGCTTCGCGCAGTTGCTGGGGCTTGCTTTTGAACAGCGAGCTTTTGTTCTTCTTGCTGTATTCCAGCTGGGCTTCGTCGGTCAGCGACAGCAGGTGCGCGTTCTTGAACTGAGTAGGCAGCAACTCGGCAATCGCGGCAACGCCGTCGGCCTGGGGGAAGTTCTTGGTGATGTCGCGGGTCTTGTAGCGATAGACGAAGGACAGGCAGGGCTGTTCCTTGACGATTACCGGCTTGATGATCAGCCGCTGCAGCTCGGCTTCTTCACCGACGTACTTGGCCAGCACCAGCTTGATAAAGGCGTTCTGCGCGAGGCTGTCGCTGAGCAGTTCGATGAACTGGGCGTGATGATCGCTGACAGGTTGAGCGGTGACGGACATGAACAAAAACGCCTCGGGCTGGGAATGCCGGGCATTTTAGGGGGGATGGGGGTTTAGGGCACGGGGTTATTTGATCAACGGTAATGGTATTGCCAACACAAAAATAAAATGTGGGAGCGGGCTTGCTCGCGAATGCGGTGTGTCAGTCGATACATCCGGCGACTGATGCACCGCATTCGTGAGCAAGCCCGCTCCCACATCTAGAACTGCATTGTCTGGCTTACTCGAGTACGACCAGGCGGTTGGGCAGCTCGTTACGCGTCTGCGTCACCGGCACATGCACCTTGAGCAACTCGCCACAGGCTTCAATGCAACTGATAAACCCCGCCAACGTCTGCCCCTGTTTCACCTGCTGGGTAAACGCCTTGACGATCACATCCCAACTGCCGTCATCCAACCGCTTGGAAATCCCGTCATCCACCAGGATCTCCACATAGCGCTCGGCCTCGCTGACAAAAATCAGCACGCCGGTGCTGCCCAGGGTGTGGTGCAGGTTCTGCTCCAGGAACTGACGCCGCGCCAGGTTGGAGGCGCGCCAATGGCGCACCGAACGGGGGATCAGGCGTGTGGTGACCTTGGGCAAGCGAAACACCAGGCACAACACAATGAACGTCGCCCATTGCGCCAACAGCAAGGTGTACATGGTCAGGTAGCCCGACAGGTAATGCACCACGCCCGGCACCACCAGCGCGATCAAACTGGCCCACAACAGCGGGATATAGGCGTAGTCATCGGCGCGAGCGGCCAGCACCGTCACCAGTTCCGCGTCGGTGGTTTTCTCCACGCGGGCAATCGCTTCGGCGACTTGGCGCTGCTCGTGTTCAGTCAGTAATGCCATGGTTGTGCTTGCTCTCTCATTATTATCATCACCAGCCCCCCGAGGCCCCGCCGCCGCCGAAGCCGCCACCGCCGCCCCGGAAGCCACCGCCTCCACCACCGCCGCCGCCCCGGCCACTGCTGCTGAGGATCGCCAGCAGGATCGCGCCTATCGGCAAGCCCATACGGTGACACAGCCACAACACGCCGATCAGCAAAACAAACAGGCCGATGGAAAACCCGGGATTATCCTTGGCAAAGTTGGCGTCCGCCACATGGGCCGGCACCGCCAGCGGTTCTCCGCCCACCACTTGCAGCATCGCCGCCACGCCATCGCTGATGCCCTGGCTGTAGTTGCCGGCCTTGAACTTGGGCGCAATCACCTGGTTGATGATCACCCACGACTGCGCATCGGTGAGCACGCCTTCCAGGCCGTAGCCGACTTCGATGCGCAATTTGCGCTCATCGCGGGCCACGATCAACAGCGCGCCGTTGTCCTTGCCCTTCTGGCCGATGCCCCAGTGACGGCCCAATTGATAACCGAAGTCCTCAATGGGCACGCCCTGTAGGTCGGGCACGGTGACCACCACGATCTGGTCGCCGGTGGTCTGCTCCAGCGCCTGTAACTGCTGGGTCAGTCGCGCACGCGTGGGCTCGTCGATCATCTGGGCGGTGTCCACCACCCGCCCGGTCAGCGCCGGGAAGCTCAGCGCTGCCTGGGCCACGCCCACGCAGGCCAGCAGCCACAGCGCCAGGCCTATCCTTAATAAACCCATCGACACCTCAATGCAGCATTACTTGAACTTCACTTGCGGCGCTTTATCGGCGTCGGCACTGGTGGCTTCAAACGAGGCGCGGATCGGCAAATCGCTGTACATCACGCTGTGCCACAGGCGGCCAGGGAAGGTACGGATCTCGGTGTTGTAGGCCTGCACCGCCTGGATAAAGTCGCGGCGGGCCACGGCGATACGGTTTTCGGTGCCTTCCAGCTGGGATTGCAGGGCCAGGAAGTTCTGGTTGGCCTTCAGGTCCGGGTAGCGCTCGGACACCACCATCAAACGGCTGAGGGCACCGCTCAGGCCATCCTGGGCTTGTTGGAACTGCTTGAGTTTTTCCGGGTTGTCGAGGGTGCTGGCATCCACCTGGATCGAGGTGGCCTTGGCCCGCGCTTCGATTACAGCGGTGAGGGTGTCCTGCTCATGGGCGGCGTAACCCTTGACCACTTCCACCAGGTTGGGGATCAGGTCGGCACGCCGCTGGTACTGGTTCTGCACCTGGCCCCAGGCCGCCTTGGCCTGTTCGTCCAGGGTCGGGATGTTGTTGATGCCGCAACCGCTGAGTACGGTACTAATCAGTAACAAAACTGCGGCTTTCACGCCCCAGCGGTAGCCCTGTGCTGCTTGCATGGTGTTTCTCCTGGCGAACCTAGATGGAATTTGGCAGGCGTGAGGCATAATCCGCTGCCACGACTGGATTGCATCGAATCAATCAGCTAAAAAGATGCCCACCGCTTATAAGAGTTCCGAAGTGTGCGGCATTTGTCGGTATAACACTCGAACAACAACATACGTTCCCCACATTTTGGCAGAACAGCGCATTTTCGCTGTGCCGTGTGCCAAAAAAGGATATTCATGAAGAAGCTGTGTTTGCTCGGCCTTGTTGCCACTCTGGCCAGTCACCCCGTATGGGCAGAAACAAAGCCTGCTGCGCTTAAAGACAAGGACGCCTTTGTCAGCGACCTGCTCAAGCAGATGACCCTCGATGAGAAGATCGGCCAATTGCGCCTGATCAGCATCGGCCCCGAAATGCCCCGCGAGCTGATCCGCAAGGAAATCGCCGCCGGCCGTATCGGCGGCACCTTCAACTCCATCACCCGCCCGGAAAACCGTCCGATGCAGGACGCGGCCATGCGCAGCCGCCTGAAGATCCCGATGTTCTTCGCCTACGACGTGATCCACGGCCATCGCACCATTTTCCCCATCAGCCTGGCCCTGGCCTCCAGCTGGGACATGGATGCCATCGGTCGCTCCGGGCGCATCGCCGCCCAGGAAGCCGCCGCCGACAGCCTCGACATCACCTTTGCGCCGATGGTCGATATCTCCCGCGACCCGCGCTGGGGCCGTACCTCCGAAGGTTTTGGCGAAGACACCTACCTGGTCTCGCGCATTGCCGAAGTGATGGTCAAGGCGTTCCAGGGCGTAAGCCCGGCCAATGCCGACAGCATCATGGCCAGCGTCAAGCACTTTGCCCTTTACGGCGCGGTGGAAGGCGGTCGCGACTACAACGTGGTCGACATGAGCCCGGTCAAGATGTACCAGGACTACCTGCCGCCGTACCACGCGGCGATCAAGGCTGGCTCCGGTGGCGTGATGGTGGCGCTCAACTCCATCAACGGCGTGCCCGCCACTGCCAACACCTGGCTGATGAACGACCTGCTACGCCGCGACTGGGGCTTCAAGGGCCTGGCCGTGAGCGACCACGGCGCGATCTTCGAGTTGATCAAGCACGGCGTAGCCAAGGACGGGCGTGAAGCCGCCAAGCTGGCGATCAAGGCCGGTATCGACATGAGCATGAACGACTCGCTGTACGGCAAGGAATTGCCGGGGCTGCTCAAGTCCGGCGAGATCGAACAGAGCGACATCGACAACGCCGTGCGCGAAGTGCTCGGCGCCAAGTACGACATGGGCCTGTTCAAAGACCCGTACCTGCGCATCGGCAAGGCCGAGGATGACCCGGCCGACACCTACGCCGACAGCCGCCTGCACCGTGCCGACGCGCGCGACATCGCACGCCGCAGCCTGGTGCTGCTGAAAAACCAGAACAACACCCTGCCACTGAAAAAATCCGCGACCATCGCCCTGGTCGGCCCGCTGGCCAAGGCGCCGATCGACATGATGGGCAGTTGGGCCGCCGCCGGTAAGCCCGAGCAATCGGTGACCCTGCTGGACGGCTTGAACGCCGTGATCGGTGAAAAAGGCAAGATCATCTATGCCCGTGGCGCCAACATCACCAATGACAAGGCGGTGGTGGACTACC
This sequence comes from Pseudomonas kairouanensis, assembly GCF_004682055.1. Taxonomy (GTDB): domain Bacteria; phylum Pseudomonadota; class Gammaproteobacteria; order Pseudomonadales; family Pseudomonadaceae; genus Aquipseudomonas; species Aquipseudomonas kairouanensis. The sequence goes on along the minus strand of NZ_QUZU01000003.1, from coordinate 160,599 downwards.
TCAACTTCCTCAACTTCGATGCCCCGGAAGTGGTGGATGACACCCGCGCGCCCCAGGTGCTGATCGATGAGGCCGTCAAAGCCGCCAAGGATGCGGATGTGATCGTGGCCGCCGTGGGCGAGTCCCGTGGCATGTCCCACGAGTCGTCCAGCCGCACCGACCTGAACATCCCGCAGAGCCAGCGCGACCTGATCAAGGCGTTGAAAGCCACCGGCAAGCCGTTAGTGCTGGTGTTGATGAACGGCCGTCCGCTGTCGATTCTGGAAGAGAACCAACAGGCCGACGCGATCCTGGAAACCTGGTTCGCCGGCACCGAAGGCGGTAACGCCATCGCGGACGTGCTGTTTGGTGACTACAACCCATCGGGCAAACTGCCAATCACCTTCCCGCGTTCGGTGGGGCAGATCCCGACCTACTACAACCACCTGACCGTTGGCCGACCGTTTACCCCCGGCAAACCGGGCAACTACACCTCGCAGTATTTCGATGACACCACAGGTCCCCTGTTCCCGTTCGGCTATGGCCTGAGCTACACCACCTTCAGCCTGTCGGACATGGCGCTGTCGTCCACCACCCTGAACAAGAGCGGCAAGCTCGACGCCAGCGTCACCGTGACCAACACCGGCAAGGTCGATGGCGAAACCGTGGTGCAGCTGTACATACAGGACGTGGCCGGCTCGATGATCCGCCCGATCAAAGAGTTGAAGAACTTCCAGAAGGTCATGCTCAAGGCGGGTGAAGAGCGCACGTTGCACTTCACCATCACCGAAGAAGACTTGAAGTTCTACAACACCCAACTCAAGTTCGCGGCGGAACCGGGTGAGTTCAATGTACAGATCGGGTTGGATTCCCAGGATGTGCAGCAGCAGACCTTTGAATTGCTCTAAAGCCTGGTGAGGTAAAAAATGTGGGAGGGGGCTTGCTCCCGATAACGGAGTGTCAGTCACACATTTACTGGCTGATACACCGCTATCGGGAGCAAGCCCCCTCCCACATTTTCCCTCAGAGCTCTAACTAACCGCGTCGGTCCAGCAGGTTAACCACCAACCGATCAATCCACCCCCACACCCGCTGCTTCACCCTTCGCCACAACGGCCGCGCCTGCCAGGCCTCCAGGCTTACCGCCAGGCTCTGGGCAAAATCGCGCTCGAAGCTGCCCGCCACCGCCCGCGTCAATTCCGGGTCCAGCGCCTCAAGATTGGCGTCCAGGTTGAAGCGCAAATTCCAGTGATCGAAGTTGCACGACCCCACACTCACCCAATCGTCCACCAGCACCATTTTCAGGTGCAGGAAACACGGCTGGTATTCAAAGATCTGCACCCCCGAGCGCAACAGGCGCGGGTAGTAACGGTGCCCGGCGTACCGCACGGAAGGGTGATCGGTACGCGGCCCGGTGAGCAGCAACTTCACCTCCACGCCACGCCCCGCCGCACGGCGCAACGCACGGCGCACACCCCAGGTGGGTAAAAAGTACGGCGTGGCCAGCCAGATACGCTGCTGGCCGCTGTTCAGGGCGCGGATCAGCGATTGCAAAATGTCGCGGTGCTGGCGGGCGTCGGCATAAGCGACGCGCCCCAGGCCAGGCCCGGTGGCGGGCATCCTGGGCAAGCGCGCCAGGCCAAAACGAGTAGCGGGCTTCCACTCCCGGCGGGCAGCGTTGGCATGCCATTGGCGATCGAACAGGGCCTGCCAGTCCAGCACCAGCGGGCCGCTGATTTGCACCATCACTTCATGCCAGTCGGCCGTGTCGTTGCCCGGCGTCCAGAACTCGTCGGTAACGCCAGTGCCGCCCACAAATGCGACGGTTTGATCGATCAGCAACAGCTTGCGGTGGTCTCGGTATAGGTTGCGCATCCAGCGGCGCCAGTTCAGGCGATTGTAGAAGCGCAACTCCACGCCCGCGTCGGTCAAGCGCTTACGCAGCCCGAGGGTAAACGCCAGGCTGCCGTAGTCATCAAACAGGCAGCGCACCTGCACACCGCGTTCGGCGGCCAGTACCAGCGCTTGCACCATGGCCTCGGCGCAGGCACCCGCCTCCACCAGGTACAACTCAAGCTCGACTTGTCGTTCGGCGCGGGCAATGTCCACCAGCATCTGTGGGAAAAAACTCGGACCGTCGATCAACAACTCGAAGCGGTTGGCGCTGCGCCACGGGAACACTGCGCCAGCCATGGTCAGCGCGCCGTAAAGATCAGCACCGCACCCACCGGCACCGACAAGCTGATGGAGGCCAGGCCGGCCGCCTTGCGCAATGCCGCTACGCCTGGCATCAAGTCAAAATCCTCGGCGTGCAACACCAGCGGTTCCAGGGTCACCACCTGAAAACGTCGGTCATCCAAGCGGGTCGCGAGCAGTTCGGCGCTGTAGGTCTGGGTCTTGCCATGCAGGGTGACGCTCAGCGGTAAGCGCAACTCCAACTGCGCGCCAGGGGCCAAATCGTTGATGGGTTGCAGGTTGATTTGCGCGTTGATCAGCGCGTCGGGGAAGGTCTTGATCTCGAACAACTGATTGCGCATGCGCTCGTCGCGCATCGGGATGCCGCTATTGACTGACTCCAGCTCCACTTCAACCTGTGCAGCGCCTTTGCCGTCGACCTTGCCGTGCAACACCAAAAAGCGATGGACCTCGGCGATCTCGGTGTTCTTGCTGGTGACGAACGACAGGCGCGAGGACTCGTTATCCAGGTACCAATCGGCATGGGCGGGCACGGCAGCGGCGGCCAGCAGGGCGAGGGCCAGGGGTTTGATTGACATTGAAGACTCGTGGGGCGAAAAACCTGCACGAACCTTAAGCGCATTGTCACAAGCGACGCAAATCCAATGTGGAATAGGGCTCTTGTGGGAGGGGGCTTGCTCCCGATGGCGGTGGTTCAGTCATAAATTAGTTGGCTGATACACCGCTATCGGGAGCAAGCCCCCTCCCACATTTGTTCTGTGGCGGCTGTCAGATCAGTGTGCGCTGAACCTCACCCACTGCCTGTTCCAAACTGGCCATATGCAAATTCAACACCCGCTCCACGGGCGCCTGATGCATCGGCCAATGCAACGCCATGCTCCCCACCAATCGCCCATTGGCCCGCACCGGCAACGCCACGGCGCGAATCAAGAACGGCAATCGCACCGGGTACTCCCAGTACCCTTCAGTGCGCTGACCAAACCCTTGGTGCTGGGTTTGCTCACAGGCGCGGTATTGCTCATCGGCTGCCACCCGGTCACGTCCGGCCAAGCGCTGCACCTCTTCGGCAGGCAATTGGGTGAGGCACGCCTTGCCCATCGCCGAATGAAACAGGCTGGCGTGCTGGCCGACGATCTGGCAGTTGTTGGGGTACAGCTTGCGCAACACGCCAGGGATCGCGCTTTCCATGACTTCCAGGCGCTCGCCATCAAAGCAGGACAGGTCCACCACCAACCCGGTGCGCTCGCTGAGTTCCAGCAGCCAGGGCGCGGCGCTTTCCACCATCTGGCGCTTGAAGCGTTGTTGGGTATCGCCGAACAGGCGCTGGGCGCGCAGGCGGTAACGCCGGTCGCTGAGGCCGCGGTAAACCCAGCCTTGGTCCTGCAGGGTCAGCAACATGCGTGACACGGTGGCCTTGGGCAACCCCGTGAGGTAATGCAACTCCTCCAGCCCCAGGGCCTGGTGCTCGCCCAGCAATTCGACGATTGCCAGTGCACGTTCAACCGAGCGTACGGTGCCTGTATCGGCCATGTTCGATCTCCCTGATGCCGGTGGATGATCATTTTTCACAGCAAGATACAGGCCCGGTTGCGCTTCAACCGGTCGATTCAAGGCACGCCGGCGGTCGACGTTGCACCCAGCGCGTCAGTTGTTCATGGGCGTAGGCCAGTTGCAGCACCGCCCGATCCGCCTGGGCCGGGCCGATGATCTGCACCCCCATGGGCAAACCTTGGGGGTTGAATCCCACCGGCACGCTCATGCTGGGCAGGCCGGCCAACGTCGGGCCGATCACCACTTCCATCCAGCGGTGGTAAGTGTCCATTTCGCGCCCACCGACAAGGCGCGGCCACGCCTGCTGTGCATCGAAAGGGAACACTTGAGCGGTGGGCAACAGCAAATAATCGTAACGTTCGAACAATTTGGCCAGGGCGCGATACCACTCGCTGCGGTCTACCGAGGCTTGGTACACCTGCTGCGCGCTCAAGCCCAGGCCGCCCTCCACTTCCCATTGCGCTTCGGGCTTGAGCAGCGTGCGTTTGTGCGGGTTGGCGTAGGCCGCGCCGAGGTTGCCATGCACCAGCCAATGGCGATGCACCAGCCAACTGCGCCACAGGCGGGCCATGGAAAAGTCCGGCTGGCAGCTTTCCACTTCACACCCCAGCGCGGCGAAATCGCCGAGGGACGCTTCGCACAGGCTAAGCACACCGTCGTCCATCGACAGGTAGCCGTTGTAGTCGCCCAGCCAGCCCAGGCGTACACCTTTGAAGTCACGTTGCAAAGGTTCGCCGAAAACCGCCGGATCCTCCTTGGAGGACAACGGCACCCGAGGGTCGTAACCGGCCTGGATACTCAGCAAGCGCGCCACATCTGTCACGCTGCGGCCCATCGGGCCTTCGGTACCCAGCTGCTGCACGAACAGCTCCGGCGTGGGCCCATACGGCACCCGGCCCTGGGACGGGCGCAGGCCGAACACATTGTTGAAGGCTGCCGGGTTACGCAACGAGCCCATCATATCGCTGCCGTCGGCCACCGGCAGCATGCGCAGCGCAAGGGCCACCGCCGCCCCGCCGCTGCTGCCGCCCGCGACCAGGCTTGGGTCATAGGCGTTGCCCGTGGTGCCGAACAGGGTGTTGTAGGTTTGCGAGCCCAGGCCGAACTCCGGCACGTTGGTCTTGCCGATAATGATCGCGCCACTGGCCCGCACCCGCGCCACGCTGATGGCGTCTTCGCTGGGCACATGCTCGGCGAACAAGGGCGAACCCAGCGTGGTGCGCAACCCCTTGGTGGCCGCCAGGTCCTTGATCGCCTGGGGCATGCCGTGCATCCAGCCGCGTGACTGGCCCTGCTGCAACTCACGATCACAGGCTCGCGCCTCGGCCAGCACGTCATCGGCATCGCGCAGTGACACCAGCGCCTTCACATCCGGGTTAAAACGCTGGATCTGCGCCAGGTACGCCTGCATCACCTCTTCGCACGACACCTCGCGCGCATGGATCGCCCGCGACAACTCGGTGGCATCCCAATCAACAATACTCAAGGCTTCACCTCTCTGGAAAACGGCAGCGGTTTCTTGGCCCGTGGCGCCTCCTGCATGCAGTAAGTGCCCAGCAGGGTCAGTACGCAAGCAAACAGTACGTAGAACGACGGCGCCACCGGCGTGCCCAGCACCTTGCTCAGCCAGGTCACGATCAACGGCGCAAAGCCACCAAACACCATGACCGCCACGTTATAGGCCACCGACACGCCCGTCGAGCGCACCTCGATGGGAAACTGCTCGGCCAACGCGGTGGGTGCCGGGCCGAAAAAACCGCCGATAGCGGTGCACAACATCACCTGCATCACCAACAGACGCTCAATGGAGGGTGCGGCGGCCACCCACACATACAACGGGTAGACCATCACGAAAAACGCCAAGGTGAACGCCATCAATACCGGGCGCCGCCCCAGGCGATCCGACAGCAGGCCCGACAGGGGAATGACCACAGTCATCAGCGCCACTGCGAACATCTGCACCATCAACACCTGGTCCAGCGGCAGGCCGAGGTTTTTGTGGGCGAAGGTCGGCATATTCACCAGCACCACGTAGAACGACACCGTCGCGCCGCAGGCCAGACCCATCGACACCAGGATGCTGCGTCGATGCTCGCGCACTACCTGCATCAGGCTCGGCGCCGGGCCGGTCGCCTGCTTGCGTGCCTCGATGAATTCTTCCGGGTCTTCCATGTGCCGGCGAATCCACAGCCCTACCGGACCGATCAGCAAACCGAACACAAACGGCAGGCGCCAGCCCCATAGGTCGAGGGTTTGGGGCGAAAAGAAGTGAGTGACCATCGCCACCATCGCCGCGCCGCCAAACACTGCCAGGCACTGCCCCACCAACTGCCAGGAGCCATACAACCCCTTGCGATGGGCCGGCGCACTTTCCACCAGAAACGCCGTGGCGCTCGCGTACTCACCGCCGGTGGCAAAGCCCTGGAGCATGCGCGCCACCACGATCAGCATCGGCGCACCCATGCCGATGGCGGCGTAATTGGGGGCAAAGGCGATCAGTGCGATAGACACGGTCATCAGCCGGATAATCAGCTGCATCGCGGCCTTGCGGCCTTTGCGATCGGAATACATCCCCAGCAGGATGCCGCCCACCGGGCGCATGAAAAAGCCCACGCCAAAAGTCGCCAAGGCCATCAGCAGCGAGGCGTATTCGTCGTCCGAGGGGAAAAACTGCCGGGCAATGATGCTGGCCAGAAAGCCGTAAACAATGAAGTCATACCATTCCAGCGCATTGCCGATCACGGCCGCCACTACCTGGCGGGTGCGGGATGCGCCTGGTTTTGAAGTCTGCATGAGGAACACTCCATTCAGTTTGTAGGAGCGAGCTTGCTCGCGAAAAACGAACAGGCGACTCGGGCACTCAGAAAACGCTGCGTTATCGTTAACGACCTTCGCGAGCAAGCTCGCTCCTACAACCAGCTCTCGGCCAGCGCGCCCCAGTAGGCGGCACCGGTCAGCAGGATGTCGTCGTTAAAGTCGTAGGCGGGGTTGTGCACCATCGGCCGCGACACGCCATTGCCGATGAACAGGTAGCTGCCAGGGCAGCGTTGCAGCATCCAGGCAAAGTCTTCGCTGCCCATCAGCGTGCGGGTGTTGCCGTCCACCGCGTCGGCGCCGAGCAAGGCCACGCCGACTTGGCGGGCGAATTCGGTTTCGGCCGGGTGGTTGACCAGCACCGGGTAGGCCGGGCGGTGTTCGATCTGCACGGTGCAGCCGAAGCTGTCGGCCTGGGTGCGAATGATCGCGAACACCCGCTCCAGCATCTGCTCGCGCACCTTGGGGTTGAGCGCGCGCAGGCTCAACCGCAGCAGCGCTTGTTGGGGGATCACATTGGCAGCCTGCCCCGCTTGCAAGGCACCGACGGTCACAACAGCCGCTTCCTGGGTGTCGATATTGCGAGCTACCACCGTCTGCAACGCCATGACCATGCTCGCCGCCGCCACCAGCGGGTCCACCGTCAGATGGGGCATGGAGCCGTGGCCGCCGACACCTTCCAACGTCACCGTGAGCAAGTCCTGGGACGCCATCATCGGCCCCACTCGCAAGCCCAGGTGCCCGGCGGGAAGGCCCGGCATATTGTGCATGCCGAACAGGCCGTCGCAGGGGAAGCGCTCCAGCAAACCGTCGGCGAGCATAGCTTCGGCGCCGCCCTGGCCTTCTTCGGCGGGCTGGAAGATCAGGTTCAGGGTGCCGTCAAATTGCCGCGTGGCCGCCAGGTATCGCGCCGCGCCCAGCAGCATCGTGGTGTGGCCGTCATGCCCGCAGGCATGCATGCAACCGGCGTGCTGGCTGGTGTAGGAAGCGCCGGTGTTTTCGATGATGGGCAAGGCGTCCATATCGGCGCGGATACCCAGGGTGCGTGGGCTGCTGCCGTTGCGCAGTACGCCGACTACGCCAGTCTTACCGATGCCGGTGTGCACCTCATAACCCCAGCTTTCCAGGGATTTAGCAACGAGCGCTGAGGTACGGTTTTCTTCGAAGCCGAGTTCAGGGTGGGCGTGGATATCGTGACGCACGGCGTGCAAGTCGCCGGCAACGTCGCTGAGCCAATCCAGGATGTGCTGGTGTGGGCGCATGGTGATTCTCCTCACAGGCGGGTGTTCCCGTTCGTGTTTGCTGCACAGCGCCAGCTAACCGCGATGTGAGCGCAAGGACAATCAAAGGTGGTTCCACTGGGTGGAACCTCAGGGCAGCAGGCGACAGCCCTGGCGGTCGCCGAACCAGCGGGCAGTGTGGGTGCGCCCCAACCCGCTGGCGGTGACTTCGCTGCGCTCGGGGTTATCGCTGAACGCACTGGTGGCCACGTATTGCTTCACATAACCCCGGCAATAGTCAGCAGGGTTATTCGCTACGTAGCGGCACGAGCAATATTCCTTCGCGGTGTAGGCCGCGATGATATCGGGGAAGGCTTGCAGGTTGACGCGCTCATGCCAGACCCAACCCGCAAGGGCGAGCAACAATAAAAGAAACACGCTGGTAAACGGCCGACGACGGATCATGGCTGCACCGCCGCAAGCACGCGCTTGAGCAGTTCGTTATGGCGATAGCGGCCATCGCGGTCGTCGCCATAACGCACGATCACCAGGCGCTCGGCGGGCAACACATACAGCGCCTGCCCCCAATGCCCGAGGGCAGCGAAGGTGTCGGCAGGCGCATCGGGCCAGGGGCGCGGCTCACCCTGGTTGAGCCACCACTGGCCGCCCGGTACGGCTTCATCCTGGCCCGCCTGGTAGTGGGCGAAAGGCTGCCGGTTGAAGGCGACCCAGTCCTTGGGCACAACCTGCTGATCACCCCAACGCCCTTCCCGCGCCATCAACAGGCCGACCCGCGCCAGATCACGAGCCGTGAGGTAGGCATAGGACGAGGCGACGAAAGTTTCATCGGCATCGGTTTCCCAGGTGGCGGTGCGAATGCCCAGCGGTTTGAACAGTGCGTCCCACGGATAGCTCATGTAAGCCTTGTGGCCGAGCATGCCTTTGAGCGCGGCGGAGAGGATATTGCTGTCGCCACTGGAGTAGCGAAAGGCCTGGCCCGGTGCGCGGGCGGCTTGGGTATCCGCCGCGAACTCGGCCATGTCGCTATGGCCACGGGTGTAAAGCATGGCCACCACTGAGGATTTGAGCGGGGCGTACTCGTAGTCTTCCTGCCAGTCGAGCCCCGAGGCCCAGTGCAGCAAGTCGGCCATCGTCACCTTCGGGTGCTGTTTCATCGGCGGGTAAAACCGAGCGACGGGGTCGGTGAGCTTGAAGCGGTTTTCCCCATAGGCCACGCCCAGCACCGTGGCCATCAGGCTTTTGCTGATGGACCAGGTCAGGTGCGGGGTGCTGGCGGTGGTGGGCTCGGCGTAGCGCTCGTAGATGATCTGGCCGCCCTGGATCACCAGCAGCGCATCGGTACGGACACCTTCGCGAGTGGTGTCATCACGCGGTGGGAAAGCGTAGGCATTCAGGGCATCGACAGCTGGGCCTTCGATCTGCGTGCCCTTGGCCCACTCCTTGTCTGGCCAGGCTTTGTCGGGCCAGGCTTCGGCGTGGGCGTTAACGGTGACGAACAGCAGGGCAACACACAACAAGCCTCTGACCATGGACGCAAACTCAACGGGGCATTCAAGCCCGCGAGCCTAGCCCAGGGCGATGACAGATTTGCGACAAAGGGGCTGTCATCCAAGCGTCACCATAACTTCATGGAGATGACACCGGGCCTGCCTAGCCTGAGTTTGGACAACAAAGTCGACCGGCCGAAATCGTGGCCGGCACTCGGAGACTCGCCATGACTCAGATCGCCCGCATCAGCGACACCGGCAATGAACGCCGTCTGCAAGCCGAACGCCTGGTTGGTGCACAGGCGTTGCAGGAAGCCCAGGCCCTGCGGTTCAACGTGTTCAGCGGCGAGTTCAACGCCAAGCTGAAAGGCGCGGAGCTGGGTCTGGACATGGATGACTATGATGTTCACTGCAGCCACATCGGTGTGCGGGACTTGAATACCGGTCGCCTGGTAGCCACCACCCGCTTGCTCGACCACGCAGCCGCCAGCACCTTGGGCCGCTTCTACAGTGAAGAAGAATTCAGCCTGCATGGCCTGCTCCACCTGCAAGGCCCGATCCTGGAGATCGGCCGCACCTGCGTCGACCCCGCCTACCGCAACGGCGGCACCATCGCCGTGCTGTGGGGTGAGTTGGCTGAAGTGCTCAACCAGGGCGGCTACAGCTACCTGATGGGGTGCGCGAGCATCCCGATGCACGACGGCGGCATCCAGGCCCATGCGATCATGCAGCGCCTGCGCGAACGCTACCTGTGCAATGAACACCTGCGCGCCGAACCGAAAAAACCGTTGCCGGCGCTGGACCTGCCGTCCAACGTCATCGCCGAGATGCCGCCGCTGCTCAAGGCCTACATGCGCCTGGGTGCGAAGATTTGCGGCGAGCCGTGCTGGGATGAAGATTTCCAGGTGGCCGACGTGTTTATCCTGCTCAAGCGCGACAACCTCTGCCCGCGCTATGCCCGCCACTTCAAGGCTGCAATGTGATGAGCCGCCTGCGGGTGTACGGGCGCATTGCCCGCGTGCTGGGGGTGGTGGCGCTGGGGCTGAGCATGGCCAGCGTATTTGGGCTGTTCGAGCGCCTGGGCATCGCCAACTCCATGGTACGGCGCCAGCGCTGGTCGCGGTTTTTCATGGCGCGGCTGACCCATGCCCTGCCCTTTCGCGTGACCGTACACGGCGAATTGCCGACGCAACCGATGTTGTGGGTGAGCAACCACGTCTCCTGGACCGATATTCCATTGCTGGGTGCGGTGGCGCCAATGTCGTTTTTGTCCAAGGCCGAAGTGCGCACCTGGCCGGTGGCTGGCTGGTTGGCGGCCAAGGCTGGCAGTTTGTTTATTCGCCGTGGTTCAGGCGACAGCCAGTTGATCCGCAAACAGATGACCCGCCACCTGGAACAACAGCATCCGTTGCTGATGTTCCCCGAAGGCACCACCACCGATGGCCGCAGCCTGCGCACCTTCCACGGGCGTTTGCTGGCCAGTGCGATTGATGCGCAGGTGGCGTTGCAGCCGGTGGCGATCCGGTACCTGCGCGATGGCCAGGTCGACCCGCTGGCACCGTTTATTGGCGATGATGATTTGCTCTCGCACCTGATGCGCCTGTTTGCCAATGACCAGGGCGATGTGGAGATTCATGTGCTCAAGCCGATTGCCTGCGCCGGGCAGGAACGTGCGGCACTGGCGCATCAGGCGCAGCAGGCGGTGCAGAAGGCGTTGTTTGGGCCGGTGCCGGAGGCTGATCAGGTGGATGCTCGCCCTGCGTTCGCTGCCTGAGCTCAAGTGAACACAGAACCCACTAAATGTGGGGTCTAAATGTGGGAGGGGGCTTGCTCCCGATAGCAGAGTGTCAGTCACTGCATACATTGACTGAACCACTGCCATCGGGAGCAAGCCCCCTCCCACATTTAGACCTCAGTAATCAGTTGGGTTTGGGCAAAGGCTTGCAGTTCGGGGTAGAAGATTCGGAAGTCTTCACTCAACGGCTCATACAACTCCCGCAACTCCTGCATCGCAAACCCCAACTCCTGCGGTTGGGTCAACCGCCGCGAAATCCCCCGCAACACCTGCTCCATCACCGCAAATTCGCGGTAAGACCCCAGCCAGTCATCCGCCGCCATCCAGGGCGCGATCTGCGCCAGTCGCCCCGGCAACTGCGGCTCTGCCGCCAGCACGCGGTACACCTGGGAGGTAAAGCGCTCCAAGGGCAGGTCGGCATACAACGCCCAATCCCGCGCCAGGCAGTGGTCGAAAAACACATCCAGGACGATCCCGGCATAGCGCCTGCGGGTGAGGCTGAAGCGCGACAACGCCTCCCCCACCAACGGGTGGCTGTCGGTGTAGCGGTCGATGGCGCGATGCAACTGGATCGCCGCCTCGATTTGCGGGCTGTACTGGCCTTGCAGGCGGCCTTTGACGAAATCGCCATAGAGGCTGCCCAGCAGTTGCGCAGGAAGTTGGCCGCCCAGGTGCAGATGTGCGAGATAATTCATGGCGCGCAGTCTACCACTGCCGTCAACGTATCGTTATAACCCGATATACCGATTTGGCCTGGACTCAGATCAAATTCATATTGGTATATCGGGATATAACGATTTAAGGTTCGCCTCATCGCGATATAACACTTCACGACACTGAGCACCTGCCATGTCCATCGACCTCGACGAAATAATAAAAGCCCTGGCGCACCCAGTCCGGCGAGACATCCTCAACTGGCTCAAAGACCCGAAAGTGCAATTCCCCGAGCAACTGCACAACCACGAATACGGCATCTGTGCCGGGCAGATCGACCAGCGCTGCGGCTTGTCCCAGTCGACCGTGTCGGCCCACTTGGCCACGTTGCAGCGGGCGGGTTTGATCAGCAGCCAGAAGGCCGGGCAGTGGCACTTTTTCAAACGCAACGAGGAAACCATCCAAGCGTTCCTCGATGCGCTCATAACCGAACTCAGCGCACCGCTGTAAAGGAAACCCCAATGCCCCTCTCGCTACTCATACTGGCCCTCAGCGCCTTCGCCATCGGCACCACCGAGTTCGTCATCATGGGCCTGTTGCCCGATGTGGCGGCGGACCTGGGCGTGTCGATCCCTGGCGCCGGTTGGCTGGTGACTGGCTACGCCCTGGGCGTGGCCATCGGCGCGCCCTTCATGGCACTGGCCACCGCCAAGCTGCCACGCAAGGCCGCCCTGGTAGCGTTGATGGGCATCTTTATTGTCGGCAACCTGCTCTGTGCCCTGGCCAGCGACTACAACGTGCTGATGTTTGCCCGTGTGGTCACTGCGCTTTGCCACGGTGCGTTCTTTGGGATTGGTTCTGTCGTGGCGGCCAACCTGGTGCCCGCCAACAAGCGTGCGTCGGCCGTGGCCTTGATGTTCACCGGCCTGACCCTGGCCAACGTGCTCGGCGTGCCACTGGGCACCGCATTGGGCCAGGCCGCCGGGTGGCGTTCGACCTTCTGGGCCGTGACGGTCATTGGTGTGGTGGCGCTGATCGGGCTTATCCGCTTCCTGCCGGCCAAGCGTGATGAAGAAAAACTCGACATGCGTGCCGAACTGGCTGCGCTCAAGGGGGCTGGCATCTGGTTGTCGTTGACCATGACCGCCTTGTTCTCCGCGTCGATGTTCACCCTCTTCACTTACGTTGCGCCGCTGCTGGGCGATGTCACCGGCGTGTCGCCACAAGGCGTGACCTGGACCCTGCTGCTGATCGGCCTGGGCCTGACCCTGGGCAACATCATCGGCGGCAAGCTGGCGGACAAACGCCTGGCCGCTACCTTGATTGGCGTATTTATCAGCATGGCGGTGATTTCCACCGTGCTCAGTTGGACCAGCGTTGCCCTGATCCCGACCGAAATCACCCTGTTCCTGTGGGCCACTGCTGCATTTGCCGCCGTGCCTGCGTTGCAGATCAACGTGGTGACGTTCGGCAAGGCAGCACCGAACCTGGTGTCCACCCTGAACATCGGCGCTTTCAACATCGGCAACGCCCTCGGTGCCTGGGTTGGCGGCACGGTGATTGCCCACGGTTTCGGCCTGACCAGCGTGCCGCTGGCGGCAGGTGCCCTGGCGATCCTGGCGCTGCTGGTGACCCTGATTACTTTCCGTCAGGGCGGTGACGCCGACCTGGCCCCTGCGACCAACTGATCCACTTCCAAAGACAAAGGTGTTTTCCCATGACGACTATTTTCGATCCGATCAAACTGGGCGACCTGGAACTGTCGAACCGCATCATCATGGCGCCGCTGACCCGCTGCCGCGCTGATGCAGGCCGCGTCCCCAACGCGCTGATGGCCGAGTACTACGTGCAACGCGCTTCCGCCGGGCTGATCCTCAGCGAAGCCACCTCGGTGACGCCGCTGGGCGTGGGCTACCCAGACACTCCGGGCATCTGGTCCAACGACCAGGTGCGCGGCTGGGCCAACGTGACCAAGGCGATTCACGGCGCGGGCGGCAAGATCTTCTTGCAACTGTGGCACGTGGGCCGTATTTCCCATGAGTCCTACCTGAACGGCGAAACGCCGGTGGCGCCGAGTGCGATCCAGCCTAAAGGCCACGTCAGCCTGGTGCGCCCACTCGCCGACTTCCCCACCCCGCGCGCCCTGGAAACCGCTGAAATCGCCGACATCATCGACGCCTACCGCACCGGTGCCGAGAATGCCAAGGCAGCAGGTTTTGACGGTGTGGAAATCCACGGCGCCAACGGCTACCTGCTCGACCAGTTCCTGCAGAGCAGCACCAACAAGCGCACCGACAACTACGGCGGCTCCCTGGAAAACCGTGCGCGCCTGCTGTTGGAAGTGACCGACGCGGCCATCGAAATCTGGGGCGCGGGCCGTGTGGGTGTGCATTTGGCACCGCGTGCCGACTCCCACGACATGGGCGACGACAACCTGGCTGAGACTTTTACCTACGTGGCCAGCGAACTGGGCAAGCGTGGCATTGCGTTTATCTGCTCCCGTGAGAAGGAAGGCGCTGACAGCCTGGGCCCGCAATTGAAGAAAGCCTTCGGGGGCGTGTACATCGCCAACGAGCGCTTTACCAAAGACAGCGCCAATGCGTGGCTGGCTGGCGGTAAAGCGGATGCAGTGGCCTGGGGTGTGCCGTTTATTGCCAACCCGGATCTGCCGGCGCGCTTGAAGGCGGATGCGCCTCTGAATGAGCCGCGTCCGGATACGTTCTATAGCAGGGGGCCGGTGGGTTACATCGACTATCCAACTTTGGCGATCTGATCGCCTATCTGAAGTAGTACAGTGATCCAATGTGGGAGGGGGCTTGCTCCCGATAGCGGTGGTTCAGTCAGCACATGTATTGACTGACACACCGCTATCGGGAGCAAGCCCCCTCCCACATTTGGATCTGTGCAGACCAGAAGAGCAACACTCCTTCACACCCCTGCAACAAAACCCCTACAAAATACTTAGCCGGCTACCTATCAACCGGCCACTCGCCAGTATATAAAGTCACCCCACAAATAAGCCGGAAGGACGATTGACCCTCCTTAGGCTTAACTGTTGACACAACCTGATGCAATTACGCATTTTGTGTTAATTGCGCAGGCTAGGGCTCAGGCGCAGCATGTCCAGCCCTGCATCAACCCAACACTGCGCTTGCTGGTGCAACTGGAAGCTGTCGGGTATTAGCAGCCATTGGCCCACCAGCCCGTTGATGTAGGCATGAATGCACACTGCGGCACGTGAAGTGTCGAGGTTTTCCGGAAGTTGCCCGCGATGAACCGCGTTGCGCAGTGTCAGGCCGATGCGCAGGTTGCATTCCAGCGTATGGGTCTGGCGTTGGCGACGCATGTCGCACATTTCATCGGTGAACTCGCACTTATGAAACAAAATCTCATTGATTCGCCGGGTTTTCGGGTCAAGGGCCACTTGATGGAACAAACGAATCAGCAGCTTGCGCATGCAGCCCAGCGGGTCGAGTTCATCCTCGCTTTCACTGGCGCGCGCCAGATCGTCCAGCGGCTCATGCAGGGTGTCGAGCAATGCCTGGAGCAGGTCGGACTTGTTACTGAAATGCCAGTAAATGGCGCCCCGCGTCACGCCGGCCAGCGCGGCGATGTCCGCCAGCGTGGTACGCGCCACGCCGCGCTCATAAAAGGCCTGCTCGGCGGCGTCGAGAATTTGGCTGCGCGTTTCCTGAGCTTCCTCTTTGGTGCGACGAACCATGGCAGTAAAACCTCAATCAGGACTCTAGAGACTACCGTTAACGCAGAATTAACAGCGGTAGACGATCATCTGAATATTTTGTGGGACGACACCGTCATGGGTGCCGAACGTAATGGAATCGAGGCTTCGGACGTTGCTTTGTCAACATTTCGCGAAACCTGTCAAGAGTTTACAAACAACCATGAACGTAAGTATATTGCGTAGCAAGCTACTTATCTACATGCCGTTTATTTTTTAAACCTTCCACCCTTCTTGTGCGCACCCTGCGCGCCTGACCCGAGGATCTTCATGCAACTTAAGCCAGCTGTTACCGCTCTGGTCACTGCCGTCGCCCTGGCATCGCTGCTCAGCGGATGTAAAAAGGAAGAAGCGGCTCCGCCCGCTCAAACCCCTCAGGTCGGCGTGGTCACCATTCAACCTCAAGCCTTTACCCTGACCTCCGAATTGCCAGGCCGCACCACGGCCTTTCGCATCGCGGAAGTGCGTCCTCAGGTCAACGGCATCATTCTCAAGCGCCTGTTCAAGGAAGGCGGCGACGTGAAGGAAGGGCAACAGCTCTACCAGATCGACCCGTCGGTGTATGACGCCACCCTTAAAAGCGCACAGGCCAGCCTGACCCAGACCAAGTCCATCTCCGACCGCTACAAGCAGTTGGTCGATGAACAGGCCGTCAGCCGCCAGGAATACGACACCGCTGTCGCCAACCGCATGACCGCCGAAGCAAACGTTCAAACCGCCCAGATCAACGTGCGCTACACCAAGGTGTACGCGCCGATCTCCGGGCGTATCGGCCGTTCTTCGGTGACCGAAGGCGCGCTGGTCAGCAATGGCCAGACCGACTCCATGGCCGTGATCCAGCAACTGGACCCGATCTACGTCGACGTTACGCAGTCCTCGGCCGAAATGCTGAAGCTGCGCCGTGACCTGGAAAGCGGCCAGTTGGAAAAAGCCGGCGCCAATGCCGCCAAGGTCAAGCTGACCCTGGAAGATGGCAGCGACTACGGCCAGGAAGGCAAACTGGAGTTCTCCGAAGTCTCGGTTGACCAGACCACCGGCTCCGTGACCCTGCGTGCCGTGTTCCCCAACCCTGACCACACCCTGCTGCCTGGCATGTTCGTCCACGCCCAGCTGCAAGCCGGTGTGAACAGCAAGGCCATCCTGGCACCCCAGCAAGGCGTGACCCGCGATATCAAAGGTATCCCGACCGCCATGGTGGTGAACAAGGACAACAAGGTCGAGCAGCGTCAACTGGTGGCCAACCGCACTTCCGGCGCCTACTGGCTGGTGGAAAAAGGCCTGAATGCCGGTGACCGCGTGATCACCGAAGGCCTGCAATTCATCAAGCCGGGCATCGAGGTCCAGGTCAAGGACGCCGACAACGCCAAGCCTGCAGGTTCCGCTCCCGCTCCTGCCGCCGCTGCTGGCCAGGGGGAGTAACCCATGTCGAAATTTTTTATCGACCGTCCCATTTTCGCCTGGGTAATTGCCCTGGTGATCATGCTGGTCGGGGCACTGTCGATCCTGAAGTTGCCCATCAACCAATACCCGGCCATTGCGCCAACCGCCATCGACATCCAGGTGACCTACCCAGGCGCGTCTGCACAAACCGTGCAGGACACCGTGGTGCAGGTCATCGAGCAACAGCTCAACGGTATCGACAACCTGCGCTATGTCGCCTCGGACAGTAACTCCGACGGCAGCATGACTATCACCGCGACGTTCAACCAGGGTACCAACCCGGACATCGCCCAGGTTCAAGTGCAGAACAAGCTGAACCTGGCGACCCCACTGCTGCCGCAAGAAGTGCAGCAGCAGGGTATCCGCGTGACCAAGTCGGTGAAGAACTTCCTGATGGTGATCGGTCTGGTGTCGGAAGACGGCAGCATGACCAAGGACGACCTGTCCAACTACATCGTGTCCAACATCCAGGACCCGATCTCGCGTACTGCGGGCGTGGGTGACTTCCAGGTGTTCGGTTCGCAGTACGCCATGCGTATCTGGCTCGACCCGGCCAAGCTGAACAACTACCAGTTGACCCCGGTCGACGTCAGCACCGCCATCGCCGCCCAGAACGTCCAGGTAGCCACCGGTCAATTGGGCGGCCTGCCTGCCCTGCCCGGCACCCAGCTGAACGCCACCATCATCGGCAAGACCCGTCTGCAAACCGCCGAAGAGTTCGGCAAGATCCTCATGAAAGTGAACGCCGACGGCTCGCAGGTTCGCCTGCGTGACATCGCGCGCATCGAACTGGGCGGCCAGAACTACAGCATCAGTGCTCAGTTCAACGGCAAGCCGGCCTCCGGTATGGCGATCAAGCTGGCATCGGGCGCCAACGCCCTGGACACCGCCAAGGCCATCCGCGCCACCGTGGCGTCCCTGGAACCGTTCTTCCCGCCAGGCATGAAGGCAGTGGTGCCGTATGACACCACCCCAGTGGTGACCGAATCGATCTCCGGTGTGGTCCACACCCTGGTCGAAGCGATCGTGCTGGTGTTCCTGGTGATGTTCCTGTTTCTGCAGAACTTCCGCGCCACCATCATCACCACCATGACCGTACCAGTGGTATTGCTGGGTACCTTCGGGATCCTCGCGGCGTTCGGCTTCACCATCAACACCCTGACCATGTTCGGCATGATCCTGGCCATCGGCTTGCTGGTGGACGACGCCATCGTCGTGGTGGAAAACGTCGAGCGGGTGATGGCCGAGGAACACCTGTCGCCTAAAGAGGCGACGGTCAAATCCATGGGCCAGATCCAGGGCGCCCTGGTGGGTATCGCCCTGGTGCTGTCGGCGGTATTGCTGCCAATGGCGTTCTTCGGCGGCTCCACCGGTGTGATCTACAAACAGTTCTCCATCACCATCGTTTCGGCCATGGCGTTGTCGGTACTGGTTGCCCTGATCTTCACCCCGGCCTTGTGCGCCACCATGCTCAAGCCGATCGACCCGGAAAAGCACGGCCAACCCAAGCGTGGTTTCTTCGGCTGGTTCAACCGCACCTTCGACCGTGGCGTTGTCAGCTACGAGCGCGGTGTGGGCAACATGATCAAGCACAAGTTTCCTGCCTTCTTCGTGTACCTGCTGGTCGTGGTCGGCATGATCTGGCTGTTCACCCGTATTCCAAGCGCATTCCTGCCTGAAGAAGACCAGGGCGTGATCTTTGCCCAGGTCCAGACCCCAGTCGGTTCGTCGGCTGAACGTACGCAAAAAGTCATCGACGACATGCGTGCCTTCCTGCTCAACGACAAGGAAGGCGAGCCTGGCGAAGGCAAGGCCGTGAAATCGGTATTTACCGTCAACGGCTTCAACTTCGCCGGCCGTGGCCAGAGTTCGGGCCTGGCATTCGTGATGCTCAAGCCATGGGATGAACGCGATTCGAGCATGTCGGTATTCGAAGTGGCCAAGCGTGCCCAGGGTTACTTCTTCGGGGCCTTCAAGGACGCCATGGTATTTGCCATCGTGCCGCCTTCGGTTCTGGAATTGGGTAACGCCACCGGTTTCGACGTGTTCCTGCAAGACCAGGGCGGCGTCGGCCACGAGAAGCTGATGGAAGCGCGCAACCAGTTCCTGGGTGCGGCCGCTCAAAGCAAGATCCTCGCGGGCGTACGTCCCAACGGTGTGAACGATGAGCCGCAGTACGAGCTCACCGTCGACGACGAGAAGGCCAGTGCCCAGGGCATTACCTTGTCGAGCATCAACCAGACCCTGGCGATTGCCTTGGGTGGCAGCTACGTCAACGACTTCATCGACCGTGGTCGGGTGAAGAAGGTGTACGTACAGGGCGAGGCCGCAGGCCGTATGTCCCCGGAAGACCTGGACAAGTGGTACGTGCGCAGCGACTCCGGGAAGATGGTGCCAATGTCGGCCATTTCCTCGGGCAAGTGGATCTTCGGTTCGCCGAAACTCTCGCGCTATAACGGTGTAGCGGCGATGGAAATCCTCGGTACCCCGGCCCCTGGCTACAGTACCGGTGATGCCATGGCCGAAGTCGAACGTATTGCCAAGGAATTGCCGGCGGGTGTCGGCTATGCCTGGACCGGCCTGTCGTACGAAGAACGCCTGTCGGGCTCCCAGGCACCTGCGCTGTACGCCCTGTCGCTGTTGGTGGTGTTCCTCTGCCTGGCGGCCCTGTACGAAAGTTGGTCGATCCCGATTGCCGTACTGCTGGTAGTACCACTGGGCGTGGTCGGTGCGTTGATGGCCACCAGCCTGCGCGGGCTGTCCAACGACGTGTTCTTCCAGGTAGGCCTGTTGGTGACGGTGGGCCTGGCGGCGAAAAACGCCATTCTTATCGTGGAGTTCGCCAAGGAGCTGCATGAACAAGGCAAGGGCATCGTCGAGTCGGCCATCGAGGCCTCCCGGATGCGTCTGCGCCCGATCATCATGACCTCCATGGCGTTCGTCCTCGGGGTACTGCCGCTGGCGATCTCCACCGGCGCCGGTTCCGGCAGCCAACACGCAATTGGTACTGGCGTAATTGGCGGTATGATCACCGCCACTGTCTTGGCGATCTTCTGGGTGCCACTGTTCTTTGCAACCGTGTCCGCCGCGGGCGAACGTAAAAAGACTGACACTACTGAAACTCCTAAAGAGGCTGGCCTATGAGCAAGTCGCTCCTTTCCTTGGCCGTCACGGCATTCGTGCTCAGTGGCTGCTCGCTGATACCTGACTATCAGCGCCCTGAGGCGCCGGTGGCCGCACAGTTCCCGCAGGGGCCGGCGTATTCGTCGGACCAGGCGCCGAGCCAGGCGGCCGTCGAGCAGGGCTGGAAGCAGTTTTTCCATGACCCTGCCCTGCAACAGCTGATCCAGACTGCGCTGGTGAACAACCGCGACCTGCGTGTCGCGGCCCTGAACATCGACGCCTATGCCGCGCAGTACCGCATCCAGCGCGCTGACCTGTTCCCGGCCGTCTCGGCCACGGGCAGCGGCAGCCGCCAGCGTGTGCCGGCCCGTGCTTCGCAGACCGGTGAAGCCGGGATCACCAGCTCGTATTCGGCAACCCTCGGGATCAGCGCATATGAGCTGGACCTGTTCGGTCGCGTGCGCAGCCTGAGTGAACAAGCGTTGCAACAATACTTCGCCACCGAAGAAGCCCGGCGCAGTACCCAGATCAGCCTGGTGGCCAACGTGGCCACCGCCTACGTGACCTGGCAGGCCGACAAAGAACTGCTCAAGCTCACCCAGGACACCCTGGGCGCGTACGAGCAGAGCTTCAAGCTCACCTCGCGCAGCAACGAAGTCGGCGTGGCCTCGGCCCTCGACCTCAGCCAGGCGCGTACCTCGGTGGAAAACGCCCGGGTCGCCCTCGCGCGCTACACCCGCCAGGTGGCCCAGGACGAAAACAGCCTGACCCTGCTGCTGGGCACCGGCCTGCCGGCGAATATCGCCAGCAAGCCACTGTCGGATGACCTGCTCAGCGAAGTACCCGCCGGCTTGCCGTCGGACCTGCTGCAACGTCGTCCCGACATCATGCAGGCCGAGTACAACCTCAAGGCGGCCAACGCCAATATCGGTGCCGCACGTGCAGCGTTCTTCCCGAGCATCAGCCTGACGGCCAATGCCGGTACCCTGAGCCCGGACCTGGGCGGCCTGTTCAAAGGCGGCTCCGGCACCTGGTCGTTCGCGCCGCAGATCAACATCCCGATCTTCAACGCCGGCAGCCTGCGCGCCAGCCTGGACTACGCGAAGATCCAGAAAGAGATCAACGTGGCGACCTACGAAAAGGCCATCCAGACCGGCTTCCAGGAAGTCTCCGACGGCCTCGCCGCGCGTGAGACCTACAAGCAGCAACTGGAAGCCCAACGTGGTTTCGTCGCCGCCAACCAGGATTACTACCGCCTGGCCGAGCGTCGCTACCGCATTGGCGTGGACAGCAACCTGACCTTCCTCGACGCCCAGCGCCAACTGTTCAGTGCCCAGCAATCGCTGATCACCGACCGCCTGGCGCAGCTCACCAGCGAGGTCAACCTGTACAAGGCCCTCGGCGGTGGTTGGAGCGAGCAAACGGCGAAGAACGAGCCGTTGAAAGAAGAAGCACCGGCGCTGAAGTTGTTCTGATGCTGTTGTAAAAAGCAGTGTCGTGATAACTAAAACCGCTTCCCTCACCGGAAGCGGTTTTTTTGTGCCCTATTTCCTGAACACTGCTGACCAAATGTGGGAGGGGGCTTGCTCCCGATGGCGGAGTATCAGTAAGCACATCGTTAGCTGACACACTGCCATCGGGAGCAAGCCCCCTCCCACATTGGATCTGTGATAAGCCCCGCTATAAACCTGTCGCCTTGCATTTGGCTCAACCTTTCAGGATAAAATTGGTCACAGATTCTTACAGACCTTAGAGGGAGCTTGTCGTAATGATCGTAGGAATCGACCTGGGGACCACCAACAGTCTCGCAGCCGTCTGGCGCGGTGATGCCGCCGAATTAGTGCCCAATGCCCTTGGGCAGTTGCTGACCCCAAGCGTGGTTGGCCTGGATGACCAAGGCCGCATCCTGGTCGGCCAGGCCGCCAAGGAGCGCCTGCACACCCACCCGCACCTGACCACCTCGCTGTTCAAGCGCTACATGGGCAGCGCCACCGAAGTGCGCTTGGGCGATAAGTCCTTCCGCCCGGAAGAGCTTTCTGCGCTGGTGCTCAAAAGCCTCAAGGAAGACATCGAACGCACCTACGGCCATACCGTCACCGAAGCCGTGATCAGCGTGCCCGCCTATTTCAGCGACGGCCAACGCAAGGCCACGCGCATTGCCGGTGAACTGGCCGGGCTCAATGTCGACAAACTGATCAACGAACCCACCGCTGCCGCCCTCGCCTACGGCCTGCATCAGCGTGATAAAGAAACCTCGTTCCTGGTGTTCGACCTCGGTGGCGGCACCTTCGACGTGTCGATCATCGAGCTGTTCGACGGGGTGATGGAAGTTCGCGCCAGCGCCGGCGACAACTTCCTCGGCGGCGAAGACTTCGACACCCTGCTGCTGGAACACTTCGTCGACAGCCAGCGCAATGCCGAGGGCTTCCCGCCCACCAGCAGCGTGCTGCAAGCCCTGCGCCGCGAAGCCGAGCGCGTGCGCAAGGCCCTGGGCCAGGACGACAGTGCCGAGTTCGCCCTGCGGGTGGACGGCCAGCAATGGGTCAAAACCATCACCCAGCAGGAACTGGCCAAGCTCTACACCCCACTGCTCGAACGCCTGCGCGCGCCCATCGAACGCGCCCTGCGCGATGCGCGGATTCGCGTCGGCGACCTGGATGAAAT
Organism: Pseudomonas kairouanensis; assembly: GCF_004682055.1. Taxonomy (GTDB): domain Bacteria; phylum Pseudomonadota; class Gammaproteobacteria; order Pseudomonadales; family Pseudomonadaceae; genus Aquipseudomonas; species Aquipseudomonas kairouanensis. The sequence goes on along the minus strand of NZ_QUZU01000003.1, from coordinate 137,916 downwards.
CCTGCTGGTGGGCGGCACCACGCGCATGCCGCTGGTGCGTAAACTGGCCGCCGGTTTGTTCGGCCGCTTCCCGTCCATCAGCCTCGACCCGGACCAGGTGGTTGCTCATGGCGCCGCGATCCAGGCCGCGCTCAAGGCCCGTTCGGCGGCGCTGGAAGAAGTGGTGCTGACCGACGTGTGCCCCTACACCCTGGGCATCGAAACCTCTAACCAGTACGGCGGCCATATCGAAAGCGGCCACTACCTGCCGTTGATCGAACGCAACAGCAGCGTGCCGGTCAGCCGGGTCAAGAGCGTGGTCACCCTGCACGACAATCAGAGCCAGGTGCTGCTCAAGATCTACCAAGGCGAAAGCCGCCTGGTCAGAGACAACATCGAACTGGGCCAACTGGACATCGCCGTGCCCAAGCGCAAGGCCGGTGAAGTCTCGCTGGATGTGCGCTTTACCTACGACAACAACGGCCTGCTGGAAGCCCAGGTGAGTATCCCGCTGACCGGCGAGCAACATTCGCTGGTGATCGAGAACAACCCCGGAGTGCTCAGCCCGGACGAGATCCAGCAACGCCTGCAAGCCCTGGCCCAATTGAAGGTTCACCCCCGCGACCAGCAGGTCAATACCGTGCTCACCGCGCGCCTCGAACGGCTCTACCAGGAAAGCCTGGGCGAACTGCGCGAGCAACTTGGCCACTGGGCCGGGCAGTTCCAGCAGGTACTCGACACCCAGGACGAACGCCGCATCCGCGACGCCCGCAGCGAATTGACCCGTCAACTTGAGCAGCTCGACAACGGGTTCTGGCGCTAAGGGAAAACCACATGGATTGCTGGACCGTACTGCAACTGCCGGAAGACGCGGACGAGCGCACGATCAAGCGCACCTACGCGCGACTGCTCAAAAGCTGCCGCCCGGACGACGACGCCGAAGGCTTCCAGCGCCTGCGCGAAGCCTATGAAGAAGCGCTGGCCTATTCACGCTGGCGGGCCGACTGGGAAGAAGACGAGACCACCACCGTTCAAGCCCCCGTGGCCGAACAGGCCTATGGCAACCTCAACGACCTCGCCGAGTTGATGGACGTAAGCGCCCTGCACCCGGCTGCTGTCGAAGCGCCCAAGGCCAACCCTGCACAAGCCCTGCTCAGTGGGCTCACTGCCGACAACTTCCAGGAACGCTGGGGCCAGGCCATCCAACAGGACTGCACCGACGCCTTCCAGGCGGGCCTGTTGCGCCATTGTTTCGATCACCCGCAAGAGCGTGCTGACATTGCCCGTTGGGCCGTACAGCACCTGGAATGGCTGACGCCCTGGCAACAGGTCGCCATGACCCCTTGGCAGCACGACACACTGAGCGGCGAGTTGCTGCAGGTCTACCGCCAAACCTTGCAGGACCTGCTGGAGCAAAAGGCCGAGCGTGAGTTCATCAGCCAGTTGACGCAGTACAGCAACCAACCCTGGCTGCGGGTATTCGACCTGCAGCAGCAGTGGCAGCGTATGGTGCTGCAACTGCTTCACGAAACCACCTGGAGCGTGCCGCTGTTCGAGCGCGTGTGCAACGCCTTCGGCTGGGACGACCAGAAAGGCGTGTTCCCGGAACCGGCCTGGATGTGGCGCGAACTGGTATCGCGCTGCGAGCAGGAAAGCTTTTTCGCCAACCTGCAAGACAAGGCCCAAGAGACCCGTCATCCGCCTGCCGATGCCCAGGCCGCGCGCCTGTTGCTCACGCCGATGTCGGCCAGCCAGCAAAAGCGCATGATCGACGGCTTTGGCCAAAACGAGTGGAGCGCTTGCCAGCACCTTGGCGAAGTCTTGACCTGGCGCTACCCGCAGCTGCTTGAACGCCTCCCGCAAAGCGATGCGTTTTTCTGGCGCAAATTTGTCCCGCGACCGATCTACACCCAGGTGTTCATTCGCGTGTGGGGGGTGTTCGCGCTGGGCATCGGCTTGAGCCTACTCAATACGACCGCAAAGCTCGACATGCAGTCGACCCTTCTGTTCATGCTGATGGCGTTCGTCCCCGCTGGCGTGGCGTTTCGCGTTACCCAGTTCTGGGCCAGCATGAGCTCAAACTACCGGGTACCCGACCTGTGGCTGAGCCAGTACCTGATCCCCAAACGCCTGAACCCCAACAAGTATTGGCTGGTGATCCGCCACGGCGTGCCCCAGGCGCTCATGCTGGTGACCTGCGGGCTGATGCTGGGAGTGCTGGGCATGGTCACCTATGCCGGTGCACTGGCAATCAACCTGCTGCACAAAAAACGCATCGGCCACATCAGCCATAAATTCAGCCAAGGCTACCCGTGGCTGAACGGTTTGCACTGGGCGTTCTGGAGCCCGCTACAAGCCGCGTTCCTGGCGGTGATGGTGGCGGTAATCATTGCCGCACAGCATTACTTGCCGGCGGTGCCCTGGACCCACTTCGATCCGCCCAAGTCATAACCCAAAATGCCGGGCCTTAATGCCCGGCACTTTGCGTTCGATCATCGCCCAAAACCCGCCACCCCCCGATTGAAGCGCTCCCGTACCGCCGCGCACCATGGCCCACACCTGCATAACCCCAATAACAACAGGTCCTAACGCCATGAGCACTTTCCACCCGCGCCGGCTTTTGCTGGCAACCGCTGTCGCCAGTCTTGCCCTGCCCGTTGCTGGCGAAGAACGCGGCTTTGTCGAAGACGCCAGCGCCAACCTCAACCTGCGTAACTTCTTCTTCAACCGTAACTACACCAACCCCACCAAGACCCAGGGCGGCGCGCAGGAGTGGACGCAGAGTTTCATCCTCGACGCCAAGTCCGGTTTTACCCAGGGCACCGTGGGTTTTGGCGTGGATGTGCTGGGCATGTACTCGGTCAAGCTCGATGGCGGACGCGGCAGCGGTGGCACCCAGTTGTTGCCACTGGACCATGACGGCCGTCCGGCGGCTGAGTTTGGGCGTCTGGGCGTGGCATTCAAGGCACGCATCTCGAAGACAGAAGTGAAGGTGGGCGAATGGATGCCGGTGCTGCCGATCCTGCGCTCGGATGACGGCCGCTCCCTGCCGCAAACCCTGCGCGGCGGGCAGATCACGTCGAAGGAGATCGCCGGCCTGACCCTGTACGGCGGCCAGTTCCGCGCCAACAGCCCGCGTGACGACAGCAGCATGACTGATATGTCGATGACCGGTAAAACCGCGTTCACCTCCGACCGTTTCAACTTCCAGGGCGGGGAGTATGCGTTCAACGACAAGCGTACCCAGGTCGGCCTGTGGAACGCCCAGCTCAAGGACATCTATCGCCAGCAGTACGTCAACCTGATCCACAGTCAGCCCCTGGGCGCCTGGACCCTGGGGGCCAACCTCGGGTTTTTCTACGGCAAGGATGACGGCAGTGCCCGCGCCGGTGAGTTGGACAACAAAACCTGGTCCGGCCTGTTCTCGGCCAAGTACGGCGGCAACACCTTCTATGTGGGCCTGCAAAAACTCACCGGCAACAACGCCTGGATGCGCGTCAACGGCACCAGCGGCGGCACCCTGGCCAACGACAGCTATAACGCAAGCTACGACAACGCCCAGGAAAAATCCTGGCAGGTGCGCCACGACTACAACTTCGCCGCCCTCGGCGTGCCGGGCCTGACCCTGATGAACCGCTATATCAGCGGCAGCAACGTGCACACCGGCACGATCACCGACGGCAAGGAGTGGGGCCGCGAGAGTGAGCTGGGCTACACCGTGCAAAGCGGCGCGCTGCGGGACCTGACCCTGCGCTGGCGCAACTCCAGCATGCGCCGGGACTACAGCAACAATGAATTCGATGAAAACCGGCTGATCGTCAGTTACCCGATCAGCCTGCTGTAAACCGTCATCGACCTTGCTGTATGGTGCGCGCCTGCCGCTGCTGAGCTCAATCAGCAGCGGCCTCCAGACGAGCCCGGCCCACACCATGAAATCCTTCGCCCCTGCGTCCCTGCTGCTTGCCCTGGCCCTGAGCCTGGGCGGCTGCATCGGCGCGCCCATCGCCCTGACACCGCAGACCGAACAGCGCCTGCAAACCCAGGCGCCGATCCGCTTCCTGCTGACCTTCGATGACGGCCCCAGCGCCTCGGGCTACAACAACCCGAGCCGATCGGTGGTGGCTGACCTGGCGCACAACCCGATCCTGCCGGGGATCAAGGCGGTGTTCTTCCTGCAGACCGAAGCGGCCCGCTCGGGCGGTAGCTCACGGGGTCGCAAGACCATGGAGCGTGAATACGCGGGCGGCCATATCCTGGCCTTTCATACCGCAACCGGCTTTCATACCAACCACCGCTGGCTGAACAACGCCGAGCTGGAAAGCACCCTCACCCAGGGCGCCAGCGACATCGCCGCAATCACCGGCGCACCGCCGCGGCTGGTGCGCCCACCGTTCTGGAACTACGACCGGCGCACCTTTGCCGCCTACCAACGCCATGGCATGCAGGTATTGCTCACCGACCTGAGCGCCAATGACGGCAAGATCTGGGGGTTCAACGCCAGCCCCCGTCGTCGCGCCAACCTGAACCGGCAGTTGTCAGTGGTACGCGAACGTATTGCCCTGGGGGAATTGCCGACCGTGGATGGGGTGATCCCGGTGGTGGTGACCTTCCACGACATCAACCGCTACACGGCGCGGCATATGCAGGAGTACTTGCAGATATTGCTCGATAGCGCGCAGATCACCGGGTTCAAGACCGCCGCACAACCGTTTTATACCGACCGTGATGCGCTGGAACGCGCGGCGCTGGCCAGGTCGGTCAAGGATGTGAGCGAGCCGGTGCACCTGCCGGGGGTGTGGAATTGGGTGTGGGATGCCGATTCGCACTGACTCTTAAGCCATATGAAGATCCAATGTGGGAGGGGGCAAGCCCCCTCCCCCATTTGACTATGTTTCAGGATCAGGATTGCTGGCGCGACTCCACACCCAACTCATCCCACACCGATTCGGCCAAGTGAAACGTCGCATTCGCCGCCGGGATCCCGCAGTAGATCGCACTTTGCATCAGCACCTCCTTGATCTCGGCACGGGTCACCCCATTGCTGGCGGCAGCGCGCAGGTGCAGCTTCAGCTCGTCCGTGCGGTTCATGCCGATCAACATCGCAATGGTGATCAGGCTGCGCGTGTGCCGGGGCAAGCCCGGACGGGTCCAGATATCACCCCAGGCGTGGCGGGTGATCATTTCCTGGAACTCGCTGTTGAACTCGGTCAGGGCATTGAGGCTGCGGTCGACATGGGCATCGCCCAGCACTTCGCGGCGCACCTGCAGGCCTTCGGCATAACGTTGTGTCTCGTCCACGAAAAAGCTCCTCAGCGGGCCAGCAAAAATTCGATCACCCGATCACTGAACGCAGCACCGGCCTGCACATTGGACAGGTGCGCCGCATAGAACTCGGCGTATTCGGCACCCTGTACATGGTTCTGGATAAAGTGGCTGCCTTCAGGCGGTGTGACTGCGTCTTCGGTGCCGGCAATGACCAGGGTCGGCACTTTGATCGAGGCCAATTGCGCACGAAAGTCCGCGTCCCGCACGGCGGCGCAGTTGGCGGCGTACCCTTGGGGCGATGTGGCGGCGAGCATGTCGGTAATCTGCCGGGCCTGGTGCGGGTTGGCTGCGGCAAAATCGGCGGTAAACCAGCGCGCTATCGACGCATCGCGCAACGCCACCATCGCCGCCGCGCCATCGCGCAGGACCATCTCGATACGCGGGTTCCAGATCTCTGGCGTGCCGATCTTGGCGGCGGTGTTGCACACCACCAGCCGCTGCAGGCGCTCACCGGCGTGGACACCCAGCCACTGGCCGATCAAGCCGCCCATGGACAGCCCGCAAAAATGCGCACGCGGGATCTGCAACGCATCCAAGAGCGCGATCACGTCGCGGCCCAATTGCTCGATGCTGTAAGGCCCCTCGGTGACCAGGGATTTGCCATGGCCACGGGTATCCACGCGCAGCACGCGAAAATGCTCGGTGAACGCCGGGATCTGGATGTCCCACATATGCAGGTCGGTGCCCAACGAGTTGGACAGCACCAATACCGGCGCGTCGACCGGACCGTCCAGTTGGTAATGCAGTTCGCCATCGGCGAGTTGTACAAAAGCCACGGGTTTCTCCTTAAGCAAAGTGTTCGGTAACAGCGCGGCTGACCCAGGTTTGGGCCTGGCCCAGGTAATGGGCCGGGTCAAGCAGGTGGTCAAGTTCTGCGGCGGACAACTCGGCCGTGATGTGCGGTTCATCCGCCAAGACCGCACGCAGGTGGCGCTCCTCGGCAACGGCCCGTTTGCAGCACTGCTCCAGCAGATGATGCGCCGTCTCGCGCCCCAGACGCTGGGCCAGCACGATGCTCACCGCTTCGGCCAATACCAGGCCCTGGGTCAGGTCGAGGTTGCGGCCCATGCGTTCGGCGTCCACTTCCAAGCCTTCGCTCACCAGCAAGGCCTGCTGCAACGCACCGGATACCAGGCGGAAAATCTGCGGCAGGGTTTCCCATTCGGCATGCCACAGGCCCAGGCTGCGCTCGTGTTCCTGGGGCATGGCGCTGAACATCGTCGCCACCAGGCCCGGGACTCGGGTCGCAGCGCTGATCAGCACCGCAGCGCCCACCGGGTTGCGTTTGTGGGGCATGGTGGACGAACCACCCTTGCCCGGTGCCGACGGTTCAAAGACTTCGGCCGCTTCGGTCTGCATCAACAGGCTGAGGTCACGCCCCAACTTACCGAGGCTGCCGGCGATCAAACCGAGGACGCTGGCACACTCCACCAGGCGATCCCGTTGGGTGTGCCAGGGCTGTTCGGGCAAGGCCAGTTGCAACTCTGCGGCCAAGGCTTCGGCCACTGGCATCGCCTGCTCGCCGAGAGCCGCCAAGGTGCCGGACGCACCGCCCAATTGCAGCACCAGCAGGCGCGGTTTCAGTTCGGCAAGGCGCTGTCGGTTGCGGGTCACCGCCCCCAGCCAACCGGCGATCTTCATCCCCAGCGTGACCGGCGTCGCATGCTGCAACCAAGTACGCCCCGCCAACGGGACTGCGGCGTAACGCTGGGCCTGGGCGGCAAGAATATCGCCCAGCCGCGTCAGGTCGGTTTCAATCAATTCCAATGCCCGCCGCAGTTGTAGTACCAACCCGGTGTCCATCACATCCTGGCTGGTAGCGCCCAGGTGCACATAGCGCTCGGCCTCGGCATCTTCGCTGGCGATCAACTTGCCCAGGGCCTTGACCAATGGAATCGCCGAATTCCCCGCCGTGGCAATCGCCACGCCCAGGGCGTCCACGTCATACAGCGAGGCCAGGCAGGCCTGGGCAATCGGCGCCACGGCGGCCTGGGGTATCAACCCAACCCGAGCCTCGGCGCGGGCCAGGCCCGCTTCGAAATCCAGCATGCCCTGCAGGCGTCCCTGGTCGCAGAACACCTCGGCCATGCTGTCCGCCGTGAAGTAAGCGTCGAACAATTGGTTGCTCGTGCGCAGCGTCATAACCGTCCCTTACAGATCGTGGTGCAAATACGCCGCCTGTTTCGGCAAGCGCAAGCTGAACAGGAAAGCGATTGCCATCATCGCCGTGACATACCAATAGAAACTGTTTTCCAAGCCGATGGATTTGAGGCTCAGCGCAACGAATTCCGCCGAGCCGCCAAAGACCGCGTTGGCCACCGCATACGCCAGGCCCACACCCAGGGCGCGCACCTGAGGCGGAAACATTTCGGCTTTCACCAGGCCGCTGATGGAGGTGTAGAAGCTCACAATCGCCAAGGCCAGGGTGATCAGCACAAAGGCCAGGAACGGGCTGCTGACGGTTTTGAGGGTCAGCAGGATCGGCACCGTGAACAGCGTCCCCAGGCCAGCGAACCACAGCATCGAGTTACGGCGGCCGATCTTGTCCGCCAGCATGCCGAACACCGGCTGCATGCACATATAAAGGAACAGCGCGCCAGTCATGATGTAACTGGAGGTCTTGGCGTGCATGCCCACGGTGTTGACCAGGTACTTCTGCATGTAGGTGGTAAAGGTGTAGAAAATCAGCGAGCCACCGGCGGTGTAGCCCAGCACCGTGATGAACGCCGCCTTGTGGTCGCGAAACAGCGCGGCAATGCTGCCGGCGTCCTTGTCTTCGCGCATTTCCTTGCTGGTGGTTTCCTTGAGGGTGCGACGCAGCAACAGGGAGATCACCGCCGCAATGGCGCCGATCACAAATGGAATGCGCCAGCCCCAGGCCCGCAGTTCTTCTTCGCTGAGGACCTGTTGCAGGATCACCACTACCAGCACTGCCAGCAATTGCCCGCCGATCAGGGTCACGTATTGGAACGAGGCGAAGAACCCGCGCTGGCCCTTGAGCGCCACTTCACTCATGTAGGTGGCGGTGGTGCCGTATTCGCCGCCCACGGACAGGCCCTGGAACAGACGCGCGACCAGCAGCAGGATCGGCGCCCAGACGCCGATGTCTTTGTAAGTGGGCAGGAACGCGATGACCAGGGAGCCGGCGCACATCATGAGCACCGAGATCATCATCGAGTTTTTACGCCCGTGCTTGTCGGCCACCCGGCCAAACAGCCAGCCACCAATGGGGCGCATCAAGAAGCCGGCGGCGAATACACCGGCGGTGTTGACCAACTGGACAGTGGGGTTGTCCGACGGAAAAAACGCCGGGGCAAAGTAAATGGCGCAGAAGGCATAGACGTAGAAGTCGAACCATTCGACGAGGTTGCCGGAGGATGCACCGACAATGGCAAAAATCCGTTTGCGGCGTTCTTCTCCGGTGTAGTGACTGGTTGTTGTTGTCATGGTTTTTACTCAGTGGGAACGGTTATAGCCTAGACATACTTTGCAACAAGCTCGTTCCGCAACAAGACCTTTGGATGTGTATTGCTTGGGAGGGCCTCATCGGGAGCAAGCCCCCTCCCACACTTGATAGGCGGCGCGGTCAAAATGTGGGAGGGGGCTTGCCCCCGATGGCGTCCTCAAGGCCACCTCAATAATCGAAGAACACCGTCTCCTGCTCAGTCCCCTGCAAAACCACATTCCACTGATACACACCTTGCTCATCGCGCTTGGCAATCAAGGTGCTGCGACGCTCGGCAGGCACACACGCCAGCAACGGGTCATTCCCATTCAGCGCCTCGCCATCAAAGTAAATCCGCGTCAGCAGGTGCTTTACCAGGCCCCGTGCAAACACCAGCACCACCAGGTGCGGCGCCTGCGTGGTGCCCTTCAGGCCTGGCACGGCACCCGGCTTGATGGTGGTAAAGCGAAACCGCCCTTCCCCATCCACCGGCACCCGGCCAAAGCCTTCGAAGCTGGGGTCCAGGGCTTTGTCCTGTTCGTCTTCCGGGTGGTCGTATTTGCCGGCGGCGTTGGCCTGCCAGACTTCCAGCATGGCGTCGTTGACGACATCACCGTTGCCATCCACCACTTGCCCGCTGATGGCCACGCGCTCGCCCAAGGTGGCGGCGGTGGTCAGGTCTTCGCGGTTCAGCCAGGTCAGGCCAATGTGGTAATACGGCCCGACGGTGTGGGACGTGGTCGCGTTGAGGGTCATTTCATTTCTCCATCGGCGTGGCGTCGCGGCCGCGCAGGACGATGTCCCAGCGGTAGCCGAGGGCATAGGAAGGAATGGTTTTTTCCAGATCGAAACTGGCGATCAAACGCTCCTTGGCGCGGGTATCGGGCACGCAGTTGTAGATCGGGTCGTACTGCAACAGCGGGTCACCGGGGAAGTACATCTGCGTCACCAGCCGCGTGAGCACGCTGGGGCCGAACAGCGAAAAGTGGATATGGGCCGGGCGCCACGCGTTGTGGTGGTTGCCCCAGGGGTAGGCGCCAGGCTTGATGGTCTGGAACTGGTACCAACCCTCGGCGTCGGTGACGGTGCGACCGGTGCCGGTGAAATTTGGGTCCAGCGGTGCATCATGCAGGTCGCGCTTGTGGTTGTAGCGGCCGGCGGCGTTGGCCTGCCAGATCTCCACCAGAATCCCCGGCACTGGCAGGCCGTTTTCGTCGAGGACACGGCCATGCACGATAATGCGTTCGCCCTGGGGCTCGCCTTCATGCTGGGCGGTGAGGTCATTGTCCTTCTCGTTGACCCGCTCGGCGCCCACCGTCGGGCCGGTAATTTCGGACAGGGAATGGGGCAGGAACACCAACGGCTGGGACGGCGAACGCAGGTTCGTCGACTGATAGGCCGGGTGCAGGTAATCAGGTTGAGTGCCCGCTTGCGGGCGCCGGTATCCAGGCTTGTCACTCATGGTGCAGTCCTCTCTTATTAGATACGTTCAATCGCCAGGGCCAAGCCTTGGCCGACGCCCACGCACATGGTCGCCAGGCCTTTGCTGCCGCCGGTTTTTTCCAGTTGATGCAGGGCCGTCAGCACCAGCCGCGCGCCACTCATGCCCAGGGGATGGCCGAGGGCAATGGCGCCACCGTTGGGGTTGACCTGCGGGGCGTCGTCGGCGATGCCCAGTTCACGCAGCACGGCCAGGCCTTGGCTGGCGAAGGCTTCGTTGAGTTCGATCACATCAAAGTCGGTAACGGCCAGGCCCAGGCGCTCCACCAGTTTGCGTACCGCCGGCACCGGGCCGATGCCCATTACACGCGGCGCCACACCGGCGCTGGCCATGCCCAATACGCGAGCGCGGGCAGTAAGGCCATGTTTCTTGACCGCTTCGGCAGACGCCAGGATCAGTGCCGCCGCACCGTCATTCACGCCCGAGGCATTGCCGGCGGTAACGGTTTTGTCCGGGCCGTTGACCGGCTTGAGTTTGGTCAGGGCTTCCAGGGTGGTGTCGGCCCGTGGGTGTTCATCATGCTCGACCACGGTCTCGCCTTTTTTATGGGCGACGCGCACTGGCACGATTTCCTCGGCGAAATACCCGGCAGCTTGGGCGGCGGCAGTGCGTTGCTGGCTACGCAGGGCGAAGGCGTCCTGGTCGGCGCGGGACACGTTGTAGTCATCGGCAACGTTGTCGGCGGTCTGTGGCATGGCATCCACGCCGTACTGGGCCTTCATCAACGGGTTGATAAAACGCCAGCCGATGGTGGTGTCTTCCAGCTTCATGTTGCGCGAGAACGCCGCATCAGCCTTGCCCATCACGAACGGCGCGCGGGACATCGACTCGACGCCACCGGCAATCGCCAGCTCCATTTCACCGCTGGCAATGGCGCGGAAGGCCGTACCGATGGCGTCCATGCCCGAGGCGCACAGACGGTTGAGGGTCACGCCGGGAATGCTTTCGGGCAGGCCCGCCAGCAACAGTGCCATGCGTGCGACGTTGCGGTTGTCTTCGCCCGCCTGGTTGGCGCAGCCGAAGAACACTTCATCCACCGCGCTCCAGTCCACTCCAGGGTTACGTTCGATCAAGGCTTTGATCGGCAATGCCGCCAGGTCATCGGCGCGCACGGTGGACAGGCCACCGCCGAAACGGCCGATGGGGGTACGAATGGCATCACAGATAAATACTTCACGCATCAGGCTTCTCCCGGCGCTTGGCCATGGGCCGCCGCCGTACGGGCTTCAAGGTCGCGCAGAGCGGTCAGCTCTGCATCAGTGGGTTCGGCAGTGGTGTCGACCTGGTCGGCAAAACGAATTGCCCAACCGGTGGCCGCCACCACCTGTTCACGGGTCACGCCGGGGTGCAGCGCGGTGACCACGAATTCATGGGTGCCCTCTTCCGGCTCCATGATGCACAGGTCGGTAATAATCCCTACGGGACCTGCGCCCGGAAGGCCGAGGCGCTTGCGCGAATCGCCGCCCTCGCCATGGCCGACCGACGTGATGAAGTCCAGCCTGTCCACAAACGAACGGGCGGACTGCTTGAGGATGATCAACACGCTCTTGGCCGAGCCGGCAATTTCCGGCGCGCCACCGGCACCCGGCAAGCGCACGTTGGGCTGGTGGTAATCACCGACCACGGTGGTGTTGATATTGCCGAAACGGTCGACCTGGGCGGCGCCGAGGAACCCCACGTCGATGCGCCCGCCTTGCAGCCAGTAGCGGAAAATCTCAGCGGTGGGCACCACCGTGTCGGCAGTTTCCGCCAGCTCGCCATCCCCGATGGACAGCGGCAGTACCGATGGCTTGGCGCCAATGGGGCCGGACTCGTAGATCAGCACCACGTCCGGCGACGATGTGAGGCGCGCCAGGTTGGCGGCCTTGGACGGCAGGCCGATGCCCACAAAGCAGACTGCGCCATTCTTGAGGCGGCGCGCGGCGGCCACGGTCATCATTTCGTTGGTGGAGTACGTCATGACCGGGCCCCCTGTGCGGTGGCCAGCTTGGCCTGGAATTCACTGAAGTCAGCGGTGCCGTGGATGTATTCGTCGATCCAGGCGGTAAAGGTCCCACGGTCGCGGGCGATGGGGTCCCACGCCTGGTAGAAGCGGTTATCCCGTTCGTTGTAGCCGTGGGCGTAGGACGGGTGTGCGCCACCGGGCACATGGCACACCGCAGTCAGGGCCCAGGTCGGCAGCACGCAGCTGTTCATGGGTGCATTCAAGTCATCGACGATTTCTTCGACGGTGACGATGCAACGCTTGGCCGCCAGGGCCGCTTCCTTCTGCACGCCAAGGATGCCCCACAGCAACACGTTGCCCTTGCGGTCGGCCTTTTGCGCATGGATCACGGTGACGTCCGGGCGCACCGAGGGCACCGCCGCCAGCACTTCGCCGGTAAACGGGCACGTTAGGGTCTTGATCAGCGGGTTGACCTTAGGCAGGTCGGAGCCGGCGTAGGCACGCAACACCGCGAACGGCAAACCGGAGGCACCGGCAACATAGGCATTGGCCAGGTCGGCGTGGCTGTGTTCTTCGATCTCCAGCGGTTGCGGCCAGTGCTTCTCGACCGCATCACGCAGGCGATGCAGGGAACCCACGCCTGGGTTACCGCCCCAGGAGAAAATCAACTTGCGGGCGCAGCCGGCACCGATCAACTGGTCGTAGACCAGGTCGGGAGTCATACGCACCAGCGTCAGGTCTTTCTTGCCCTGACGAATGATTTCATGACCCGCTGCCGCAGGGATCAGGTGGGTGAAGCCTTCCAGCGCAACGGTATCGCCGTCGTTCACGAAGTGCTTTACCGCATCACGCAGCGCGAGGATTTCAGCCATGGGGTCAGGCTCCCGGTGTGGATCGAAAGTGGCGCCGGGGGGCGCCGCGATGCCTTGAAGGTTAAGCGGGGGTAATGGGCCAAACAATCCGATAATCGACTCAGTGTTCGATTATCGAACGCAATGTTCCCCCAACTTCGCTTCCACACGCCTTACCTGTACCTGGCCTCAAGTGGCATCGGCGTGACTGACCATGCCTTTGATCAGCACGGCCGCCGTGGCCAACGCCGCCGGAATCACCAGTGCCGTCAGCACCTGCTCGAAATTCCAGCCCAGGCCCAGCAACGTAGCGCCCATCCACGCACCAAGGATTGCGCCAAAGCGGCCGATGCCCAGCATCCATGACACGCCGGTCGCCCGACCTTGGGTCGGGTAGAACCGCGCCGCCAGCGACGGCATCGCCGATTGCGCACCGTTGACGCACATGCCGGCAATCAGCACCAGGGTTGCCAGCAACGTGATATTGCCCAGGCTCTGCCCCACTGCGTAGGCAAACACCCCCGCCAGCAGGTAGAACGTGCCGATAACCTTGTGGGGGTTGAACCGGTCCATCGCCCAACCCACCCCCACGGCGCTCAACACGCCGCCAAACTGGAACAGCGCGCCGATAAACGCGGCCTGTTCCATGCTGGCACCGCTGTCGCGCATCAAGGTGGGTAGCCAACTGGTGAGCAGGTACACAATCACCAGGCCCATGAAGTAGGTGAGCCACAGCAGCAAGGTGCCGGCGCTATAGGTACCGGAGAAGATCACCGCAAACACATTGCGGGCCTTCACGGTTTTTTGCTCGGGCACGCTGAACGCGGTGGCTTGGGCGACAGTGGCCGGGTCGATGGGTGAGAGGGTCTTGCGCACCTTGTCGGCGCCGCGATTGTGCACCACCAGGTAACGCGCCGACTCCGGCAGCCATACCACCAGCACCAGCGCCAGGATCAATGGCAGGATGCCGCCGATCATCAACAAGGCGTGCCAGCCGAAGGCCGGAATCAGTTTGGCCGAGATAAAACCACCGCCGGCCATGCCCAGGTTGAAGCCGCAGAACATGCTGGTCACCAACAGCGATTTGTGGCGTTCCGGGGTGTATTCGGACAGCAAGGTCGTGGCATTCGGCATGCCGGCCCCCAGGCCCAGCCCGGTGAGGAAGCGCAACACCAGCAGTTGATCGACGTTGGTGCTGTAGGCCGAAGCCAGGCTGAACGCGCCAAACAGCACCACCGCACCCACCAGCACAACTTTGCGCCCAAAACGGTCCGCCAACGGGCCGGACCCCAATGCGCCGAAAACCATGCCGATCAACGCGGCGCTCATCACCGGGCCCAGGCTGGCGCGGTCGATGCCCCAGTCCTGGGACAGCGCAGGTGCGATAAAGCCCATGGCGGCGGTGTCGAGGCCATCGAGGAAGACAATCAGGAAACACAGAATCACCACACGCCATTGATAACGCGACAGTGGCTGGGCATTGATAAAGGACTGCACGTCCAGGGTTGTACCGACTGAGGTCTGATTCATTATTGTTATTTCCACACCGATGGCGGGCGGACGACCTGGGGTCGTCATTATTATTGCGCACAGTGCTCAGGGCGCTGCCGCACATTAATAAGCCTGGGGAAATACCGTCAATTCATCAAACCGGGATCTGTGCGGTCACCGAACACCTTAGGCAAACAACTGCGCACTCAACTCGCGGCTGGCGCTGAGCATGCTGGGCAGGAAGCGCTGCTCCAGTTCACTGCGGCTGACCCGCCCGGCGTGGGTGCTGACGTTGAGGGCCGCCAGCACCTGGCCGGACGCGTCATACACCGGCACGGCAATGGAGCGCAGGCCTTGCTCCAGTTCCTGGTCGACGATGCACCAGCCTTGCTGACGCACTTGCTGCAGGCATTCGAACAACGCCTGGGGCGTAGTCAGGGTGCGGCTGGTCTTGGTGTGCAGCTCGGCGTGGTCGAGGTAATCCTGCAGCGAGGCGTCGTCCAGTGCCGCCAGCAGAATGCGGCCCATGGAGGTGCAATAGGCCGGCAGGCGCCCGCCCACCGACAGGTCTACGGAAATCAGACGCTGGGTGGTGGCTGAACGGGCGATATAGAGGATGTCGTCGCCTTCGAGGGTGGCCATGTTGCAGGCCTCGTGCAGTTGCTCGCTCATGCGGTCCAGATAAGGTTGGGCCGATACGGCCAAGGGCGTGGACGACAAGTACGCGTGGCCCAGGGTGAGTACCTTGGGCAGCAGCGAATAGGTACGCCCATCGGTGGTGGCGTAGCCCAGTTTGATCAGGGTGTGCAGGCAGCGGCGTACGGCAGCGCGGGGAATTTCGGTGCGATGGCTGATCTGCGCAATGGTGAGGTGACGCTTGCGCTCCTGGAACGCCTGCACCACGGCCAGGCCACGGGCCAGGGAGGTCATGAAGTCCGGATCGCCGGTAAATGCCTGGATCCGCTTGGCCGCAGAGGCAACGATCGGCGGCGCCACTGACGCGAAGGAGTTGCGCAATTGATCGTTCATGACGGGATCCTTTTCTTATTGTCGCCGCAAAGGGAGATTTGCCAGCTATTACAAGCCCCACAGGCCGGGGCGCACAAGGCAATGCTCGCAACAATGGGCGATTATCGAACACTCATCCGATAATCGCAATTTTCGCCCAGGCGGCCGGTACCAATTGCGCAATGTTAGTGCGCCCTTATAACGCCCGATATATCGATGGCATTTATGGCGCCAGAATTTCAGCAAAGACTGACATTGCTGTGCAACAAAACCCTTACACGAAGTTGACGCTTTTTAACTTTATGCCGATAGTGTTATTCAAATGCGCCGCTATAATGCAACCTGTGCGCAGGTCAGTCCGGTTTCAATATCGGGATCAGAGCTCGCCACGTCATGCACAGGCGGTGCATGAAAGGTCGCAACTACCTGCCTTGAATGATTGCAATAACACCTGGTCTCTCGTGCCGAGTTCAAACTTGAACGCTTTGCGGGTTCAACTTTAAACCGCTTGAGGGCGGCATTCAGGCATAACGCTGCAACGTAATGACACTCAACTCAATTAGGTAACAATGTGACGAAAGATGAACTGCGCGCGGAACTTGAGCGCCAGGAGCAACGTTACAAGGACGTTTACGGCGGGGAAGTCACCACCTACGCCGCCCAGCCTGAACCTGAACGCAAACCATGGCGCAAGCGAGCCAGCCTGCTTGACCAGGCGTTTGCCCAGGAAATCCAAAAGATAGAACAGGAGCTCAAAGCCGAGGAGCCATAAGCGACCCGGTTTGAGCCTCAAGGTCCGGCCCTGGCTGCTGGCGCATTGCTAGCAGCCGGCCAGCTTACACCCTACAGATGTCAGTAAAATTTCATACAAATGTTTCAGGCATGACGTTTTAGTGACAATTCCCCGCCCGATCGCCCCTGCGCTTTATAAATCAAAGACTTGCCAAAGCCCCGAAAACCCTGGGATGCACGCCTGTCCCCGCGATTTTTTCGACGAAGATTGTTACCGGTGAGCAGCTAGTGCATCGATTACTGAGGTTTTCTGGCATAATCGCGCCCCCTTACGACCGGGTCAGAAAACCTTCATGATCGATTTATTCAGCGGACTGGATGCTTGGGTTCTAGTGAGCCTGTTGCTCGCCCTGGCCTTTGTCCTCGCCTTCGAGTTCATCAATGGCTTTCATGACACCGCTAACGCGGTGGCCACAGTCATCTATACCAAAGCCATGCCGCCGCACCTGGCCGTGTTCTTCTCCGGGGTGTTCAACTTCCTCGGCGTGTTGCTCGGGGGTGTGGGTGTCGCCTACGCCATCGTGCACCTGCTGCCCGTGGAGTTGTTGATCAATGTGAACACCGGCCACGGCCTGGCCATGGTCTTCTCGCTCTTGGCAGCGGCGATCACCTGGAACCTGGGCACCTGGTACTTCGGTATCCCGGCTTCCAGCTCCCACACCCTGATCGGCTCGATCCTCGGCGTGGGCCTGGCCAACGCCCTGATCAACGATATCCCCCTGGCTGACGGTGTGAACTGGCAGAAGGCGATCGATATCGGCGCCTCCCTGGTGTTCTCGCCGATGGCCGGTTTCCTGGTGGCGGCCCTGGTGCTGATCGGCCTGAAATGGTGGCGCCCACTGTCAAAGATGCACAAGACTCCAGACCAGCGCCGCAAGCTTGACGACAAGAAGCACCCGCCGTTCTGGAACCGCCTGGTACTGGTGATTTCGGCGATGGCCGTAAGCTTCGTGCACGGCTCCAACGATGGCCAGAAAGGCATCGGCCTGATCATGCTGGTGCTGATCGGCATCGTGCCGGCGCAGTTCGTGCTCGACCTGGGCAGCACCACCTACCAGATCGAACGTACCCGCGATGCAACCCTGCACCTGAACCAGTTCTACCAGCGCAACCACGAGACCCTCGGTGAGTTCCTGGCCCTGGGCAAGAGCGTGAAGAACGACCTGCCGGGCAAGTTCCAGTGCAACCCGCAACAGACCGAGCCGACTATCGAAGCGCTGCTGAGCACATTGAAAGGTGTCTCCGACTACCATTCGCTGACCGCTGACCACCGCATCGAAGTGCGTCGCTACCTGCTGTGCCTGGACGACACCGCGAAAAAGGTCGGCAAGCTGCCGGGCCTGGAAGCGCGTGAGAAGTCAGACCTGGACAAGCTGCGCAAAGACCTGACCGCCACCACCGAGTACGCCCCGTTCTGGGTGATCCTCGCCGTGGCACTGGCCCTGGGCCTGGGCACCATGGTCGGCTGGAAGCGCGTGGTACTGACCATTGGCGAGAAGATCGGCAAGCAGGGCATGACCTATGCCCAAGGCATGTCGGCACAGATCACCACCGCGAGCATGATTGGCCTGGCCAACATCTTCAGCTTGCCGGTATCGACCACCCACGTACTGTCCTCGGGTGTGGCCGGTACCATGGTCGCCAACAAGAGCGGCCTGCAAGGTGGCACCGTCAAGACCATCCTGATGGCCTGGGTCCTTACCCTGCCAGCCACCGTGGGCCTGTCGGCCGGTTTGTTCTGGTTGGCGTCGAAGGCGCTGGGTAGCTGATAAGCCACCTGCAATAAAACCAAATGTAGGAGGGGGCTTGCCCCCGATAGCGATGTATCAGTCACCTAATACAGTGACTGACAGTCTGCTATCGGGGGCAAGTCGAATCGTCGCACCGCCCCTCCCACATTTGCATTTGGGTTGTTTATTAAATCGTGGCCAAAAAAAAGGGCGACCGAAGTCGCCCAAAATGCCTTGCGTGCTCATGTAACCCGGAAAGACTTAGGGTTTTTTACGCTTATTCGCGTCTTTCCAGATAAAAAGTCCAAACCCTGCAAAAAACACCACCATGAGGCTGACCGTCAGCACTCCGGCAAACACCACATTATCGATAAACATGACCGGCCTCCTGCACTTGCCCTGTTGCGATAGGGCTAAGTTAATGGAGAAGGCGTATTGAAAAATTGACGGGGATCAATGTCGCCCACAACGGGGCGTAAAGAAGGGCAATAACTGACCTGCATCAAAGAATGCAGGTCGTTTTAACGCTTTTTCGGTTTGTTCTTGGGTTTTTTCTTAACTTTGCCCAGGGGCATTGCCTGTTCAAATGCCTGGCGCACTTCATTCAAGCGCTTGTCGTTGAGATCATGGACACGTTTGGCCCGTTCGGCATTCAGGTCGATCAGCTTGTCGTCATCACTCATGGCTTGGCGTACTTCTTGGCGGGAATGGCTCAATAATGCGGCCTGCCCCGCCTCACCGCAAATCAGCGGGCGACAAAATGCAGGCCATCGCCCAAAATCGGCACTTTCCCAGGCACTGGAGACGCGATCAGGTGGCACTGCACAAGGACCTTCCGCCGTTGCTGGCCTTGCGTGCCTTTGAAGCCGTGGCGCGGCACTTGAGTTTTATCAAGGCGGCCAGCGAGTTGTCGGTGACTCAAAGCGCATTGAGCCACCAGGTGCAAAAGCTTGAGCAGCACCTGGGCAAGCCGTTGTTTATCCGACGCACCCGCGCCATAGACCTGACCGTCGACGGCCAGCGATATTACGATGAGATCCGCCCTGCCCTGGATGCCATCGCGGCCGCAACCCTCACCCAACGGGTAGCGCCAAGCACCACCGTATTGCGCATCGGCCTGCTGGCCTCCTTTGCCACGTTGTGGCTGGCCCCGCGCCTGGCCGGGTTTCTCAACCGCTTCCCCCATATCCAGGTGGAACTGGTACCCGCAATTCAATTGGCAAACGTGGCGGGTGCCGAGGTCGACCTGGCCATTCGATACGGCAAGGGTGACTGGCCAGACGTGCAGGCCACACGGTTGATGTCGGAAGTGCTCATGCCGGTGTGCAGCCCCTCGTTCAAGGCACGGCATGACAGCCCGCTGCTGATGGCCACCTCCCACCGCCCGTTCGAATGGACCGATTGGTCCGAGCACTATCACATCGACCTCGCCAGCCACCCTCGCGTGATGCTGCACGACTACAACATCGTGGTCGAAGCCGCCGTGGCCGGTCAGGGCATCGCCATGGGTCGTCATCGCCTGATCGAGCGCAGGCTCAAGGACGGCAGCCTGGTGCCCGCCTTCGATTGGCCGCCCTACCACAGCGACATCGGCTACTGGCTGATCGCGCCCCAAGGCACTGCCCGTGAAGCGGCGCAATGTTTCAGCCAATGGTTGCAGGAAGCCTGCCGCGACGCGTGAGTTTTTTCGATACGTCCCGTGAGATCTATCCGTTTGTCGCCCATCGCGCAAGCCAACATGCTCAAGCCTCCAACCTTGAGGATTGATCATGAGCGACTCCCTGCGCCAACGCGTCCAAGCCCTCGGCCTGACCCTGCCCACTCCCAGCCAGCCGGCGGCCAACTACATCAACCATGTCATCAGCCAGAACCAGCTGTTTGTCTCCGGGCAAATTCCGCTGGTGGACGGCAAGCCGGCCTACGTGGGCCGCGTCGGTGAAGCCCTCAGCGCAGCAGAAGGCACCCAGGCCGCAGAACTGGCCGCGCTCGGCCTGCTAGGCCAGTTGAGCGATGCCTTGGGGGATGACCTTTCACGCCTGGTGCGCACCCTGCGCCTGGGAGTGTTTATCGCCAGCAGCGCCGACTTCACCCAACAAAGCGCGGTCGCCAATGGCGCCTCCAACCTGCTGGTCAACGCCCTGGGCGACAAAGGCCGGCATGTGCGCACCGCCGTCGGTGTTTCCAGCCTGCCGGCCGGTGTGGCGGTGGAGGTTGACGCGATTTTCGAGCTGCGGCCATGAGCCCGCTGCACGTCCAGCCACTGCGGGATGAAACCCCCGGCCTTCAGTCGGGCCTGGTGCACTTCAACCACGCCGGCGCCTCCCTGCCCAGCCAGGCGACCCTCGACGCAATCATCGAGCAACTGCACCGCGAAGCCCGAGACGGCCCGATGGAAGCGGGCGAGTATGGTGCCGTGCTTGTTGAGAAAGCCCGCCGCGCCGCCGGACAATTGCTCAATGCCCCTGCCACCTCGATTGCGTTTGCCAGCAGCGGGTCGGCCGCCTGGAACATGGCCTTCCAGGCCTTGGGCCCCTGGCGGCCCGGCGATCGCATCCTGGTGGGCCGCCACGAATGGGGCGGCAACTTGGCGAGCATGCAAGTTGCCGTAGAGGCCGGCGCCCGCGTGGAAGTCATCCCCTGCGATGCCACCGGCGCCACATGCCCGCAGGCGCTGGAGGCGATGCTCGACACTCGGGTAAAGCTGATCGACCTCACTTGGCTGCCGGCCAACGGCGGGCTGATCAACCCTGCCCAGGCCATCGGCGAAGTGGCCAGGCGTCACGCCATCCCTTACTTCATCGATGCTGGCCAAGCGGTCGGCCAGGTGCCGGTGGATGTGCAGGCGCTGCACTGCGATGTGCTCAAGTCGGCCGGCCGCAAGCACTTGCGCGGGCCACGGGGTACGGCGCTGCTGTATGTACGGCCGGCATTTGTGCAGCACTTGAACCCGGCCCAGCGCGATGTGTTTTCCGCGCCCTGGACCGCCGATGGTTTCGACCTGCGCAACGACGCCCGGCGCTTTGAAACCAGCGAAGCATCCTTCGCGTTGTTGGCCGGGTTAGGCAATGCGTTGCAGGAGATGAATCGGCTGGGTATCGAACAGGTGTGGGAACAGGTCGCACACACCAGCCAGCGAATCCGCGAAGGCTTGCGCAAGATCCAGGGCATTTCCCTGCACGACCTGGGCAGCCATCACTCAGGCTTGATCGCGTTCAACCTCGCCGGCTGGGACGCGTTTGAACTCAAACGGCGATTGGGGTTGGAGCGCATCAACATCGGCGCCAACGGCGTGGCCTACACCCCACTGGATATGCAGGCCCGGGGCCTGACCAGCGTTGCGCGGATCTCCGTCAGCCCGCTCAACAATGACCTGGACATCGAACGGCTGCTGGCCGCCCTAAGGCAACTGCGCGATTAAACCTCGACGTCCACCCACAAGCCCTGGCGCGGCGCATCCTCGATCAACGGGATGACCGGCACGGTGTTGTCGGCATTGAGCAGATCGCCCGGAATCGCCAGGTGCTGCTCTGGGTCTTCATCGGCTTCGCGCCGGCGTTTTTGCTGCTCTTGCTGGCGACGTTGTTCTTCGCGCAACAGGAAGGTCGACTGCTCGGCATCGCCCTTTTTCAAATCGATCGTACTTTCATTGGAGCCCGGTTGTACTGGCACCACGGGCGGAATATCCGGCTTCTGGCGCACCGGATCGAGTTGTGACGTGACCGGCACAACGCTGACGGGCAGCATGGGTGGCAGCATAAGGTTTGTTCTCCTGATCAACAGGCTGTCGGCGGGTGCCAGGGCGACTTGAGCGCAGGCTTGCCAAGCTGTGACCCAGTCGACACTCGCAAGTGCCCGCCACCCGTCGATTGAAACTTCGATCGCCCCTTCAAACGGAGTAGTTTTTGTCAGAGTCCTTGGGCGGGGGGCCGTGTTCCGTTAAGATAGTCGGCTTTTTCACGGCGGGAGTCAGGCAGCATGGCGCAGCAGTATCAACCGGGGCAACGCTGGATTAGTGACAGCGAAGCAGAGCTGGGGTTAGGCACCGTTCTGGCACAGGACGGCCGCTTGTTGACCGTGCTCTATCCGGCCACTGGCGACACCCGCCAGTATGCGCTACGGAATGCGCCCCTCACCCGCGTGAGGTTCTCGCCGGGCGACAGCATCACCCATTTCGAAGGCTGGAAAATGACCGTACAGGAAGTCGACGACGTCGATGGCCTGCTGGTCTACCACGGCCTCAATGGGCAGAACGAGCAGGTCACCCTGCCGGAAACCCAGCTCTCCAACTTTATCCAGTTCCGCCTGGCCAGCGACCGTCTGTTCGCCGGCCAGATCGACCCACTGGCCTGGTTCTCGCTGCGTTACCACACCCTGGAACACACCAGCCGCCAATTGCAGTCCTCCCTGTGGGGCCTGGGTGGCGTGCGTGCGCAGCCGATTGCTCACCAACTGCACATTGCCCGTGAAGTCGCCGACCGCATCGCGCCACGGGTCTTGCTGGCCGACGAAGTAGGCCTGGGCAAGACCATCGAAGCCGGCCTGGTGATCCATCGCCAATTGCTGTCGGGCCGCGCCAACCGCGTACTGATCCTGGTACCGGAAAACCTGCAGCACCAGTGGCTGGTGGAAATGCGCCGCCGCTTCAACCTGCAGGTTGCGCTGTTCGACGAAGAACGCTTTATCGAAAGCGATGCCGCCAACCCGTTCGAAGACACCCAGTTGGCCCTGGTGGCCCTGGAATGGCTGGTGGACGACGAAAAGGCCCAGGACGCGCTGTTCGCCGCCGGCTGGGACCTGCTGGTGGTCGACGAAGCCCACCACCTGGTGTGGCATGAAGAAAAAGCCAGCCCGGAATACAGCCTGGTCGAGCAACTGGCCGAAGTGATCCCAGGCGTGCTGCTGCTTACCGCCACCCCGGAACAACTGGGCCAGGACAGCCACTTCGCGCGCCTGCGCCTGCTGGACCCGAACCGCTTCCACGACCTGGCCGCCTTCCGCGCCGAGAGCGAAAACTATCGCCCGGTGGCCGAAGCCGTGCAGCAATTGCTGGATAAAGGCCGCCTGTCGCCAGAAGCGCACGCCACCATCCAAGGTTTCCTCGGCAACGAAGGCGAAGCGCTGCTCACCGCCGTCAACGATGGCGACACCGAAGCCAGCGCCCGCCTGGTGCGCGAGCTGCTCGACCGCCACGGCACCGGCCGCGTGCTGTTCCGTAACACCCGCGCCGCAGTGCAAGGCTTCCCCGAGCGCAAGCTGCACGCCTACCCGCTGCCGAACCCGGACGAATACCTGGAATTGCCGCTGGGCGAACACGCCGAGCTGTACCCGGAAGTCAGCTTCCAGTCCCAACCGGACATCGAAGAAGAAAACCGCTGGTGGCGCTTCGACCCACGGGTCGAGTGGCTGATCGACCAGCTCAAAATGCTCAAGCGCACCAAGGTCCTGGTGATCTGCGCCCACGCCGAAACTGCCATGGACCTGGAAGACGCCCTGCGCGTGCGCTCCGGTATTCCGGCCACGGTGTTCCACGAGGGCATGAACATCCTCGAACGCGACCGCGCCGCCGCCTACTTCGCCGATGAAGAGTTCGGCGCCCAGGTGCTGATCTGCTCCGAGATCGGCAGCGAAGGCCGCAACTTCCAGTTCTCTCACCACCTGGTGCTGTTCGACCTGCCGTCCCACCCCGACCTGCTGGAACAGCGCATCGGCCGTCTGGACCGGATCGGCCAGAAACACGTGATCGAACTGCACGTACCGTACCTGGAAACCAGCCCGCAAGAGCGCCTGTTCCAGTGGTACAACGAGGCACTCAACGCGTTCCTCAATACCTGCCCGACCGGCAACGCCTTGCAGCACCAGTTCGGCCCGCGCCTGCTGCCGCTGCTGGAAGAAGCCGACGACGGCGAGTGGCAAGCCCTGATCGACGAAGCCCGTGCCGAGCGCGAGCGCCTTGAAGAAGAGCTGCACACCGGCCGCGACCGCCTGCTGGAGCTCAACTCCGGCGGTGCCGGTGAAGGCGATGCGCTGGTGGAAGACATCCTGGAGCAAGACGATCAGTTCGCCCTGCCGATCTACATGGAAACCCTGTTCGACGCCTTCGGCATCGACAGCGAAGACCATTCGGAAAACGCGCTGATCCTCAAGCCCAGCGAAAAAATGCTCGACGCCAGCTTCCCCCTGGGCGACGACGAAGGCGTGACCATCACCTACGACCGTAACCAGGCGCTGTCACGCGAAGACATGCAGTTCATTACCTGGGAACACCCGATGGTGCAAGGCGGCATGGACCTGGTGCTGTCCGGCTCCATGGGCAACACCGCCGTGGCGCTGATCAAGAACAAGGCGCTCAAGCCGGGCACCGTGTTGCTGGAACTGCTCTACGTCAGCGAAGTGGTTGCGCCGCGTTCGCTGCAACTGGGCCGCTACCTGCCGCCGGCCGCCCTGCGCTGCCTGCTGGATGCCAATGGCAACGACCTGTCGAGCCGTGTGTCGTTCGTGACCTTGAACGACCAGCTCGAAAGCGTGCCACGGGCCAGCGCCAACAAGTTCATCCAGGCCCAGCGCGACCAGCTGACGCCACGGATCAACGCCGGTGAAGACAAGATCACCCCGCAACATGCCGAGCGCGTGGCCGAAGCCAAGCGCCGCCTGGCGGCGGACACCGACGAAGAACTGGCGCGCCTGACTGCGTTGCAAGCGGTCAACCCGACCGTGCGTGACAGTGAGTTGGTGGCGCTGCGTAACCAGCGTGAGCAAGGTTTGGCGATGCTGGATAAAGCCGCGCTGCGTCTGGAAGCAATCCGAGTCCTGGTCGCAGGCTAAACAAGAAGGCCCGCGCAATGCGGGCCTTCTTTCAGCTGTCTTGAGGGCCCCATCGGGGGCAAGCCCCCTCCCACATTGGACCTGTGAACACAGTCAAATATGGGGCGGGCTTGCTCGCGAAGGGGTCACCTCGGTCTTAAGCTGTTACCGCCGAAGCCGGCACCTCCACCCCACTCAACCCCTCTTTCATCTTCTTGGCATCGCGCACAAAGCTGCGCGAGGCCTGGAACAAAAACAGCATGGTCAAGAACAGCGCCACCGGAATCAGGTACATGGCGTCATGCAAGCCCACCGCCTTGTAAGCCTCGGTCATCTGCTCCGCCCCCGCCGCATACATCGCCGAATGGGCAAAGTAATCAGACAAGCCACCCACCACAATCGGCCCCATGCCCCCGCCCAGCAAATACAAGCCTGCAAAAAACAGCGCCATCGCCGTGGCCCGCAGGCGCGGTTCAACCACGTCCTGGATCGCCGTGTAAACGCAGGTGTAGAAGTTATACGCAAACAACCAGCCCACGCTGAACAGCGCCACAAACACGCCAATCTCGATGCGCCCGGCGTGTAACGCCCAGGCAGTCGTGACCGTGGAAATGATCAGGCTGAACGCTGCAAACAACAGGCGCCCATTGGGTACGCGCTGATGGATCTTGTCGGCAATCCAGCCGCCCAACGTCAAGCCCACCAGGCCGGTCAACCCGACAATCACGCCGGTGGCCACGGCCGCCTCCTGCAATGGCATCAGGAAGTAACGCTGCAGCATCGGCACCAGGAATGAGTTGCAGGCATAAGTGGCAAAGTTGAAGCACAGCCCCGCCAGCACCAGCCAAAGGAAAGTCGGTACCGCCAGGATGCGGCGAATCGGGCGATCGACGCGCTCCTGGGAAACACGCACGGTTTCAGCCGCGCCGCGCTTGGGTTCCTTGATAAAAAACATGAACACCGCAAGGATCATCCCCGGCACCGCGGCGATAAAGAACGGCGCACGCCAGCTGTCAAACGCCTTGACCATCCAGCCGATGGTGAAGAACGCGAGCAGCAGGCCCAACGGCAGGCCCAGCATGAAAATCCCCATGGCTCGCGCGCGGCGGTGTGCGGGGAACAGGTCGCCGATCAGCGAGTTGGCCGCCGGCGCATAGCTGGCTTCACCAATACCGATGCCCATGCGCACCAGCAAAAAGGTCCAGAAGCTGCCGACCATGCCATTGACCGCCGTGAGGCCGCTCCAGGCGAACAGGCCCCAGCCCATCAGCTTGCTGCGCGAGCCGGTGTCGGCCATACGCCCCAGGGGCAGGCCGGCAATGGCATAGACGATGGTGAACGCGGTGCCGATGATGCCGAGCTGAAAGTCGCTCAGGTGCCACTCCATGCGGATCGGCTCGATGATGATCGCCGGAATGGTGCGGTCAAAGAAGTTGAACAGGTTGGCAAGGAACAGCAGGAACAGAATGCGCCAGGCATTCGCCGCTTGGGTCGAGTTCTGCATGGGTCCGTCTCTTTTATTGTTATGAGAGCTGCGATGCCCGATGCATCCTGCCCGGTACCTGCAACATAGTCAGGCGGGCGGTACTTGTCTGTAATGATTCGTAAAGCTGATAGGGCATGATTGAGCCCGGCATTACGGGACTTTCCCTACAAAAATATATGTGTGCCACCCCCTTCCCAATGGCCATGGCCCGGATAGAATGGCGAGCCTTCCGTAACACCTACCCCCCTTACTTTTCTTACTTGATGACGCCCATGTCCGAAGCCAGTCCGTGTCTGAGTTGCGGTGCCTGCTGTTCACACTTTCGTGTGTCTTTCTTTTGGGGAGAATGCGCCTCGTCCGGCGGCACTGTGCCCGATGACTTGGTGGTGCAGATCAATCCGACACGCGTGGCGATGATCGGCACCGACCAGAAACCCACACGCTGCTGCAGCCTGGAGGGAGAAGTGGGCAAAAGCACGAGCTGTTCAATCTATGCTCAACGCTCCAGCCCCTGCCGCGAATTTGAAGCGTCCTGGCACGAAGGCATACAGAACGTCGACTGCGATGCCGCCCGCGCTGCCTTCGGTTTGCCGCCTCTGCAAGCTCCGTTTGAGCTGGAGCTGCCCATCAGCGCTTAGCATCAAACGCTATCGATGGCATGCCAAAATCGTTGAGAGCAAAGTGCCATTACCCATGGCGAAACGCCTGGGGCTTCTATACTCGACTCCATAGGTCATCGCCGTAGGCAGTGACGTAATGACTCTATGGTGGGCATGCTATGGAATGGCTCGGTCTGCATTTCTTTACCGACCTCCCCGAAAGCGGGCATTTGTTACTCAATTGCAGTCATAACCCCTTTCTGGTGTTGCTGGCCTACCTGGTCGCGTGCGCGGCAGGTTTCGGCACACTCGACATGGCCGAACGCGTCGGCCATGTCGAAGACCCCACCGCACGTCGCCACTGGCGCTGGCTTGGGGCGGGCTGCCTGGCGGGCGGTATCTGGTCCACTCACTTCATCAGCATGCTGGCCTTCCAGGCGCCGATTGCCATTCATTACGAATTGATCACCACCTTTACCTCGCTGCTGATTGCGCTGGTGGCGTCGTTGTTTGCCATGAAAACTCTCAGCCATCCTCACCTGCGTTTTCATCAGTACCTGCTGGCGTCGGTGTGGATGGGCATCGGCATCGCGCTGATGCACTACGTCGGCATGTCGGCCATGCAATCCCAGGCCGAACTCTACTTTGAAACAGAGCTGTTCCTGGCCTCGGTCACCATCGCCATGGGCGCGAGCCTTGCAGCATTGCTGCTGTCGAGCTACCTGCGCAACGGCAGCGGGGTATTCCATCAACTGCTCAAATATGCCGCCAGCCTGGTGTTGGGCGCGGGCATCCTGAGCATGCACTTCACCGGCATGGCCGCCATGCGCCTGATGGTGCCCACGGGCGCCGACCTGTCGCTGCCGCTGGACAACAACCCGATTCAATTGGGCCTGTCTGTGGCGGTCATCACCTTGCTGGTGATCGGCAGCAGCATCAGTGCCGCCCTGGCCGACAAGAAGCTGCAACACAAGGAGCGCGACTTGCGGCGGGTCAACGCCCTGCTCAGCGAACTGGACCAAGCGCGCGCCTCGTTGCAACAGGTGGCCCATTTCGATGCCCTGACCAACCTGCTCAATCGCCGGGGCTTCAACCAGATCTTTGCGGAGAAACTCGACGAGAAAACCAACTCACACGGCATGATGGCGGTGATCTTCCTCGATATCGACCACTTCAAGCGCATCAATGACAGCCTTGGCCACGACGCCGGGGATCAGTTGCTCACTGTGCTCGCCGCGCACATCAAGGGTTCGGTACGCAGCCATGAAGATGTGGTGGCACGCTTTGGTGGCGACGAGTTCTGCATTCTGATCAGCATCCATCACCGCGATGAAGCCCGACACCTGGCGCAGCGCATCATGCAAAAGATGAAAGAACCCATCGAACTGGCCGGCCGGCGCATGGTGATGACCACCAGTATCGGTATCAGCCTGTTTCCCGATGACGGCCTGACCTGTGAAGAACTACTGAAAACCGCCGACCTGGCGCTTTACCAATCCAAAGACACCGGGCGCAATAGCCTGACCTTCTTCAGTTCCAACCTCAAGACCCGGGCCTTTCTCGAACTGCAACTGGAAGAAGAACTGCGTGGCGCCCTGCGCACGCGCAACCAACTGGTGCTGTTCTACCAACCGATCTTCGACATGAAGCTGGGCAAGGTCACTCGCCTGGAGGCCCTGGTGCGCTGGCAACACCCGCAACACGGCTTGCTGGCGCCAGACCGTTTTATCGGCATCGCTGAAAACAATGGGTTGATTGCCGAACTTGATCACTGGGTCTTGCGCCAGGCCTGCCATGACCTGAGCCTGCTATCGGACCGGGGTTACACCGAACTGACCATGGCCGTGAACTGCTCCGCCCTGAACCTGGCCCGGGATGAACTGGCCGATGAGATCGAGGACGCGCTGCGCTTCAGCGGCATCGACGCCAACCGTCTGGAATTGGAAGTCACCGAAAACGCGCTGATGGGCAATATCAGCAGCACCCTGGCGCTGTTGCGGCAAATTCGTGCGCTGGGGGTGTCCCTGGCCATCGATGACTTTGGCACCGGCTACTCCTCCCTCGCCTACCTCAAGCGCCTGCCCCTCAACACCTTGAAGATCGACCGCTCGTTTATCCAGGACATCCCCAAGTCCACCGCCGACATCGAGATCGTCCAGGCCGTGATCGGCATGGCCCACACCCTGCACCTGCAGGTGGTGACCGAAGGCGTGGAAACCCAGGCCCAGTTCGAACTGCTGCTCAAGCATGGCTGCGACTTTGTCCAGGGCTACCTGCTGAGCCCGGCGGTGCCGGCCAGCGACATCATCGGCGTGATCCAGGGCATCGAGATGCGCAACCCGCTGTACCCGTTCAGCACCGCGGGCACCAAGGACAACGGTGCACCGAAAGAACCTTCCCCTACCCGCGCCGGGCCCACTTCAATCGTCAGGCCAATTCGCTGACGCCCAATCTTTGGCATTTAGCCATCATTCACCTAAAGAATGCCGACGAACGGCCGATTCATCAGAGTCTGGCCACGTTTGCCCTGTAAACATCGGGGTCCAATTCAACCGTGCCGGACAAGGACGCACTGTAAAAGTCGCGAACTCCCATTGCGTGATGGCCCTAAGATTTGCTTCAGCCATCCGCCCAGGCACATGGCGCACAATGACTTCCAAGAATAACTCTGCCACCGTGGTATCCGACGTGTTGCTCCCAGCTCCTGCGGACAAGCCCTCAGGTTCAAAGGCATTGAGCAGCGCGCGCCCGCTGGCCACCCAGCAATACCTGTACTTCACCGAAACCAACACCGACCGCATCCTCGACAACCTCGACGGCCTGCGCGACATGGTGTTCCCGCGTGCGCCGCACCTGGAAATCGATGGCGAGCAGCGTAGCGAACAGGAATTCCCTTCGGTGTGCCTGATCGGCCTGGGCCGCTGTGGTTCCAACATCGCGCTGGACGTGGCGGAGCTGGTGTACAACGCACGCAAGTTCTACCTCAACGAATTCAGCACCGAAGACAAGTCCCTGGACAAGGGCTACAGCCCGGCCCAATGGATTCGCAACAACCTGCGCCTGGGCGGCGGCAAGGCCAGCAAACCGGTGTTCCTGGTAGAACCGCTGGTGATGCTGGGCGACCTGGACAAGGACATCGCCGGGCGTATCCGTTTCTCGCGCAAGGGCGAAAAAAGCGGCTTTCTGCGCGACTACAGCAAAATGAAAATCATGGACCTGTCGGAAGTCCATGCCGGTGGTGCCGGTAACGCGCCGATCCTCGGCCAATACCTGGCCAAGATCATCCTCAACAAAGACACCCAGCGTTTTTCCAGCCCCGACTGGAAGATGATCCACTCCTACCTCATCGACTCTTGCGGCATCAAGGCCAACCAGTCGCGCCTGTACTTCTCGATCTTCAGCGCGGGCGGCGGTACCGGTTCGGGCATGGCCTCGGAGTTCGGCCTGGCCCAGCAACACTCGTACATGAACAAGACCTTCGACACCAAGCCCGCCGACGAGCACGACAGCAAGAGCGGCCACGCGTTTGTGTTCGAGCCGATCTTCACCAGCGGTATCTGCGTGCTGCCGAACATTTCCGATCACCGCAGCGAGATGTCCGAGGCGCTGCACATCAACGCCGGGCGCTTGTTGTGCAAATACCTGTCGGAAGAATGGGATTTCTCGTACAACTTCGCCAATGAAGACAGCAGCGAAGCCAGTGTGAAGGGGCGTATCCGGCCCTGGAACGCGATGATGCTGATCTCCAACGACATCATGCGTTACGCCGAAGAGAGCGATGACGGCAATATCCAGAACATTGATGTCAATGCCATGGAGAAACACGCCAACCAGTACATCTCCCAGCAGATCTTCAACATCCTTACCGCCCAGGCGGTGACCACCGACTACGACCAGAACTACTTCCGTCGCGCCGGTATCGACATTGGCGAAACCATCCGCCTGGATGCCAACGACCTGTTTATGAGCCTGGCGGGCCCGGTGGCGATTGCCTACGCAGAATCCGTGGTCCCGGAAACCCCGCCGCCGTCGAGCGACAAGTTCAAGGTGTTCGATAAAGAGCCGCAGCGCCTGAACATCGACGACCTGTTCTTCCGCTCCATCGACCTGCCGCACTTCAACAAGGTCACCCAGGCCATCGAAGGCATCAGCCTGCTGCCGATTGAATCCAAGCGCTACAAGGCCTCCCTGGAGCAATACAAGAACTCCGGCTATGACGCGGCGGCGCTGCACGACCTGCACTTCTTCAAGAACTGTTCGTCGGTGGTGTCCATCGTCTCCCTGCCCAAGGACTACAAGCTGTCCTACATGGACCTGAACCGGCTCAAGACCCACCTCAACAGCCTGTTCCCCAATACCACCCTCAAGCGCTACGCCTTGGTGATCGGCGCCTCGGCCAACCTGTCGCTGACCACCCTGATCGCCAAAAGCCCATGCCTGTCGGACGACTTCCTCACGCTGATCGTGGCCTTTATCAAGCGCTGCTTTGCACGCAACCCGTACCGCTTCGATGACACGCTGGACAACTCGATCCTGGACTTCATCATCCACGAGGACTTCGACGAAGACCGTATCGACGAGTTGCTCAACGAGTTTGAAAACCCGGCGAAGATCCTCGATACCAACTGGTACGCGATCAAGCCGATGTATGAGAAGAAGTACCGCGAGCTGATCAACGACAAAGAGAAGTTTGTGTCGATCAATGACATTCGTTTGTCACGGGACTGCGTGAAGAAAGCGGTCAAGTACTTGCGCGAGATTTACCGTCATCGCATTGGCAAGACCAAGGTGATCTCGTTGAACAACCACACCGGCAAGACTGCCTGAGAAACAACGACGGCGCCGCGTGGCGCCGTCGTCGTCTCAGCGGGCCTGCTGTTGGCGCAGGAAGGCGAGGATCTTTTGCTCGTCAGCGGCCTTCGCAGGTCGAGGCAGTTGCTGGGGCCAGTGGCTGTCATGGTTGCCGAAGAACTGCTTCTGCTCGGCCTTATCCCAGCCGCGGATTTCCCGGGACGCCGACTCCCACCAGCCATGCCGGCACACATCGTAATAAGGATGGGCAGGCGCCGAACTGCCGTAGAGCAGGTCCCGTCCGACCCGCTTCATGTGCTTGCGATGATTGCGCAACTGCCACTTGATGCGCAGCCGCTGCCAGGGGGACGGCACCGGCTTGACCGTAGGCACGTCCAGGCATCGTGCGACCAGCTTGGGGCCGAAGGTTTCACCGTGCAGGCTGAAAAAGTGTGCCTGCATGGCATGGAAGAAACGCTTGTCGGCGTAATAGTGATGAACGAACTTGCGGGCCTCGCGCACCGTATTGCCGCGCATGGCGAAGGAAATCGCGACTTGCTCGATGGTATGGATCTGGAACGAACCTGCCGTCCACTCGTCGATCAAGCGGATCGAGGTGTCAAACAGCGGCGCATCACTACTGCGCACGCCACACAGGCCGCTGTTGTAGAGCTTGAAGCTGTTACTGGCGCAGATGCCATGGGCACTCAGGTGCTGGCCCAGCTTGAGGTACTCCGCACGCTTGCAGACGTAGCTCCAGTCATATTCGAACTCGTCCATCACATACTGGCCAGGCTCGATAAGGTCGAGCACGCGATGCGGGGACTTGAGAAACAGCGTGTCAGTGTCGACGAACAGGGTTTTGTCCGCGAACGTCAGGCCGTGGGCAATGGCACAGGCCTTGCGACGGTGGGTATAGCCGTTTTCGCCTTGCCATTGGGCCAGGACCTGCTCATCCAGCTCGATGGTTTCCACCGGCCAGCCGGTGTAGTCCTGAGGGCGATCGGTCATGACGCGGATACACAGCGACTCGCCTTGCTTGAGATGTGACAGGGCGGTAAGGATGCTGAACTTGGCCTCGCGCCGATAAACATCCTGGTTACCGTAGATAAGGTAGAGCAACTGGTGCGACGTTTTCTCAAGGGGGGGCGCTGACGGCATGACTGGCTCCATGGAACAAGCGGCGAACTCTACCGGAATCCGGCGCAAATTCACCCCATCCCACAGCAATATCTGACAGATGCCTGCCGTTTATTCACACGAAGAAACAATTCGGCCAGCCTTCCGGCGTTAAAGAAACTGTTCCCGTGACGTGCGCGTCACCCTCGGCTGTGACCTTTCTCCACGGCAAGATGCCATCATCGCTGCTGCGGTTACTCCGCTACACACTTGCTGCAGCAAAAAACCTGCACCTTTTTTGTGCGCGACTTTATTGTGGCGCCCTTTCCTGGATCAGAATCCACGGCGAAACCACCACCGCCCACAGGCTTGGATCACGCTCGACCAGGTCCAATGCCCGCGTCGCAGACACTTCCCCAAGGCTGCCCGAGGCCAGCCAGGCAGCGACTTTGTCGCGGTTGTCTTCGGCCATTCCCTCGGCGGCTTCGATCAAATCCAGGCTGGCGTCGACCCACAATAGGGCACCCTTGGCAAAGAACGGCTCAAGCTCCTTCCAGGAAATTTCGGCGGTTTCACCGAGCAGCTTGGCATAGAGGGTGCTAGGTTCTTGCGTCATGGGAATTCACCTGAGTAAAAAATCGGCGCAATCATAACGTCGCGACTCTCGTAGAAAAACCCAGTTGCAAATGAGTCATCGATAGAAAGTGTCAGGAAAGCCAAGGATTGCCCGAGACTCTGGCAGCACCCCGCCGCAATTCTGTCTTTTTCTTTCATTTAAGCGACACCCCCGGGTTTTGCCCCCAGCAGCCAGCTTTTCAAGCGATCAACCGGCGCTCTACACTGTACCGGTACAGTTGCCAGGGCACGGCCGGGGGGATATTCGAGATATCTGATCCGGTTCTGCTGCTCACAAGGCCGCTAGAACTATAAAAAATACAACACCAAGAGTGGAGCACTATGAATAAGGCTACTAAGCAGATTTCCAAACTGTTTGCCGCTATGGTCCTGGCTGGGGTTGCCGGCCATTCGTTCGCAGCCGACACCATCAAGATCGGCATTGCCGGCCCTAAAACCGGTCCGGTGACGCAATACGGCGACATGCAGTTCATTGGCGCCAAACAAGCGATCAAAGACATCAACGCCAAGGGCGGCGTCGATGGCAAATTGCTCGAAGCCAAGGAATACGATGACGCTTGCGATCCTAAACAAGCCGTTGCCGTAGCCAACAAAGTGGTCAACGATGGCGTCAAGTACGTAATCGGCCACCTCTGCTCCAGCTCCACTCAGCCTGCGTCCGACATCTATGAAGACGAAGGCGTGATCATGATCACCCCAGCTGCCACCAGCCCGGACATCACCGCCCGTGGCTACAAGCTGATCTTCCGCACCATCGGCCTGGACAGCGCCCAGGGCCCTGCGGCCGG
This sequence comes from Pseudomonas kairouanensis, assembly GCF_004682055.1. GTDB lineage: Bacteria > Pseudomonadota > Gammaproteobacteria > Pseudomonadales > Pseudomonadaceae > Aquipseudomonas > Aquipseudomonas kairouanensis. The sequence continues at coordinate 103,629 of NZ_QUZU01000003.1, read as the reverse complement.
CAACTACATTGCCGACCACGTCAAGCCTAAGGTCGTTGCCGTCCTGCACGACAAACAGCAGTACGGTGAAGGCATCGCCACCGCCGTTAAACAGACCCTCGAGAAAAAAGGCACCAAGGTTGCCGTCTTCGAAGGCCTGAACGCCGGTGACAAAGACTTCTCCTCGATCATCCAGAAGCTCAAGCAAGCCAACGTCGACTTCGTCTACTACGGCGGCTACCACCCTGAGCTGGGCCTGATCCTGCGCCAAGCCAAGGAAAAAGGCCTGAACGCCAAGTTCATGGGCCCCGAAGGCGTGGGCAACGACTCCATCTCGCAAATCGCCCAGGGTGCTTCCGAAGGCCTGTTGGTTACCCTGCCCAAGTCGTTCGACGCCGAGCCTGAGAACAAGGCCATCGTTGACGCCATCAAGGCTGACGGCAAGGACCCAAGCGGCCCGTTCGTGTTCCCGGCGTACTCCGCTGTTGAGCTGATCGCCAAAGGCATCGAAGCCGCCAAGAGCGAAGACACCGCCAAAGTGGCCGCCGCCATCCACGCGGGCACCTTCAAGACCCCTACCGGCGATCTGAGCTTTGACGCCAAGGGCGACCTGAAGGACTTCAAATTCGTGGTCTACGAATGGCACTTCGGCAAACCAAAAACCGAAGTTTCCCCTCAGTAAGCCAGGCGTTACTGGTCCAACAAGCCCACTGTGAGAGCAGTGGGCTTTGTTTTACGAGGTTTATGGGCCTGTCACCCGCGATCCGGGCGCTGGCCCACCTGAAAATCTTAAAACCGTCACCAGCGGTTCGCTGGCAAACGCCTTGGGCAAATGTGGTCACAGAACACAGCCCAGTGCCGGAACATGACTCCACCAGTGAAATGCGTATCGGGTTTTTAGGAGCGCTGTAATGCCTGAGATCTATCATTTTTTCCAACAGCTGGTTAATGGCCTGACCATTGGCAGCACCTATGCCTTGATAGCCATTGGCTACACAATGGTTTACGGCATCATTGGAATGATCAACTTCGCCCATGGCGAGGTGTACATGATTGGCTCCTACGTGGCCTTCATCGCCCTTGCCGGGCTGGCCATGATGGGTATCCATTCCCTGCCGCTGTTGATGACCGCTGCGTTTATCGCCTCGATCGTCGTAACCAGTGCCTATGGCTACAGTATCGAACGCGTTGCGTATCGCCCCTTGCGTGGCAGCAACCGTCTGATTCCGTTGATTTCTGCCATCGGCATGTCGATTTTCCTGCAGAACACCGTATTGCTGTCCCAGGACTCCAAGGACAAGTCCATCCCCAACCTGATCCCCGGGAGCTTCACCTTCGGTCCTGGCGGCGCAGAAGAAGTGCTGATTTCCTACATGCAGATCCTGGTCTTCGTTGTCACTCTGGTGGCCATGCTGGGCCTGACCCTGTTCATCTCCCGCTCTCGTCTGGGGCGCGCCTGCCGGGCCTGCGCCGAAGACATCAAGATGGCCAACCTGCTGGGCATCAACACCAACAACATCATCGCCCTGACCTTCGTGATCGGTGCCGCACTGGCTGCCGTCGCGGCGGTGCTGCTGAGCATGCAGTACGGCGTGATCAACCCCAACGCCGGTTTCCTGGTAGGCCTCAAGGCCTTCACTGCGGCGGTCTTGGGCGGCATCGGCAGTATCCCGGGCGCGATGCTCGGTGGCCTGGTGCTGGGTGTGGCCGAAGCGTTCGGCGCCGATATCTTCGGCGACCAATACAAGGACGTCGTGGCGTTCGGCCTCTTGGTTCTGGTGCTGTTGTTCCGTCCGACCGGCATCCTGGGCCGTCCGGAGGTTGAGAAAGTATGAGCAGATATCTTAAATCGGCGTTTTTCAGCGCCTTGCTGGTATGGGCCGTGGCCTTTCCGGTACTCGGCCTCAAGCTGAGCATTGTCGGCATCAACCTGGAAGTGCATGGCACCGGTCCCGTGACCCTCACCATCATTGCCCTGTGCTCGGTGCTGATGTTCCTGCGCGTGCTGTTCAGCGATCAGTTCAGTGCCTTGCTCAAGAGCAACCGTGGCCCGTTGGTATCGCCCAAGGTCAGTCAATTCCTGACCCTGCCGCGCACCCAGCGCTACATCATCATTGGCCTGATCGTGGCCGCGTTGGTCTGGCCGTTCTTCGGCTCGCGCGGCGCAGTCGACATCGCCACCCTGATCCTGATCTACGTGCTGCTGGGCCTGGGCCTGAACATCGTGGTGGGCCTGGCCGGCCTGCTCGACCTGGGTTATGTGGGCTTCTACGCCGTGGGTGCCTATACCTACGCGCTGCTGTCGCACTACCTGGGCTGGAGCTTCTGGATCTGCTTGCCGTTGGCAGGCATGGCGGCGGCGACGTTCGGCTTCCTGCTGGGCTTCCCGGTGCTGCGTTTGCGTGGTGACTACTTGGCCATCGTGACGTTGGGCTTCGGTGAAATCATCCGTCTGTTCCTGCGTAACCTCACCGATATCACCGGCGGCCCCAACGGCATCAGCAGCATTCCCAAGCCGACGTTCTTCGGGCTGTCGTTCGACCGTACCGCCGCAGAAGGCATGCAGACCTTCCACGAATACTTCGGCATCGACTACAACCCGGTGAGCAAAGTGGTGTTCCTGTACCTGGTGGCGCTGCTGCTGGCACTGGCCGCCCTGTTCGTGATCAACCGCCTGCTGCGCATGCCGATTGGCCGTGCATGGGAAGCGCTGCGCGAAGATGAGATCGCCTGCCGTGCCCTGGGCCTGAACCCGACCATCATCAAGCTTTCCGCCTTCACCCTGGGTGCAGCGTTCGCCGGTTTTGCCGGTAGCTTCTTCGCGGCGCGCCAAGGCCTGGTGACGCCGGAGTCATTCACCTTCATCGAGTCGGCGATCATCCTCGCCATCGTGGTACTGGGTGGCATGGGCTCGCAGCTGGGCGTGATCCTGGCAGCCATCGTGATGATCCTGCTGCCGGAAATGATGCGAGAGTTCAGCGAATACCGCATGTTGATGTTCGGCGCCATGATGGTGCTGATGATGATCTGGCGTCCTCAAGGCCTGCTGCCCATGCAACGTCCACACATGGAGCTGCGCAAATGAGCCGCGAGATCCTGAAAGTCGAAAACTTGAGCATGCGCTTCGGCGGCCTGCTGGCGGTCAACGGCGTGGCCCTGACCGTGAAAGAAAAACAAGTGGTTGCGCTGATCGGCCCCAACGGCGCCGGCAAGACCACAGTGTTCAACTGCCTTACCGGTTTCTACAAGCCCAGCGGTGGCAGCATCCTGTTGGACGGCCAGCCGATCCAGGGCCTGGCCGGTCACGAGATCGCCCGCAAGGGCGTGGTGCGCACCTTCCAGAACGTGCGGTTGTTCAAGGACATGACGGCGGTCGAGAACCTGCTGATCGCCCAGCACCGTCACCTGAACACCAACTTCCTGGCGGGCCTGTTCAAGACCCCGGCGTTCCGCAAGAGCGAGCGCGAGGCCATGGAATATGCGGCGTACTGGCTGGACAAGGTCAACCTCACCGAGTTTGCCAACCGCCCGGCCGGCACCCTGGCCTATGGTCAGCAACGTCGCCTGGAAATCGCTCGCTGCATGATGACCCGCCCGCGGATCCTCATGCTCGACGAACCGGCCGCCGGCCTGAACCCCAAGGAAACCGAAGACCTCAAGGCGCTGATCAGCGTGCTGCGTGAGGAGCACAACGTCACGGTGCTGCTGATCGAACACGACATGAAACTGGTCATGAGCATTTCCGACCACATCGTGGTGATCAACCAGGGTACGCCACTGGCCGACGGGTCGCCGGAACAGATCCGCGACAATCCGGAAGTGATCAAAGCCTATTTGGGGGAAGCGTAAAATGCTGCAATTCGAAAACGTTTCCACTTTTTACGGCAAGATCCAGGCCCTGCACAGCGTCAATGTGGAAGTGCGCCAAGGGGAGATCGTTACCCTGATCGGTGCCAACGGCGCCGGTAAATCCACCCTGCTGATGACCCTGTGCGGTTCGCCCCAGGCCTACAGCGGCAGCATCCGCTACATGGGTGAAGAGCTGGTGGGCCAACAGTCGTCCCAAATCATGCGCAAGAGCATTGCGGTGGTGCCGGAAGGCCGTCGCGTGTTCTCACGCCTGACCGTTGAAGAGAACCTCGCCATGGGCGGGTTCTTCACCGACAAGGGCGACTTCCAGGAGCAGATGGACAAGGTGCTGCACCTGTTCCCACGGCTCAAGGAACGCTTCAGCCAGCGCGGTGGCACCATGTCTGGCGGCGAGCAGCAAATGCTCGCCATCGGCAGGGCGCTGATGAGCAAGCCCAAGCTGTTGCTGCTGGACGAACCTTCGCTGGGCTTGGCACCGATCATCATCCAGCAGATCTTCGACATCATCGAACAACTGCGCAAGGACGGTGTCACGGTGTTCCTGGTAGAACAAAACGCCAACCAGGCGCTGAAAATCGCCGACCGTGCCTATGTGTTGGAAAACGGCCGGGTGGTGATGCAGGGGACTGGCGAGCAGTTGCTGACCGATCCGAAAGTGCGCGAGGCGTACTTGGGCGGTTAACCGAATCGGCGCATGAATGTGGGAGGGGGCTTGCTCCCGATGGCGGTGGATCAGTCACAGACAATGAGACTGACACACTGTCATCGGGGGCAAGCCCCCTCCCACATTTGTTTCGTGCCACCTGAATTTATTTTTGATGGGGCTGTAACAGATTCCATCCGACTGCCTCTAGTGGTACAAGCCGGCACTCAAGCCCGCCAACTCAACCCACTGCTGGAGAATCACCATGACCACCAAACTGTCCGCCGCCTCCCTCGTTTTGGCCCTGGGTTCGGCCCTGAGCCTGTCCTCCCTGACCACCACCGCCCACGCCGCCGACGACATGCAAAAATGCTTCGGCGTCGCCGAAGCCGGCAAGAACGATTGCGCAGCAGGCGCTGGCACTTCCTGCGCCGGCACCTCGAAAACCAAAGACCAGGCCAACGCCTGGAAACTGGTCCCCGCCGGCACTTGCACCAACACCCCAAGCACCACCTCGCCGACCGGTTTCGGCCAAGAAGCGGCCTTCACCGCCAAGTCCTGATACCTCACTCAGCCTGAGCACTGATGATGACACTTTCATCCCCACAGGCGCCCGGCCTCCCACGCCGGGCAGGGCTGGGCCTCAAGCACGAGCACTTCAGCGAAGTGCTCGACACCTCCCCATACATCGGTTTTTTTGAAGTGCACGCCGAAAACTACATGGTGGCCGGCGGCCCGTTTCATCACTACCTGGGGTTGATCCGCGAACAGTACCCGCTGTCCATGCACGGCGTAGGCCTGTCCATTGGCGGCGAAGGTCCACTGGACCGTGAACACCTGGCACGCTTGGCCAGGCTGATCGAGCGCTATCAACCCCACGCCTTTTCCGAACACCTGGCGTGGTCCAGCCACGGCCCGGTGTTCCTCAATGACCTGCTGCCACTGGCTTACGACAGTGCCACCCTGCAACGAGTATGCGAACACGTTGACCAGGTGCAGCACACCCTCAAGCGGCCAATGTTGCTGGAGAACCCATCGACCTACCTGCAATGGCAGCGCTCCACGCTGGACGAGACCGACTTCATCAGCGAGATCATCCGGCGCACCGGCTGTGGCCTGCTGCTGGATGTGAACAACGTCTACGTGTCGTGCATCAACCACCGGCGTGATCCCCATGCCTATATCGATGCCCTGCCCTTGCATGCCGTGGGTGAGATTCATCTGGCGGGCTTTGCCGAAGACACCGACAGCCTCGGCGACCGCCTGCTGATCGATGACCACGGTGCCGCCGTCGATAACGCCGTGTGGCAGCTGTATGAACACCTGCTCGCACACACCGGGCCGGTGGCGACGCTGATCGAACGGGACAATCAGCTGCCCGCTTTCAACGTGCTGCTCGCGGAAGCTGAGCACGCCGACTGGCATTTACGGCAGGTACGCCCATGAGCCTTCACGACGCGTTTGCCAAGGCCCTCCTGGCCCCCGACCTGCCCTGTCCCGACGGCCTGTTCAGCACGAACGGCGCCGACCCAGCCAGCCGTTTCGCGGTGTATCGCAACAACGTATACAGCGCGTTGATCAATGCGTTGGCCACTGCCTATCCCGTGACCCTGCAACTGGTGGGCGATGATTTTTTCCGTGCCATGGCCAGCCTTTACATCCAAGCGCACCCGCCTGCCGGCCCGTTGATCAGCGAGTACGGCAACACCTTGGCCGAGTTCATCCAAGGCTTTGAGCCTGCGGCCAGCGTGCCCTACCTGGCGGACGTCGCACGGCTGGAGCGCTTGCGGGTACGCGCCTATCACGCCGCTGATTGCCAGCCGCTGGACCAACACGCCCTACTCCAGGCCCTGCAAGGCCAAACCGACCTGGGACGGCTGCGCCTGCAACTGGCCCCTTCGCTGGGCACGCTGGATTCTCCGTATGCCGTGGTCGCCGTGTGGGCAGCCCATCAGATCGAAGGCGGCTTGGCCACCCTCAACCGCTGGCATGCCCAGGGTGCACTGGTGCTGCGCCAAGGCCTGGCGGTCAAGGTGTTCGCCATCGACAGTGGCTCGGTGGTCTTTATCAATTGCCTGGGCCGGGGAACGACATTGGAACAGGCCGTGGAGCAAGCGCTGGCCGCCGCCCCCGAATTCGACCTGCACCAATGCCTCACCCTGCTGATCAGCTACAACGCCATCACTCATCTGCACACAGAACAAAAGGTAGTGCCATGAACACTTTCGCACCGTGCCTGGTAAAACGGGCCATTCAGCTTTTTGAGCAAATCCCCTACAGCCTGATCGCCTTTGTCGCACGCTTTTCCATCGCCGCCGTGTTCTGGAAATCCGGGCAGACCAAGATCGAAGGCTTTGCCGTGGACCTGATCAGCGGCACTTTCCAACTGGGGGAGCCTCGGCTCGCGGCTTCGACCCTGCCGCTGTTTCGCAGTGAATACCACGTGCCGTTGCTGTCACCGGAAGTGGCGGCGTATCTGGCGGCGTTTGCCGAGCATTTTTTCCCGGTATTGATCCTGGTGGGATTGGCCACGCGCTTTTCGGCCTTGGCGCTGATCGGCATGACCTTGGTGATTCAACTGTTCGTCTATCCGGATGCCTACCCCACCCACGGCACCTGGATTGCCTTGCTGCTGTTGTTGGTGGCCAAAGGGCCTGGAGGCCTGTCCATCGACCACCTGATCGCCCGCCGCTACCGCTAAAGCCGATCGAGGGCTTCGCCGCTGCGCTTGAACCACTGCACCAGGTAATCGGCCAGCACCTGGGTACGACGCGGCAGGCCACCCAGGTAGGGATGAACCAGGTACATCGGCATGCTCCGCGTCTGGTAATCGCGCAGGAGCCAGCGCAATCGGCCGTCAGCCAGTTCCGCATGAAGCACGTAGGAAGGCAGACGCGCGATGCCGGCGCCCACCAGTGCAGCCTTTTTCAGCAGGTTGTAGTGGTTGGAGGCAAAAGTGCCGCTGACCCGCACCCGCAGCAACTCATGCTGTTGGTGGTACAGCCACTCTTCGCGACCGCTGTAGTGGCTGTTGAGCAGGCAGCTGTGCGCCACCAGCTCCGCCGGGGTCTGCGGCTCGCCGTATTGCTTTAGGTAGGCCGGGCTGGCGCAGGTCATTTCGTGCCAGGCCAGCAGCGGCTTGGCCACCAGGCGCTCGTTTTCAATCGCCCCTGAGCGAACCCCCAGGTCAAAGCCGTCCCGCGCCAGGTCCCGGTAGCTGTTGTTCAACTCCAGTTCGATCTGCACCTGCGGGTATTGCTTGGAAAACTCCAGCAACAGGCCATCAAAGAAGGTTTCTCCCAGAGACACCGGAACCGTCATACGCACAGGTCCGGACAAATCGTCCTTGAGCCGGGCCAATGCCTGACGCGCTCGATCCACTTGTACCACCAATGCCTGGGCCTGTGGCAGCAGCGCCGCACCGGCAGCGGTGAGACTGAGCTTGCGGGTGGTGCGGTGCAGCAATACCACGCCGAACTGCGCTTCGAGCTGGCTGATGCGCTTGGACAGCTGGCCCTTGCTGCAGCCCAATTGTTCGGCGGCCAGGGTAAAACTGCCGGCTTCGATCAGTACGGCGAAGGCCGCCAGATCATCCATCTCGCTCATGGATTGTTTCCATTTGAAAACCAAAGGTTGCTTATTAGCACGTTTATTCAGCAAAAAAGCCACTCTAGACTGAACCCTCACTAACCCCTCTGGAGACACGCACCATGAAAATCCTGTTGATTGGCGCCAGCGGCACCGTCGGTTCAAAGGTCAAGGCAGAACTGGCACAGCGTCATGAAGTGATCAGCATCGGTCGCAGCAGCGGCGACTTCCAAGTGGATATCAGCGACAGCGCCTCGATCCGCCAACTGTTTGAACAGACCGGCAAGTTCGACGCCCTGGTCTGCGCGGCGGGCAGCGTGAACTTTGTGGCACTGGGCGAGATGAGCGAAAGCGACTTTGAGCTGGGCCTGCGGGACAAGCTGATGGGCCAGGTCAACCTGCTGCTGATTGGCCAGGCGTACGCCAACGACGGCGCCTCATTCACCTTCACCAGCGGCATTCTCAACCGTGACCCCATTCGTACCGGCGCGTCGGCGGCCCTGGTCAACGGTGCAATCGATGCCTTTGTCAAAGCGGCCGCGATTGAATTGCCACGGGGCCTGCGGGTCAACTCGGTGAGCGCGAATGTATTGGTTGAAGCCATGGACAGCTATGCGCCGTATTTCCGTGGCTACAAACCCGTGCCGGGTGCCGATGTGGCATTGGCCTACGCCAAAAGCGTAGAGGGCTTGCAGACCGGCCAGACTTTCATCGTCGGCTAAATCCTGCGTCCGTAAGAATTGCCTGAAGCTGGCCGGTGGGGTTGTGATGCACCGCCAGCCTGCGTAACGTGGCGGCACTTGTCTGGAGACCCCCTATGCGTGCCGCCCGTACCCTTGCCTTGTTTGCACTGCTGCCCCTGTTCACCGCCTGCCAGATGTTCGAGAGCGAGCCGGCCAAGCCTTCGCTGGCAGGGCTTACGCGCATGCAAGGCGAACTCACGGCGGTGGGCGGCAAGCTGTTGTTCCAGCCGTGCAGCGACCAGCGCAACTACGTGGTCAACGACACCGGCGGCACCAATATCCTGCAGGAGGCCGCCTCCCTCGCCGGCCAGCAAGGCGCATTGTTTGCCGACCTGCGCGGCAAGTTCTCCGGCGTCGCCACCGGCACCCAGGGCTCGGTGGACCTGCAACAACTCTATCGTGTAGAACGCTCGACCTCGGCCTGCGACGACCCGGACTTCAAGCGCATGATCCTGCGGGCCAACGGCCACAAGCCGGCCTGGGCGATGAATGTCACCGCCAAGGGCATGGTGCTGGAGCGCGAAGGCCAGCCGCCGTTGGCGGTGCCGTATGTGGAAGAGCAAATCGGTGAAGGCCGCTTCAACCTGATGACCGAAGCCAACAATCAGCACGTCGAGCTATGGGTAGCCCCGCAACGCTGCGTGGACAGCGCCAGCGGCAGCCTGCAACACATGACCGCCGAGTTGCGGGTCAATGGCCAGGTCCAGCGTGGTTGCGCGTCGTTCGGCGGCTCACGCGACGACTGACGGCGCCCTGCGCTGTTTTAATATGACGGGAAACCGCCATTGGGGCTTATAATCGCCGGTTTGCAAAACAGCCGGCCTCTTTGCCCGCCGCCTACCGGATCCCGTCATGTTACGAATCACCGAACTCAAGCTGCCCATCGACCATCCCGAAGAAGACCTGCGGCCTGCCATCGTGCAGCGCCTGGGCGTCGCCAGTGATGACCTGCTCGATTTCACCCTGTTCAAACGCAGCTACGACGCGCGCAAGAAATCCTCGGAGCTGTGCTTCATCTACACCATCGACTTGAACGTAAAGGGCGAGGCCGCCCTGCTGAACAAGTTCGCCGATGACCGCAACATCAACCCGGCACCGGATGTCAGCTACAAAGTGGTTGGCCAGGCGCCGGAAGGTCTTGTGCAACGTCCAATCGTGGTGGGTTTTGGCCCCTGCGGGATCTTCGCCGGGTTGTTGCTGGCGCAGATGGGCTTCAAGCCGATCATCCTGGAGCGCGGCAAGGAAGTGCGCCAGCGCACCAAGGACACCTGGGGCCTGTGGCGCAAAAGCGTGCTCAACCCTGAGTCCAACGTGCAGTTCGGTGAAGGCGGCGCCGGGACCTTTTCCGATGGCAAGCTGTACAGCCAGATCAAGGACCCCAAGTTCCACGGCCGCAAAGTTCTGCATGAGTTTGTGAAAGCCGGCGCGCCGGAAGAAATCCTCTACGTCAGCAAACCGCACATCGGTACCTTCCGCCTGACCGGTGTGGTGGAAAACATGCGCGAGCAGATCATCGCCCTTGGCGGTGAAGTGCGCTTCGAACAGCGCGTCACCGACGTGCTGATCGAAGACGGCCAACTCAATGGCGTCGTTGTGGATGGCGGCGAACAGATCCTGTCCAAGCATGTGATCCTGGCCCTGGGCCACAGCGCCCGCGACACCTTCCGCATGCTCCACGGCCGTGGCGTGTACATGGAAGCCAAGCCGTTCTCGGTGGGTTTCCGTATCGAACACCCGCAATCGCTGATCGACGCTGCGCGCCTGGGCAAATACGCCGGGCACCCCAAGCTTGGCGCCGCCGACTACAAGTTGGTACACCACGCCAAAAACGGTCGTTCGGTCTACAGCTTCTGCATGTGCCCTGGCGGCACCGTGGTGGCGGCCACTTCCGAGCCGAACCGCGTGGTCACCAATGGCATGAGCCAATACTCGCGTAACGAGCGCAACGCCAACTCCGGCATTGTGGTTGGCATCACCCCTGAGGTGGATTACCCAGGTGGCCCGCTGGCCGGTATCGAGCTGCAGGAACGCCTGGAGTCCCACGCCTACATCCTTGGCGGCAGCAACTACGAAGCCCCGGCACAACTGGTGGGTGACTTCATCGCGGGCAAACCGTCCACGGCCATTGGCAGCGTGGAGCCGTCCTACAAGCCGGGCGTAGCCCTGGGTGACCTGGCCCTGGCCTTGCCGGACTTCGCCATCGAGGCGATCCGTGAAGCGCTGCCGGCGTTCGAGAAGCAGATCAAGGGTTACTCGCTGCACGATGCAGTGTTGACCGGCATCGAGACGCGCACGTCGTCGCCACTGCGCATTACCCGTGACGCGTCGATGCAGAGCCTGAATGTCAAAGGCCTGTTCCCGGCCGGTGAAGGCGCCGGTTATGCCGGTGGGATTCTGTCGGCGGGTGTGGACGGTATTCGGATTGCCGAAGCGTTGGCGCGGGATATGTTGGGCATCGAGGCCTAAAAGCGCATGGGTCCAAATGTGGGTGGGGCTTGCCTCCTCCCACATTGGTTTTAGGTGCGGTCAGATATTTGCGCGCAAGACTGTCTGCGGCAGCGGCTCGCCACGCTCCACGCTCGCCGCGACGGCCGCAATGAGAGCGTCCAACTCATAGCCTTGCGCGGCCAGCCACGCCTGATCGTAATAAGTCGTCGCATACCGCTCGCCCCCATCACACAAGATCGCCACGATCGACCCCGACTCCCCCGCCGCGTTCATCTGCTGCGCCGCCACCAACGCCCCTATCAGGTTGGTCCCGCTGGAACCGCCAACCCGCCGCCCCAAACGCCCGGCCAGGTAATGCATGGCCGCCAGCGACAGCGCGTCCGGCACCTTGACCATCGCATCGATAACCTTGGGCAGGAATGACGCCTCCACCCGTGGCCGGCCGATGCCTTCTATGCGCGAGCCACAGTCCAGCCGTAGGCTGGCGTCGCCACTTTGGTAGAAATCGAAAAACACTGAGCGCTCGGCATCGGCGCAAAGCACGCGAGTGCTGTGCTGGCGATAGCGCACATACCGACCCAGGGTCGCAGTGGTGCCGCCGGTGCCGGGGCTGGAGATCAGCCAGTTGGGCTCCGGATAGTGTTCAAAGCGCATCTGCTGGAAGATCGATTCGGCGATGTTGTTGTTCGCCCGCCAGTCGGTGGCGCGTTCGGCGTAGGTGAACTGGTCCATGAAATGACCACCGCTTTCCTGCGCCAGACGTTCGGATTCGGCATAGATCTGCGTCGGATCTTGTACCAGGTGGCTCTTGCCGCCATAGAAGGCGATCTGCGCGATCTTCTCCTGGGAGGTGGTGGCGGGCATTACGGCAATGAACGGCAGGCCGAGCATGCGCGCAAAGTAGGCTTCGGAAATCGCGGTGGAGCCACTGGAGGCCTCGATCACCGGCGCACCCGGCTTGAGCCAGCCATTGCACAGCGCATACAGGAACAACGAGCGCGCCAGCCGATGCTTGAGGCTGCCGGTGGGGTGGCTGGACTCATCCTTGAAGTACAACGCGATACCCGGCAAGCCCTGCAACGGCAAGGGAATCAGGTGGGTGTCGGCACTGCGCTGGAAGTCCGCTTCGATGATGCGAATGGCTTCGCGGGCCCAGGGGCGGTGGTCGCTCATGACGGGAATCTCTAAGGGTTTTCAGCACCAATCTTAGGAGGTTTCCTACACTCCACACAGATACAGTAACGACTCAATTGGACACACAATCACGCGGCGTGAAAACGGCGTTGGCGGCCTCCTCCGCTTATAACAAATAAGAATATAACTTTTGTTTTAACAACTAACGGTACGGGTTAGGGTACCCACCTATTGAACCTTGATTGGAGAGCATCCCTTGCCTCTGCGTAGCACTTTCACCCGTTTCTTCCAGCTGGAAGCGGCCAGCGGCCTGTTGTTGATCGCGGCTGCCGCTCTAGCGTTGATCATCAACAACTCACCGTTGTCGCACCTGTACAACGCCTTTCTTGAGGTACCGGTGGTGGCACAGGTTGGCGCGTTGATAATCGCCAAGCCCGCCCTGCTCTGGATCAACGACGGCCTGATGGCCCTGTTCTTCCTGCTGATCGGCCTGGAGGTCAAGCGCGAGTTGCTCGACGGCCACCTGTCCAAGCCTTCCCAGGTGGTGCTGCCGGGAGCGGCGGCCATCGGCGGCATGGTGGTGCCGGCACTGATCTACTGGGCAATCAACAAGGATTACCCCGCCGCGCTGTCCGGCTGGGCGATCCCCATGGCCACCGACATCGCCTTCGCCCTCGGCGTGCTGGCCCTGTTGGGCAAGCGTGTGCCGGTGTCGTTGAAGCTGTTTTTGATGACCCTGGCCATCATCGATGACCTGGGGGCGATCATCGTCATTGCCCTGTTCTATTCCGCCGACCTGTCCGGGGCCTCCCTGGCAGGCGCGGGCCTGTGCTTGATTGCATTGATCGCCATGAACCGCCTGGGAGTGATCAAGCTCGGGCCGTACCTGATCATCGGCCTGATCCTGTGGGTGTGCGTACTCAAGAGCGGCGTGCATGCCACCCTGGCCGGTGTGACCCTGGCATTTTGCATCCCGCTGCGTACCAAGAACGCCGAGCCGTCGCCATTGATGACCCTGGAACACGCCCTGCATCCGTGGGTGGCCTACGGCATCCTGCCGCTGTTTGCCTTCGCCAACGCCGGTGTGTCCTTGGCCGGGGTCAGCCTGGAAAGCTTCACCCACCATGTGCCGATGGGCATTGCCACCGGCCTGCTGGTGGGCAAGACCATCGGCGTGTTCGGCCTCACCTGGTTCGCCGTCAAGACCGGCCTCGCCGCCCTGCCCTCCGGCGCCAATTGGGGCCAGGTATTCGGCGTGGCGATCCTGTGCGGCATCGGCTTTACCATGAGCCTGTTTGTCGGCTCCCTGGCGTTTGTACCGGGCGCCAGTGAGTTTGCAGGGGAGGATCGCATGGGGATTCTGACCGGGTCGATATTGGCGGCGTGTATTGGGTATGCGGTGACGGCGATGGCGAGTCGCAAGAAAGCTTGAAGACACCGCTCCAAAAACCAAAAAGCCCCCCTCGGTTTGAACCGAAGGGGGCTCCACCTCTCAGACCTTATAGGTCATCAAAGCTGTCCCGTAGGAACTTCCATACGTGATAAGCACGCAGGCAGTTCACTACGAGGTTCCACGTACGTCGTGCAAACTTAGACATACTCGGCCCTCCGTGAGTTGGGCCATACCTCCAGCGCACTTACCGGAACACGTGGGCCTTCGGATGCTGTCACCGCGTCCTTTGAGGTGGCTGGGTTGATGGGCCTCCCGCATGAATCCGGCACGGATTACTAGCCCGTGGCGGTCGGTCCAAAACCTTCGACACTGACCCGGCCAACCTACAAAGCAACGAACGTGGAACGGTGTGGATACTAACTGAGCACTCGACTTGAAGGTGTAACCGCGCGCAATCGAGTTCGTGGATAACTCTAGAGTTTTATGTCAATTTTTTGCGGAATGTACCGAAAAATAAAACTGTTATACATACCGACCACCGCTCATCGCAGTACCTTGCAAGCCAGCGTACTCGACAGTAGTATTTCCCCCATGTCATCGCGTCCTGTGAGTATGCAAGCCGGTTTAAAACCAGGCAGGCAATAAAAAACCGCCCTACTAAGGCGGTTTTTTATTGCCTGCCTTTTATTTCGAACTTCCACTCTCCAGTCATTAGAATTCGGGCGAGGCTCCCACTGCTTTAACCTTTTGAAATCGACAAAAAACCCCAACCGGTCACCCGGTTGGGGTTTTTTGTTTCTACACCCGGCGTTTAACGCGTAACGCGGCTGGTACCGTCAACGGTCATGATGCGCACACGGTCGCCAATGCGGAAGATTTCATTCTCCTGCACCGCCTGTACGTAGGCGCGCGTGCTGCCGTCGTCTTCGCGAACGGTGATTTCTACGCCTTGGGTGCGGGTCAGGCCTTCTTCGGTGGCCGAGCCCAGCAGGCCGCCGGCGACGGCGCCGATCACTGCCGTCACGATGCTGCCGCGGCCGCCGCCGATGGCGCTGCCGCCAACGCCGCCGATAACGGCACCGGCAGCGCCGCCGATTGGGGTCTTGGTGCCTTCGATTTTCACCGGACGCAGGGATTCAATGGTGCCCATGCGCACGGTCTGCACACGACGCGCTTCATCACGGGAATACGAGTCGCCGGTCAGACTCGAGGCGCAGCCACCCAGCAACAATGACAGGGTGGTAAAGCAGGCAACCAGTAAAACGGACTTACGCATAGCATCAACTCCAAAGGACAGGGGTTCATTAAACGCTGCAGGTTGGCGCCTGTCACGGCCAGCACGGCAGAAATCTGTTTTCATTCAGCCTTAGTACAGACTGCCAGTACCCGAAAACTCGACCAACGGTATCTCAGCTTTTGTGCCAAGAGATGTCATGACGGTTTCTTCATTGTAGCCGCACAGCCGCCTGCGACCGAAGCCTCTTGAATAGAGACGTCGGCGCACAGGGCAACATTCAGGTTAAACGACGAAAGGTGCGACTCAGGGCGCCAGGCGCTCGCGGGTCCATTCGGTATCTTGCAGGCGGTAGTTCAGACGGTCGTGCAGGCGGCTGGCGCGGCCTTGCCAGAACTCGATGCGCTCCGGCAGCAGGCGATAGCCACCCCAGTGTTCTGGGCAGCCCGGCTGCGTATCGCAAAAGCGCTGTTCAGTGGCCTTGAGCAGGTCCTGCAGTTCTTCACGATCACGAATGACCTTGCTCTGCGGTGATGCCCACGCCCCCAGACGGCTACCCAGTGGGCGAACCTGATAGTAAGCATCCGACTCTTCAGGCGTGACCTTGACCACCCGCCCCTCGATACGCACTTGGCGCTCCAAGGTCGGCCAGAAAAAGGTCATGGCCGCGAAGGGCCGTGCCGCCAGTTGTTCGCCCTTGGCGCTCTGGTAGTTGGTGAAGAAGGTAAAGCCCTGCGCATCCAAGCCCTTGAGCAGCAGGATGCGGCAGTGCGGACGCCCGTCCTGGTCGACGGTGGCCAAGGTCATGGCATTGGCCTCCACCGGCGGCTGCTCGGTTTTCACCGCGTCACCGAACCATTGGTGGAACAACGCAAACGGTTCGCTCGGAGCCTGGGCCTCGCTCAAACCATCCCGTGTGTAGTCTCGGCGCATATCGGCCAGGGCCTGGGTCATGCAGCTTTATCCTTCTGGTTCAACGGATCAGTTTTTCGCCTGGTCGTTCGCCGGTGCAGCGGCCTTGGCTTTAACCGCAGCCGGTTTCTTGGCAGCAGGCTTGGCCGGGGCCTTTTTGGCGGCTGGTTTGGCAGCAGCTTTCTTGGCAACGGGTGCCTTTTTCGCAGGGGCTTTGGCAGCAGCAGGCGCCGGTGCCGGAGCATTCTGCACGGCAACCATCTCAGCCACAGGCGGAGTCTTGCCCGAGTTGTACTTGCTCAACAGGGCCAACATAGTTGTACGCTGAGTGAACATAATTTCCATGCGACGGTTCAGCGCACGGCCCTGGGTGCTGTCGTTGGCGGCACGCGGCATCAAGTCGCCCATGCCACGCAGCATCAGGCGGTCTTGCTTCAGGCCGCTGAGGCTGAAGATGGACGCGATGGATTGCGCACGCTCCTTGCTCAACGCCTGGCTCGCAGGCGCGGTACCCGTGGCATCCACATGGCCCAGTACCAATACGGCAGTCTTGGGATCGGCTTCAACCGCCTTGGCAACACGGGTGAACGGACCCAAGGTGACCGGCAACAGCATCGCCGGGCGCTTAGGGTTGTAGGAGCCGTCTACCGGCGCGATCACCACCAATACGTTGTCACGGCGTTCCAGCTGCAGGTTGCTGTCCTTGATGGCAGCACGCAGGCGTGGCTCGTAGTCGTCGAGCCAGGCTTGGGTAATTTTCGGGTCAGGCATCGGCACGTTGGTCACATCGACCTTGGCCAGTGGCTTTGGCTTGCTTTCGAACGGCCACCACCAGTGAGTTTCGCTGTCGGTTTTGGCGACGGCAGCGGCATCAGGTGCTGGCGTGGCGGCCTTGAGATCGGCTTTCAAATCGGCCTTGGCGTCGGCAGCCTTGTCGTCAGCGCTTTTGGAGGAGAACGGCCACCAGCTGGAGCCGGTATCAGCCTTGGCAGCAGGCGCGGCAGCGGCGGCTACGGGTGAGGCAGGCTTGGCACCAGCGGCAGGCTTGGCGTCGGTTTGAGCGACTGCGTCCTTGGTCGCCGCCTTGTCGGATCCAAATGACCACCAATGCCCGCCATCGGCATCATTTTGTGGAGTTTGTGCGCAGCCAGTAATGGTGAGGCAAAGCGCCAGTGCCAAGGACTTGTTCGATAACATGATATATCCACAAAATGAGAAAAACCGGAGGGCCTGGATGACCCGTTAAACAGACGCTTGAAGGAGAATAAAGTTACAACTTTTCCTACAGCACCTTCTTATAGTTGCCTTTGTAACAAAAAAACGTGAAACAGCAAGGGGTTTACAGACAACCGGCCAATATTCCGACCAACTTCTGTGCGCGTGGGTCCATAAGTACATAAGGGCCCAATGTATTAGTCACGAAACCAAACGCTACATCATGCTCCGGGTCGGCAAACCCCACCGAACCACCTGCCCCAGGGTGACCAAACGCACGCGGGCCAAGGCCGAACGTGGCATTGGGCAGTTGCGGTTGATCCAACATGCAACCCAGGCCAAAACGGGTTTGTGTCAAC
Organism: Pseudomonas kairouanensis; assembly: GCF_004682055.1. Classification (GTDB taxonomy): domain Bacteria; phylum Pseudomonadota; class Gammaproteobacteria; order Pseudomonadales; family Pseudomonadaceae; genus Aquipseudomonas; species Aquipseudomonas kairouanensis. The sequence continues at coordinate 86,111 of NZ_QUZU01000003.1, read as the reverse complement.
AATGTTTTATCCGGCCCGATACTGTGCTCACGGGTCAATTGTTCGAGCATGTCGGCTTCGAGCAAACTTCCGTCCAACAACCCGCTATAAAAACCCGCCAGGCTGCGTGCATTACCGTGGCCATTTGCCGCTGGCTGCTGCATGCGTCGCCATTCGGGCTTATTAGTGCTGGTCAGAATAGACGGTGGATTGGCAAATGCTCGTGTAGTCATCGCCGTCGGCTCACGCATCATTACTTGCAATAACCGTTGTGCGGCTTCATCACCCATATTGCCTTTGCTGCGCGCTATATGGGCGACGCGATAAAACTCTTCATCAGCCAAACCTACGTGAAAGTCCAGCCCGAGCGGCCGTGCAACCCGCGCCACGATCGATTCTCCCGGGCCACGACCATCGGCGCGACGCAGCAGTTCACCCACCAGCCAGCCATAGGTGATGGCCTCGTAGCCATGGCCCTGGCCCGGCGTCCACCACGGCGCTTCGGCGGCCAGGGTGTCGACCATCAACTGCCAGTCGTACAGGGCTTCGGTGGGCAGCATTTCACGAATCGCCGGCAGCCCGGCCTGATGGCAGAGCAACTGGCGCAGGGTGATGGTTTCTTTCCCGGCGGCGGCAAATTCCGGCCAGTATTTGGCAACCGGAGCATCCAGTTGCAGCTTGCCTTCGGCCACCAGTTGCAGGGCCGTGACGGCGGTAAAGGTCTTGGTGCAAGAGAACAGGTTGACGATGGTGTCGCTGTGCCAGGCCTCGGCGCCGTCCTTATCGGCGGTGCCCGCCCACAGATCGACCACGGTTTGGCCACCGATCTGGATGCAGAGCCCGGCGCCACGCTCTTGCGGGTCATCGAACAACGCGGCAAAAGCTTCGCGTACCGCTTCGAACTGGAGTTCGTAATGACCCTGAATCTGCACCGGACGCCCTCAGAAAAAACGCTAAAAAGTGGCGGACATTGTTCCAGCCCTTGTAGGATTTGTGAACCCGTCACCCCTTAATCAATGGCCATTGCCGCCGTGCCCACCGGCGTGTCCACCGCCCTTCCCTGCGCCTTTGCCCTCATGCCCAGCATTGCCGCCTTCGCGCTCGCGAACAGCGCTCGCGGCCTTGGCCTTTTCAGCTTCCTTGCCCAGTTGATCGACCGCCGCCAGGTTGCTTTTACGCACGCTTTCGACAAAGCCCTGGAACGGTACATCGGTGATACCGACCAGACCAAAATGGCCGTTTTCACCGTCCAGCAAGCGACCGGTCACCGGCTGATCGAGGTATTGGAACCAATGCACACCGACAATCGACGGTTCGGCCATGGCCTGCTTGAGGAAGTTGCCATAGGCCACGCCACGGTCGTCTTCCTTCGCCAATTGGGTTACCCCACCCCAGAACGGGCCACGGTCGGCGGAGCCAAAGTTGAACTCGGTAATCAACACCGGTTTGTCCAGCGCGCGCAGCGCGGCAAAGTCGTAACCGTCCTGGGGTTTGAGGGTGTACATGTTGAAGCTCAGCACATCGCAGTACTGGGCGCACGATGCCACCGCTTCCGGGGTGCTCACCGCATAGCGACCGCCCAGCAACAGTTGGTTGGGCGCGTGCCATTTAAGCGAGTCGGAGATGGTTTTGAAGTAGGCGTCGGCGAAAGTCTTCTGGAAGTATTTGAAGTCTGCTTCGATTTCCGGGTGCTCGGCATTCGGCATCGGCGGCTCGAAGCCTGGGTCTTCCATCAACTCCCAACCGGCCAGCTGGATGCCCCAGGCCTTCGACAGGCCCGCTTCGTTGCGGTATTTGTCGCGCAGTTGCTTGAGGAACGCACGCTTGGCCGGTACATCGGTGGTCATGCGCAGCGTGCCGTAGGCCAGGGCGTAGCGGGATTTCGGGTCATCGCCGGGACCGGCCCAGGCCAGCTCGTTATCGGCGAAGAAACCGATCAACCAAGGGTCGTCACGGTGATCGCGAGCGGCAATGGCCACGGCGCGCTCGGTGGCCATGGCAAAGCGCGGGTCGAACGGGTCGGGCATGCCCCCCCACCAGTCGGTGCCGGTACTGATGCTGGCGTAATCGCCGACAATCGACAGCGGCAAGGTGTAGGGCACGCGGTCGGCGGTGGCCAACTCCTCGTCGCTCCAGTTGCCCACGGTGTTGAAACCCCAGGCTTGCAGGCGGTCGAGGGTGTGGGTAACCCAGCGTTTCTGGTCGAAGCCGTCGCCGCCATAGGTGCGTTGCAGGTTGGCGCCATAGAAGTCATACCAGCGCCCGGCACCAAAACTGCGGCCCTCGCCCGCGCCATTGCCGGTGCGGCTATCGCTGCTGCCGTAATACTTGTCGAAGGGTTCACCCCCCTTGGGCAACGCCGCGAACATCCATTCGCGGCCCGCCACGTAGGTCTGGCTGTTGTCCGGGGCCACGGTGTTTACACCCAGCGAATAGAAGGGATGACCTTCCGGCGTCACCAGGTACCAGCGGCCGTCGCGCTTCTCGGTGCGGAAAAACCCGCTAGCGTCGAAGGCAGGCCCTTTGTTCCAGCCGCCGTATGGGTCCAGGGCGGATTTATCCCGCGTAGCCAGCCAGCCCTGAAGCTGTTGCTGCTCCCTGGCGGCGGCGGCCTTGAGTTGTTCGTCGCTGCTGACCTTCTCTGGCCAGCGGGCACGGGTGGACTGGCCGTAGGCATCCACCAGTTCGCTGTAGGCGGCCTTGAATACCGGCTCGCTGTCCTGAACGCCAAAGCGCTCCAACAGGATGCTTTGGGCAACGTTGGGCTTGATCATCGACAGCGTGACCGAGACCACCTGGCTGCGGTCGATTTCACCCGCGCTGCTGCCCAGCATTACACGCTGGCCGTCTACGGTGATCGGCATCGGCGGCCCGGCCTTCATGCCCTGGCTCAGCGGCGAATTGGCTTGCAGCGGAATCAGCAGGGTCTGCGCGGGCCCTGCCGGCAGGTCGATGCGACTGAGCAAGGTCTTGCCGTCGGCACTCTGCACCTTGACGTAGAGGGTCAGCGCCCAGTCCATCGCGCTCTGGATACGCAGGCTCATGGCGCTGGACTGGGACCAGTCCCACACACCCGCTTGCGGGCTGAGCACCAGGCTCGGTTCGGCGGCAGGGTTAAAGGTGATACGGCGCAGCACCTCGCCTTCGGGGGTTTGTTCGGCGTTGTATTGGGGCAGGCTGGCGTCCTGGGTCGCCACCTTGACCACATCGGCAGGCCGGACGAAGTTGAACAGGGTCTGTTGCCCGGCAGGTGCGGCCAGCAAGGGCGCAGCGAACAACAGGGCAAATAGAGCAGGCAGCGTGCGAATCATACGAACAAGGTTCTCCCGGACGGCCGATGAATGGCCTGGTGACATGATTGAGGTAGACCACAAAGTGGGCGAAACCGCCCACAGTGGCTTAAGAAATTTCGCGCCTGAAGGGCGGCAAAGCATTAAGAATAGCTTTGCCGTAGCGCTGAGTGACCAAACGGCGGTCAAGCAAGGTGATGGTGCCCCGGTCTTGCTCGGTGCGCAGCAAGCGCCCGCAGGCCTGGACCAGCTTCAGGGACGCATCCGGCACGGAGATTTCCATGAACGGGTTGCCGCCCCGCGCTTCGATCCACTCGGCCAATGCGGCCTCAACCGGATCGTCCGGCACCGAGAACGGGATCTTGGCGATCACCACGTGCTCACAATAAGCACCGGGCAAGTCCACGCCTTCGGCGAAACTGGCTAGGCCGAACAGTACGCTGGAATCGCCACCGTCCACCCGTGCCTTGTGTTTGTTGAGGGTTTCCTGCTTGGAGAGGTTGCCCTGGATAAACACCTGCTTGCGCCAGTCACGGTCGAGGCCGTCGAACACGTCCTGCATCTGTTTACGTGACGAAAACAGCACCAGGGTGCCGCGTGAACCTTCGACCAATTCCGGCAGGTCGCGAATGATCGCCGCCGTATGGGCGGCTGCATCACGCGGGTCGGCCTTGAGGTCGGGCACCCGCAGCACGCCGGCATCAGCGTGATGGAAGGGGCTTGGCACCACGGCGGTCACGGCCTTTTTCGGCAGGCCTGCGCGCATGCGGAAGCGGTCGAAGGTGCCCAGGGCGGTGAGCGTCGCCGAGGTCACCAGGCAGCCGTAGGCCACGTTCCACAGGTTGCGGCGCAGCATTTCGGCAGCGAGGATGGGGCTGGCGTTGACCTCGATATCAAACAAGGCACCGCTTTCCGACAGGGTCAGCCAACGGGCCATGGGCGGGTTGTCTTCCGGGTCTTCGACGGTGAAGGCGGTCCACAACTCCCAGTTGCCCTGGGCACGGGACAACAGGCTGCCGAACAGGGGGTACCATTCTTCGGCCTGGTTGCTGGCGATACCGATGTTGACCTCGCCGTCCATGCCCTCTTTAAGCAGGTCGGTGAGACGGGTAAAGAGGTCAGTCAGGCGTGAGAAGCCCTTCTTCAACTCGATGCCCATTTCGCGCATATGCTCGGGGATCAAGCCGCCGACAAAGCGGTGACGCGGCCGCTCGCGGCCTTCCACGTCTTCACCGGGCTTGAAGTCGGCCACCTGCTCGCAGGCGCTGAACATGAATTGCTGCTGGGTCTTGATCTCCCGCGCCAGCTCCGGCACCTGTTCGATCAACTTGCCCAGGTCGCCCGGCAACGGGTGCTGGGCGAGCAACTTGGTCAGGTTTTTGGCGGTGCTCTCCAGCCAATCGGCGGTGGAACGCAGCCGGGTGTAATGGGCGAAGTGGCCGATGGCCTTGTCCGGCAGGTGGTGGCCTTCGTCGAAGACGTAGAGGGTGTCGCGCGGATCCGGCAGCACGGCGCCGCCGCCCAGGGCCAGGTCGGCCAGCACCATGTCATGGTTGGTGACGATCACATCGACCTTGCCCATACCTTCACGGGCCTTGTAGAAAGCGCATTGGCCGAAGTTGGGGCAATGCCGGTTGGTACACTGGCTGTGATCGGTGGTCAGGCGCGCCCAGTCGGAATCTTCCAGGGCGGTGGGCCAGCTGTCGCGGTCGCCGTCCCACTTATTGCCGGCCAGTTTTTCGATCATGCTGGTGAACAGCTTCTGGCTGACTTCATCGACCTCGATCTTGAAGCCTTCTTCTTCGAACAACGACGCCGTGGCGGTTTGGGCGTGGCCTTCCTGCAGCAGTACGTCGAGCTTGGACAGGCACATATAGCGCCCACGCCCCTTGGCCAGGGCGAAGGTAAAGTTCAGGCCGCTGTTGCGCATGAGGTCGGGCAGGTCTTTGTAGACGATCTGCTCTTGCAGGGCGACGGTGGCGGTGGCGATCACCAGGCGCTTGCCAGCGGCCTTGGCGGTGGGAATGGCGGCCAGGCTGTAGGCCACGGTCTTGCCGGTACCGGTGCCGGCCTCGACGGCCACGACCGCAGGCTCACCTTCGCGGCGACCTTCGTCGTCGGTGTCGATATCCCCGAGGACCTTGGCCACTTCGGCGATCATCAGGCGTTGGCCATAACGCGGTTTCAAGCTCTTGGCTTCGAGAAAACGCGAATAGGCGCCCTGGATCGTGGTTTTGAGTTCAGTGCTGATCATGGATAGTCGGGCGCAAAAAACGCTGGATAAATTTTCAGTGGTTCGGATCGGCCGCTATCATACCCCGCTAATTAATCCCGCGCAGAACGGAGTACTTCAATGACCGCGTTTAGCCTCGCCTACACCCTGCATGTATTGGCCGCCCTGATCTGGGTCGGCGGTATGTTTTTCGCCTGGATGATCCTGCGTCCCGCCGCAATGACGGCGCTTGAGGGCCCTGCCCGGCTCACGCTATGGGCAAATGTGTTTCAACGTTTTTTTGTGTGGGTGTGGGTCGCGGTGGCGGTTTTGCCGATCAGCGGCATTGGCTTGCTGCAACTGCGCTTCAACGGGTTTGAGACGGCCCCGCGTTATGTGCAGGTGATGATGGGCTTGTATCTGGTGATGACGGCGCTGTTTATCCGTATCCAGGCGTTGAAATTCCCGGCATTGCGCGCGGCGGTGGCGGCTGAGGATTGGCCAGCAGGGGCTGCGGTGTTGGGGCAGATTCGTCGGTTGGTGGGGATTAATTTGCTGGTGGGGTTGGTGGTGGTGGCGGTGGCTTCGGCTCGGCCGATGTTCTGAGTCAACCTTTAATCCGCTATCGGGAGCAAGCCCCCTCCCACATTTTGACTGCGTTCACATATCAAAGTGTGGGAGGGGGCTTGCTCCCGATAGCGTCAAACCAAACGACTCAAAACCTTTGGACAGTCACAGCACCCGCAGGCCCCGCAGGCCCCGGCTGCCCTTCCAACCCAGGGCGGCCCTTCTCGCCGCCGTCGGCCTGGTACACCAGGCAGCCCTTGGACTGCCCGCCACGCCCTGGCTTGCCTGCCGTGCCGGCCAGACCACCGGCACCACCGTCCACCCACACCTTGATCTGCTCGGCCGGGAAGCTTTGCGGCAGTTCAACCCGTACCAGCGCCCCTGCTCCACCAGGCAAGCCGTCGCCACCGTTGTCGCCATTGGCTCCGCGCCCGGCCGAACCCCAGGTGCAACCTGGGTCCACGCCGTTGGCGCCATCCAGCCCGGCGTACCCCTGGGCACCGGCACCGCCACGGGCATCCACCGAGAGTTCTTCGGCCACCAGGGAATTGATGCGCAAGGTCAGGTCGCGCCCGGCCTTGGCAGGTTTTTCGTGGGTACCGGGGGCGCCGCGCGAGGTGATCTGGCTGCCGTGATCCAATTGCGCATGGCGTACCTGCAGTTGCAACGCGGTATTACCCGGCACAATGGCGATACGGGCTTCGCGGCCCAGGTGCAGCTCGTCCACGGTGACCTGGCTGATGGTGGCCGGAATCAGCAGGGTGCCGTAGTCCGCCACGTCCAGGCGCTCCAATTGCAGCACACTGGTACTGCTGGGCAGGCGCATCAACGAGTTGGTTTCAACACTGACGCTCTGGGCCAGGGCAACGGGGCTGACCAACAGGGCCAACAGTAAAACCTTGCGCATCGTGAAGCTCCCTTGAATTTCTTCGAAAAACTGTGTCTGGTTTTTTTCTTTGGACGCACAGTAACGACTTCTACCGGCGATTTGCCAGTGAAGGTTCAAAAAAGTTAATAAACGCGAAGGTTCAGCGAGGATCGCCGGCAATGCCCCTGTGGATCCCACAGGGGCAAGGGCTGTCAGCGGTTGATCTGGATTTCCGTGCGACGGTTCAAGGCACGGCCTTCAGCGGTTTTGTTGTCGGCCACCGGATGGCTTTCGCCGGCGCCGGTCACGGACACAAAGTTGCTGCGAGGCACGCCGGCACCAATCAGGTAATCGGTGACCGAATGGGCGCGTTTTTCCGAGAGTTTCTGGTTGTAGGCGTCTTTACCTACACTGTCAGTATGGCCGCTGACCCGCAGTTGGGCGCTTGGGGCCTCTTGTTTCAGGCGCGTGGCGATGGTGTCGAGCTTGGTTTTATCCGCCGCCGTCAGCTTGGCCGAGTCGAACTGGAAGTGCACATCGCGAATCACGATGGTTTCTTCCTTGACCACTACCACCTCCTCAACCACCGCCGCGACCGGCACCGGCGGGCAACCATCGGCATCCACCTGCACGCCTTTGGGCGTGCCTGGGCACTTGTCACGGCTGTCCGGCACGCCATCGCCGTCTTCGTCGCCATCGCCATGTACCCAGCAATAGGCACCGGCCATACCGCCGATCAACAACGCGCCGTAGCCTGCGTAGGCAGAGCTTTCAGTTGCACCGATCGCCGCACCGGTCACACCGCCAACGGCGGCGCAGGTGGGCCAATCGGTTTTTTGCAAGCCTGCGCAACCTGTCAATACACCGGTTAGCAGAACCAAGGGTAGAGCTGTCCGCATGATGCTCATCTGATTTCTCCTGAGGGGATCGGCGGGGGCCGATGGGTGGAGTAAAGACGGCTCTTTTCATCTGCGCCACTACGCGGACACCCCGCATTTATTGGGGATTCACAGACAAAGCTGGCTTTTCGCAATCGTGCGCTCTAGGCCCGCACGCTCAGCCGCGCTAGTCTCTACGGTCCTGATGTGAGGATCTCTGATGACCGCCGGTATTTCCGCCCGTACACCCCAACAAGCCCTGGCCGCTCTGCTCGACCAACACCGCCCCAAGCGCCTGCTATTGCTGGGCGCCAGCCGGTTCCCGGCGTTGGAGGCTTTTCAAGCGGCGCACCCCGACACTCACGTCGCCGTCGCCCCGCCCGGCCCGCTGCCGGCGGCCCTGGCGGCGCAACGTTTTGACCTGGCGCTGGTAGTCGATTGCCTGGAGCATTTGTCAAAGCCACAGGGCCTAACCTTGCTCGGCGGCATCCGCAACCTCAACGCCAGCAAGATTGCCGTGCTGGTGGACCTGGGCGCCTGCGACTGGAAAGACACCGACTTCTTCTCCCTGGCCCTGCAGGCCGGCGAGCGCTTTGAGCGCGATGAGCAGGTTCTGACACTGTTTACCTACGATCTGCTTGACTATAAACAGGTGCCAGACTGGCTCAACGCCCGCTTCTGGGCCAACCCGGAAAATTTTGGAAAGTATTGGTGGTAACCCGATACGTACCTAGGCGGTGCGTACTTCGTTAAGTAACTCAGGGTGACGGTCGAGCACCTTGAGTAACTTAATGAGGGCTAACGGTGGTTTGGTCTTACCGGTTTCATAACGTGAAAAGGCGTTTACCCCTCCCCCGAATATCTCGGCAGCTTCCCTCTGATCCAGCGCAAGCTTCTTACGCACCATGGCAATAAAGCCAGGATCTATGAGGTTCGCGTTCACACGCTTGGAAAATTCCCGCATTGCTTTCATGACACGATCTGATTCAGCCAGATCCAGGATCGACTCCGTGCAAGACGGGCAAAATTCACCCGTCACATTCGCAATGACCGTGCTCTCACCTTTGTACGAATACGGCAGGTCGCGCGTGTCATGGACCAAACCCGCAGCGCCGCAAACAGGACATCTCATTGTTCATAACTCCTTGAAGGACACGATCAATACATCTTCGATAACCGTGAGTTTCAGGTATACGCTCCCCGCTTTCGTGTACGGGCGGTAAACGTCTTGCCAGACCGTGTGATCGCCATGGGTGGTCATGCTCTTATAAAAGTCCCTTGGTTCAAGAGCCAGCACCACCGCCAGCATGTCGCAAAGATCAAGGTTAAGTGCCTCAGCTCCGACGCGTGCAGAGTGGGTGGTGCGCACGTTCCCTCTTTCAATCAGAGCCTTGACGATAGTCAGCTTGCAGTGAGGCGTCTTCTTCTCCACGTTCGAACTTAGCCTATTAGGTTTTTATTTGGCAAGTAGGTTAATTAAACCCAAGCTCGCCCTTTAGAGTGTCTAAGGGGCGCAAATGGAAACTCAGCGCTGTTCAGCGTGCCAGCAACGAAGTGTCTCAAAGCGTGAAACGAGCGGTAGCCTCCCCCTTGTCGTCGAGTTCCCCTGCGATCCTCTGTAGTATCGATTCCTACGCAACGAGCGAGCTTTTCTGCGGTAGAACCAAGGTTTGGCTAACGTTATGTCTGACAGAATCTAAAAGTATTGGTGGTAACCCAATGAGCACCTCCATTTGCCCCTGCGGCAGTGGCAACCTGCTGGATGCCTGCTGCGGCCATTATCACGCCGGCCACCCGGCACCCTGCGCCAGCGCGCTGATGCGCTCGCGCTACAGCGCCTATGTACTGGGGTTGGTGGACTACCTGGTGGCAACCACCCTGCCCGCGCAACAGGCCGGCCTGGACCGCGAGGCGATCAGTGCCTGGAGCGCCCAGAGCACCTGGCTGGGCCTGGAGGTGGAGAGCTCCGAGGTGTTTGGCGGCCAGCCGGAGCATGCGTTCGTGACCTTTACCGCGCGCTGGCATGACAGCACCGGCGAACATAGCCACCGCGAGCAGTCTTCTTTCGTACAGAATGACGGGCGCTGGTACTTCATCGACCCCACCGTTGAGGTGAAGGCCGGACGCAACGATGCCTGCCTGTGCGGCAGCGGGCAGAAATTCAAGAAGTGCTGCTCCAGCTACCTCTGACCCTACAGGACCAACGCCATGCTCCGGATCTACAGCTTGATGCTGGCGTTAACCTTCGGCCTGACCGGCTGTACATCCTGGTTCGAGGACGACTCACCGCCGCCCCATGTCTCCCTGGTCAAGGTCGAAGTGGTACGGGCCAAGCTGCTGGAGCAGAAATTCAAGCTGTTCTTTCGCGTCGACAACCGCGACGACTCGGACCTTACGGTGCGCGGCCTGATCTACAAGGTGACCTTGTGGGATTTTGTGCTGACCGAAGGCGAGTCCAATGAATGGCTCACGGTGCCGCCTCGGGGTCATAAATTTTTCCGGGTATCGGTGCGCACCAACCTCTGGCCGCAGATCCGCGATGTGGTGCAGATGCTGAAAAAACCTGATCGCCCCGTGCCCTATCGCCTGGAAGGCGAGCTCAAAACCGGATTATTCATCGGTTATGACGTGCAGGTGGCCCACAATGGCGAGATAATCCCCGGCGATTTTATTCCGGAGCGACATCAATGACTCAGCAACCCCATGTCCATGGTCCTGACTGCAACCACGATCACGATCACCATGATCACGACCACGGCCATGTCCACGGCCCGAACTGCGGCCACGCTCACCAGGAGCCGGTGCGCAATGCGTTGAAGGACGTTGGCCGCAACGATCCTTGCCCATGCGGCAGCGAGAAGAAATTCAAGAAGTGCCACGGGGCTTGATGCCCTGATCCTGCCAATGCAGGAGCTGGCTTGTGTGAGAGCGGGCTTGCTCGCGAATACGGTGTATCAGCCACTGGATTTATATCTGACCCACCGCTTTCGCGAGCAAGCCCGTTCCCACATTGGACTGCGTTTCACATTCAGGTTTTGCGCAGGAACTGCAACTCAACTTCCAGCCCCCCGCCCTCCCGATTCCTCAAGCTCAATTGCCCCTCATGCGCCCTGGCGATGGTATGCGCGATGCTCAATCCCAACCCATACCCGCCGGTCTCGGCATTGCGTGAGCCTTCTACCCGATAAAACGGCTCCATCACCTGCTCCAGCTGTTCCTGGGGAATCCCCGGGCCCCGGTCGCTGATGATGATCCTCAAGCTGTCCGCGTGGTCGTCAACCCGCACCACCACCTCGCGACCATAACGCACCGCGTTTTCCAGCAGGTTCTGCACACACCGCTTGAGGCTGCGGGCATACCCCGGCAACGGCTGTTTCGCGCGGCCTTCGATGCGCACGCTCTCGCCCACGTCCTCCAGATCCGCCTGCAAGCTTTGCAGCAAGGCATTGATATCGATGTTCTGCCGGGTCTCGTTGATTTCACCGCTGCTGACAAAGTCCAGCGTACTGGCGACCATGTGTTCCATTTCTTCCAAGTCACTGCGAAAACGCTCACGGGTACGGCTGTCGTCAAGCATCTCGGTGCGCAGACGCAGGCGTGTGATCGGTGAACGCAGGTCGTGGGAAATGGCCGCGAGAAAGCGCGTGCGTTCGGCGATATTGGCGATCAGGCGTTGCTGCATTGCATTGAATGCCTGGGCGGCGCGACGCACTTCGGTAGGGCCGTCCTCGGACAACGGCGGGCGCTGGATGTCGCGCCCCAGCGCTTCGGCCGCCTTGGCCAAGGCGTTGAGCGGGCGGATGGCCAGGCGCACCGCCACCAGGGCAATCACCACCAGCACCAATACCCGCAGCAGATAAATACGCATCACGTAGTCGAACAGCAAGTCCAGCGGCGAGGTGCTGGTCCAGCCTTGTTCCTCACGCGCATCCACCTGCAACCAGCGGCCATCCGGCAGCCGCAGATCAATAAGAAACTGCCCCACCACCGGCTTGGAACCGAGCAAGGTCGACAGCCCGGCGGTTTGCCCTTCGCCATCGACCAGGGACAAACGCAGCAGGATCAAGGTCTGGGCGTAGCCGGTTTTTTCCGACAGCACTTTTTTGATCAGGCGCTCAGTGGGCCGATCACTGTCGGTGAGGCGGCTGGGCGTATTGCTGGCTTGATCACTCAAGGTCAGGCGGAAATGCGGCGCGTCCAGCAACTTGATCAGCAGGTCGGCCTGCTGCGGGTCGCTGTGCACCAGCCGCACGACGTCCGCCAGCCGCGTGGCGATCAACCGCGCCGGGATTTCCAGTACCTGGCCGTGGCGCCGGTCGTACCAGATGCTGCTGGTCAGGGCCTGGGCCGCGAGCATGCCGCTGACCAAAATCAGTACCAACCGCCCAAACAGCGAACGCGGCAGCAACCTCACGACTCCAGCGCCACATCATCGGCGGTGAGCATGTAGCCCTCATTGCGCACGGTCTTGATCAGGCCCGCCGGCAGTTGCGAGCGCAAGCGGCTGACGCACACGTCGATGGAACGGTCGAACGGCGTACTGTCCTTGTCGAACACATGGTTGAGCAAAAAGTCGCGGCTCAGCGGCCGGTTGGGGTGCTGCAACAACAGGCGCAACACGCGGTAGTCCGAGTTGCCCAGGCTGACCACCACGCCGTCCGGCGACAGCAATTGCCGCGCCCGCGTGTCCAGTTGCCAGCCGGCAAAACGAATGCTCGGCGCCTCATCCAAACGCGCACGGTCGGGAAAACTCTGCACCCGGCGCAACACCACCTTGATGCGCACCAGCAACTCACGAGGGTCGAACGGCTTGGGCAGGTAATCGTCGGCGCCGATCTCCAGGCCGACGATGCGGTCGATCAACGAGCCCTTGGCAGTGAGCATCACCACCGGCGTGTTGGAACTCACCCGCAGTTCGCGGCACAGGCTCAGGCCGTCTTCGCCGGGCAGCATCAGGTCGAGGACGATCAGGTCGATGACATTCAGTTCCAGGCGCCGACGCATCTCCTTGCCATCGGCGGCGGTGGACACCTGGAAACCGGCATCGCTCAGGTAGTCGCAGAGCAACTGGCGAATTTGCGGGTCGTCATCAACGATCAGGAGGTGGTCTTGCTTGGCCATGGGCAGTCAATCCGAAAAACTATAAAACGCAGCAAATAGCCGAAAGTTCAGCCAGCCGGGTACGCAAATGTAATGGAATGTTGTAGGAACCGATAATCACGCATCAGCGATACAAAGCCCGGGCATGGCAGGGGAAATCGCTCTTTAGACTACCGAACCTAAATGAGAGTAATTGTAATTTAGACTCGGATGCATCCTATGTCACAGCCCATCACATTGCCCACACCCCGCAGCCACACGCTGCAAAATACCCTGGCCCCCATGTTCGGCCTGCTCGCCGCCGGCAGCGTCACCCCGGTTGCCTGGGCCGACGCGAGCAGCGCCACCACTAACGACTCCGTGCTGAGCCTGCCGGAAATCAAGGTCGACGGTGAAGCCACCTCCACCTTCAAGGTCGACCGGGTTACCTCGGCAAAAATCAGCCAGCCGCTGCTGGATGCGCCGCAAAGCGTGACCATCGTGCCCCAGCAGGTGCTCAAGGAGCAGAACGCACAGACCCTGCAGGAAGTGCTGCGCAATGTGCCAGGTATCACGTTTATGTCCGGCGAGGGCAACCTGGGCTGGGGCGATCTGTTCTCGATTCGCGGCTTTTCATCCGAGCAAAGCCTGACCGTGGACGGCGTGCGCGATGCCGGCATGTCCACCCGAACCGACACGTTCAACCTGCAACAGGCCGAAGTGTTCAAGGGTACGGGGTCTATCGAGTCCGGGGTTTCTGCGGTGGGTGGCAGCGTTAACCTGGTGAGCAAAGAAGCCCACCTGGGCGATGCCAACCGAGTGTCTGCCGGTATCGGCACCGATGCGTACCGCCGCCTTACCGCCGACCTGAATAAACAGCTGAACGACACCACCGCCGTACGCATCAACCTGATGAAGCACTACAACCAGGTCTCCGAGCGTGACGACGTGGACTACGACCGCTGGGGCATCGCCACCTCGTTCGGGTTCGGCCTGGGCACCGACACGCGCTTTTTCATCGACACGTTTTACCAAAAAGACACCAACACCCCGGACGGCGGCGTGCCCATCCAGCGTGGCACTCACGGCGACCGCATGCCCGGCGTGAAACGCTCCAACTGGTACGGCGACTCCAGCCTCTACACCCAAGAGAACAAAACCACCTCGCTGACCGCGCGTTTCGAGCACGACTTCGACTGGAACGACGCCCACCTGCGCAACCAGACCCGCTGGGAACGCAGCGACAACTTCGCCGTGCTCTCCCCGGCGCGCTTTTTTGCCGCCGACGCCAGCGGCCAGAAAACCTGCACCGGCACCCGCTGTGCGACGCTGGGCTACACCGGTGTAGGCCCGATCAGCCAAGTGCCGGGCAGTACGGTAAATGCCTACACGGACTACGTAAATAACAGCAACACCGCCTACGGCATCCTGCGCGGCAGCGACTTTGGTTTGTCCAAGCGCTACACCATCCTGGATAACCAGACCGACTTCAGCTTCACGTTCAACACCGCCAGCCTGCAACACGCGGTGGTCTCGGGCCTGGAGTTCTATCACGAGACCTACGGCGGCTTGAAACGCAACGCCGAAGTGCCGGACGGCAACCTGCTGTTCGACATGAGCAACCCCAGCCATAGCTTCGCCAGCACCTACGTGACCAAAGGCGTCGGCGAGCCACGCTCGGTGATCGACAACGCTGGCATCTACCTGGGCGACACGGTCACCCTCAACGACCAGTGGCAAGTGTTGGGCTCGCTGCGTTACGACAACTGGCAGGCCGAAACCCGCCAGCGCGGCCAGGCCACCACCAGCAGCAGCGACGGTGCGGTCAGCGGTCGGGTGGGCGCAGTGTTCAAACCGTTGCCCAACGGCAGCATCTACGTGTCCTACAGCGAAGCGGCACAACCCTCGGCACTCGGCGCGTCCACCAACAACCAGATCTACGGCGCCGCAAGCACCAGCAATTACAGCCCGGCCAAATCCAAGACCTACGAGCTGGGCACCAAGTGGGACATCGCCCACGACATGCTCAACGTCACGGCGGCGATCTTTCGCACCGAACTGGAAAACCCCTGGGAATACCAGGACGGCGAATCCGCCCCGGTACGTGCCCTGCCCGCCAAGCGTGTGGACGGTATCGAGTTGGGCCTGCAGGGCAATATCACCCCGCGCTGGACCGCCTACAGCGGCTTCTCGGCCCTCAAGAGCGTGCAGACCAAAGGCATCAACAAAGGTGCCGAAGCCAAGAACGTTCCAGACCTCACCGCCAACCTGTGGACCACCTACGCCGTCACCGACGCCCTGAGCCTGAGCTACGGCGAGCAATACGTGGGCCGGCGCCGCTACACCGACAACAAATACGTCGGTGGCTTGAACAACAACAGCAGCTACGCCAGCGGCGCCTCCGGCGTGTATGCGATCTACACCCGCGACCACGAAAAAGCCCCCGGCTACTGGCTGAGCAACGTGGCGGCGCAATACAAGGTGAACAAGGACACCACGGTCAACCTCAACCTCAACAACCTGTTCAACACGTTCTACTACAGCCAGGTGGGCGCCTCCCTCGACGGCTTCCAGCTCTACGGCATTCCGGGCGCCGGGCGCACCCTCACCGCCAGCGTTGATTATGAATTCTGAATTTCCCGCATCTGGAGCCCTTGTCATGCGTAAACCCCGTCAACTGCTCAAGCTCGCCGTCGTGTTCGCCGCATTGGTTCTCGGCCACGCCGAAACCGCTGCGGCCCAGTCAATCACCGATGTGCTGGGCCGCAAGGTCGAAGTCAGCGACCACGTAAAGCGCGTTGTCCTGGGTGAAGGCCGACTGATTTCGGCCTTTGCCTTGCTCGACCGCGATACGCCGTTCCAGCGCATCGTCGGCTGGCAGAACGATATGAAGCTGCTGGACCAGCACACCTATAACGCCTACGTGGCGAAATATCCGACGGTAAAAGACATCCCGCTGATCGGCCAGGCCTCGGAACAGAGCGTCAGCGCCGAGGAAATCCTCTCGCTTAAACCGGACCTGGCGGTGTTCAGCATTTCGGGCCATGGCCCCACCGAGCACAGCCCGGTGGCCGACGTGCTGGCCAAGGCTGGCATCCCGGTGTTGTTCGTCGACTTTCGCATCAACCCGGTGCAAGGCACCCACGCCAGCATGAATGCACTGGGCCAGGCCCTGGGGCGCGAAGCCCAGGCCAAGGCGTTTTTGGATTTCTATGACCAGCACATCAAGGTCATCACCGATGCTGTCGCCACCCTGCCCTCTGGCCCGCGCCCAAGCGTCTTTCTTGAGCTGCTGGCCGGTGTCTGGCAAGCGCCCGGGCATACCACGGGCAAGAGCGGCATGGGCGAACTGATCACACTGGTCGGCGGGCGCAATATCGCCGCCGGCGTGGTGCCGGGTGCACTGGGGGATATCAGCGTGGAGTACGCGCTCAAGGCCGACCCGGACGTGTACATCGCCACGGGTAACCGCAAGCCGGGGCTTATCCTGGGCGCCGGGGTTGAGCCTGGCGAGGCCCAGGACGCTTTGGCGCGCGTATTGGCGCGGCCCGAATTTGCCAATCTTCGTGCCATCCGCGAGGGCAATGCCCACGGCCTGTGGCACGACTTCTACAACTCGCCGTACAACCTGCTGGCGATTGAAGCGTTGGCCAAGTGGGTGCACCCGCAGCTGTTCGACAAGCTAAATCCGCAGGCGACCCTGGAGCAGATCAACACGCAGTTTTTGGGGATGCCGTTGCAGGGTGCTTATTGGATCGATGCCCAAACGAAGTAACACCACAGGGCAATGTGGGAGGGGGCTTGCTCCCGATAGCGATGGATCAGCCATATATGCACTGGCTGACACACTGCTATCGGGGGCAAGCCCCCTCCCACAGTTTTAAACCTCATTGTTTTCTAGATTGTGTGAGCCTCATGACCACTCAAACCCTCGACCTCGCCAGCGCCACCCACGGCTACCGACGCCTGCTGGCACGGCGCGCCTGGCTGCTGGCCCTGCTCGGCAGCGCGCTGGTCTGCGCCATTCTGGTGGACCTGGCCAGCGGCCCGTCAGGCATGGGCCTGTGGGCCTTGCTCGATGGGGTTGTGCACCCCTCCCACCTGAGCGCCACCGACCAGGTGATCATCTGGAACGTACGCCTGCCCTACGCATTAATGGCGGTATTGGTCGGCTGCGCGCTGTCGCTGGCCGGGGCCGAGATGCAGGCGATCTTGAATAACCCGCTGGCCAGCCCGTTTACCTTGGGCGTGTCATCGGCGGCCGCCTTGGGTGCGTCCCTGGTGATTGTGTTTCCGGTGACCACGCTGTGGGTGTCGGCCAACACCGCAATTTCCATCTCAGCCTTCATCTTCGCGGCAGCCTCGGTATTTTTGCTGCAAGCCATGTCGCGCCTGCGCGGAGCGGGGGTGGAGAGCCTGGTGTTGTTTGGCATTGCGTTGGTGTTCAGTTGCAACGCCGTGGTGGCCTTGCTGCAACTGGTGGCCACCGAAGATGTGCTGCAACAACTGGTGTTCTGGACCCTGGGCAGCGTCACCCGCGCCAACTGGGACAAGCTGGGCATTTTGGCGCTGGTGGTCGCAGTGGTGCTGCCGTTCTCGTTTAGCGCCGCGCCACGCCTGACCCTGTTGCGCATGGGTGAAGACCGTGCGCAGAGCTTCGGTGTAGACGTAAAGCGTCTGCGGTTTTTTTCGTTGCTGCGCATCAGCCTGCTGTCGGCTACTGCCGTGGCGTTTGTAGGCACTATCGGATTTATCGGCCTGGTGGGTCCGCATATCGCGCGGATCCTGGTGGGCGAAGACCAACGCTTCCTGCTGCCCGCCAGCGCCTTGACCGGAGCACTGCTGCTGTCGCTGTCATCGATTGCCAGCAAGCTGATCATGCCCGGCGTGATCGTGCCGGTGGGCATCGTCACCGCCTTGGTGGGCGTGCCGATTTTTGTGGCGCTGGTGTTCAAGCGTGGGAGGCAGTTATGAGCAAAGGCTTGAGCGTACGCAACGTCAATGTCAGTTATGGCCGTCGGCAGATCGTGCATGACCTGAGCCTGCCGACGCTGCCCCAGGGCAGCCTGACCGCGTTGATCGGCCCCAACGGCGCGGGTAAATCCACCTTGCTGCGCGCCGTGGCCGGGCTGGAAAAAATGCAAGGCGTTGTGCGATTAGGTGACCTGGACCTGTCGGCCATGTCGGTCGCCGAGCGTGCACGACGGGTGACCTATATGCCGCAAAACCTGCCGCCGGGCTTGAGCCTGAGCGTGATGGAAAGTGTGATCGCCGCGTTGCGCGTGGCCAGTGTGGAGGGCGTCCCACTGTCCAGCGAGGCCTGCCTGCGCGAAGCGTTCGAGGCATTGCAGCGCATCGGCATCGCCCATCTGGCCGACCAACTGTTGAGCACCTTGTCTGGCGGCCAGCGCCAACTGGTCAGCCTCGCCCAACTGATTGCGCGTCGGCCCCAAGTGATGCTGCTGGACGAACCCACCAGCGCCCTCGACCTCAACTACCAACTCAAAGTCATGGACTGCGTGCGCGGCCTGGTGCGTGAACACAACCTGATTGCGGTGGTGGTGCTGCACGACATCAACCTGGCCGCGCGTTTCGCCGACCAGATCGCCGTGCTGCGCCAGGGCCGCCTGTACGCCAGCGGCGCGGCGGATGACGTACTCGACCCGTTGCTGTTTGCCGAGGTGTACCGCGTGCGGGCACGCATCGAGCGTTGTTCGCAGCAGTCGTTGCAGGTGTTGGTGGACGGCGCGGTGTGAAATGCTTCTAAGGGTATACGCAAATGTTTCATTGAATTTTCGTACACCCAGCATCACCTATACCTACAGGCATTCGCTCAATTGGAGAGCTTCATGATCGACCTGTATTACTGGACAACCCCCAACGGTCACAAAGTGTCATTGTTCCTGGAAGAAGCCGGCCTGCCCTACGAGGTGCACCCGATCAATATCGGCCAGGGCGACCAGTTCAAGCCGGACTTCCTGAAGATCGCTCCCAACAACCGCATTCCGGCCATCGTCGATCAAAACCCGACCGACGGTGGCGCGCCGATTTCCCTGTTCGAATCCGGCGCAATTCTTTTGTACCTCGCGGAAAAAACCGGCCAGTTCATTCCAAAAGACCTACGCGGTCGCCAAGAAACCCTGCAATGGCTGTTCTGGCAAATGGGCGGGCTGGGGCCAATGGCGGGTCAGAACCACCATTTCAGCCAGTTCGCACCCGAGAAGATTCCCTACGCGATCAAGCGCTATGTAGATGAGACGGCTCGCCTGTATGGCGTGCTGGATCGGCGCCTGGCGGATCGTGCTTTTGTGGCAGGCGAGGCCTACAGCATTGCCGACATGGCGATCTACCCGTGGATCGTTTCCCACAAGTGGCAGAGCCAGCGGTTGGAAGATTTCCCACATCTGCATCGCTGGTTCAACAGCATCAAGGAACGGCCGGCGACGGTGCGGGCGTATGAATTGGTGCAGAAAGTGAACCCGCCGAAGCCCTGATCTTAAGTCGTACAGGGTCTAAATGTGGGAGCGGGCTTGCTCGCGAATGCGGTGGCTCAGTCAATGCAGATGTGATTGACCCACCGCATTCGCGAGCAAGCCCGCTCCCACACTTAAATCTGCACCCGTCTTAAGTTCTCATCCAATTGCCAAAACTCCCGCTTGCGTCGTTCCGTCGCGCTCACTAACGTAGCGCCTTTACTGACGCTACCCCCCGCAGGAGCTTTGCCATGGCCTCGCCAGCCCTCTCACATTTTCTTCCCCGGTTCGGCGTTGCCGCGGCAGTGGCCAGTGCATTGAGCCTGGCCGGTTGCCAGCTCCAGAGCACCCAGGACACCCTGCCGCCGGTCGCCGGTGTGCAGCCGATCAAAGGCCTGGCGCAAAACGTGTCCGTGCGCCGCAATGCCCAGGGCATGCCGTTGATCGAAAGCAACACCTTCCACGACGCGCTGTTCAGCCTGGGCTATGTGCACGCCAGTGACCGCATCACCCAGATGGTCACCCTGCGCCTGCTGGCCCAGGGTCGCCTGGCGGAGATGTCGGGGCCCGAGGTGCTGGATGTCGACCGTTTCATGCGGGCGGTCAACCTTAAAAAGAGCGCGGGCGAGCTGTACAACGCCTCAAGCCCACGCCTCAAGCGCTTCTTCGAAGTGTATGCGCGTGGCGTCAACGCCTACCTGTTCCGCTACCGCGACAAGCTGCCTCCAGACCTGGCTCAGACCGGCTACAAGCCTGAGTACTGGAAACCGGAAGACTCGGCATTGCTGTTCTGCCTGCTCAATTTCAGCGAGTCGGCCAACCTGCAGGAAGAAATCTCGTCCCTGGTATTGGCGCAAAAAGTCGGTGTCGACAAGCTCGCCTGGCTGACGCCAAGCGCGCCGGATGAAGCGATCCCGCAGGCCGAAGCGGAAAAACTCAAGGGCGTGAACCTCAGCCAGATCACCGGCCTGGCCGGGCTGGACACGGTCAGCCAGCAACTGAGCCGCCTCAACTCCCTGGCGGTGACCACGTCGAGCAACTGGGCGATTGGCCCACAACGCAGCCGCAGCGGCAAAAGCCTGCTGGCAGGCGACCTGGCCGCCCAGCCGCAAGCGCCGTCGCCGTGGAGCTACGTGCAGATCCGCGCGCCTAAGTACCAAGCGGTGGGAGCATCGATTGCCGGTTTGCCGACGCTGTTGTCTGGTTTCAACGGCAAGGTCGCGTGGAGCATGAGCACCGTCAAGGGCGACACCCAGGACCTGTTCCTGGAAAAAGTCCGACGCCAGGGCAGCGCGCTGTACTACGAGAACAACGGCAAATGGCTAGCCGCCGGCGTGCGCAACGAAACCTTCTTCGTCAAAGGCCAACGCTCAATTCGCGAAGTGGTGTACGAAACCCGCCACGGCGCCCTGCTCAACAGCAGCCAGGCGCTGACCACCGGCTTGGGCCTGGCCCTGCAAACCGCCGACTTCAAAGACGACAAGAGCCTGGACGCGTTCTTCGACCTGTCCCGTGCGCAAAACGTCGCCAAAGCCTCGGACGCCACCCGCGAAATTCGCGCCATCCCACTGAACATGCTGTTCGCCGACGCCAGCAACATTGGCTGGCAAGTCACCGGCCGCTTCCCCAACCGCCGCGAAGGCGAAGGCCTGCTGCCATCACCGGGCTGGGACGCGCGCTTTGACTGGGACGGTTACGCCGACGCGATGCTGCACCCCTATGACCAGGACCCGGCCCAGGGCTGGATCGGCACTGCCAACCAACGCACCGCACCGCGCGGCTATGGCATGCAGTTGTCCAACTCGTGGGACGCACCGGAGCGCAGCGAGCGCCTGGCCCAATTGGCCAATGCGGGCAAGCACGACAGCCGCAGCATGATCGCCATGCAGTACGACCAGACCACCACTTTTGCTGCCAAGCTCAAGACCATGTTCCAGGCACCCGGCATGGCCCAGCCGCTCAAGCAGGCGATTGATGCACTGCCGGCGGCCGAGCAGGCCAAGGCGCGTGAGGCGTTCAATCGCCTGATGGCCTTTGACGGCCGCCTGGTATCGACCTCCGCCGACGCGGCGCTGTACGAACTGTTCCTGCAGGAAAGCACCCAGCAGATCTTCCTCGACGAACTCGGCCCGCAAAACAGCGCCAGCTGGAAAGCGTTTGTCAGCAACGCCAGCCTGTCCTACGCCGCCCAGGCCGACCACCTGCTGGGCCGCGAAGACAGCCCGTTCTGGGATGACGTGCGCACGGCGCAGAAAGAAGACAAACCGGCAATCCTGGCCCGCAGCCTGGCCGCCGCCATCAGCGCTGGCGACCGCCAACTGGGCGCCGATCACAAGGCCTGGCAGTGGGGCAAGCTGCACACCACCACCTGGAAAAACACCAACGGCCAAGTGATTCGAGGTCCGTTGGCCTCCGGTGGCGACCACAACACCCTGAACCCGGCGCCGTACAACTGGGGCCAGGACTTCACGACAAGCCAGGTGCCAGCACTGCGCATGATCGTTGACTTCGGCCAGGTGGAACCGATGATGGGCCAGGGCGGCACCGGCCAATCCGGCAACCCCGCCAGCCCGAACTATGCCAATGGCATCGACCCGTCGCTCAAGGCGCAGTACCTGAGCTTCCCGATGCAGCCGCAGAACTTTGAGAAGGTGTATGGCAAGGCTCGGTTGACACTGACCCCAGGCAAATAACCCGGCTCCATCTGAAGGAACCGGA
Organism: Pseudomonas kairouanensis; assembly: GCF_004682055.1. GTDB lineage: Bacteria > Pseudomonadota > Gammaproteobacteria > Pseudomonadales > Pseudomonadaceae > Aquipseudomonas > Aquipseudomonas kairouanensis. Next base: position 64,047 of record NZ_QUZU01000003.1, on the reverse strand, counting down.
TCAAAAATGTGGGAGGGGGCTTGCTCCCGATGGCAGTGTGTCAGTCAACAGATCAGTTACTGATACACCGCAATCGGGAGCAAGCCCCCTCCCACATTTGGACCGCGTGCAATCAGATAGAACTTCTCTCGCCGCACCCTCCTCATACCTGATAAGCCCATCGCCCCCGGCACGCCCATGGACCTTGTCATCGCCCGCCCCGAAGGCCTCTACTGCCCCGCCGGCGACTTCTACATCGACCCCTGGCGCCCAGTGGAACGTGCGGTCATCACCCACGCCCATGGCGACCACGCCCGCACCGGCAACAGTCACTATCTAGCCGCCGCCCCCGGCGAAGGCATATTGCGTTCGCGCCTTGGCCAGGACATCAACCTGCAAACCCTGGCCTATGGCGAACGCTTGAATCATCACGGCGTTACCCTGAGTTTTCATCCGGCCGGGCATGTACTGGGCTCGGCCCAAGTGCGCCTGGAATACCAAGGCGAAGTCTGGGTGGCGTCCGGCGACTACAAGGTCGAACCCGATGGCACCTGCGCGCCGTTCGAACCGGTGCGTTGCCACACCTTTATCACCGAATCCACCTTCGGCCTGCCGATCTACCGCTGGCAGCCCCAGGCGCAGATTTTTGCCGGGATCAATGAGTGGTGGCAGGCCAATATCGCAGCTGGCAAGGCCAGCGTGTTGTTCTGTTATTCCTTCGGCAAGGCCCAGCGCATCCTGCATGGCATCGACGCCAGCATCGGCCCGATCCTCAGCCATGGCGCCGTCGAACCTTTGAATCGGGTGTACCGCGAAGCCGGCATTTACATCCCCGAAACCCTCTACGCCGGAGATGTCCAAAAGAGCGACCCACTGTTGCGCCAAGCCCTGATCATCGCGCCACCCTCCGCAGGTGGCAGCAGTTGGATCAAGCGTTTCGGCGACTACAGCGACGCCTTCGCCAGCGGCTGGATGCGCCTGCGTGGCACCCGGCGGCGGCGCGGGGTGGACCGTGGCTTTGTGCTGTCGGACCACGCCGATTGGCCGGGCCTGTTGTGGGCCATCGAACAAACCGGCGCCGAACGGGTAATGGTTACCCACGGTTCTGTGGGCGTACTGGTGCGCCACCTGCGGGAAAAGGGCCTGGATGCCCAGGGATTTACTACCGAATACGGCGATGACGAAGAAGAGGCCAGCGTATGAAAGCCTTTGCCGAGTTGTACGCCAACCTCGATGCCACCACCTCCAGCAATGCCAAGCTTGCCGCGTTGCAGGCCTACTTCCGCCAGGCCCCGCCGCAAGATGCCGCGTGGGCGGTGTACTTCCTCTCCGGCGGACGACCTCGGCAACTGGTGCCCACGCGCTTGCTACGGGACATGGCCACCGAAGCGTCCGGTATCGAGCCGTGGTTGTTTGAAGAGAGCTATCAGTCGGTCGGTGACCTGGCAGAGACCATTTCCCTGCTGTTGCCGGAATCCCCCTACACCTCGGACGACGGGCTGGCCGTGTGGTTGGAAGAAAAACTGCTGCCGCTGCGCGGCCTGCCGCCCCTGGAGTTGGCCGAACGCCTGCCCGCGTTATGGGCGCAACTGGATCAACCCAGCCTGATGGTGTGCATCAAATTGATCACCGGCAGCTTTCGCGTGGGGGTGTCCAAGTTGCTGGTGACCCGCGCCCTCGCCGCCCTGGCCGACCTGGACAGCAAGCGCGTGGCCCAACGACTGGTGGGCTACACCGATTTGTCCAATCGCCCCACGCCTGAAGGTTATCTGAAGCTGATCGCCGCCGAATCGGCCGACGAACATGCGCAACGGGGCGGACAGCCGTATCCGTTTTTTCTCGCCCATGGCCTGGCGCAACCTGTGGAGCAGTTCGACACCTTGCTCGGCTCCCCCGCCGACTGGCAGGTGGAGTGGAAGTGGGACGGCATCCGTGCGCAGCTGGTCAAGCGCGAGGGCCGCTTGTGGATCTGGTCCCGTGGCGAAGAATTGATGACCGAGCGTTTCCCCGAACTCCACGGCCTGGTGCACGGCCTGCCCGATGGTACGGTAATCGACGGCGAGATTGTGGTGTGGAAAGACGCGGTGCAACCTTTCGCCCTGCTGCAACAGCGGATAGGGCGCAAGACGCTGGGCAAGAAGGTGCTCGAAGAGGCACCGGTGGCCGTCCTCGCCTATGACCTGCTGGAACATCAGGGTGACGATTGGCGTAACCATGCCCAGGCCGAACGTCGCGCCCAGCTTGAGCAACTGATCGCCCGATGCAACCAGCCGGTATTACGGCCCTCCCCGCTGTTGACGGGCACAAGCTGGGCCGACCTTGCCCAACAACGCGAAGCCTCCCGCAGCCTCGGCGTGGAGGGCATGATGCTCAAGGACCGCAAAGGCCTGTATGGCGTAGGCCGCACCAAAGACATGGGGCTGTGGTGGAAGTGGAAAGTCGACCCGTTCAGCGTCGATGCCGTGCTGATCTACGCCCAGCGCGGGCATGGCCGGCGCGCCAGCCTCTACAGCGACTACACCTTTGCCGTATGGGACGGCCCACCCGGCAGCGAGCGAACATTGGTGCCGTTCGCCAAGGCGTACTCCGGGCTGACCGATGAAGAGATGCGCAAGGTCGATGGGATTGTGCGCAAGACCACCGTGGAAAAATTCGGCCCGGTGAGCAGTGTCACGCCCAGCATGGTGTTCGAACTGGGGTTCGAGGGGATCGCCCTGTCCAAGCGGCACAAGAGCGGAATTGCGGTGCGGTTTCCCAGGATGTTGCGCTGGCGGCAGGATAAGGCGGTGGAGGAAGCCGATAGCCTGGCCACACTGCAAGACTTACTGACCTAGCCTAAATCCCATGTGGGAGGGGGCTTGCCCCCGATTGCAGTGTGTCATTCAGCCCAATTGCTACTGACACTCCGCGATCGGGAGCAAGCCCCCTCCCACATTTGGATCTTCATCTGAGCCGAAATGGTGCGCTGGATTTTCAGTGCCCACTTTCGGGCACCTCCTACACTCAGCTTTTCTTATTCCTACCTTTTAAAACGCTTATTCGGAACTATGGTGCAGAAATTGCTACCTGTGTTGCGTCTGACACCGTTCAGTAACAGTCCTAAACGCGCCACAAGCGCTTATCTTGGTTTCCAGGGATTACATAATGAAAAAAGCATTGCTGACCCTTTCTGCACTGGCTCTGTGCATGGCCGCCGGTACCGCGCTGGCCAAGGAATACAAGGAATTGCGTTTTGGTGTCGATCCGTCCTACGCGCCGTTTGAATCCAAGGCCGCCGATGGCAGCCTGGTGGGCTTTGATATCGACCTGGGCAATGCCATCTGCGCTGAGCTGAAAGTGAAATGCAAGTGGGTCGAAAGTGACTTCGACGGCATGATTCCAGGCCTCAAAGCCAACAAGTTCGACGGTGTGATTTCGTCCATGACCGTAACCCCGGTGCGCGAAAAGGCCATCGACTTCTCCAGCGAGCTGTTCTCCGGCCCGACATCCCTGGTGTTCAAGAAAGGCGCAGGCTATTCGACACCTGAGTCCCTCAAGGGCAAATCCGTGGGCTACGAGCAAGGCACCATCCAGGAAGCCTACGCCAAGGCCGTGCTGGATAAAGCCGGTGTGACCACCAAGGCCTACGCCAACCAGGACCAGGTGTACGCCGACCTCACCTCCGGCCGCCTCGATGCCTCGGTGCAAGACATGCTGCAAGCCGAACTGGGCTTTTTGAAGTCGCCAGCCGGTGCCGGCTACGAAGTCAGCGCTGCCATCGACGACCCGTTGCTGCCGTCGAAAACCGCCATCGGTATCAAAAAAGGTAACACCGAGCTGAAGGCTCTTTTGGATAAAGGTATCAAAGCGTTACACGATGATGGCACCTACGCCACCATCCAGAAGAAACACTTTGGCGATCTGAACCTGTACAGCGGCAAGTAATGCGCCTGGAGCGCCCTCCCCTGGAGGGCGCTTTTTTATCGCCATAGGTCCTGATTTATGTTCGAAGAACTGTTGCAAACCCTTGGGCTGAGCGCGCTCAGCTTGAAGGGTTTCGGCCCGCTGTTGCTGCAAGGCACCTGGATGACCATCAAGTTGTCGGTGCTGTCCCTGGCCGTCAGCGTGTTGCTCGGCCTGCTCGGCGCCAGCGCCAAATTGTCCAGCCTGGCCCTGTTGCGGGTTCCCGCCCAGCTTTACACCACCTTGATTCGCGGCGTACCCGACTTGGTGTTGATGCTGCTGATTTTCTACAGCCTGCAAACCTGGCTCACCGGCCTTACCGATTTTATGGAATGGGAGTACATCGAGATCGACCCATTCAGCGCCGGGGTGATCACCCTGGGCTTTATTTACGGTGCGTATTTCACCGAGACTTTTCGCGGCGCGATCCTCGCCGTGCCCCGCGGCCAATTGGAAGCCGCCACGGCCTACGGCCTCAAGCGTGGCCAGCGGTTTCGCTACGTGACCTTCCCGCAGATGATGCGCTTTGCCCTGCCAGGCATCGGCAATAACTGGATGGTGATGCTCAAGGCCACGGCCCTGGTGTCGATCATCGGCCTGGCCGACTTGGTCAAAGCCGCCCAGGATGCGGGCAAGAGCACCTATCAACTGTTTTATTTCCTGGTACTCGCCGCGTTGATCTACCTGTTGATCACCAGCGCGTCCAACTTTGTGTTGCGCCGTCTTGAACGTCGCTACTCCGCAGGCTCACGGGAGGCGGTGCGATGATCGAACTCTTGCAGGAATATTGGCGCCCCTTCCTTTACAGCGACGGCCAGCACATCACCGGCCTGGCCATGACGATGTGGCTGCTCAGCGCCGCACTGGTCATCGGCTTTGTGCTGTCGATCCCGCTGTCCATTGCCCGTGTATCGCGCAATCGCCTGGTGCGCTGGCCGGTGCAGTTCTACACCTACCTGTTTCGTGGCACACCGCTCTATATCCAGTTGCTGATCTGCTACACCGGCATCTACAGCATCGCCGCCGTGCGCGAACAACCGCTGCTGGATGCGTTTTTTCGCGACGCCATGAACTGCACCATCCTGGCCTTCGCTCTCAATACCTGCGCCTACACCACGGAGATTTTCGCCGGGGCGATCCGCAGCATGGCCCACGGCGAAGTGGAAGCGGCCAAGGCCTATGGCTTGAGCGGCTGGAAGCTGTACGCCTACGTGATCATGCCCTCGGCGTTGCGCCGCTCGCTGCCCTACTACAGCAATGAAGTGATCCTGATGCTGCACTCGACCACGGTGGCCTTCACCGCGACCATCCCCGACATTCTCAAAGTGGCGCGGGATGCCAACTCGGCCACGTTCATGACCTTTCAATCATTTGGCATCGCTGCGCTGATCTACCTGACCGTGACCTTTGCGTTGGTGGGGCTGTTTCGCCTGGCGGAGCGTCGTTGGCTGGCCTTTCTCGGGCCGAGTCATTAAGGAGTGTTCATGCGTCATCAGGTACATGATCTGATCGCGCCAGTGCCAGGCACGGCGCGGCAGATTCACAGCTTCCACTTCGGCCCGGAGCAGGCTGCGGGCAAGGTTTACATCCAGTCGTCGCTGCATGCCGATGAATTGCCGGGCATGTTGGTGGCGTGGCACTTGAAGGTGCGCCTGGCCGAGCTGGCGGCGGCCGGGCGCCTGCGCAGTGAGATCGTGCTGGTGCCCATCGCCAACCCAGTGGGCCTGGAACAGGTGTTGATGGATATCCCGCTGGGCCGCTATGAGCTGGAGAGCGGGCAGAACTTCAATCGGCTGTTTGTGGACCTCAGTGAAGCGGTCGGTGATCACATCGAGGACTTGCTCAGCGACGATCCGCAGCACAATGTGCGTTTGATCCGCAGCACCCTGGCCAACGCGCTGGCGGCGCAAACCGCCCACACCCAGTTACAGTCCCAGCGCCTGGTGCTGCAACGCCTGGCCTGCGATGCCGATATGGTGCTGGACCTGCATTGCGACTTCGAAGCCGTGGCGCACCTGTACACCACGCCCGAGGCATGGTCCCAGGTCGAGCCGTTGGCGCGCTATATCGGTTCGGAGGCAAACCTGTTGGCCACCGATTCCGGCGGACAATCCTTCGATGAGTGCTTCACCCTGGTGTGGTGGCAGTTGCAGCAGCGCTTCGGCGAGCGCTTCCCGATCCCCCTGGGCAGCTTTTCGGTGACCGTCGAGTTGCGTGGCCAGGGCGACGTCAACCATGGCCTGGCCGCCCTCGATTGCCAGGCGATCATCGACTACCTGATTCACTTTGGCGCCATTGCCGGCAACGTGGCGCCCCTGCCCGACCTGCCCTACCCGGCCACGCCGCTGGCCGGCGTTGAACCGGTGGCCACGCCCGTGGGCGGCCTGCTGGTATTCAGCGCCCTGCCCGGTGAATACCTGGAAGCCGGGCAACTGATTGCCGAAATCATCGACCCTATTACCGACCGCGTAACGCCGGTGCACTGCCAGAAGGCCGGCCTGCTTTACGCCCGTTCGCTACGCCGCATGGCCACTGCCGGGATGGTCATTGCCCATGTCGCCGGTACCGAGGCCTACCGCAGCGGCTATCTACTTTCGCCTTGAGGATGCACGCCCCATGTACAAATTGACCGTTGAAGGCCTGCATAAAAGCTATGGCGACAATGAGGTGCTCAAAGGTGTCTCGCTCAAGGCCAAGACCGGTGACGTGATCAGCCTGATCGGCGCCAGTGGCTCGGGCAAAAGCACCTTCTTGCGCTGCATCAACTTCCTGGAAACCCCCAACGACGGCGCCATGACCCTGGACGGTCAGACGATCCGCATGGTCAGCGACCGCAACGGCATGCGCGTGGCCGACGACGCCGAGTTGCAGCGCCTGCGCACGCGGCTGGCGATGGTGTTTCAGCATTTCAACCTGTGGAGCCACATGAGCGTGCTGGAGAACATCACCATGGCCCCGCGCCGGGTGCTGGGCTGCAGCAAAAAGGACGCCGAAGACCGCGCCCGGCGCTACCTGGACAAAGTCGGCCTGCCCGCCCGCGTGGCCGATCAATACCCGGCGTTTCTCTCCGGCGGCCAGCAGCAACGGGTAGCCATCGCCCGTGCCCTGGCCATGGAGCCGGAGGTGATGCTGTTCGACGAACCCACCTCGGCCCTCGACCCGGAGTTGGTGGGTGAAGTGTTGAAGGTGATCCAGGGCCTGGCCGAGGAAGGTCGCACCATGATCATGGTGACCCACGAGATGAGCTTTGCACGCAGGGTGTCGAACCAGGTGTTGTTCCTGCACCAGGGCCTTGTCGAAGAGCAAGGCGCTCCCGAGGAGGTGCTGGGCCATCCGAAAAGCGAGCGCTTGCAGCAGTTTCTCAGCGGCAACCTCAAGTAACCGGGCCGAACGCGCTGCACGCCCTTGCGCGTGTGGCGCGCCTGTCGACTCCCTTACCGCTCTGTGCCTGTAAGTCTTTCCTCCCAATTAACTCCAGAGTCATACAGGCTGCTGGGATTGATCTGTCAGCGATTAATTAAAATTAGATAAAAATTGGCCTGTCTATTTACGCGAAGTCCCGCGTGATTCAGATTCGATTGCCTACATGTCGGCACGACCAGATCACTTTCGGATATTCACACATGACAGCTGGCGCGAGCCTATCCACTGAGCGAGCAGTCACTGCGCAACTGACAATATTGGTTCGCTGCGGTGACGAAAGCGGCGTACTGCAGGCGTTTCATACGCGTCTCGTCGCGATCATCGAGCGACTCAACACCCCAACCGAAGTGCTGTACGTCAATGCCGGTGCCCAAGGCCCTGTTGCCGACCTGCTTGATCAGATAGCCCTGGGCCCACGTGTCAGCACGCTGCACCTGAGCCCCACCGTCGACGCAGAGGCCGTCCTGCGTGCGGGCCTGCGCTGCGCCAGCGGCAGGGCCGTGATTGTTATGGAGGGTGACCTGCGAGACCCACCTGAGCTGATCCCCTTGATGGTGCAGGAATGGCGCAAGGGATTTGAAGTCGTGAATATGCAGCGCCGCTCACGGCCAAGGGAGACCTGGCTCAAACGCACGGGAGCAAGGCTGTATGACGCGGTGATCGACCACCTGATCGATGATTTCGAGGTGCCCAGCCACGTCGGCGATTTCCGTTTGATCGGGCCCCATGCACTGGCGGCCATCCGCGCCAGGGACGATCGATCCGGCGCATTGACCCTGCTGGTCAGTTGGCTCGGCTACCCCTCGACCGAGGTCAATTATGAACGCCGCGCTTATCCGGCCGGCAGGTCAAAGGGGTCGTCACTGGCATGGCTGAACCGTAGCATCGACGGGATTTTCACCTGTTCTCTTCGGCCGCTGCGGCTCTACAGCTACTTGAGCGCGCTCAGCTTTGCCGTGGGCGCAGTGTGGCTCGCAGGCTCGGCAACCCTGGGCGAATTGACCGATCAGCACCTGGTGGTGCAGTCGATCCTGTTGCTCAGCCTGGGCACCGCGTTGGTCGGCGAGTATGTCGGCCGGCTGTCGAGAGCGGCTAACCCCCGCCCCAACGCCCTGAACGAACACACTGCGCCAGGCATCAAGGGTTAAACCTTTGGGGTTGCTGGAGGGTCTGTGGAATAAGCCCTTCAGAGCGTCAGTTGCCGTATGGCAAAACCCACCCAATTCGCCAGGCTATGGTTTGCCGCCAAAGGCTGGAAACCTTTCGCCTTCCAAAAAGAGGTGTGGCAGGCGGTCAAGCAAGGCCATTCGGGTTTACTGCACGCCAGCACCGGCGCCGGCAAGACCTACGCGCTATGGTTTGCGGCGCTCAATCGCTTTGCCGTTACCCGGCCACCTACCAGCGCTAAACGCAAACCGCCCGCAGAGCCGCTGACCGTGCTGTGGATCACGCCCATGCGCGCCCTGGCCGCCGACACCGCTCGCGCCCTGGAGGCACCGCTTGAAGCATTGCAGATCCCCTGGAGCGTCGGCCTGCGCACCGGCGATACCAGCAGCAGCGAACGCGCCCGCCAGACCCGGCGCCAGCCCACCGCACTGGTTACCACCCCGGAAAGCCTGACCCTGATGCTGGCGCGCGCCGACAGCGAGGCAAGCCTGGCGCACCTGCGCATGGTCGTGGTGGATGAATGGCATGAACTGATCGGCAACAAACGCGGCGTGCAGTTGCAACTGGCCCTGGCGCGGCTGCGGCGCTGGCATCCGCACCTGATGGTGTGGGGGATTTCGGCGACGCTGGGCAATCAATCCCACGCCTTGGAAGTATTGGTCCCACAAGGCGGTGGGATCAACGTACAAGGGCAAACGGCTAAAGCGTTGCGCGTGGACACCTTGTTGCCAGCCGTCGCCGAGCGTTTTCCCTGGGCCGGGCATATCGGCTTGAAGATGTTGCCGCAAGTGGTGGCCGAAGTGGACGCCAGCAGCAGTTGCCTGGTGTTTACCAATACACGGGCGCAGTCGGAAATCTGGTACCAGGCGTTGCTGGACGCCCGCCCGGATTGGGCCGGGCTGATAGCCCTGCACCATGGTTCGCTGTCGCGGGAAACCCGTGACTGGGTGGAGCGGGCCTTGAAAGACGGTCAACTCAAGGCGGTGGTGTGCACCTCAAGCCTGGACCTGGGCGTGGATTTTCTGCCGGTGGAGCGGGTGTTGCAGATCGGCTCCGCCAAAGGTGTGGCGCGCCTGATGCAACGCGCCGGGCGTTCGGGACATGCGCCTGGGAGGCCGTCACGGGTGACGCTGGTACCGACCCACAGCCTGGAGTTGGTAGAAGCCGCCGCAATCCAGGATGCAATTGCCCAACGGCGTATCGAAGCGCGTGAATCGCCCCACAAGCCGCTGGACGTTCTCGTACAGCATTTGGTGAGCATGGCGCTGGGCGGCGGCTTTACACCCGATGCGCTGCTGGCGGAGGTGCGCGGCGCCTGGGCTTATCGTGACCTGACGGATGAGGATTGGGCCTGGGCCTTGGGGTTTGTGCGCCATGGCGGCCTGTCGTTGACGGCCTATCCGGATTACCGCCGTGTAGAGCCAGACGAACAAGGCATCTGGCGGGTGCCCGATGCGCGCCTGGCACGCCGCCACCGGATGAGTGTGGGGACCATCGTCAGTGACGCCAGCATTCATCTGAAATACTGGAGCAAGGGCGGCGGCGGCAAAAACCTGGGCAGTGTCGAGGAGGGCTTTATCGCACGGCTCAAGCCTGGCGATGGTTTTTTGTTTGCCGGGCGATTGTTGGAGCTGGTTCGCGTCGAGAACATGACGGCCTATGTACGTCGCAGCACCGCGAAAAGAGCTGCCGTGCCCCGCTGGAATGGCGGGCGCATGCCGCTCTCCAATGAGCTGGCGCACGCGGTGGTGGCGCGCTTTGACGCCGCGGCGCAGGGGGTTTATGACGGCCCCGAGATGCAGGCCGTGCAGCCCTTGCTGCAGACGCAGTTGCGCTGGTCCGGCTTGCCGACAAGCTCGTGTTTATTGGCTGAAACCTTGAAATCCCGAGAAGGGTGGCATCTGTTCCTCTACCCGTTCGCCGGGCGCCAGGTGCACCTGGGGTTGGCGAGTGTGCTGGCATGGCGGGTCAGCCAGCAGCAAGCCGTGACCTTCTCGATTGCGGTCAACGATTACGGCTTTGAGTTGTTGAGCGCCACCCAGGTGGATTGGCCTGCATGCCTGGGCGAGGCGCTGCTGAGCCCCGAGCATCTACTGCATGACGTAGCCGCCAGCCTGAACGCCGGGGAACTGGCCCTGCGTCGCTTTCGCGAAATCGCACGCATCGCCGGGCTGGTGTTTGCCGGCTACCCCGGGGCCCCAAAAAGTACGCGACAGGTGCAAGCCTCCAGCGGCTTGTTCTTCGAGGTGTTCAAGCAATATGACCCGCAGAACCTGTTGCTGACCCAGGCTGGGGAAGAAGTGCTGCGCGATGAGCTGGACATTCGTCGCCTCGAAGAAACATTGCGCCATCTGTCGACGCTGAAACTGGACCTGCACCCGATCGAACGGCCGACGCCCCTGGCATTCCCATTGTTGGTGGAGCGGATGCGCGAAAGCATGAGCTCGGAAAAACTCTCGGAGCGTATTGCACGAATGGTCAAGGACCTGGAAAAAGTCGCGGATAACGGGAAGCGCTGATGCACTGCACACTGGTACTTGAGGGCGAAGAGCTGTGGCTGCTGGCAGACAAAGCGGTCTATTGGCCCGCACACCGCTGCCTGCTGATTGCCGACGCGCATTTTGGCAAGGCCTCGGCCTACCGCAGCCTGGGCCAGCCAGTGCCACAGGGCACGACCACCGCCAATCTGGAGCGGCTGGATCGGTTGCTGTCGGCTTATGCGTGCGAGCAGGTGATCTTTCTCGGGGATTTCCTGCACGGCCCTGGCTCACATGCCAGCGGCACCCTGGGCGCCTTGCGGGATTGGCGCGAGCGTCATACAGCGCTGCACATGACCTTGATTCGCGGCAATCACGACAAACGCGCAGGCGACCCGCCGACAGACTTGCGGATTGAAGTGGTGACGGAACCGCTGTTGATGGGGCCTTTTGCCCTGCGACACGAACCCGAAACCCATCCCAGCCACCACGTACTGGCGGGGCATGTGCATCCGGTGTATCGCCTGCGCGGCAAGGGCCGGCAAAGCTTGCGCCTGCCATGCTTCCAGATCGGTACGCAGGTCAGCCTGTTGCCGGCGTTTGGCGCCTTTACCGGTGGCTATGCAGTACAGCAGGACAATGACCGCCGAATCTTTGTGATTGGCGATCACCACGTCTGGCCGGTGAGCTAGGTATCAGGCAACAGGTGCGGGTGGCGGCTCGTCCGGCAGTGTGGGCTCGCCGGGCTCGGTAGGCTGGGGATAATCCGGCTCGGGTTGGCCGGGAATGCCGCCCGCATAGGCGGGATCGGCCATCAGGGACCAGGCCAGAACGCCAATCTGGTTGGGTTCAAGCCGGGCAAGTTCGGCGCTGATTCGCGGGTCGATCTTCATAAGGTACTCCTCAAGCGTGGCTCGACGCGTTTTGCACGCGCCGAGGCAGTACACCCAATAGAGTCACTTCCCGCAGACAAATTCCCTTTACGTGTAAGACCTTTCGATCAAGCGCGTGGGAGCGTAACGCCACGTTGGCCCTGATACTTGCCGGCACGGTCTTTATACGACACTTCGCAGGCCTCGTCGGACTGCAGGAACAGCATCTGCGCCACGCCTTCGTTGGCATAGATCTTCGCCGGCAACGTGGTGGTGTTGGAGAACTCCAGGGTCACGTGACCTTCCCACTCCGGCTCAAGCGGCGTCACGTTGACGATAATGCCGCAACGCGCATAGGTGCTTTTACCCAGGCAGATGGTCAGCACATCGCGGGGAATCCGGAAGAATTCCACGGTACGCGCCAGGGCGAAGGAGTTGGGAGGAATGATGCAGACGTCGCTCTTGACGTCGACGAAGCTCTTTTCGTCGAAGTTCTTGGGGTCGACGATCGCCGAGTTGATGTTGGTGAACACCTTGAATTCATCGGCGCAGCGCACATCGTAACCGTAGCTGGACACACCGTAAGAAATCACAGGGGCTTGGCCCTGGCCACGGATCTGCCGCTCGACGAACGGTTCGATCATGCCGTGCTCTTGCGCCATGCGGCGAATCCACTTGTCCGATTTGATGCTCATGGCGGGTGTCCTGAAATAGCGAGGTGGAAAAATTCTGTGGGGCATCTTACCGGGGCCAGCGTTGGGGTTCAAAGGCCACGGGGCTTTTCTTGACGAAAGCCCCTCTGCCTATAAGCCGCAGCCAGCGGGGCCGGCGCCCGTATTGCCGTGCCGGGTGACTGTAAATACCACCGCCAGTCACGAAAATGGAGAAACCTTCGGAAATACCATTGGCACGTTCCGGAAAAAGGGTTAAGGTGGCGCCACTGTGCTGCTTGTGTCACTGAGAATCTCTACACGATATGTTGAATTTCGATCCAACCATCTCCAAGAATTTTTCCTGCTCTTTGCACTCAGTCTCGGCCAGGGCTTTTCCTGAGTCGCAGTTAACTTTGTCCAAGGAGATACACCATGTCTAATCGCCAAACTGGTACCGTTAAGTGGTTCAACGATGAAAAAGGCTTCGGCTTCATCACTCCACAATCCGGTGACGACCTGTTCGTTCACTTCAAAGCTATCCAATCCGACGGCTTCAAAAGCCTGAAAGAAGGCCAACAGGTTTCTTTCATCGCTACCCGCGGTCAGAAAGGCATGCAAGCTGAAGAAGTTCAAGTTATCTAACTTGTACTGACTTAGTCGAAAAAACCCCGCCCTTAAAAGCGGGGTTTTTTTATGCCTGGGATTTGGCTTTCACACCAAACCAAGCCAGGCACAAAAAAATGTGGGAGGGGGCTTGCCCCCTCCCACATTTGTACTGCGTCGCTCTATTGGAACAACGACTCACTCGACAAGCCATTCTTCTCCAGGATCTCGCGCAAGCGCTTGAGCCCTTCTACCTGGATCTGCCGCACCCGCTCACGGGTCAGGCCAATCTCCAGGCCTACGTCCTCCAGGGTGCTGCTCTCATGGCCACGCAGGCCGAAGCGGCGAATCACCACCTCGCGCTGCTTGTCCGTGAGCTCCGACAGCCACTGGTCAATGCTTTGGGAAAGATCATCGTCCTGCAACAGCTCGCAAGGATCTGTAGGCCGATCATCCGTCAGGGTGTCCAGCAGGGTTTTATCCGAATCCGGACCCAGCGAGACATCGACCGAAGAGACGCGCTCGTTAAGGCCGAGCATACGCTTGACCTCCCCTACCGGCTTCTCCAGCAGGTTGGCGATTTCTTCAGGCGAAGGTTCATGATCGAGTTTCTGGGTAAGCTCACGCGCTGCCCGCAGGTAGACGTTGAGCTCCTTGACCACATGGATCGGTAACCGGATCGTACGGGTCTGATTCATGATCGCCCGTTCGATGGTCTGGCGAATCCACCAGGTCGCGTACGTAGAAAAGCGGAAGCCCCGCTCAGGGTCGAACTTCTCCACCGCCCGGATCAAGCCCAGGTTGCCCTCCTCGATCAGGTCCAACAGGGACAGCCCACGATTGACGTAGCGTCGGGCGATTTTCACCACCAGGCGCAGGTTGCTTTCAATCATGCGCTTGCGCCCAGCCGGGTCGCCCTTTTGCGACAAGCGCGCAAAATGGACTTCTTCTTCAGGGGTAAGCAGAGGGGAAAAGCCGATTTCATTGAGGTACAGCTGGGTCGCGTCGAGCGCCCGTGTGTAGTCAATGTACTTGTGTTGCTTTAACGCGGTGGAGTTCTTGGACTTGGTGCGAACTGAAGGTACAGCAGGTCCCTCATTCGACATCGATTCCGTAGCAATGCCGGTCTCCATCAGGAGAACCTCATCGTCGATGTCAAACTCCGGCGCTTCTTTACTGAGAGCCATTGTTATAGTCCTTTGGTGAGTTCGACCTCAAGCTCTAGCGACGCCTTTATCCTTGGCAACGCTTGAGCCTGTTCCTTCTACGTGAGGGAACAGGCTGGCAACACATCAACGACGGGGTAGGAATTGCAGCGGATCTACAGGCTTCCCTTGGCGGCGAATCTCAAAGTGCAGTTTCACCCGGTCTGTACCAGTTGACCCCATTTCGGCAATTGTCTGTCCGACCTTGACCTGCTGCCCCTCCCGAACCAACAGCCTACGGTTGTGGCCGTAAGCACTGACGTAGGTATCGCTGTGTTTGATGATGACCAGCTCGCCGTAGCCCCGTAAACCACTCCCGGCGTACACCACTGTCCCATCAGACGCAGCTAAAACAGGCTGTCCCAAATCCCCGGCGATATCAATGCCTTTATTCAAACTACCGTTTGAAGAGAATTTTCCAATTAGCACTCCGTTTGAGGGCCATCCCCACCCTGTCGGAGCAGGGCCTGCAGGCGGTATTGGCGCCGGTGCCGGCTTGCTCGCAATCGTTGGCGAGGCAGTGCCGACGGGCCTGGTAGTGACTGTGGTTTTACTCGAAGAGGACGGCGAAGAGGTGCTGTTTGTGACCACCGTGGTGGGTGTTGAACCCGTACGCCCATCGAAGCGAATCGTCTGACCCGGATGTATCGTATAAGGCACAGGAATATTGTTACGAGCTGCGAGCGCCTTGTAGTCCCAACCGTAACGGAAGGCGATCGAGAACAGCGTGTCGCCTTTGCGCACCACATATTGCCCGGTGGTGACCGTCGGTTTTTGCGGCACCGCGCTATTGCGGTCAACCACCCGGGCGCCGCTGCTCGGCGAGCTGGAGCACCCTACCAACACGGAACTGAAGACGAGGCCAAGCACCAGTCGCTGAAAGCTTGTTTTACTCATACGCTGCGCAAGACCTGTGAGACTCACCCGCCGCTCCCTTTGTGGTGGCTGAACATGAACGCCTGTATCAGGCTTGAAATATGACGCAAGTATAACTGGGCATTGGAGTTTTACCGGCACACGACTGAAACGAATAATTCATCGCGTTTAATTCAGCCGCCGATCATGTTGACTCCATGACACTGGCCGTAAGACACATCCCCGCCAACAGAATTCACTGCCGACGAACAAATGATCAGGCCAGCGGGCCGTTGAGCAACGGCACGAAACGCACCGCACCGAGCACATGCCGTGAAAAGCCTTCGTCCTCTCGGATGATGAGCATCAATTGTTGCACTTCGCCGGAGCCCACCGGGATAACCAACCGCCCACCGGGAGCCAACTGGTCGAGCAACGCTTGCGGCACATCGGTGGCCACCGCAGTGACGATGATGCCGTTGTAAGGCGCCAGCGCCGGCCAGCCTTCCCAGCCATCTCCCCAACGAAATACCACATTGCGCAGGTTCAATTCTGTCAGGCGTTCCTTAGCACGGTCTTGCAGCACCTTGATGCGCTCCACCGAGAACACCCGCTCCACCAGTTGCGACAGCACGGCTGTCTGGTAACCGGAGCCGGTACCAATCTCCAGCACCTTGTCCAACGGCCCGGCCGCCAGCAGTAGCTCGCTCATGCGCGCCACCATGTACGGCTGGGAGATGGTCTGGTTATGGCCGATGGGCAGCGCGGTATCTTCATAGGCGCGGTGAGCCAGGGCTTCATCGACAAACAGGTGGCGAGGCGTACGCCGGATCACTTCCAACACCTGGGCGTTGGACAAGCCTTCTTCGTACAGACGCTGGATCAAACGCTCGCGGGTTCGCTGGGAGGTCATCCCGATACCGCGGCGCAGCAGGTCGTCTTGTTCACGGCCCATCAGTTCAGCCCCTCCAGCCAGCCATCGAGACCACTGAAGGCATCACTGAAGGTGCGATCAAGTTGCAACGGGGTAATCGAAACATAACCTTGCATCACCGCATGAAAGTCCGTGCCTGGGCCGCCATCCTCGGCATCGCCCGCTGCGGCGATCCAGTAGCCTTCCTTGCCGCGCGGGTCCACCACCTTCAACGGCGCCGCCGCACGGGCGCGATGGCCCAGGCGCGTGAGTTGAATGCCGCGAATGTGGTCGAGGGGCAAATTGGGGATATTGACGTTGAGCACCGTGCGCGGCGGCAGGTCCAGGGAGCCATGGGCCTCTACCAGCTTGCGGGCGAAATAGGCGGCGGTGGGCAGGTTGTCCAACTGACGCGAGGCGAACGAGAAGGCGAACGCAGTACGGCCCAGGAAACGCCCTTCAAGGGCAGCCGCCACGGTACCGGAATACAGCACGTCATCCCCCAGGTTCGCACCGAGGTTGATGCCCGAGACCACCAGGTCCGGCTCCCGATCCAGCAAGCTGTTGATGGCCAGGTGCACGCAGTCGGTGGGGGTACCGTTCACACTGATAAAGCCATTGGCCAGAACCTGCGGGTGCAGGGGACGGTCGAGCGTCAGCGAACTGCTGGCGCCGCTCTTGTCCTGGTCGGGGGCAACCACCACGCACTCGGCGTAGTCTTCCAGCGCAGCATAGAGCGCGGCAAGACCGGGTGCGGTGGCACCGTCATCGTTTGATATCAGAATACGCATGGGCTGTCCGTCTGCCCCACCGGCACCAGATCAACAAGCTCGCGCACCAAGACAGTGGCGAAGCATCCGGCCGGCAGGACGAATTCCAATTGCAGAATGTCAGGACCGGGATAATGCCACGTCAACCCGCCAATGGGCAGTCGCAGAATGCGACGTTCCTGGCTCATGCCGGCATTCACCAGCCAATCGCGCAGGTCGGCTTCACCGGCGGCGATCCCTTGTTCCAACTCATGGGTTGCACCACTGGCAGGCGAGTCGCCCTCGCCCCACTGCGGGCCGGTGGGGTGCAGGTCCAGAATGGCCAGGCGCGGGTCGCTGCATTCCGCCTCCCCCGCCGGGAAAAAACTGCGACTGTCGGTAAACGCCAACAGGTCACCCACCTGCGCACGCTGCCAGGAGCCATCGGCTACACGCGCCGCCAGCACCTTGTTGAACAGGTAACTACGGGCCGTGGACAACAACCGCGAACGCACATTGCGCTGCTCCGGCAAGGCCTTGCGCGCCGCCCACTCGCGGGCATCCACCACGTTGCCACCGTTGTGGCCAAAGCGCTGCGCACCGAAATAGTTGGGAATGCCGTGCTGTGCAATCAGTTGCAACCGCGCATCAATAGCAGCGGTATCTGCGGCCAGCTGGGTCAGGCGCAAGGTAAAACCGTTGGCCGAATGCGCGCCACGTTGCAGCTTGCGCTTGTGGCGAGCGGTCTTGAGGATCTTGAGGGTGTCGTTTTCTGCCGCGCTCATGTCCGGATCGGCCTTGCCTGGCAGTTGCACGCTGAACCACTGGCGGGTCAGCGCCTGGCGATCCTTGAGCCCGGCATAACTGACGGTGCGCAGCGGCACCCCAGCCGCCTTGGCGATACGTCGCGCGGCTTCCTCGGTATTGAGGCCGCGTTTCTCGACCCACAGCCACAGGTGCTCACCCTCGCCGGTCAGCGGGATGTCGAGCACTTCGTCAACCTGGAAGTCTTCGGCGGTGGCTTTCAACACCGCGCTGCCCAAGGCCTCGCCATAGGCCCGTGGGCCCAGCAGTTGCAGGTCGTTCATGCGCGCAGCAACAGCGCAACGGAGTGCACCGCGATGCCCTCTTCACGACCGGTAAACCCGAGCTTTTCGGTGGTGGTGGCTTTCACGTTCACTTGATCCAGTTCAATGTGCAGATCCGCGGCAATCAGCGCGCGCATCGATTCAATGTGGGGCGCCATTTTTGGCGCCTGGGCCACGATGGTGTTGTCGACGTTGCCAACCTTCCAGCCCTTGGCATGGATAAGGCCGACCACATGGCGCAGCAATACCCGGCTGTCCGCGCCCTTGAAGGTGGGGTCGGTGTCCGGAAAGTGCTTGCCGATATCGCCCAACGCCGCCGCGCCGAGCAAGGCATCGCTCAACGCATGCAATACAACGTCGCCGTCGGAATGAGCCAGCAACCCATGGTGATGCGCAATGCGCACGCCGCCCAGGGTGATGAAATCGCCTTCGGCGAAACGGTGCACATCGTAGCCGTGGCCAATACGCATAAAAAAACGCCCCGATTTAATTCAGGGCGTGATTCTACCTACTTTTGCCTCACATTAACCGAGCAAAGCACGGCCATGGTGTCGCAAATGGTCTTCGATGAAGCTGGCGATGAAGAAGTAGCTGTGGTCATAGCCCGGTTGCAGGCGCAGATCCAGCGGATGCTTGGCCGCCTTCGCGGCTTGCAGCAGGGCCTCAGGTTTAAGCTGCACGGCTAGGAAGTCGTCGCGGTCGCCCTGATCCACCAGCAATGGCAGCTTTTCCGAGGCTTCGCTGATCAGCACGCAGGCATCCCATTCGCGCCATTTGGAACGCTCTTCGCCCAGGTAGCGGGAGAAGGCTTTCTGGCCCCACGGGCAATCCATCGGGTTGTTGATCGGCGAAAACGCCGACACCGACAGGTAACGCCCTGGGTTGCGCAATGCACACACCAACGCACCGTGACCGCCCATAGAGTGGCCGCTGATACCGCGCTTGTCCGAAGCCGGGAAATGCGCTTCAACCAATGCCGGCAGTTCCTGCACCACGTAGTCATGCATCCGATAGTGCTTGGCCCAGGGTTCCTGGGTGGCATTCAGATAAAAACCGGCGCCGAGGCCGAAATCCCAGGCGTTGTCCGGATCGCCCGGCACACCGGGGCCACGGGGGCTGGTGTCCGGTGCGACGATGATCAACCCCAGGTCGGCGGCCATGCGCTGGGCACCGGCCTTTTGCATGAAATTCTCGTCGGTGCAGGTCAACCCAGACAGCCAGTACAGCACCGGCAACTTACCGCCCTGCTCCGCTTGCGGCGGCAGGTACACGGCGAAGGTCATGTCGCAACCGAGCACATCGGAGTGATGCTTGTAGCGTTTATGCCAGCCGCCGAAGCTTTTCTGGCACGACAGGTTTTCCAGGCTCATGGTCGACCTCAGAAGTGGATGACGGTACGGATGCTCTTGCCTTCATGCATCAGGTCAAACGCTTTGTTGATGTCTTCCAGGCCCATGGTGTGGGTGATGAAGGTATCCAGCGGAATCTCGCCGGTCTGGGCCATTTCCACATAGCTCGGCAATTCGCTGCGACCGCGCACGCCACCGAACGCCGAACCGCGCCAGACGCGACCGGTCACCAACTGGAATGGACGGGTGGCAATTTCCTGGCCGGCACCGGCCACGCCGATGATCACCGACTCGCCCCAACCTTTGTGGCAGCACTCAAGGGCAGCGCGCATCAGTTGCACATTGCCGATGCACTCGAAGGAAAAGTCCACGCCGCCGTCGGTCAAATCGACAATCACGTCCTGGATTGGGCGGTCGTAGTCTTTCGGGTTGATGCAGTCGGTGGCGCCCAGTTGCTTGGCGATTTCGAACTTGGCCGGGTTGATGTCGATGGCAATGATGCGACCCGCCTTGGCTTTTACCGCACCGATGATCGCCGACAGGCCGATACCGCCCAGGCCGAAGATGGCCACGGTATCGCCCGGCTTGACCTTGGCCGTGTTGATCACCGCACCGATCCCGGTGGTGACACCACAACCGAGCAGGCAGACTTTTTCCAGCGGGGCTTCTTTAGGGATCTTGGCGACGGAAATTTCCGGCAGCACGGTGTACTCGGAGAAGGTCGAAGTACCCATGTAGTGGAAAATCGGCTGGCCCTTGTAGGAGAAACGCGTAGTGCCATCCGGCATCAGGCCTTTGCCCTGGGTGGCGCGGATGGCCTGGCACAGGTTGGTCTTGCCCGACAGGCAGAATTTGCACTTGCCGCATTCGGGGGTGTACAGCGGGATCACATGGTCGCCCACGGCCACCGACGTCACGCCTTCGCCAATAGCCTCAACCACCGCACCGCCTTCATGGCCGAGGATCGACGGGAAGATACCTTCCGGGTCGGCGCCCGACAGGGTGTAGGCGTCGGTGTGGCACACGCCGGATGCCACCACGCGCAAAAGCACTTCGCCAGCCTTGGGCATGGCGACATCCACTTCAACGATTTCCAGCGGTTTCTTGGCTTCGAAGGCTACGGCGGCGCGGGACTTGATCATCCGGGTTTCTCCAGGAGGTTAAAAACTGAGACGGTGAGTGTAAAACATGCCCAACTGATTAATAATCCGGACAAAAGCAAAACTTTATTGCTGTACAGGGATAATCGTCATGCTGGAAAACCGCTGGGAAGGCATCGATGAGTTTGTCGCCGTAGCCGAATGCAGCCAATTCACGGCGGCGGCGGAGCGACTGGGCGTGTCGTCATCCCATATCAGCCGCCAGGTGGCGCGCCTGGAAGAACGCTTGCAGACACGCCTGCTGTATCGCAGCACACGCAAGGTCACCCTGACCGAGGCCGGGCAGACCTTCCTGCAACACTGCCAGCGTTTGCAGGACGGTCGCGAAGAGGCACTGCGTGCCGTCGGTGATCTCACCAGCGAGCCCAAGGGCATGCTGCGCATGACCTGTGCGGTGGCCTACGGCGAGCGGTTTATCGTGCCGCTGGTGACGCGGTTCATGGGGCAGTATCCGCAACTGCGGGTGGATATCGAGTTGAGCAACCGCCAATTGGACCTGGTGCACGAAGGCCTCGACCTGGCGATTCGACTGGGCCGCCTGCAGGATTCGCGCATGGTCGCCAGCCGCCTGGCGCCGCGTCGCATGTACCTGTGTGCGTCGCCGTCCTATCTGGCGCGGTACGGCCGGCCCCATAGCCTGTCGGAATTAAGTCGACATAACTGCCTGATTGGCAGTTCGGATATCTGGCAGCTGGCCCAGGATGGGCGCGAATTTTCCCAGCGCGTACAAGGAAACTGGCGCTGCAACAGTGGGCAGGCTGTGCTGGATGCGGCGCTGCAGGGGGTGGGGTTGTGCCAGCTGCCGGACTACTACGTGCTGGAGCATTTGCACAGCGGCGCGCTGGTGTCATTGCTGGAGGCGCATCAGCCACCGAATACGGCGGTGTGGGCGCTGTATCCGCAGCAGCGGCATTTGTCGCCGAAGGTGCGCAAGTTGGTGGATTTTTTGAAGGAGGGGTTGGCTGGGAGGCCGGAGTACAGCGGGTGATTACTTCGGTGTCTGGGTGGGCCTCATCGAGGGCAAGCCCCCCTCCCACCTTTGACCGCGTTTATCCAGGATGTACGCGGCCAAATGTGAGAGCTGGCTTGCTCGCGAAGGGGTCGATACGGTCTAGCTGACTACCTGCGATTAGCCCACCGCAACCGCAACCACTCCAAATCCTCAGGCCGGGTCACCTTGATGTTATCCGAGCGCCCCTCAATCAAGCGCGGTGCCTGACCGGCCCACTCCATCGCCGAAGCTTCATCGGTAATCAGCGCATCCGCCACCAAACTATCGGCCAGCGCGCGATGCAACGCGCCCAGACGAAACATCTGCGGCGTATAAGCCTGCCAGATCAAACTGCGATCAACGGTTTCCACCACACGCCCGTGCTTGTCGACGCGCTTGAGGGTGTCACGAGCCGGCACCGCCAGCAGGCCACCTACCGGGTCATCCGCCAGTTCCGTCAGCAAGGTATCCAGGTCATCGCGACTCAGGTTCGGCCGCGCCGCATCGTGCACCAGCACCCAGTCATCATCGCTGGCACCCAGGGCATTGAGTTGCAACAACGCATTGAGCACTGAACCGGAACGCTCCGAGCCGCCATCCGCACGCACGATACGCGGGTCGGCTGCACAGGCCAGCGTGGGCCAATAGGGATCATCAGAAGCAAGACTGACCACCAGCCCTTTCAGGGAAGGATGGTCGAGAAAACAGCCAAGGCTGTGTTCGAGAATTGTGCGCCCGCCCAGTTGCAGGTACTGCTTGGGACGGTCCGCAGCCATACGGGCACCGACGCCCGCGGCAGGAATCACGGCCCAGAAGGCCGGCAAACGCGTGTTCATTGGGCCAACTGGTAGAGGGTCTCGCCCTCCTTGACCATGCCCAGCTCATGGCGAGCCCGCTCTTCAACGGTCTCCGTACCTTTTTTCAGCTCAAGCACTTCAGCATCGAGGACGCGGTTGCGCTCCAGCAGGCGTTCGTTTTCGGCGTGCTGGTCGGCAATTTGCTGGGTCAGGTCTTTTACCTGCGCAAAGCTGCCATTACCCACCCATAGGCGGTACTGCAGGCCAGCCAGCAACAAGAGCAAGACGAGGAACAACCAATTGGGACTGCGCATCGAATATCGGGTATCCAGTGAAAAAAGACAGCCATGCAAAACTTTTGAAGCAACTGATAGCACGAAGCCTGGAAGAACCAGGCTTGTGCTAAGTAGCCATCAGATTAGCGTCGAAACTCACACTGTCGTGAGTTTTCCGACGCAATCCGCCGACTTTTTACCATTTATCTATTAACCGCGAAACTCGCCGCGACCGTTGTACTTGGCCTTGCCAGCCAGTTGCTCTTCGATACGCAGCAATTGGTTGTACTTGGAAACGCGGTCGGAACGGCACAGAGAACCGGTCTTGATCTGGCCCGCCGAGGTGCCCACGGCCAGGTCGGCAATGGTCGAGTCTTCGGTTTCGCCGGAGCGGTGGGAGATCACGGCGGTGTAACCCGCAGCCTTGGCCATCTGGATGGCTTCCAGGGTTTCGGTCAGGGTGCCGATCTGGTTGAACTTGATCAGGATCGAGTTGGCGATCGACTTGTCGATGCCTTCTTTCAGGATCTTGGTGTTGGTCACGAACAGGTCGTCGCCCACCAGCTGGATCTTCTCGCCGATCTTGTCGGTAAGGATTTTCCAGCCGTCCCAGTCGGACTCGTCCAGGCCGTCTTCGATCGAGATGATCGGGTAGCGCTCGGTCAGGCCCTTGAGGTAGTCAGCAAAACCTTCGGAGTTAAACACCTGGCCTTCGCCGGACAGGTTGTACTTGCCGTCTTCATAAAACTCGCTGGCCGCGCAGTCCAGGGCCAGGGTCACGTCGGTGCCCAGCTTGTAGCCAGCGTTGGCCACAGCTTCGGAGATCACTTTGAGTGCATCTTCGTTGGACGCCAGGTTCGGTGCAAAGCCACCTTCGTCACCTACCGCAGTGCTCAGGCCACGGGCCTTCAGCACAGCCTTGAGGTGATGGAAAATCTCGGTGCCCATGCGCAGGCCTTCGGAGAAGGACTTGGCGCCAACTGGCTGGACCATGAATTCCTGGATGTCGACGTTGTTATCAGCGTGCTCACCACCGTTGATGATGTTCATCATCGGCACCGGCATGGAGTACACACCCGGGGTGCCGTTCAGGTTGGCGATGTGGGCGTACAGCGGCAGGTCCTGGTCCTGGGCAGCAGCCTTGGCCGCAGCCAGGGAGACGGCGAGGATGGCGTTGGCGCCCAGGCTGCCTTTGTTTTCGGTACCGTCGAGCTTGATCATTGCCAGGTCGAGGGCTTTCTGGTCAACCGGGTCTTTACCCAGCAGCAGGTCGCGGATCGGGCCGTTGATGTTGGCGACGGCCTTGAGTACACCTTTGCCCAGGTAACGGCTCTTGTCGCCATCACGCAGTTCCAGCGCTTCGCGCGAACCGGTAGACGCACCGGACGGCGCGCAGGCGCTGCCGATGATGCCGTTATCGAGAAGCACGTCGGCTTCGACGGTGGGGTTGCCACGGGAGTCGAGAACTTCACGACCTTTGATGTCGACGATTTTTGCCATTGTTGTAAACACTCCAAAGTTGACGAAAACGACGCAGCTGAAGGGAAACTTTTGACCGACCGCAAGGGTGGAACAACGGGGCAGGCTTGCAGGCGACAAGGCTCAGGCCCAGGGGCCTGAGCATTTAGCGTGGGATACTTTACCGGAGAAACGCGGCTTACGCGGTTTCTACCGTCGGAAAACTCTTGACCAGTTCGTCCAACTGCTTGAGCTGAGCCAGGAATGGCTCCAGCTTGTCCAGGCGCAGGGCGCATGGGCCGTCGCATTTGGCGTTGTCCGGGTCCGGGTGGGCTTCCAGGAACAGGCCCGCCAGGGACTGGCTGATACCGGCCTTGGCCAGGTCCAGCACCTGGGCACGGCGCCCACCGGCGGAATCGGCACGACCACCGGGCATTTGCAGCGCATGGGTCACGTCGAAGAACACCGGGTATTCGAACTGTTTCATGATGCCGAAACCGAGCATGTCCACCACGAGGTTGTTGTAGCCGAAGCTCGAACCGCGCTCGCAGAGGATCAACTGGTCGTTACCCGCTTCCACGCACTTGTTCAGGATGTGTTTCATCTCCTGGGGCGCGAGGAACTGGGCTTTCTTGATATTGATCACAGCGCCGGTCTTGGCCATCGCGACTACCAGGTCGGTCTGGCGCGACAGGAAGGCCGGCAACTGGATGATGTCGCACACCTCGGCGACCACGGCAGCCTGTTCAGGCTCGTGGACGTCGGTGATGATCGGCACGCCGAAGGCTTGCTTGATGTCCTGGAAGATCCGCATGCCTTCTTCAAGGCCTGGGCCGCGGTAGGAGGTCACGGACGAACGGTTGGCCTTGTCGAAGCTGGCCTTGAATACGTAAGGAATACCGAGTTTCTCGGTGACTTTTACGTACTCTTCACAGACCTGCATCGCCATGTCACGGCTTTCCAGCACGTTCATGCCGCCGAACAGCACCATGGGCTTGTCGTTGGCAATCTCGATGTCGCCTACGCGAATGATCTTCTGGGCCATCAGGGTTACGCCTTCTTCTGGTGTTGCGTCAGTGCTGCCTTGACGAAACCGCTGAACAACGGGTGACCGTCGCGCGGCGTGGAGGTGAACTCCGGGTGGAACTGGCAAGCGACGAACCATGGATGATCCGGTGCTTCCACCACTTCGACCAGCGCGCCATCACCGGAGCGACCGGAGATTTTCAGGCCAGCCTCTTTGATCTGCGGCAGCAGGTTGTTGTTCACTTCGTAGCGGTGACGGTGACGCTCGACGATCACGTCCTTGCCGTAGCAATCGTGAACCAGCGACCCCGGCTCCAGCAGGCAATCCTGTGCGCCAAGGCGCATGGTGCCACCCAGGTCGGACGCTTCGGTACGGGTTTCGACCGCGCCGGTGGCATCTTCCCACTCGGTGATCAGGCCCACGACCGGGTGGCCGCTCTTGCTGTCGAACTCGGTGGAGTTGGCGTCTTTCCAGCCCAGCACGTTACGGGCGAACTCGATAACGGCCACTTGCATGCCCAGGCAGATACCCAGGTACGGCACCTTGTTCTCACGGGCGTACTGCACGGCAGTGATCTTGCCTTCCACGCCACGCAGGCCGAAACCGCCTGGCACCAGGATCGCGTCCACACCTTCGAGCAAGGCAGTGCCTTGGTTCTCGATGTCTTCGGAGTCGATGTAGCGCAGGTTGACCTTGGTGCGGTTGCTGATACCGGCGTGGCTCATCGCTTCGATCAGCGACTTGTACGCGTCCAGCAGTTCCATGTATTTGCCGACCATGGCGATGGTGACTTCGTGCTCAGGGTTGAGCTTGGCGTCGACCACGGCTTCCCACTCGGAGAGGTCCGCACCGTTGCATTGCAGGCCGAAACGCTCGACCACAAAATCGTCCAGGCCTTGCGAATGCAGGATGCCCGGGATCTTGTAGATGGTGTCGGCGTCTTCCAGCGCGATCACCGCACGTTCTTCAACGTTGGTGAATTGCGCGATCTTGCGACGCGAGGAAATGTCGATCGGGTGATCGGAGCGGCACACCAGCACGTCCGGCTGCAGGCCGATGGAACGCAGTTCCTTGACCGAGTGCTGGGTTGGCTTGGTTTTGGTCTCGCCGGCAGTGGCGATGTAAGGCACCAGGGTCAGGTGCATCAGCATCGCGCGCTTGGCGCCGACTTCGAAACGCAACTGGCGGATGGCTTCGAGGAACGGCTGGGATTCGATGTCACCCACGGTGCCACCGATCTCGACCATCGCCACGTCGGCATCGCCTGCACCCTTGATGATGCGGCGCTTGATTTCGTCGGTGATATGCGGGATCACCTGGATGGTTGCACCCAGGTAGTCACCACGGCGCTCTTTGCGCAGCACGTGCTCGTAGACGCGGCCGGTGGTGAAGTTGTTGTTCTGGGTCATGGTCGTGCGGATGAACCGCTCGTAGTGGCCCAGGTCCAGGTCGGTTTCGGCGCCGTCGTGGGTGACGAACACTTCACCGTGCTGGAACGGGCTCATGGTGCCCGGGTCAACGTTGATGTACGGGTCCAGCTTGAGCATGGTGACCTTAAGTCCCCGCGCCTCCAGGATGGCCGCCAATGAAGCCGATGCGATGCCTTTCCCCAATGAAGAAACAACACCGCCCGTGACGAATATGTAGCGCGTCATGAAAAACCCTAGAAGTCTGCGTTAAAGCGGTCCGAGCCGCCGGGGAAAGCGAAGGAAGGCCGAAGCCCCCGATCACCTGCATTAATCACAGTGCACCTTTCAAAAAAACCGCCGCGTGGTGACAGACCAGCAATGAAACACCGGTACGTTGATCGCTACACATTTTTTGGAATCGCCCAGCAAAGACTGCTTGGTAATCGGCAACTGCTGCGATTCAGGAGAATCCACAGAAGTTGTATCAAGAAGGGAGCGTAGTCTACCGGAAAGGCTCTACTAGCTCAAACCTTGATCGCAGGTCTGTGGCTTCCAGTGTAATTGCCAGTCACCCGTCTTGCTGGGCCATAGCCCTGCAAGGGTTGGGACACCCAGCAGTTGCTCGCCCCGATACAGCAGCGGCAATCTGCCACGCATGAACGCCGGCAAGCCACATTCATTGAGCAGGCGCTTCAAGTCGCGCCGGCCTCGACCGGGTATTTCAATGATTTCGCCGCCCTGGCGATAACGGATCTGCAAAGGGCCCTCAGGGGCTTTGCCGATGAATTCAAGCTGACCATTACCGGGTAACTCTAGTGGGTTTTGCGGATCGGGCCAGTTCACCGTTGCGTGGGAAAACTGCGACCAAGTCGCGGGCAACCACCAGACGCGTTCGCCACAACGGTGCAATTGGCCGTCGGCCAAGCGCCATAGCGGTTGGGCGTCGTCTTTGGCATCGCGCAAGGAATACCAGCCGGCCCAATGATCGCTATCGGGCAAACGGGTCAGGGGCGTCAGCCAATGACGCAAGGCATTGCGCTGGCGAGCGTCGGAAAGATCGCGCAAGGGCGCAAGTGCCAAGGACGGTAAAGGCAGCCAGGGAAACGGCGAAGAGTGATCGGCGGCCTGCAAGTCCATGCCCGCCAGGTCGTCGAGCAGGCTTTGGGCTTCGCCTAGATGCTCGGCAGTGCGCGCCAGGCTCGAAACGGCCTGGGGCCAGCGCTCCGTGAGGATAGGAAGGACCCTGTGGCGCAAGTAATTACGGGAGAACCGCGGGTCGACATTGGAGGGGTCATCGATCCACATCAATTGACGCGCGTGGGCGTAAGCCTCCAGTTCCGCACGGGAGACAT
Source organism: Pseudomonas kairouanensis (assembly GCF_004682055.1). Taxonomy (GTDB): domain Bacteria; phylum Pseudomonadota; class Gammaproteobacteria; order Pseudomonadales; family Pseudomonadaceae; genus Aquipseudomonas; species Aquipseudomonas kairouanensis. The sequence continues at coordinate 36,303 of NZ_QUZU01000003.1, read as the reverse complement.
CCAGTAACGGCCGCACCAAATGGCCACTCGCCAATGGCCGCTGCACCGGCATGGCCGCCAACCCGCGTACGCCGGCACCGCGCAACAGGCGGAACAGCAAGGTTTCTGCCTGATCGTCGCGATGCTGACCCGTCAGCAAGACCTCCCCTGCCCCGATCACTTCGGTAAACGCCTGGTAACGCGCGTCACGGGCAGCACGCTCAAGGCTGGCGCCGGGTTGGACCTGCACGCGCATGACGCGCAGAGGCACGCCCAGGCTGTCGCAAACTGACTGGCAATGGGCTGGCCAGGCGTCAGCAGCGGCTTGGAGGCCGTGGTGGACGTGGATGGCGCTCAGCGGCGGGAGGTGTTCGGTGTTGGCAAGGAGGTGCAGTAAGACAGTGGAATCAAGGCCGCCGGAGAATGCGATATGCCAAGCCGGGGCGTTGCGCCACGGGGCCAGGGTTTGCATGATCTTGGCGGGCAAAGTTGGCTTCATCACAGGTTACCGCTGCAAAACTGAAATACGTCAGCCCAGCATACACAAAGCAAATGTGGGAGCGGGCTTGCTCGCGAATGCAGTGTATCAGTCGACCTTTCCAGTGACTGACACTCTGCATTCGCGAGCAAGCCCGCTCCCACATTTAGTCCTGCGTAAATCTTACAGGCCGTAGCTCATCAGGCGCTCGTAACGACGGGCCAGCAGCGCTTCGTTGTCCAGCTTCTTGAGCATGGCCAGTTGCGAGCCCAGCTCGGCGCGGATAGTCGCAGCGGCAGCAGCCGGGTCACGGTGAGCGCCGCCCAATGGCTCGGCGATCACTTTGTCGACGATACCCAGGCCCTTGAGGCGATCGGCCGTGATGCCCATGGCTTCAGCAGCGTCCGGCGCCTTCTCTGCGGTTTTCCACAGGATCGAGGCGCAACCTTCTGGCGAGATCACCGCGTAGGTGGAGTACTGCAGCATGTTCAACTGGTCGCACACGCCAATGGCCAGTGCGCCGCCGGAACCACCCTCGCCGATGACAGTGGCGATGATCGGGGTTTTCAGGCGTGCCATGACACGCAGGTTCCAGGCAATCGCTTCGCTCTGGTTGCGTTCTTCAGCGTCGATACCTGGGTAGGCACCCGGGGTGTCGATGAAGGTCAGGATTGGCATCTTGAAGCGCTCGGCCATTTCCATCAGACGGCAGGCCTTGCGGTAGCCTTCCGGGCGCGGCATGCCGAAGTTGCGACGCACTTTTTCGCGCACTTCACGGCCTTTCTGATGACCGATCACCATTACGGGTTGATCGTCCAGGCGAGCGATACCGCCCACGATGGCCGCGTCGTCAGAGAAATGACGGTCGCCATGCAGCTCGTCGAACTCGGTGAAGATGTGCTGGATGTAGTCCAGGGTGTACGGGCGGCGCGGGTGGCGAGCCAGGCGCGCAATCTGCCAGCTGGTCAGCTTGCCGAAGATGTCTTCGGTCAGGGTGCTGCTCTTGTCCTGCAGGCGAGCGATCTCATCGCCGATATTCAGCGAATTGTCATTGCCGACCAGGCGCAGTTCTTCGATCTTGGCTTGCAGGTCAGCGATCGGCTGTTCGAAATCAAGAAAATTCGGGTTCATAAGCGTCCGTCTTGGGTCGACGGCCAGGGCGTGCCTGGCCAGCCGGTGGTCTATTCGCGCCCTACCTTAAGGGAGAGGCGCGTTTAGGTCGAGATTAAATGTTTAGTCGAGATCAGACACATCTGACCGTCAACGGTATTGGAGGAAGACGTTGTCTCGCCCGAACTGGTCACGCAAAGCTTGAATCAAGCCGTCCGCAGGATCAATTCGCCAGGTCTCGCCAAACTGCAACATGGCCTTGGCGTCGCTGCCGGTGTACTCCATGGTCACCGGGCACGCGCCACGATGGCGTTTGAGCAAGTCGCCCAACCAGCGTAGCTGATCGCCCTTGAGTGCTTCGGTTTTCACCTTCAAGCGCAGGCTTTCGGCCAGGTTGGTACGGGCATCTTCCATGCTCATCACCCGCTTGATCCGCAGGCGCAGGCCGCCGGAGAAGTCATCGTTGCTGACCTCCCCTTCCACCACCACCATGGCGTCGGTCTGCAACAGCGACTGCGCCGAGTGGAACGCATCGGCAAACAGCGACGCCTCGATGCGGCCCGAGCGGTCGTCAAGGGTAATAAAGCCCATCTTGTCGCCCTTTTTGTTCTTCATCACCCGCAGCGCGATGATCATGCCGGCGACGGTCTGTGTGTCCCGCGCGGGCTTCAGGTCGATGATGCGCTGGCGGGCGAAGCGGCGGATTTCCCCTTCGTATTCGTCAATCGGGTGGCCGGTGAGGTACAGGCCCAAGGTGTCTTTTTCACCCTTGAGGCGTTCCTTGAGGGTCAGCTCCTTGGCCTTGCGATGGTTGCCGTACACATCCGCATCTTCTTCGACGAACAGCCCGCCAAACAGGTCGGCGTGGCCGCTGTCATGGGTACGAGCAGTCTGCTCGGCGGCCTTGATCGCTTCTTCCATGGCGGTCAACAGCACCGCGCGGTTACGGTCGATATTGGCCTGGTACGCCTTGGGCTCATCGTGGAAATACGGGCCGAGGCGGTCGAGTGCGCCACTGCGGATCAGGCCGTCGAGGGTGCGCTTGTTGATGCGCTTGAGGTCAACCCGTGCGCAGAAGTCGAACAGGTCCTTGAACGGCCCGTCCTGGCGCGCTTCGACGATGGCTTCCACCGGGCCTTCGCCCACGCCCTTGATCGCGCCGAGACCGTAGATGATGCGGCCTTCGTCGTTCACCGTGAACTTGAACTCCGAGGCGTTCACGTCCGGTGCGTCGAGGCGCAGCTTCATGGTGCGCACTTCCTCGATCAAGGTCACGACCTTGTCGGTGTTGTGCATATCGGCCGAGAGTACCGCAGCCATGAACGGCGCTGGGTAGTGGGCTTTGAGCCAGGCGGTCTGGTACGACACCAGGCCGTAGGCGGCGGAGTGGGATTTGTTGAAGCCGTAACCGGCGAACTTCTCCACCAGGTCGAAAATGTTACCGGCCAGGTCCGCATCGATATTGTTGGTGGCACAACCTTCAATGAAACCGCCACGCTGCTTGGCCATCTCCTCGGGTTTTTTCTTACCCATGGCCCGACGCAGCATGTCCGCACCACCCAGGGTGTAGCCCGCCATCACCTGGGCAATCTGCATCACCTGTTCTTGATACAGGATGATGCCGTAGGTCGGCGCCAATACAGGCTTGAGGCCTTCGTACTGATAGTCGGAGTGCGGGTAGGCCAGTTCGGCGCGACCGTGCTTACGGTTGATGAAGTCATCCACCATGCCCGACTGCAGCGGGCCCGGACGGAACAGGGCCACCAGTGCGATCAGGTCTTCCAGGCAGTCGGGCTTGAGCTTTTTGATCAGCTCTTTCATGCCGCGCGACTCAAGCTGGAACACTGCCGTGGTTTCGGCCTTTTGCAGCAGGGTGTAAGTCGGTTTGTCGTCCAGCGGGATAAACGCGATATCCAGCGGTTCTTCGTTGACCTTGGCGCGGTCGCGGTTGATGGTCTTGAGCGCCCAGTCGATGATCGTCAGGGTTCGCAGGCCAAGGAAGTCGAACTTCACCAGACCGGCTGCCTCCACGTCATCCTTGTCGAACTGGGTTACCAGGCCGTCGCCCGCTTCGTCGCAATAGATCGGCGAAAAGTCGGTGAGTTTGGTCGGCGCAATCACCACACCACCGGCGTGTTTACCGACGTTACGCACCACGCCTTCGAGCTTGCGGGCCATGTCCCAGATTTCGGCGGCTTCTTCATCGACCTTGATGAAGTCGCGCAGGATCTCTTCCTGCTCATAGGCCTTTTCCAGGGTCATGCCGACTTCGAACGGGATCATCTTCGACAGGCGATCGGCCAGGCCGTAGGACTTGCCCTGCACCCGGGCCACGTCACGAATTACAGCCTTTGCCGCCATGGAACCGAAGGTGATGATCTGGCTAACCGCGTTGCGGCCGTATTTTTCAGCCACGTATTCAATTACGCGGTCACGACCGTCCATGCAGAAGTCGACGTCGAAGTCGGGCATGGACACCCGTTCCGGGTTCAGGAACCGTTCGAACAGCAGGTCATATTCCAGCGGGTCAAGGTCGGTAATCTTCTGTACGTAGGCCACCAGCGAACCGGCACCCGAGCCCCGGCCCGGTCCCACCGGCACGCCGTTGCTTTTGGCCCACTGGATAAAGTCCATTACGATCAGGAAGTAACCTGGGAAGCCCATCTGGATAATGATATCCAGCTCGAAATTGAGCCGGTCGACATACACCTGGCGCTTGGCGTCGTAGTCTTCGGTGGTGTCCTTGGGCAGCAGGACGGTCAGCCGCTCGTCCAGGCCGTCGAACGACACTTTGCGGAAATACTCATCGATGGTCATACCATCGGGAATTGGGAAGTTGGGCAAAAAGTGCTTGCCCAGCTTCACTTCGATGTTGCAGCGCTTGGCGATCTCGACCGAGTTTTCCAGGGCCTCGGGCAGGTCGCTGAACAGCTCGGCCATCTCGTCGGCGCTTTTGAGGTACTGCTCTTCGCTGTAGTTCTTCGAGCGACGCGGGTCATCCAGGGCCCGGCCTTCGCCGATGCACACGCGGGTTTCGTGGGCTTCGAAGTCTTCTTTCTTGATAAAACGCACGTCGTTGGTCGCCACCAGCGGCGCGCCCAGCTTGTCGGCCAGGGCCACGGCGGCGTGCAGGTGCTCTTCATCATTGGGACGGTTGGTGCGCTGCACTTCCAGGTAGAAGCGGTCGGGGAAGACCTGCATCCACTCGCCGGCCAATACCTCGGCCTCCTGAGGGTTGCCACCCAACAGCGCGATGCCGATCTCGCCCTCTTTGGCGGCCGACAGCATGATCAGGCCTTCGCTGGCCTCGGCGACCCATTCGCGCTCGATGATGATCGACCCATTGCGCTGGCCATCGATAAAACCACGGGAAATCAATTCAGTGAGGTTGCGATAACCCACGCCATTCATCGCCAGCAGGCTGATGCGACTCAAGGGGTTATCCGGGTCTTTGTTGGACAGCCACAGGTCGGCACCACAGATCGGCTTGATCCCGGCGCCCATGGCGTTCTTGTAGAACTTGACCAGGGAACACATGTTGTTCTGATCGGTCACCGCAACCGCAGGCATGTTCATGCCCACCAGGGTTTTGACCAGCGGTTTGATCCGTACCAGGCCGTCGACCAGGGAGTATTCAGTGTGCAGGCGTAGGTGAACGAATGAAGCCGGCATAGTGATCTCTTATACGTGGAAAACAACAAGGCCCGGATTGTACCGGGCCTTGGGCAAAACATCAGCCTCGCGACTACACCTCGCTGAGGCTCTCCCGTGCTTCGTACGCCAGGCGCACCGGGGCAAACGAGCGCCGGTGGATCGGCGTGGGGCCCAATCGAGCCAAGGCTTCCAGATGAACGGGCGTCGGGTAGCCTTTATGGCCACCGATGCCGTAGCCGGGGTAGATCAGTTCGAACGCAGCCATTTCGCGGTCACGACTGACTTTGGCCAGGATCGAGGCTGCGGCAATGGCCGGCACCTTGCTATCGCCCTTGACCACGGCTTCCGACGGCATTGCCAGCTTGGGGCAGCGGTTGCCGTCGATCATCGCCATTTTTGGCGTGATGTGCAGGCCTTCGACCGCACGCTGCATGGCAAGCATGGTGGCGTGGAGGATGTTCAGTTCGTCGATTTCTTCAACTTCAGCCCGAGCGATATGCCAGCTCAGGGCTTTCTCAATGATCTCGTCGTAGAGCTTTTCGCGGCGGGCTTGAGTGAGTTTTTTCGAGTCGTTCAGGCCAAGGATCGGGCGGTTCGGGTCGAGAATCACTGCTGCCGTGACGACCGCCCCGCACAGTGGGCCGCGCCCTACTTCGTCAACGCCGGCCACCAGTTCGTGGGCATGGGCAACCAGGCTGAAATCCAGGCCCATTTGCGTAGTCATAGGGTGTCCTGTTTTTTACCGATCAAGGTCAGTACGGCATCCGCCGCCTGGTTGGACGCATCACGGCGCAGGGTGCGGTGAATATCATCGAAACCACGGGTCTGCTCTTCACCGCCGTCGATCAGGGGGAGTACGGTTTGCGCCAGGGCCTCAGGGGTCGCATCGTCCTGCAACAACTCCGGCACCAACAGACGCTGGGCCAGCAGGTTGGGCAGGGAGATGTAAGGGCTTTTGACCATGCGCTTGAGAATCCAGAAGGTCAGCGGTGCCAGACGGTAGGCCACGACCATGGGGCGCTTGTACAGCAAGGCCTCCAAGGTAGCGGTGCCCGAGGCGATCAGCACCGCATCACAAGCTGCCAGGGCCAGGTGCGACTGACCATCGAGCAGAGTCAGCGGCAGGTTGCGGCCTTCCAGCAGCGTTTCGATCTGTGCACGGCGCTGTGGGCTGGCGCAGGGCAGCACAAAGCGTACGCTTGGCTTCAGGGCCATCAGGCGCTCGGCAGCATCAAAAAACAACGCGCCCAGGCGACCGACTTCGCCACCTCGGCTGCCCGGCATCAAGGCCACCAACGGACCGTCGGGCAAGCCCAACTCCGCACGGGCGGCAGCGCGGTCAGCGTGCAAGGGAATAGTGTCGGCCAGGGTGTGCCCGACAAACCGCACCGGCACGCCCTTCTCTTCGTAGAACCTGGCTTCGAACGGCAGCAGGGTCAGCATGAGGTCGCAGCCTTCACGGATCTTCAACACACGCTTCTGCCGCCAGGCCCATACGGACGGGCTGACGTAGTGCACGGTCTTGATCCCGGCCTGACGCAATTTGAGTTCGATAGTGAGGGTAAAGTCTGGCGCGTCGATACCGATGAAAACATCCGGCTTTTCAGCGATCAGGGTCTGGATCAGCAGCTTGCGCCGAGCCAACAGCTCGCGCAGGCGACCCAGCACTTCCACCAAGCCCATGACCGACAAGCGTTCCATGGGGAAGTAGGACGTAAGCCCTTCAGCCTGCATCAGCGGGCCGCCGACGCCAATAAACTCCACCGCCGGATGCTGGGCCTTGATGGCACGCATCAGTCCTGCACCCAGAATATCGCCGGAAGCTTCCCCGGCCACCAGCGCGATACGCAGATTGGCCATGGTTAGCGGGTAATGCCGCGAGTCGACGCCTGGATCGAGTCACGGAACACCGCGACTTCCGGGAACAACGCTGCCGGTTCGGCCAGCTGGGTCAACGCCTGGTCGACCGTGAGGCCTTGGCGATAAACCACTTTATAGGCGCGGCGTAAGGCATGGATCGCCTCGTCGCTGAAACCACGACGGCGCATGCCTTCGAAGTTCATGCTACGGGCCTCGGCCGGGTTGCCAAACACGGTGACAAACGCTGGAACGTCCTTGCCAATGGCGGTGCCCATGCCGGAAAAGCTATGGGCGCCGATATGACAGTACTGATGCACCAGAGTGAAACCGGACAGGATCGCCCAGTCATCAACGTGCACATGGCCCGCCAAGGCAGTGTTGTTGACCAGGATGCAGTGATTGCCGATAACGCTGTCGTGGCCAATGTGGGCATAGGCCATGATCAGGTTGTGGTCACCCAGGGTGGTCTCGGCACGATCCTGCACGGTGCCACGGTGAATGGTCACGCCTTCTCGGATGATGTTGTGATCACCGATTACCAGGCGTGTTTCTTCGCCCTTGTACTTCATGTCCGGGGTGTCTTCGCCTACCGAGGAAAACTGGTAGATGCGGTTGTGTTTGCCAATTCGGGTCGGACCTTTGAGGATTACGTGCGGCCCGATGACAGTCCCCTCGCCGATTTCAACACCTGCGCCGATGATCGACCAAGGGCCGACCTCAACGTCGGCGGCCAGAACGGCCGACGGATCGATGATTGCGCGAGGGTCAATCAAACTCATAGTTTGCGTTCCGCACAGATGATCTCGGCAGAGCACACCGGCTTGCCGTCCACCGAAGCCTGGCATTCGAACTTCCAGATCTGGCGTTTGCAGCTGATGAACTTGGCTTCCAGGATCAACTGGTCACCAGGGGTGACCGGGTTGCGAAAACGCAACTTGTCGGAACCCACGAAATAGTAAAGCGTGCCGTCGGCAGGCTTGAGGTCGAGCATTTTGAAACCAAGGATACCGGCAGCCTGGGCCATCGCTTCAATGATCAACACGCCCGGCATGATCGGATGCGCGGGAAAGTGACCGTTGAAGAACGGTTCGTTGATGCTGACATTCTTGTAGGCACGAATGCGCTTTTCCTCAACATTGAGGTCCACTACACGGTCCACCAGCAGGAACGGGTAACGGTGAGGCAGGTATTCGCGAATCTCGTTGATGTCCATCATTTCGGGGGGAAGCCTGTAATAAAGATTGGGGGCGGGCGGACTAAGCGCACGCCCCGCTAGCAAATCAAGGAGGCAAGTCTAGCGGCTGTGCACACTTGATATGGAAATGGTATCAGCCTTCTGATGAAGCATTACCGCCAGGGGTCACGTCCCCAACACGCTTTTCCAGCTGTTTGAGGCGTCGAGCCATGTCGTCGAGCTGCCTCAAACGTGCTGCGCTCTTGCGCCATTCAGCCGCAGGCTGCATGGCGGTACCGGAAGAATAGGCACCCGGCTCGGTAATCGAGTGGGTGACCATGGTCATGCCGGTGATGAAGACGTTGTCGCAAATATCGATATGTCCCACCAGCCCAACGCCACCGGCGAGCATGCAGTGCTTGCCGATCCGGGTACTGCCGGAGATACCGACACAGGCCGCCATGGCGGTGTGATCGCCAATGTGCACGTTGTGGGCGATCTGGATCTGGTTGTCGAGCTTCACGCCGTTACCAATCACGGTATCGGCCAGGGCCCCGCGATCGACAGCGGTGTTCACGCCAATTTCCACGTCGTCGCCGATCAATACACCGCCGACCTGGGCAATCTTGTTCCAGATGCCCTTGGAATTGGCAAAACCGAAGCCTTCACCGCCGATCACGGCACCCGACTGAATGACCACCCGCTCACCGATACGCACATCGTGGTAAAGGGTCACGCGGGGGGCGAGCCAACCGTCAGCGCCGATCACGCAACGCGCGCCGATAAAGCAATGGGCACCGACCGTGACGCCGGCAGCGATACGCGCGCCACTCTCGATCACCGCAAAGGCGCCAATGCTGGCCGCAGGATCAACCTGGGCATCATCGGCGATCACCGCCGACGGGTGAACCCCCACGGCTGCCTTGGGTTTTGGATCGAACAGGTGCGACGCTTTCGCATACGCCAGGTACGGATCAGCCACCACCAGCGTATCCCCGGCAAACCCTTCGGCATCAGCAGCCTTGAGCAACACGGCTGCGGCTTGGCTGTCGACCAGGTATTTACGGTATTGGGGGTTTGCGAGGAAGCTCAACTGAGATGGGCCAGCCTCCTGCAAGGTGGCTAGCCCAGTGATTTCTTTCTCCGGGGAGCCGCGCAAGGCGGCCCCCAGGAACTCGGCCAACTCGCCGAGCTTGATAGTCGCGGTCATGGCTTACTTCAGCTGGTTCATGCGCTCGATCACCTGACGGGTGATGTCGTATTGAGGCTTGACGTCGATCACAGCGCCACGCTCGAACACCAGGTCAAAGGCACCTTTCTTGATGACTTCTTCCACGGCGCTGTCGAGTTTCGGCTTCAGCTGTTTCAGCATTTCACGGTCGGCAACGGCCTTGGCTTCGTTCAGCTCCTTGGACTGGAACTGGTAGTCACGGGCCTTTTGCTTGAATTCAAGCTCCAGACGCTCGCGTTCGCCTTGCTGCATTTTGTCGCCACCGGCCACCAGACGATCCTGGATGCCCTTGGCGCTGCTTTCCAGGGTCTTGAGCTTGGTCAGTTGCGGACCGAATTTTTTCTCGGCATCCACGGCGTATTTCTTGGCCGCGTCGGATTCCAGCAGAGCCATCTGATAGTTCAGGACGGCGATTTTCATTTCGGCGAAGGCCGGGGTGGTCACCAGCACGGTGGCCAGCAGAACCAATTGAGTCAACTTACGCACGATGTACTCCTACAGAATCCGTTGTCGTTATCTTGGGTCAGACGCTTAGAACGTCTGGCCGAGGGAGAATTGGAAAATCTGGGTTTCAGCGTTGTCCGGTTTCTTGATCGGCATGGCCAGAGCAAAGCTCAATGGGCCAAGCGCAGTCACCCATGTCACACCCACACCCACCGAGCTTGCCAGGTTGCTCAGGCTCACGTCGTTGCATTGGGTTTCAGACTTAACGCCACTCGGGTTACGGATCTGCTCGCACTTGGAGTCGAACACGTTACCCACGTCCCAGAATACCGAAGTACGCAACGAACGCTGATCCTTGACGAACGGCAGCGGGAACAGAATCTCCGCACCACCCTGGATCAATACGTTACCACCGAACGGCAGCGGGTCGTTGTCGGAGTCAGCCACAGTGCCCTGGTTACCGGTTACGCCGACACCACGGCTTGGCGTACCACGCGGGCCCAAGGTGCTGTCTTTGAAGCCACGTACGGAGTTGAAGCCACCCGCGTAGTAGTTCTCGTAGAACGGTAGACCATTGGTGGAACCATAACCATCGCCATAACCCAACTCGGTGTGCAGGCGCATGGTGTAGTTATCGCTCAACGGCTGGAACAACTGGCCGCGGTAGTCGAGCTTGAAGAACGACAGGTCGCTGCCCGGCGTGGTGGTTTCCAGGGTCAGGCTCTGGGAATGGCCACGGGTTGCCAGTACCCCTTTGTTCAGGGTCGACTCGGACCAGCCGGCGGACGCCTTGAAGTTCAGGAACTTGTCGCCTTCACGACGGGTGAAGTCGAAGATTTCGTCCACGGTGTAGACGCCGGTCTTGATCTCATCCTGTTGCGCGGTCAGGCCGAAGGTCAGACGCGAGGTCTCACTGATCGGGTAGCCGATGTTCACGCCAGCACCCAGGCTGTCGATCGCATAGCTTGCAACGTCGACGTCGAGGTCCTTGTAGTCGGTGGTGCGGTAGAAGGCGTTGTAGCCCAGGCTCACACCGTCAGCAGTCCAGTAGGGGTCGACATAACCGAAGTTATAGCGGCTCTGGTATTCGCTTCGGGTCAGGCCGATGGAAACCTTGTTACCGGTACCAAGGAAGTTGTTCTGGGTAATCGAACCACCGAGGATCAGACCGGCACTCTGTGCAAAGCCGACGCTGGCAGTGATGGAACCCGAGGCTTGTTCTTCCACGGCGTAGTTAACGTCAACCTGGTCGTCTACACCCGGTACGGCCGGGGTTTCGACGTTGACTTCCTTGAAGAAGCCCAGGCGTTCAAGACGGGTCTTGGACTGGTCGATCAGGTAAGTCGATGCCCAGCCACCTTCCATCTGGCGCATTTCACGACGCAGCACTTCGTCCGCAGACTTGGTGTTGCCACGGAAGTTGATGCGGTTCACGTAGGCACGCTTGCCTGGATCGACGACGAAAGTGATGTCCACGGTGTGGTCATCATCGTGCGGAGTCGGCACGCCGTTGACGTTGGCGAAGGTATAGCCTTCGTTACCCAGGCGGCGGGTGATCAGTTCGGAGGTGGTGGTCATCAGCTTGCGCGAGAAGACCTGGTCTTTCTGCACCAGCAGCAGGGCCTTGACCTGGTCCTCAGGGACTTTCAGGTCGCCGCTGAGCTTGACGTCACGAACCTTGTACTTCTCGCCTTCGTTGACGTTGACAGTGATGTAGACGTGCTTCTTGTCCGGGGTGATGGACACCTGGGTCGAAGCGATATCCATGTTGATATAGCCACGGTCCAGGTAGTAGGAACGCAGACGCTCCAAGTCACCGGAGAGCTTTTCACGGGCGTACTTGTCGTCGTTCTTGAAGAACGACAGCCAGTTGGTGGTCTTGAGCTCGAACAGGTCGATCAGGTCATCATCGGAGAACTTGGTGTTGCCCACCACGTTGATGTGCTGGATCGCCGCCACGGTGCCTTCGTTGATGTTGACCTTGAGGCCCACACGGTTACGAGGCTGCGGGACCACTTCCGTTTCCACGGTGGCGGAGTAGCGGCCCTGGGCAACGTACTGGCGCTGCAGTTCGTTACGCACGCCTTCAAGGGTGGCGCGCTGGAAGATCTCGCCCTCGGCCAGGCCGGATTGTTTCAGACCTTTCATCAGGTCGTCAGTAGAGATCGCCTTGTTGCCTTCGATCTCGATACTGGCGACGGAAGGTCGCTCGACGACGGTGATGACCAGGACGTTGCCTTCGCGACCCAGTTGGATGTCTTGAAAGAAACCGGTTTTGAACAGCGCACGAGTGGATTCCACCAGGCGACGGTCATCAGCCTGTTCACCGACGTTCAACGGTAAGGCACCAAAGACGCTACCTGCGGAAACCCGCTGGAGGCCATTGACGCGAATATCGGAGATGGTGAAGGACTCGGCGTGAACTTCGGCGATCATCAATACGGTGAGAACCGCAGTTAGCAGCAGACGTTTCATGAAGTCCTTTCTTATTCCAACTGGCAATAAACAAACTGCCGCAAAATGCGGCAGATTCGCAATTCAGCGAAGCGTTACAGACGTCCCAGATCGTTGACCAAGGCTAACAACATCACCCCGACCACCAAACTGATACCGATCTGTATCCCCCAACCCTGCACCCGATCTGACAAGGGGCGACCACGCGCCCACTCGACCAGATAAAACAACAGATGCCCCCCATCCAATACTGGAATGGGCAGCAAATTCAGAACACCCAGGCTAATACTCAGATAAGCCAGGAAATTCAGGAAATCCGCGACACCCGACTGGGCAGAAGCGCCCGCCACTTTAGCAATGGTTATCGGTCCACTCAAGTTTTTTACCGAGAGCTCACCGAACAACATTTTCTTGAGGGATTCGAGGGTCAGCACACTCATGGTCCAAGTGCGTTTTGCACCTTCGCCAATCGCTGCCAACGGCCCGTAGCTGACCTCGCGCAGCATCGATGGTGGCCACTCAGGGCTCTTGACGCCAGCACCCAGGTAACCTCCGGCAGCCTTGGCCTCGCCCCGCACCGCCAGGGTAACGGGCACATCAATTTGAGCGCCCTCGCGCTCAACCTTCAGCACAATTTTGGTATCCGGGCGTACACGCACCCAATCGACCACTTGCTGCCATTCATTCACCGCCTGGCCATCGAGGGCCAGCAAGCGGTCGCCGGTTTTTAGACCTGCGGCTTGGGCCGGCCCCTTCGGATCCAGCTCGGCAAGCACCGGCGGCAGCGCCGGACGCCATGGGCGAATACCCAAGGACTTGATCGGATCAGGCTCATCAGCGCCCTTGAGCCAGTGGTCAAGCGCCAACGTTCGCGGGGTCTCGGCGGTGGAATCCTGCTCACGCACCACCACATCGACCGTGCCACTTTCACCCAGGCGACGAACCAACTGCAAATTGACCGCCCCCCAACCTGCAGTGGGTTCGCCATCAATGGAAACAATTTCCTGACCTGCGACCAGCCCGGCCTTCTCCGCCATGCTGCCCGCCTCGACCGCACCTATCACCGGGCGCATCTGCTGGCTGCCCATCATGGCCAAGACCCAGAAAAACACCATGGCCAACAGGAAGTTGGCGATCGGACCAGCGGCAACAATGGCGATACGCTGACGAACGGTCTTGCGGTTGAAGGATTGGTCCAACTGATCGGCCGGCACTTCGCCTTCGCGCTCATCGAGCATCTTGACGTAGCCACCCAGCGGGATGGCCGCAATCACGAACTCGGTGCCACGACGGTCGTGCCAGCGCAACAAAGGCATGCCGAAACCGACGGAAAAGCGCAGTACCTTGACGCCGCAACGACGCGCCACCCAAAAGTGGCCGAATTCGTGGAAGGTAACCAGCACACCCAGAGCAACCAGGGTGCCGACAATCATATAAAGCGCACTCATCTAATTTCTCCGCATTCCAATCCAGTGCCTGCAAGGCTCAAACGCGCCCACCGGCTAACGCGCGTTGCGGCTCAACCATTGTTCAGCCAGGGCGCGGGCCTTGGTGTCGGCCTCGAACACTGCACCCAGGTCATTGACCGCGACGACCGGCTCAAGCGCCAGCACGTCCTCGATGATACTCGCGATCTGCGGAAAGCGGATGCGCCCATCGAGAAACGCCGCCACCGCCACTTCATTGGCCGCATTGAGCATGGCCGGCGCGCTGTTTCCCTCTTGCGCCGCCTGCCGTGCCAGGCGCAGGCAAGGAAAGCGCTGTTCATCCGGCGCCTCGAAATCCAGGCGCGCAATGGCAAACAGGTCCAGCGGCGCCACGCCGGAATCAATGCGCTCTGGCCAGGCCAGTGCGTTGGCGATAGGCGTGCGCATATCGGGGTTGCCCAATTGAGCCAATACCGAGCCGTCCACGTAGTCGACCAGGGAATGAATCACACTTTGCGGGTGGATCACCACCTCGACTTGATCGGGACGTGCATCGAACAACCAACAGGCCTCGATCAACTCCAGGCCCTTATTCATCATGCTCGCCGAATCCACGGAAATCTTGCGCCCCATGGACCAGTTAGGGTGTGCGCACGCCTGGTCAGGCGAGACATGCTCAAGCTGCGCCAGCGGCGTCTGCCTGAACGGACCACCGGAGGCGGTCAGCAGGATGCGACGCACCCCCACCTGGCCCAGGCCACGGGCATAGTCGCCAGGCATGCACTGGAAGATTGCGTTGTGCTCGCTGTCGAGCGGCAGCAGCACGGCGCCGCTTTTACGCACCGCCTGCATAAAGAGTGCACCGGACATGACCAACGCTTCTTTGTTGGCCAACAGGATCTTTTTGCCCGCATCAACGGCCGCCAGCGTCGGGCGAAGCCCCGCAGCGCCTACGATCGCCGCAACCACCGTATCGACCTCGGCATCCGCCGAGACCTGGCAGAGCCCCTCCTCCCCCACCAACACCTGTGTGGCGAGGCCGGCAGCCCGCAAGTCATCCTGCAAGCCACGCGCCGCTGAAGGCTCAGGGACGACGGCATAACGCGGCGCATGGCGTACGCACAATGCCAGTAGCTCAGCCAGGCGGGTAAAACCCGTCAGGGCGAAGACCTGGTAGCGATCCGGATGACGCGCGATCACGTCCAGCGTACTCAAGCCTACCGAGCCGGTTGCACCCAGCACGGTCACTTGTTGCAGGCGGCTCACGAAGCGGTCATCCACAACAGCACGGCAAAGATCGGGATCGCAGCGGTGAGGCTGTCGATACGATCCAGCACGCCTCCGTGACCCGGCAGCAGGTTACTGCTGTCCTTGATCCCGGCCTGGCGCTTGAACATGCTTTCGGTGAGGTCACCCACTACCGAAATGAATACGACGATGGCGGTACCCAGCAAGGCCAGGAAGATTTCCTTCACTGACCAGTCACGCACAATGCCCACCACCAATGTGATCAACAGTGTCAGCGCCAGGCCACCGTACACGCCCTCCCAGCTTTTGCCCGGGCTGACAGCCGGCGCCAGCTTGCGCTTGCCGAAGGCCCGACCGGAGAAGTAGGCACCAATGTCGGCCCCCCACACCAATACCATCACGGCCATGATCAGCCAGTTACCCATCGGCGAATTCTTGATTTCCACCAGCCCTTGCCAGGCCGGCAGCAGGATCAACAAGCCGATCACCAGCTTGCTGGCGACGCTGGACCAATGGCCGCTGGTACGGGGGAAGGTCAGCACCAGGAAGGTCGCCAGCGCCCACCACAGCACCGCCGCCCCCAACACCCAGGGCACGACGACGGTAGACAGGGTGTGCATCAGAAACAGCAACAGCGCGACCACAGCGGCATACACCACCCGTGGCAGCTGCGCATTGAAGCCCGCCAGGCGCGCCCATTCCCAGGCGCCAAGGGTAACGACCACGCCAATAAACAGCGCAAAACCGGAACCATCGAGCAGGAAAAACCCGCACAAGGCGATCGGCAACAGGATCAGTGCTGTGATGATTCGTTGTTTAAGCATTTAAACCCGGGCTCCAGCTTCGATCTGCTCGCTCGTTTTACCGAAGCGACGCTGACGGGAAGCGAAATCGGCCAGCGCATTACGCATGGCATCGTGTTTGAAGTCCGGCCAGAACAGGTCGGAGAAATACAATTCGGTGTAGGCAAGCTGCCACAGCAGGAAATTGCTGATGCGGTGCTCGCCACCGGTGCGGATGCACAAGTCCGGCAACGGCAGGTCACCGGTGACCAGGCAGGTCTGCAGCAGCTCGGGAGTGATGTCGTCCGGCCGCAGATGACCGGCCTGCACCTCGCGCGCCAATCGCTGCGCGGCCTGGGCAATATCCCACTGGCCACCGTAATTGGCTGCGATCTGCAACACAAAACGGTTGGCACCCGCGGTAATGGCTTCAGCCTCGCGCATGGCCGCCTGCAATTCCGGGTGGAACCGCGAGCGATCCCCGATGATGCGTAGGCTGATATTGTTGTCATTGAGGCGTTTGGCCTCACGGCGCAACGCCTTGAAGAACAGGTCCATCAAGGCACTGACTTCCTCGGCCGGGCGCTGCCAGTTTTCACTGGAGAAGGCGAACAAGGTCAGCACTTCGACCTTGGCCTCGGCGCACACCTCAATCACGGCCCGCACCGCATCGACACCCGCTTTATGCCCGGCAACACCCGGCATAAAGCGTTTCTTCGCCCAGCGATTATTCCCATCCATGATGATCGCGACATGGCGCGGCACCACGGAGGGTACAGTCTGCTTGGTCTTTTCCATGAAGGCGTCCTGACCCCTTATACGGCCATCAGGTCCTTTTCTTTTTCTTCCGTGGCCTTGGTGATCTGGGCCTCGGCATCCTTGGTCAGCTTGTCGATATCAGCAACGGCACGACGTTCTTCGTCTTCGCTGATTTCCTTGTCCTTGACCAGCTTCTTCAGGTCACCCAAGGCATCGCGACGGATGTTGCGCACGGCAACACGGGCGTCTTCGGCGGCACTGCGGGCCTGCTTGGTGAAGCCCTTGCGGGTTTCTTCAGTCAGGGCCGGCATGGAGATCAGCAGCAACTCACCCAGGTTGGTCGGGTTGAGGTTCAAGCCGGCGCTCTGGATGGCCTTGTCGACCGCGCCCAGCATGTTGCGCTCAAAGGCTACAACTTGCAGGGTGCGCGAGTCTTTAACGGTAATGTTGGCGACACTGCTGATAGGCGTGTCGGAGCCATAGTAAGGCACCATCACGCTACCCAGGATGCTTGGGTGCGCCTTGCCGGTACGGATCTGGCCGAATGCGTGGCTCAGGGATTCCAGGGATTTCTGCATACGCGCCTGGGCGTCTTTCTTGATTTCGTTGATCATTGTTGGCCTTCCTCGATCAGAGTCCCTTCCGCGCCGCCGTGTACGATATTCAGCAGGGCGCCGGGCTTGTTCATGTTAAATACGCGCAGCGGCATCTTGTGGTCGCGGCACAGGCAAATAGCCGTCAGGTCCATCACGCCCAGCTTGCGATCCAGTACTTCATCGTAGGTCAGATGATCGAACTTCTCGGCATGCGGGTCTTTGAATGGGTCTGCGGTGTACACGCCGTCTACCTTGGTCGCCTTCAACACGACGTCAGCATCGATCTCGATAGCGCGCAGGCACGCAGCCGAATCGGTAGTGAAGAACGGATTGCCGGTACCGGCAGCAAAGATCACCACTTCCTTGGAGTTCAGGTGGCGCATGGCTTTGCGGCGATCATAGTGGTCGGTCACGCCCACCATGGAAATAGCCGACATCACGATAGCCGAGATATTGGCACGCTCCAGGGCGTCGCGCATGGCCAGGGCGTTCATCACAGTGGCCAGCATGCCCATGTGGTCGCCGGTGACCCGATCCATACCGGCCGCACTCAGTGCTGCACCACGGAACAGGTTGCCGCCGCCGATCACCAGGCCGACCTGAACGCCAATACCAACAAGTTGGCCGACTTCCAGTGCCATGCGGTCGAGCACCTTGGGATCGATCCCGAACTCTTCCGAGCCCATCAGGGCCTCGCCGCTAAGCTTGAGTAGAATGCGTTTATAGCGAGCCTGATAACCACTGCCCTGCTGAGCCATTGCGAATCTCTCCTGCGGCGTATTTTTTAAAAATTCTTGGCGAGCCGTTTACGGCTTGCGTTCACTCTAGCTGGACGCTAACACAGCGCCATCGGAACACGGCTTTGTAAGCCAGTTCCGAAGGTAAGCCAAATAAAATCGGCTTCCCATTTGAAAAGAGGCTGCGCGCGTGAGCGGGCAGCCTCTTTCGGGCGACAGTTGAAAACTGTCTTATTGCTTGGCGGCAGCCAGCTGGGCAGCAACTTCTTCAGCGAAGTTGTCGACCGGCTTCTCGATGCCTTCGCCTACTTTGAAGTAAGTGAAGGAAACGATTTCGGCACCGGCTTTCTTAGCCAGTTCGCCAACCTTGATTTCAGGGTTCTTGACGAACGCCTGCTCAACCAGGCTTGCTTCGGCCAGGAACTTGCTGATACGGCCTTTGACCATGTTCTCAACAATGTTTTCTGGCTTGCCTTTGATTTTTTCTTCGTTCAGCTGCAGGAACACAGCTTTTTCACGCTCGATCGCTTCGGCAGATACTTCCGAAGGCAGCAGGAACTCAGGGTTGCTGGCTGCTACGTGCATAGCGATGTCTTTGGCCAGCTCGACGTTGCCGCCTTTCAGGACAACGGCAACACCGATCTTGTTGCCGTGCAGGTAGCCACCAACAACATCACCTTCAACGCGAACCAGGCGACGGATGTTGACGTTTTCGCCAACCTTGCCGACCAGTACCAGGCGATCAGCTTCTTGAGCTTCGATCAGCGGAGCGACGTCAGTCAGCTTGTCGGCGAACGCTTTTTCAACGCTGGCAGCAACGAAAGCCTTGAAGTCGTCTTGCAGGGCCAGGAAGTCGGTCTGCGAGTTCACTTCCAGCAGGACAGCAGATTTGCCGTCTTCTTTCAGAGCGATCGCGCCTTCAGCAGCTACGTTGCCTGCTTTCTTGGCAGCCTTGATGGCGCCAGAAGCACGCATGTCATCAATGGCTTTTTCGATGTCGCCGTCAGCCTTTTCCAGGGCTTTCTTGCAATCCATCATGCCTTCGCCGGTACGCTCACGCAGTTCTTTAACCAACGCTGCAGTAATTGCTGCCATTTTCAAATTCCTCTTGGATAGGTTTTCAACCATTCCACCCGATCGAACGGGGGATCAATTCTTCCCGAATCACCCTTGTAGGCCGCTGCACGTTACAGAAGATGTAGCTGCGCTGCCGACAAACGGTTTTCGAGGTGGCAAAAAGGGGGCCAAGCCCCCTTTTTGCTTACTGAGTCAACGCCAGGGCGCTAATTACTCAGCGGCAGCTACCGGAGCTTCTTCAACGAACTGCTCGGTACCACCAGCAACGTGGTTGCGACCACGGATTACAGCGTCAGCCATCGAACCCATGTACAGCTGGATAGCGCGGATTGCGTCATCGTTGCCTGGGATGATGTAGTCAACGCCTTCCGGGCTGCTGTTGGTATCGACTACGCCGATAACAGGGATGCCCAGCTTGTTGGCTTCGGTGATCGCGATGCGCTCGTGATCAACGTCGATAACGAACAGTGCGTCAGGCAGACCGCCCATGTCCTTGATACCACCCAGGGAACGATCGAGCTTTTCCAGGTCACGGGAGCGCATCAGCGCTTCTTTCTTGGTCAGCTTGGCGAAAGTACCGTCTTCGGCTTGCACTTCAAGGTCACGCAGACGCTTGATGGAAGCACGGATGGTTTTGAAGTTGGTCAGCATGCCGCCCAACCAGCGGTGATCGACGTACGGCGAACCGCAACGTGCTGCTTCTTCAGCAACGATCTTGCCAGCGGAACGCTTGGTGCCGACGAACAGGATCTTGTTTTTGCCCTGGGCCAGACGCTCTACGAAAGTCAGAGCTTCGTTGAACATTGGCAGGGTTTTTTCAAGGTTGATGATGTGGATCTTGTTACGCGCGCCGAAAATGTATTTACCCATTTTCGGGTTCCAGTAACGGGTCTGGTGACCGAAGTGCACACCGGCCTTCAGCATATCGCGCATGTTGACTTGGGACATGATAGTTCCTTAATAAGTCGGGTTTGGCCTCCACGTATCCCAATGACCAACCAGCGGCTTCAAGGCCTCCGGCACCCAGGTCATCGTGTCGACACGTGTGTGGATTTAAGCTTTGCGGGGTATCCCCGGAAAGCGGCGCATTTTATACCACAGCATCGGCAAAAACGAAACCCGCAATCACGTTTGCCATCGACCGCTTTCGCGTAAGCCCTTGAATAGAGCCCAGTTGCCCTTACCCTATAGAGAGAAGCGATCATCAGAGGCTCATGATTTGACGCCATCGTCTGATAGAATCGCGTTTTTTGTGGCTTGTGCGAATTCTGTAACCTTTTGTCGCACGCCCGTAAACCGAATTGATTTCAGCGCGTTGCGCTAGAGAGAGCCTGTATGACCGTTAGTTTGAAAACCGCCGAAGACATCGCCGGCATGCGCATCGCCGGCAAACTGGCTGCCGACGTGCTGGAAATGATCGCCGAGCACGTCAAGCCCGGCGTCACCACCGAGACCCTGAACCAGATCTGCCACGACTATATCGTCAACGTGCAAGGAGCGATCCCTGCGCCGCTGAACTACAAGGGCTTCCCCAAGTCGATCTGCACCTCGGTCAACCATGTGGTCTGCCACGGCATTCCGGGCGACAAGCCGTTGAAGGACGGCGATACCCTGAACATCGACGTCACCGTGATCAAGGACCGCTACTTCGGCGACACCAGCCGCATGTTCCACGTCGGCACCGTACCGGTCTGGGCCGAGCGCCTGTCCCAGGTGACCCAGGAATGCATGTACAAGGCCATCGAGATCGTCAAGCCCGGCTGCCGCCTGGGGGACATCGGTGAAGTGATCCAGAAGCACGCCGAAAAGAACGGTTTCTCGGTGGTGCGCGAGTTCTGCGGCCATGGCATCGGCACGGTGTTCCACGAAGAACCTCAGATCCTGCACTACGGCCGCGCCGGCACCGGCATGGAGCTCAAGGCAGGCATGACCTTCACCATCGAACCGATGATCAACCAGGGCAAGGCCGACACCAAGGTGCTGGGCGACGGCTGGACCGCCATCACCAAGGACCGCAAGCTCTCGGCCCAGTGGGAACACACCCTGCTGGTCACCGAGACCGGCTACGAGATCTTCACCCTGCGCGCCGACGACACGATCCCACGCGTTTCGGCTGCTGTTTAGGTGTAAGCGGCGTTGCCCAGGTTTTCCCCAGCGTGTTGTAACTGACTCATATAGATAGAAAGGAAAGCCGATCGATGCCCCAGGTGGATCCCGAACTCTTCGACCGCGGCCAGTTCCAGGCCGAACTGGCCCTGAAGGCGAGCCCCATCGCCGCTTTCAAGAAGGCGATCCGTCAGGCCCGCGAGGTGCTCGACGAGCGCTTTCGCAGCGGCCGGGACATTCGCCGGCTGATCGAGGACCGCGCCTGGTTCGTCGATAACATCCTGCAAAAGGCCTGGGAACAGTTCAGCTGGAGTGAAGACGCCGATATCGCCCTGGTGGCGGTCGGCGGTTACGGGCGTGGCGAACTGCACCCGTACTCTGACATCGACCTGCTGATCCTGCTGGACAGCGCCGACCATGAGATCTTTCGCGATTCCATCGAGCGGTTTCTCACGCTGCTGTGGGACATCGGCCTGGAAGTCGGCCAGAGCGTGCGCTCGGTGGATGAATGCGCCGAAGAAGCCCGCGCCGACCTCACCATCATTACCAACCTGATGGAAAGCCGCACCATTGCTGGGCCAGAGCGTCTGCGCCAGCGCATGCTCGAAGTCACCAGCACCGCGCACATGTGGCCGAGCAAGGAGTTCTTCCTGGCCAAGCGCGCCGAGCAGAAGGCCCGGCACCACAAGTACAACGACACTGAATACAACCTGGAACCCAACGTCAAAGGCTCGCCGGGCGGTTTGCGGGACATCCAGACGATTTTGTGGGTTGCCCGTCGCCAGTACGGCACCCTGAACCTGCGGGCCCTGGCCGGCGAAGGCTTTTTGGTGGAGAGCGAAAACGCCCTGCTGGCTTCGTCCCAGGAATTCCTGTGGAAAGTGCGCTACGCCCTGCACATGCTGGCCGGGCGGTCCGAAGACCGCCTGCTGTTCGACCATCAGCGCTCCATCGCCACCTTGCTGGGCTTTGAAGGCGAGGATGCGAAGACCAGTATCGAAAGCTTCATGCAGCAGTACTACCGGGTGGTGATGAGCATTGCCCAGCTCAGCGACCTGATCATCCAGCATTTCGAAGAAGTGATCCTGGCCCCTGAAGACGAAGCGCCGCCGCAGCCAATCAACGCGCGCTTCCAGCTGCACGACGGCTACATCGAGGCACGCAACGACAACGTGTTCCGCCGCACGCCGTTCGCCATGCTGGAGATCTTCGTGTTGATGGCCCAGCAGCCGGAAATCAAAGGCGTGCGCGCCGATACCATCCGCCTGCTGCGGGAAAACCGTCACCTGATCGATGACGAGTTCCGCAATGACATCCGCAACACCAGCCTATTCATCGAGCTGTTCAAGTGCAAGATCGGCATTCACCGCAACCTGCGTCGGATGAACCGTTACGGCATCCTCGGCCGCTACCTGCCGGAGTTCGGCTTTATCGTCGGGCAGATGCAGCACGACCTGTTCCACATTTATACCGTGGACGCCCACACCCTGAACCTGATCAAGCACCTGCGTAAGCTGCAGTACACCCAGGTGTCAGAGAAATTCCCGCTGGCCAGCAAGCTTATGGCCAAGCTGCCCAAACCCGAACTGATCTACCTGGCCGGGCTGTACCACGACATCGGCAAAGGCCGTCATGGCGACCACTCGGAAGTCGGCGCGGTTGACGCCGAAGCCTTCTGCCAGCGCCACCAGTTGCCGCTGTGGGACAGCCGCCTGATCGTCTGGCTGGTGCAGAACCACTTGGTGATGTCCACCACCGCCCAGCGCAAGGATTTGTCCGACCCGCAGGTGATCCACGACTTCGCCGGTATCGTCGGCGACGAAACCCGCCTCGACTACCTGTACGTGCTGACCGTCTCCGACATCAATGCCACCAACCCCACGCTGTGGAATTCCTGGCGCGCCAGCCTGTTGCGCCAGCTGTACACCGAGACCAAGCGCGCCCTGCGCCGCGGCCTGGAAAACCCGGTGGACCGCGAAGAACAGATCCGCCGCACTCAAAGCGCGGCCCTGGATATTCTGGTACGCGGCGGCAACGACCCGGACGACGTCGAGCAACTGTGGTCGCAACTGGGGGACGACTACTTCCTGCGCCACACTGCCGGCGACGTGGCCTGGCACAGCGACGCGATCCTGCAGCAACCGGTCGATGGCGGCCCGCTGGTGCTGATCAAGGAAACCACCCAGCGCGAATTCGAGGGCGGCACGCAGATCTTCATCTATGCGCCCGACCAGCACGACTTCTTCGCCGTGACCGTGGCCGCCATGGACCAGCTCAACCTGAACATCCATGACGCACGGGTGATCACCTCCAGCAGCCAGTTCACCCTCGACACCTACATCGTGCTCGACACCGAGGGCGAGTCGATCGGCGACAACCCGGCGCGGGTGAAAAAGATCCGCGAAGGCCTGACCGAGGCCCTGCGCAACCCTGACGACTACCCGACCATCATCCAGCGCCGGGTACCGCGCCAGCTCAAGCACTTTGCATTCGCGCCCCAGGTGACCATTTCCAACGACGCCCAGCGTCCGGTGACGGTACTGGAACTCAGCGCGCCGGATCGTCCGGGCCTGTTGGCACGCATCGGCGGGATTTTCCTGGAGTTCGACCTGTCGTTGCAGAACGCCAAGATTGCGACGCTTGGTGAGCGCGTGGAAGACGTATTCTTCCTTACCGACGCCGACAACCAGCCGCTGTCCGACCCGGAACTGTGCCTGCGCTTGCAGGCAGCCATCGTGGAGCAGTTGAGCGTGACCCAAGAGCCGGGCGTCGAGTTGACCCGCCTGACCATCTGAACATCCAATTTCACTGTGGGAGCCGGCTTGTGTGGGAGCGGGCTTGCTCGCGAATGCGGTGTATCAGCCGCATATAAGCTGACTGTTCCACCGCTTTCGCGAGCAAGCCCGCTCCCACATTGGAGTTGCTTTGCCCAGTAGACCGCATGTTTTCAACCGAATTGAACGAGATTTTCGATGAACAACGCCCTGAACCAACTCCAGCCCTACCCGTTCGAAAAACTGCGCGCCCTGCTGGGTAGCGTCACGCCAAACCCGGACAAACGCCCGATCGCCCTGTCCATCGGCGAGCCCAAGCACAAATCCCCAACCTTCGTGGCCGAGGCGCTGAGCAATAACCTCGACCAGATGGCGGTTTACCCCACCACCCTGGGCATCCCGGCTTTGCGCGAGGCCATCGGCGCCTGGTGCGAACGCCGCTTCAATGTGCCCAAGGGCTGGCTCGACCCAGCGCGCAACATCCTGCCGGTCAACGGCACCCGCGAAGCGCTGTTCGCCTTTACCCAGACCGTGGTCAATCGCGGTGACGATGCGCTGGTGGTGAGCCCGAACCCGTTCTACCAGATCTACGAAGGCGCAGCCTTCCTCGCCGGGGCCAAGCCGCACTACCTGCCGTGCCTGGACAGCAATGGCTTCAACCCGGACTTCGACGCCGTTACGCCGGATATCTGGAAGCGCTGCCAGATTCTGTTCCTTTGCTCCCCTGGCAACCCCACCGGTGCTTTGATCCCGGTCGAGACGTTGAAAAAACTCATCGCCCTGGCCGACGAATACGACTTCGTGATCGCCGCCGACGAGTGCTACAGCGAACTGTACTTCGACGAACAAACCCCGCCGCCGGGCCTGCTGAGCGCCTGCGTGGAACTGGGCCGCCAGGACTTCAAGCGTTGCGTGGTGTTCCACAGCCTGTCCAAGCGCTCCAACCTGCCGGGCCTGCGCTCGGGTTTTGTGGCGGGTGACGCTGACATCCTCAAGGCCTTCCTGCTGTACCGCACCTACCACGGCTGCGCGATGCCGGTGCAAACCCAGCTTGCGAGCATTGCTGCCTGGCAGGATGAGGCCCACGTACTGGCCAACCGTGACCTGTACCGCGAGAAGTTCGACGCCGTATTGGCGATCCTCAAGCCGGTGTTGGACGTGCAAAGCCCGGACGGTGGTTTCTACCTGTGGCCGAATGTGAATGGCGACGATGCCGCGTTCTGCCGCGACTTGTTCGTCGAAGAGCATGTGACCGTGGTGCCGGGGTCGTACCTTTCCCGCGAAGTGGACGGCTTCAACCCAGGCGCCGGGCGTGTGCGACTGGCGCTGGTTGCGCCGTTGGCGGAGTGTGTGGAAGCGGCGGAGCGGATTCGGGATTTCATTCAACGCAACAAGTAACTGCACCAAACCCGCACTGCGCAATGCAGTGCGGGCAGTACCCGAGGGGAGAACAGTACCGCTCTTGGCGTCATCACCCCTTGAGAAAGACCCAGCAACTCCCGCCATAAAAAAATACCTATCACTGGAACCTGTAAGCCGCACGGACCACATAACGTACGATTCAGTATCTTCCAGACTGAAGATTCATTTATCACGTTATCTTCGCCAGTTGGCCCTCTTAGGGGTTACCAGCTATCGCGTAGCGCTCGCCAAAGCACTTACACAGGCTTCAACATCCTATGAACACAATAGTTCGCCCCTACAGCCCTCAAAATGCCACCCCCACAATTTCAAACTATTCCAACGACAACCAACCACAAACTACCGACTCCGCACCGGTTATTAGAACTAAACGTGGTATCGGAGCGACTGGCCGAAAATGGCCACAGCACTCAACCATCACTATTGCACTCAACGGGATGACCAAAGACCAACAAAAACTCGTAAAACAAGGTCTTGGCAAGATCACCCCGCACATCAACCTGAATTTCAAATACGTTCCAGGCCCCGATGCGGATATCCGTATAAGCCCTAGCAGTGAAAAAGGCTCCAATGGATCTTCACGCGTGGGTACGGATGCAAAAAGATCGAATCCGCTGGAGCCCACCATGCTCTTCGACTTCAACCGCCCGCCGGAAAACATAATTGCCACCGTGATACATGAGGGTTTGCACGCTATTGGTGTTTTACATGAGCATCAGCACCCGGACCGCAAGATAAGTTTTGATGAGGAAGAGCTAAAACCTCGTTTCGAAGGCTCCAAGAACCCAGAAAAAGATATAAAAAACAACATAACAAACATCATAAAGCGGCAAAAAAAGGGCCCCACTTTTACACAGTACGACCCGAAATCAATCATGCATTACGAGTTCACTTCAAAAGAACTAAATGGCGCTCCTGCCATACCGAAAAACAATCAGCTTTCAGAAGGTGACATAGCACTCCTGCGTACGCTATACCCTCCACGAACAGGCCCATCTATCAAGGACACTGTCGAAAAACTAAACGCTACTGTTGTGCTGAATAAACTCTGGCCTGCTGTTTCAACTGTCACGATTTCATTACTCGACATGACTGACGAGCAGAAAAAATTTATCACTCACAACATAAAAAAATTACAACCTCATTTAAGCACTCAAACCCAGTTCACCGACCAGGCAGATGGCGATATCCGGATTTCGTTGAGTACCGATGGCAAGTCATGGTCTGCGATTGGCTCCGATGCCAGAAACATCGACCCCTCAGGTCCCACCATGAGTCTTCACTGGGGGGGCAACAAAAAGGATACCGCTCGCGCGGTTAAGCAACTATTTGCACAAGCGTTAGGATTCACCAATATTACCCTTCCAAAAAACACTGCCTGATCTCAACACTGACCTGTTACACCGCTCGACAACGGCAGACTTCGTCTCAGGGAAGGGGGAAATGTCCGAAAATTCAGACCCTACATCGATCATGCCTTCGCTGTCCCAAGATTCGCCTCACTCATATCCAACTCCGCCAACACCTCGCGCAAAACGTCATCACCAATCTGGTGATGACGGCTTAAGCTATACAACTCCAAGCGCTGTGCCCGCAGGGCCTTGAGGCGCAATTTGCGTTCAAGCAGGTCCATCTGCTGTGCCAGGGCCTGGGCCTCGGCCGAGTCGTTGAACACCTCCAATTGATGGCGGTATTCCGACATCAGCCGTGCCTTCAACTCAGCGGCGAGCGCGGCCTGGGCGGCGTCCTGGGTTTCCGCTTCTGCGGGCTCTTCGGCTTCAAGCGCGTGGATCGCTGCGACCGCAGTCTTCTTCCAGGCCTCACGCACTTCGTTATGGCGTTTTTCATCCGGGCTTTTCTCGATGCCACGCAACAGCAGGGGCAAGGCGACGCACGCGGCAACCAGCGACAGCAGGATCACCCCGGCCGCAATAAAGATCAGCAAGTCGCGCTCAGGGAAGTCCTGGCCCGGCGCCAGCAGCAACGGCACCGACATCACACCGGCCAGGGTCACCGCACCGCGCACGCCACCGACGGTCAGCAGCCAGCAGGAGCGTGCGGTGGGCACCAGGGTCAGTTCACTTTTCCCACGCAGCTTGCGCAGTAAGCCCGACAGGCGCCAGATGCTTTGCACCCAGATAAACCGCAGCAGCACCAACACCAGGAAGATCGCGATCACATCCAGGCAACGATAGAACAGGGTCGGCCACAGGGTTGGCTCGTGACTCACCACGGCCTTGATGATGTCCGGCAGTTGCAAGCCCAGCAGCAGGAAGATCAAGCCATTGAAGGAAAACTCCAGCAACGACCAAACACTGCGGTTGAGCAGGCGCGTACTGGTCTGGCGCGGCAGCAGGTCGAGCCAGCTTTGCATCATGCCCGCCGCCACCGCCGAGAGAATGCCAGACGCCCCTAGGCGTTCAGCCAGCACATAGGCGGCAAACGGCAGCAGCAACATGAACACAACGTGAGTCGCCGGGTCGTCCCAGCCACGGGCGATCATCCAGGCGCGCAAGCGGCCCACCAACCAGCTAAGCGCCACACCCACCGCCAGGCCGCCCACTGCGACCAGCACGAACGTTAGGCTGGCATCCGCCAGGGAAAACACCCCGGTCAACGCCGCTGCCAAGGCGAACTTGAAGGTCACCAGACCCGAAGCATCGTTCATCAACGCTTCGCCCTGCAGCATATGCATCAAGGGCGTGGGCAGGCGGTTCTGGGAAATGGCCGACACCGCCACGGCATCCGTCGGCGACAGCACCGCCGCCAGGGCGAAGGCCACCGGCAGCGGGATCGTAGGCAAAATCCAGTGAATGAAGTAACCCGCGCCGACCACCGTGAACAGCACCAACCCCACCGCCAGCGTCAGGATGGGCCCGCGCAGCCGCCACAATTCGCGCTTGGGCATACGCCAGCCATCGGAGAACAGCAGCGGCGGCAGGAACAGAAACAGGAACAACTCCGGGTCCAGCGCCACATGCAGGCCCAAGGTGGGCCAGGCCAGCAAGGCACCGGCCGCGATCTGCACCAGAGGCAACGGCAGAGGGATGACACGCCCGACCAGACGCGAAACGCTGACCAGCATCAGCAGGATAAGAACGGTGTAGGCGGTTTGCATAAAGCGGGTTTCCCGGACAATCGACTTACTACGACACACATCAGGCAACGACGCACAGTTGAAGTGCCATATTAGCCGGCTATGTTACCGGCCTGGCTGCCAACAGGCATTTGCACATAAGTCGCACGCCAGCATGACGGGAGGCACCACGGGCGCCTGGTCGTGGCATAATCCCGGACCTTTGGTTTCCAGCATCTTAAAGGGGGGCAATTCCTTGACCGCTTCAAGCAAAACGTTGCACCTTTTCGGCATCAAAGCGTGCGACACCATGAAAAAGGCGCGCACCTGGCTCGATGAGCACGCTGTGAGCTATGAGTTCCACGACTACAAAACGGCCGGTATCGACCGCGAACACTTGACCCAATGGTGCAACGAGCACGGTTGGCAGGTGGTTTTGAACCGTGCGGGCACCACCTTTCGCAAACTCGAAGACGAACGCAAAGCCGATCTCGATCAGTCGAAAGCCATTGAATTGATGCTCGCACAACCCTCGATGATCAAGCGCCCGGTGCTCGATCTCGGTGACAGAACCCTGATTGGCTTCAAGCCAGATATTTATTCGGCGGCCCTCAAGTAGGCCAGCCCTTACCATTTTTGTAGAGGTAACAGCATGTCCAATTCCCTGTTCAGCCTGGGCTTCGGCGTCGGCACTCAGAACCGCCAAGGTGCTTGGCTGGAAGTGTTTTACGCACAACCCCTGCTCAACCCATCGGCCGACATCGTCGCGGCGATCGCTCCGATCCTCGGTTACACCGAAGGCAACCAGGCCATTACCTTCACCGTTGCCCAGGCGCTGCAATTGGCTGACGCCCTCAAAGGCGTCGACGCGGCCCAAGCGGCCCTGCTGAGCCGCCTGGCTGAAAGCCACACCCCACTGGTCGCCACCCTGCTGGCCGAAGACGCCGCGCTGACCTCCACCCCTGAGGCGTACCTCAAGCTGCACCTGCTGTCCCATCGCCTGGTCAAGCCTCACGGCCTGAGCCTGGCCGGTGTGTTCCCGCAACTGCCGAACGTGGCCTGGACCAGCCAGGGTGCCATCGACATCAGCGAACTGGCCGAACGCCAGCTGGAAGCACGCCTGCGTGGCGAGTTGCTGGAAGTGTTCTCGGTGGACAAGTTCCCGAAAATGACCGACTACGTGGTACCGGCCGGCGTGCGTATCGCTGACGCCGCGCGTATCCGCCTGGGCGCCTACGTGGGCGAAGGCACCACCGTGATGCACGAAGGTTTCGTCAACTTCAACGCGGGCACCGAAGGCCCGGGCATGATCGAAGGCCGTGTATCGGCGGGCGTGTTCGTCGGCAAGGGTTCGGACCTGGGCGGCGGTTGCTCCACCATGGGCACCCTGTCGGGTGGCGGCAACATCGTGATCAAGGTCGGCGAAGGCTGCCTGATCGGCGCCAATGCCGGTATCGGTATCCCGTTGGGCGACCGCAACACCGTGGAATCTGGCCTGTACGTCACCGCCGGCACCAAGGTTGCGCTACTGGACGAGCAGAACCAACTGGTCAAAGTGGTCAAGGCGCGTGACTTGGCCGGCCAGCCAGACCTGCTGTTCCGCCGCAACTCCGAGACCGGTGCCGTGGAATGCAAAACCCACAAATCGGCCATCGAACTGAACGAAGCGCTGCACGCTCACAACTAAGCAGCCACTCGATGCCACTAGCGGGCCCCGATCCTGGGGCTCGCTTATACGAGTCTTGACCACCATGCTTGTGCCCTCCCCCTGGCGCGCCGATTTCCCGGCCATCGCCACCCTGCAACGGCAAGACCAGACCTATCTGGACAACGCCGCTACCACGCAAAAACCTCAGGCCCTGTTGGATGCCATCAGCCATTACTACGCCAACGGCGCAGCCAATGTGCACCGTGCCCAGCATTTGCCGGGGGCCCATGCGACCCAGGCGTTCGAAGACAGCCGCAGCAAGGTCGCACAATGGTTGAACGCAGGTGACAGCGGGCAAATCGTGTTTACCCACGGCGCAACCTCTGCGCTGAACCTATTGGCCTACGGCCTGGAGCATCTATTCAATGCGGGCGATGAGATTGTCATCAGCGCCCTGGAACACCACGCCAACCTGCTGCCCTGGCAGCAATTGGCCAAGCGCCGCGCCCTGGAATTGATCGTGCTGCCCCTGGGTGAGGACGGCGTGATTGACCTCGCCGCCGCCGCCGAGTTGATCGGCCCACGCACTCGCCTGCTGGCGGTGAGCCAGCTGTCCAACGTACTGGGGGCCTGGCAACCCCTCGAAGCGCTGCTGGCCCTGGCGCGCCCCCATGGCGCCCTGACGGTCATCGACGGCGCCCAAGGCATTGTCCATGGCCGCCATGACGTGCAGGCCCTGGGGTGCGATTTCTATGTATTTTCCAGCCACAAGCTGTACGGCCCGGACGGCGTTGGCGTGATGTTTGGCCGCAATGAAGCCCTGCATCACCTGCGCCACTGGCAGTTTGGCGGCGAGATGGTGCAACTGGCCGACTACCACAGCGCCAGTTTTCGCCCTGCCCCCCTGGGTTTCGAAGCCGGTACACCGCCGATTGCCAGCGTGATCGGCCTGGGTGCCAGCCTGGATTACCTGAGTTCGCTGGATCAGGCGGCCGTGATTGCCCATGAGGCGGCGCTGCATGACTACCTGTTGCGCGGCCTCAAGGCGCGCAATGGCGTGCAGGTGCTGGGCTCGCCCCAGGTGGCGCTGGTGAGTTTTGTGGTCGAGGGGGTACACAACGCCGACCTCGCGCACCTGCTGACCGAGCAGGGCATTGCCGTGCGTGCCGGCCATCATTGTGCGATGCCGTTGCTCAAGGCGATGCACTTGTCGGGGGCGATCCGCGTGTCGCTTGCGCTGTATAACGATTCCGATGACCTGGAGCGCTTTTTTGAGGCGCTGGATCAGGCACTGGACATGCTGCGATGAGCCTGCCCGTTGATGCCGCCACGGCCCTTGAAGCCTTCCAGGCCGTCGGCAGTTGGGAACAGCGCGCGCGCATGCTGATGCAATGGGGCGAGCGCATGCCACCCTTGACCGTCGAGGATAAAGTCGACGCCAACCTGGTGCAGGGCTGTGAGAGCCTGGTGTGGTTGGTGGGGCACTTGCGCGATGGCTATTGGCAGTTTGCGGCTGCCAGCGATGCACGCTTGATTCGTGGGTTGGTGGCGTTGTTGCTGGCGCGGGTCAATGGACTGTCTGCCGCCGAGTTGCAGGTGGTCGATCTGCCGGACTGGTTCAATCAACTGGGCCTATCGCGCCAACTGTCACCGTCGCGAAGCAATGGCCTGAATGCAGTGCTGCAGCGCATGCGGGCGTTGAGCCTTACACAAAACTAAATGTGGGAGCGGGCTTGCTCGCGAAAGCGGTGTGTCAGTCGATACATCATTGCCTGAACCACCGCATTCGCGAGCAAGCCCGCTCCCACATGTTGAATTGTGCAAGGTTCAGGCAGGCTTGACCCGCTCCGACGGCCTGCGCACCCCGGCCACAATTTTGTCCACCGCCTTGGTCGCCGCCACCATGCCAAACGTGGCCGTGACCATCATCACCGCGCCAAACCCACCGGCGCAGTCCAACTTCACGCCATCGCCGACAAAACTCTTCTGCAAGCAGATGCTGCCATCCGGCTTGGGATAGCGCAGTTGCTCGGTAGAGAACACACACGGCACGCTGTAGTGGCGGGTCACGGTGCGGCTGAAGCCGTAGTCACGGCGCAAGGTTGAACGCACTTTCGACGCCAGCGGGTCATTGAACGTGCGGTTGAGGTCGCACACCTGAATCAACGTCGGGTCGATCTGCCCGCCAGCACCGCCGGTGGTGATGATCTGGATTTTGCGGCGCTTGCACCAGGCGATCAGCGCAGCCTTGGCGTTGACGGCGTCGATGCAGTCGATCACGCAATCGATAGTGGGCGTGATGTATTCGGCCATGGTGTCGCGCGTCACGAAGTCAGCCACCGCATGCACCGTGCAATCGGGGTTGATACCACGCAGGCGCTCGGCCATCACCTCGACCTTGGGTTTGCCCACGGTGCCGTCCAGCGCATGCAACTGGCGGTTGCTGTTACTGACACAGACATCGTCCAGGTCAAACAGCGAGATCTCGCCCACCCCACACCGAGCCATGGCTTCTGCCGCCCACGACCCCACGCCGCCAACGCCGACAATCGCCACATGCGCCGCCTTCAAGCGTTCCAGGCCTTCAATGCCATACAAGCGGGCGACGCCTGCAAACCGTGGATCTTCTGTACTCATGACCATTACCCCAAAAACCGGCGCGCATTATGGACTACGCAGCGACAAGTTCGAAGCGACAAGCTACAAGTAAAGAACTTAGATGACCTTTCGCTGACTAACGTCCGGCTTTTCTCTGTCGGCTATACGCTTAAGGGAAGCGTCGGTGTAGGATGCGCGCCGTTCGGCGCAAGCCGGCACCTCTTTTCGTTCCACACCCTTTGGAACCCGAAATAACCATGGCATCGCGTAAATTTGGACTCAACCTGGTGATCGTGCTGGCAATCGCCGCGCTGTTCACCGGTTTCTGGGCGTTGATCAACCGCCCGGTCACCGCCCCCAACTGGCCAGAGCAGATCTCCGGTTTTTCCTACTCGCCGTTCCAACAAGGCCAGTTCCCACAGAAAAACCAATTCCCCACCGATGAGCAGATGCGCCGCGACCTCGAGATCATGAGCAAGCTGACGGACAACATCCGTACTTACTCGGTCGACGGCACCCTGGGCGACATCCCGAAACTGGCCGAAGAATTCGGCCTGCGGGTGACCCTCGGTATCTGGATCAGCCCGGACCTGGAACGTAATGAGCGGGAAATCCAGCGCGCCATCGAAATCGCCAACAGCTCACGCAGTGTGGTGCGGGTGGTGGTCGGCAACGAAGCGGTGTTCCGCAAGGACATCACGCCTGAGGCGCTGATCGTGCTGCTGGACCGGGTTCGCGCCGCCGTAAAAGTGCCGGTAACGACGTCCGAGCAATGGGACATCTGGGAAAAGAACCCACAGCTGGCCAAGCACGTCGATTTGATCGCCGCGCACATCCTGCCGTTCTGGGAATACATTCCGATGGACAAGGCCGGCCAATACGTACTCGACCGCGCCAAAGACCTGAAGAAACTGTTCCCGAAAAAGCCCCTGCTGCTGTCGGAGGTAGGCTGGCCGAGCAACGGCCGGATGCGCGGTGGCAACGAAACGTCGCCAGCAGACCAGGCAATTTACCTACGTACACTGGTGAACAAACTCAATCGCCAGGGTTACAACTACTTCGTGATCGAAGCGTTCGATCAGCCATGGAAAGTCAGCGACGAAGGCTCGGCCGGGGCGTACTGGGGTGTATTCAACGGCGCACGCCAACAGAAATTCAATTTTGAAGGTCCGGTGGTGGCGATCCCGCAATGGCGCGTGCTGGCCATTGGTTCGGTGGTGCTGGCGCTGCTGTCCCTGACCCTGCTGATGATCGACGGCTCGGCCCTGCGCCAGCGTGGCCGTACCTTCCTGACCTTTATCGCGTTTCTGTGCGGTTCGGTGCTGGTGTGGATCGGCTACGACTACAGCCAGCAATACAGCACCTGGTTCAGTGTGACCGTGGGTATCCTTCTGGCCCTCGGCGCCCTTGGCGTGTTTATCGTGCTGCTGACCGAAGCCCATGAACTGGCCGAAGCAGTGTGGACTCACAAACGTCGACGTGAATTCCTACCCGTGGAAGGGGATTCGGACTACCGCCCAAAAGTGTCGATCCATGTGCCGTGCTACAACGAGCCGCCGGAGATGGTCAAACAGACCCTCGACGCCCTGGCCGCGCTGGATTATCCGGACTACGAAGTCCTGATCATCGACAACAACACCAAGGACCCTGCGGTTTGGGAACCGGTGCGCGACTACTGCGAAACCCTGGGCCCGCGCTTCAAGTTCTTCCACGTCGCGCCCCTGGCCGGCTTCAAGGGTGGCGCGCTGAACTACCTGATCCCGCACACGGCCAAGGACGCCGAAGTGATCGCGGTGATCGACTCGGACTACTGCGTGTCGCCCAACTGGCTCAAGCACATGGTGCCGCACTTCGCCGACCCGAAAATCGCCGTGGTGCAGTCGCCGCAGGACTACCGCGACCAGAACGAAAGCACCTTCAAGAAGCTCTGCTACGCCGAATACAAGGGCTTTTTCCATATCGGTATGGTGACGCGCAACGACCGTGACGCGATCATCCAGCACGGCACCATGACCATGACCCGTCGCTCGGTGCTCGAAGAACTGGGCTGGGCCGACTGGTGCATCTGTGAAGACGCCGAACTGGGCCTACGGGTATTCGAGAAAGGCCTGTCGGCCGCGTATTACCACGACAGCTACGGCAAAGGCCTGATGCCCGATACCTTTATCGACTTCAAGAAGCAGCGTTTCCGCTGGGCCTACGGAGCGATCCAGATCATCAAGCGTCACACCGCAAGCCTTCTGCGCGGCAAGGACACCGAGTTGACCCGTGGCCAGCGCTACCACTTCCTCGCGGGCTGGTTGCCGTGGGTGGCCGATGGCATGAACATCTTCTTCACCGTGGGCGCGTTGTTGTGGTCGGCGGCGATGATCATCGTGCCGACGCGGGTTGACCCTCCGTTGCTGATTTTCGCGATCCCGCCGTTGGCGCTGTTTGTGTTCAAGGTAGGCAAGATCATCTTCCTCTACCGCCGTGCGGTGGGCGTGAACCTCAAGGATGCGTTCTGCGCCGCATTGGCTGGCCTGGCGTTGTCCCATACCATCGCCAAGGCGGTGCTGTATGGCTTCTTCACCAGCAGTATTCCGTTCTTTCGTACACCGAAAAACGCGGATAACCACGGCTTCTGGGTAGCTATTTCCGAAGCCCGCGAAGAGATGTTCATCATGCTGCTGTTGTGGGGGGCGGCGCTGGGGATCTACCTGGTGCAGGGCCTGCCGAGCAATGACATTCGCTTCTGGGTGGTGATGCTGCTGGTTCAGTCGCTGCCGTACGTGGCGGCGCTGGTCATGGCGTTCCTGTCGTCGCTGCCGAAACCTTCGGTAGCTGCGGAGCCCGCACCCGCTGCGTAAAAACTTGCGCAATGCACTAAACGGCGGCCTCTGGTCGCCGTTTTGCTATAAGATAACGGCCGTTTTGCAAACCTTACAGATGACCCCTGTAGGAGCGAGCTTGCTCGCGAAAACCGTCAACGATGGCACGGGCATCCAGAATGCACGCGGCACCCTTGGGCTTTTCGCGAGCAAGCTCGCTCCTACAGGGGTTAGAACGTTGTCGCCTCGATTTCCGGAGTTTTCCATGACGGCCCATGCCGACCTTTCGCCGACCCTTCAACTTGCCATCGACCTGATCCGTCGCCCCTCCGTGACGCCGATCGACGCCGATTGCCAGAAGCTGATGATGCAGCGCCTGGGCGACGCCGGTTTTGCGCTGGAGCCGATGCGCATCGAAGATGTGGACAACTTCTGGGCCACCCACGGCAAGCACGACGGCCCGGTGCTGTGCTTTGCCGGCCACACCGACGTGGTGCCGACCGGCCCGGTGCAGGCCTGGCAGAACGACCCGTTCGACGCGTTGATCGATGAAAACGGCATGCTCTGCGGGCGTGGCGCCGCCGACATGAAAGGCAGCCTGGCTGCGATGCTGGTGGCCTCCGAGCGTTTTGTCGCCGACTACCCGGACCATAAAGGCTCGGTGGCCTTTTTGATCACCAGCGACGAAGAAGGCCCGGCGCACCACGGCACCAAAGCGGTGATCGAGCGCCTGGCCGCCCGCAAGGAGCGCCTGGACTGGTGCATCGTCGGTGAACCGTCGAGCACCACACTGGTGGGCGATGTGGTCAAGAACGGCCGTCGCGGTTCCCTCGGCGCCACCCTGACCGTACGCGGTGTA
>NZ_QUZU01000002.1 GCF_004682055.1 Pseudomonas kairouanensis | reverse complement strand
TTGGGTTTTGCTATGAGTCAGTTGAGCCAGGGGTTGGTTAGCAAGTGCTGACGCTCGAACGCTTTGATCTGCTCACTGCGCTGCAAGGTGCTGCCAATCGCATCCAGCCCCAATAGCAACGCGGTCTTGCGCAGGGTATCGATTTGAAAAGGGATCACCTCGCCATCGGCCAAACCAATCACCTGTGTTTGCAGGTCCACACTGATCTGCGCCTGTTCCGGCTGGCTCACGGTCTGCCCCAGTTTCTGCAACACCGCCTCCTCCAACGTGATCAACAACACCCCGTTGCGCTGACAATTGTCATAGAAAATCCCGGCAAAGCTGCTGCCGATCAGCGCCCGAATGCCCATCTGCTTCAAGCCCCACACTGCGTGCTCGCGGCTGGAACCGCAGCCGAAGTTGGGCCCTACCACCATAAAGCTCGCGCCCTGCCAGGCCGGCTGGTTCAACACGAACGCGGGGTTGGGCTCACCGTTGGGTAAAAAGCGCAGGTCGAAGAACACCCCGCGGTCCAGGCCGCTGCGGTCGATGCCCTTGAGAAACTGCTTGGGCATGATCACGTCAGTGTCGATATTCGCCGCCAGCATCGGCGCGGCCTTGCCGGTAACTTGGGTGAAGGGTTGCAGGCTCATGGGCGGTCTCCAAAGTGGCGGATGTCGGTCAGGTGGCCGGTGATCGCGGCCGCCGCTACCATCGCCGGGCTCATCAGATGAGTGCGGGCACCCGCGCCCTGGCGGCCTTCGAAGTTGCGGTTGGTGCTGGACGCACAGCGGTCGCCGGGGGCCAGCACGTCGTCATTCATCGCCAGGCACATCGAGCAGCCTGACTGGCGCCACTCAAAGCCTGCGTCGATAAAAATCGCCGCCAGCCCTTCAGCTTCGGCCTGATCACGGACTTCGGTGGAGCCCGGCACGATCATCGCCCGTACGTGTTCGGCCACGCGCTTACCGCGCACCACACTGGCGGCGTCGCGCAGGTCTTCGATGCGGGCATTGGTGCAGGAGCCGATAAACGCATGGCTGATAGCGATATCCCTCAGCCGCATGCCGGCTTGCAGGCCCATGTAGTTGAGGGCGCGGCGCATGGCCTGGCGCAGGATCAAGTCGCTGATAGCCTGCGGGTCGGGTACGCGGGCGCCAATGGGTGCAGCCTGGTCGGGGCTGGTGCCCCAGGTGACCATGGGTTCCAGGGTGGTGGCGTCGAGGTGGACTTCGCGGTCGAACACCGCACCGGCATCCGAATACAACCGGCGCCAGCCCACCAGTGCTTGCTCCCATCGCTCGCCCTTGGGCGCGCGGGGCTTGCCCTTGAGGTAGGCGAAGACTTTTTCATCCGGCGCCATAAAGGCCCCTCGCGCACCGGCTTCCACCGCCATATTGCAGATGGTCATGCGCGCCTCGACGCTCAGTGCATCGATGGTGGAGCCGCAA
The DNA here is from genome assembly GCF_004682055.1 of Pseudomonas kairouanensis. Lineage (GTDB taxonomy): Bacteria > Pseudomonadota > Gammaproteobacteria > Pseudomonadales > Pseudomonadaceae > Aquipseudomonas > Aquipseudomonas kairouanensis. Next base: position 305,584 of record NZ_QUZU01000002.1, on the reverse strand, counting down.
AACTCGATGGCATAGCCGGTGGCCCCCGAAGCGCCGATCTGGCCGATCAGCGCCATGATCACATCCTTGGACGTCAGGCCTGAGGCCAGCGGCCCATCCACCGTGACCCGCAGGGTTTTCAGGCGTTTATACACCAGGGTCTGGGACGCCAGCAGGTGTTCGATCTCCGAGGTGCCAATGCCAAAACCGAATGCGCCCAGGGCGCCATAAGTGGTGGTGTGGCTGTCACCGGCAGCGATCACCATGCCCGGCAGGATAAACCCCTGCTCCGGTGCGATGACATGTTCGATGCCTTGGCGCTTGTCGAGGATATCCAGCAGCTCGATGCCGAAGTCCCGGCAGTTCTCGGCCAGGTACGACACCTGCCGCGCGCCGCCTGCATCGGGCATGGCCGCACTGCGCTGGGGCGTCGTGGGGTTTACATGGTCGACCACCGCCAGCGCCGTGCCAGGGCGCCATACCTCACGCCCGGCCTCGCGCAAGCCGCTGAAGGCCTGGGGGCTGGTGTATTCATTGATCACCTGGCGGTCTATATAAAGCAGCACATGGCCCTGGTCATCCAGGGGGCACACCGTGTGGGAATCGATGTGTTTGTCGTAGAGGGTTCTGGCGGTCATTGGTCTTGGGGCTCGCTCAACGGTTTGCGCCCATCCTACGCAGCCCGCCCCCGCCATCAATGGCGCCTGGGTGATGGCGTGGAACATGTTTCGTGTTCGATCCCGGCTTTGAACCGGTCGGAATGTGAACCTGAAACATTTTCTTTCATATCCAGGTTAGGGATTTCTCATTCTCATCCGTCTTAATTTAGATACAGCCCGTCGCGTCAGCAAAAGCTACGACCGGCCTTTTCCGGGCCTTCACTGCCCCCCTCCGATCAAGACCCGCATTCACATGTCGAAGAAGTCACGCTCAAAACTCTGGTTTCTCGTACACAGCTGGCTGGCATTGCCCATCTGGTTCTTCGTACTGATCGTCTGTTTCACCGGCACCCTGGCGGTGGTCAGCCAAGAAATCGTCTGGCTGGCCAACCCGGACATCCGTGCGAGCAAGCCCTCGGAGGATGCCGAACCGCTGAGCTTCGACCAGGTCATCGCCGCCATCAAGCGTGAAGACCCCAAGGTGATCGTGCGCTCGATCCTTCGCTCCGACGAATCGCATTTCGCCTTGACCGTACGCCTTACTTACCCCGACGGGCGCGCCATATCGGCCTACGCCAACCCTTACACCGGCACCATCCAGGGCATCAGCCCCTCGTTCGACTTCGAGCAATTCACCCGCGCCCTGCACGGCTGGTGGCTTGTACCGTTCACCAATGGCTACAGCTGGGGCTGGTACCTGGTGTCGCTGCTGGGCCTGCCGATGCTGGCTTCGCTGGTCACGGGCCTTGTGGTGTACAAGCGTTTCTGGAAAGGCTTCCTCAAGCCGACGCTGCGCGTGCGCCATGGCGCGCGGATCTTCTGGGGCGACTTTCACCGCCTGAGCGGCATCTGGTCGATCTGGTTTATCGCGGTCATTTCCATCACCGGCACCTGGTTCCTGATCCAGGCGATCCTGGGGGATAACCAGATTTCAATTTCCAGCGAGCCCGTGGTACCGGTCATTGCCCGGGAGAATGTGCCGATGTCCGCACCGGGCGTACCGGCACCGATGATCGGGCTGGATAAGGCGATTGAAATCGCCACCCAGCGCATCCCCGGGCTGGAAGCCAGCTATGTGTTCCTGCCCCTCAATGCCTACAGCCACCTGACGATTGGCGGCCGTGGCTGGTACCCACTGATGTTCCAGACCGCACAACTGAACCCGTATGACGGCGAGGTTGCGGTCTCGCACATGTTGTCTGATCGCACCGCCCTGGAGTTCGTCACCGAGTCCATGCGCCCATTGCACACCGGCGACTTTGGCGGCATCTGGATCAAACTGATCTGGGCGTTCTTCGGCCTGATCCTGAGCATGATGGTCTTGAGCGGCCTGCTGATCTGGACCAAACGCACCGCCCTGGCCAGCCTCCATGCGCTCAAGCGCAGCAACAAGGCACCGCGCCAGCCCGCCCCTATCCCTGCCCTGCAGGCTGAAACTTCGGAGGGCAACCCATGAGCAAGGTCGCCGCTGCTGCACCGTCGCCATTGCGGGCCTTTTGGCTCAAGTGGCGGTTCCACCTCAATATCCTACTGTTGCTGATACCGCTGGGGTTCATGCCCAAGTACTTCGCCGATGCCGCGCTGTTTCGTGGTGATACCGGCATCGGTGAGCGGGTGGCCGGTGAAGTGAAGGTCGGCCCCTGGAGCCTGACCCTCGCCGAGTTTCGCAACGAGGGCCCCACCCCCGACCCGGCCGGCCCGATGAAGTTCTTCAATGCGGCCCTGTGCGACGCCTGCGCCGATCAGGTCAAGGCCACTTACCTGCGTATCGGCAAGCCCCGCAGCCTGCGCGCCGCCGGGGTGATCTTCTTTGGCACACCGTACCGCATGGGCGCTGCCCTGCCGGTGCCCGAGCGCACCCCGGTGGACGCCCAAGTGTGGGTCACCATGGAAGGCTGGGACGGCACCATGCACCAGGGTTCCATCCCGCTGAGCCAGGCCTCGCCTGCCACTATTGCCTGGCTGAACAAGCAAGGAGTTAAACCATGACTTTGATGCGCCTGACGCGCGCCTGCGGCGTGCTGCTGATAACTGCCGGTTTGAGTAGCGTTGCCCTGGCCCACAACCCGATGTGCGAATGCAAGGAGATCGCCGGCGAGCAGATCCAGTGCACCGGCGGTTTCTCCGATGGCAGCGGCGCCCCCGGCGTGACCCTGGATGTGATCGGCTACGACGAAACCATCCTGGTGCCCGGCAAACTGGGCCAGGACTCCACACTGACCTTTAAGAAGCCCTCCGCCGAGTTCTACGTGCTGTTCGATGCAGGCCCCGGCCATGTGGTGGAAATCGACCAAGCGGACATCCAGCCGCAATGAGTACCACACAGGTTGTACGCCCCGCCGGTGCCGGGCACGAAACCCTCTACGTCCTGCTGCTGTGCCTGATCATCCTCGCCGTGGCGGGTTCGGTCATCGCGCTGCACGGTGAAACCCAGGAAGTCGCCGCCGTGCCCAGCCACCAACTGGATGCGCGCCGAGACTTGAGTGCCGCCGAGCAAGGTATCTACGCCGACCTGCGGGTGACCCTGGATGAGATCCAGTTGCTGCAGCAGGAACACAGCGGGTTGCCAACGCCTGAGCAACTGGCCCAAGAGGGTTTTGCACCGTTTGCCCAGGACGCCAGCTCGGTCAGCCGTGGCAACCACCGCTGGCAGGTAGTGGAACCTTCGGCCTACCTGGGCTTGAGCCAGGTACCCGCCACCAGCGGTTCATTGCTGATGCGCGTGCGGGGCGCCGAGCCGGATATCTGGCTCAACCGCAGCGCCAACCTGGCCGCCCCTTCCGACCTTTCTGACCAGGCGCTGATCGCAGCCGGCTGGCAGCAAGTGGTCGCGCAATTCGATGCCGGCGTCACTCGCCAGCACCGTCACTGAACGAGAAGACCGATTGCCCATGTCTATGTCATCGCCCCTGTTGCGCCTGTTGCTGGCTGGCCTGTTCAGCCTGATGTTCGCCCCCCTGGCGAACGCCGAGGCGGCTAAACGCCTGCGTATCGGCATCACCCTGCACCCTTACTACAGCTACGTGAGCAATATCGTCGGCGACAAGGCCGAAGTGGTGCCGCTGATTCCCGCAGGCTTCAACCCCCACGCCTACGAGCCGCGAGCCGACGACATCAAGCGCATCGGCAGCCTGGACGTGATCGTGCTCAACGGCGTCGGCCATGACGATTTCGCCGACCGCATGATCGCCACCAGCGAGCGCCCGGACATCCCGGTGATCGAAGCCAACGCCAACGTGCCGCTGCTGGCCGCCACCGGCAATGCCGCACGCGGCGCGGGCAAAGTGGTCAACCCACACACCTTCCTGTCGATCAGTGCGTCGATTGCCCAGGTCAACAACATCGCCCGCGAACTGGGCAAGCTCGACCCCGACAACGCCAAGACCTACACCCAGAACGCTCGCGCCTACGGCAAGCGCCTGCGCCAGATGCGGGCCGATGTCCTGGCCAAACTGACCAGCGCCCCCAACCCGGACCTGCGCGTGGCCACCGTGCACGCGGCCTACGACTACCTGCTGCGCGAGTTCGGCCTGGAAGTCACCGCCGTGGTCGAGCCGGCCCACGGCATCGAACCAAGCCCGAGCCAGTTGAAAAAAACCATCGACGAACTGCGCGCCCTGGACGTGAAGGTGATCTTCTCGGAGATGGATTTCCCATCCACTTACGTCGAGACCATCCAGCGTGAATCCGGGGTCAAGCTGTACCCGCTGTCGCACATTTCCTACGGTGAATACAGCCCCGAGAAGTACGAAGTGGAAATGACCGGCAACCTCAACACCGTGGTCCGGGCGATCCAGGAGTCGGGCGCATGACCGCAGCACAACGACTTGAAGTGGCCAGCGTCGGCCCGACGATCGAATTCGACAAGGTGTCCCTGACCCTGGGCCGCACGGCGATCCTCGATGGCGTGAGCTTCCAGGTAGCGCCGGGCAGTATCCATGCATTGGTCGGCCCCAATGGCGGCGGCAAAAGCTCATTGATCAAGACACTGCTGGGGCAAACGCCGCACCAGGGGCAATTGCGCCTGCACTGGCCGAGCACCGTGGGCACCGTCGGCTATGTGCCCCAGGCGCTGGAGTTCGACCGGGGCTTGCCGATGACCGTCGACGATTTCATGGCTGCCATGTGCCAGCGGCGCCCGGCGTTTCTGGGCCTGTCTAAACACTACGCCGCAGCCATTGGCGAGGCGCTGGAGCGGGTCGGCATGCAGGACAAGCGCAAGCGGCGCATGGGCGCGCTGTCCGGCGGCGAACGCCAGCGTGTATTGCTGGCCCAGGGCCTGATCCCCGCACCGCAATTGCTGGTGCTGGACGAACCGATGTCGGCCCTCGATGAAGCGGGCATCCAGGTGTTCGAACGCCTGCTCAACGACTGGCGCCTGGCCGGAATCACCGTGCTGTGGATCGAACACGACCTGGAAGCCGTGGGCCGCCTGGCTGACCGCGTCACTGGCCTGAACCGCCGTGTGCTGTTCGACGCTACGCCCAAGGAGGCGCTGACCCCGGATCGCCTGCTGACCCTGTTCTCCACTCACCCTCGGAGCCCGGCGCAATGAGCTACGAAGCGTTTCGCTTGATGGTCCAGGGCTGGGCCTCTTCCGGCTACCTGCCGGAGGCGCTGGCCTATGGTTTTGTAGTCAACGCCCTGCTCGCTGGCCTGTTGATCGGCCCGGTATTGGGCGGTTTGGGTACGCTGGTGGTGGTCAAGCGCTTTGCGTTTTTTTCCGAAGCCGTCGGCCATGCCGCACTCACCGGCGTGGCCGTGGGCATCCTGCTGGGCGAACCCTACACCGGGCCCTACGGCGCGCTGTTCGGCTACTGCCTGTTGTTCGGCATCCTGCTCAACTACCTGCGCAACCGCACGGGCCTGGCGCCCGACACCTTGATCGGCGTGTTCCTTTCGGTGTCCCTGGCGTTGGGTGCGAGCCTGCTGCTGATCCTGGCCGGCAAGATCAACGTGCATATCCTGGAAAACGTGCTGTTCGGCTCGGTACTGACGGTCAACGGCAATGACTTGCTGGTGCTGGCGATTGTCGGCTCGCTGGTGATGGCCCTGGCGTTGCCGCTGTACAACCGCATCATGCTCGCCAGCTTCAACCCGCAACTGGCGGCGGTGCGTGGCGTGGCGGTAAAGACCCTGGATTACCTGTTCGTGATCCTGGTGACGCTGATCACCGTGGCTGCGGTCAAGGTAATCGGCGCGATCCTGGTGGGCGCACTGCTGGTGATCCCGGCCGCGGCGGCACGCCTGTTGAGCCAGTCACTCAAGGGCTTCTTCTGGGTGTCGGTGGTGATCGCCACCGTCAGTACGCTGTGCGGGATCTTGCTGCCGATCATCTTCGACCTGCCCATTCCATCCGGTGCCGCGATCATCCTGATGGCCGGTATCGCGTTCGCCTTCGCTGCCATCGCGCGCGGCATTGTGCCCAGCCTCAAAGGGAATATTGGATGATGCGCCCCGTTTTTCGCCCACTGGCCTTAGGCCTCGCTTGCTGGATCAGTACATCGGCGTTGGCTGTCGATGGTTTTGCCGCCAATGATTTCAAAACCAACCATGGCCTGGGCCATGCGGCGCTGAGCAAGGCCAAGTCGATAAAGCCGGTCAAAGTGCTGGCCTCGTTGCCCATCACCTATGGTCTGGCCGAGGTGCTGCTCACGGGCACAAACGTGCAACTGGAACGCGCCGCACCGGCGAACCTGCCGGGCTCGCGGCAGGTTTCGTACTTCACCGGGCGTGGCGCACCGGCCCTCGGCAAGCTGGCCGTGGAGGCCGATGCAGCCATCGGCCTGCGCTCCCTGTGGCCGGATGACCCGCTGTACCCAGTGGCACGGCGCAGCAATATCCGCATCGTCGAAGTCGACGCCGCACGCCCGGTGGACGGTGGTTTGCCGGGTATCGCCGTGCAGCCGGGGGTCGCCGATGGCCTGAACAGCCAGCCATGGCAGTCGAGCAACAACATGGGACGCATGGCCGATGTGCTGGCCGCCGACCTGAGCCGCCTCGCCCCCGACGCCAAGCCGAAGATCGACGCCAACCTCGCCGCCCTCAAACAGCGCCTGCTCAAGCTCACTGCCGACAGCGAAGCGCGACTGGCCAAGGCGGACACCCTTACGGTGGTCAGCTTGAGCGATCACTTCGCTTACCTGGTGAGCAGCTTGAACCTGGAAGTGGTCAGCACCGATGCACGGCCGGATGCCGACTGGACGAGCGAGGACTTGCAGAAACTGAGTACCGAACTGAAGGACAACGAGGTGGCCGTGGTGCTGCACCATCGCCAGCCGAGTGACGCCGTGAAAGCCGCAGTGGCCGCCGGCGGTTCACAGTTGCTCGTGTTGAACGTCGATGGCGCCGACCCGGTGACAGAACTGGAAACCAACGTAGCTCAGGTGATCAAGGCGCTCACGCCCTCGCCACAAGGCTAGATGACATCCACGCCGACGTGGATGGCGTCGTGCCGCCAGAACTCCAGGTCGCAATCGATCAGGCGCTGATGCTGGTCATAGTTGACCCGGGCGATGCGCAAGCCGGGGCTGCCCACCGACACGCGCAGGGCGCCAGCGGCCTCCACCGGCAATGAGGTGGGCACGATCTCGAAGCGCACCCGCCCGTAATGCAAGTCGTACTTGCGGGCATAGAGTTCGGTCATCGACTGGTTCAAATCGCACTCAAGAATCCCCGGAAAGTACTGCGGGTTCAGGTAATGCTCCACGTACAACACCAGCCGCCCATCGATGCGCCGGCCCCGGCAGATCTGGATCACGCTGGACAACGCCGGCAACTGCAACCATGCACACACCGCCGCCGACGCCGGTTGCAGCCGCGCCGAGATCACCTCGGTGGACGCCACCCGCCCCTGGTCGCTGACCATCGCGTGAAAGTGGCTGCGCTGCATCAGGTTGTAGGCCAACCGCGGCGGCGAGACAAACCAGCCGCGGCGCTCCTCGCGATAGATCTGCCCTTGGGCCTCCAGTTGTAACAAGGCTTCCCGCACAGTAATTCGAGTGGTACCAAACAACTCGCTGAGCTTGCGCTCGGCGGGCAGTTTGCTTGCAGGCGGCAGCAGGCCATGGTCGATCTGCTCTTGCAGCGCCAGGCCGATGGAGGTTACCGCCTTGATTGCCTCATCACGCATCAATGTTACCTATCTGGACTAGACCAGCACCGATCAGGTGCACAAACCGCTCCGTAATTGGGCTTGCGCGACTGCTTGCCAGCCTAGGCATTGCAGATGACCGACAGATGACAGTCCATGTCGATCGCCCGCAGAACACCCTGCAATACATCGGCCAAGTCCAGGCGCTGCGGGCGCTTGAGCATGGTCTACGCTCACTCTGGGGCTTGCGACATCAGCGATTTAAAAACGACATCGACACGAAACTGTCATCCATCGAGCCTAGATTGGCTCAGGTATTGCTGACCTAGACCAACACCACCGCAAACGTTCATAAAAACGCCGCGTTGATAACGCCCATAGGAGCTTCGGATGAAACAGCTTTTCCTGGCATCACTGTTAGGCTCGACCATTGCCATGTGCACCGCCGCCATGGCCGCTGATACCGATCTAAAAACCCTGGAAGCTGCCGCCAAGGCAGAAGGCGCCGTAAACAGCGTCGGCATGCCCGATGACTGGGCCAACTGGAAAGGCACCTGGGAAGACCTGGCCAAGACCTATGGCCTCAAGCACATCGACACCGACATGAGCTCGGCCCAGGAAATCGCCAAGTTCAAAGCGGAAAAAGACAACGCCAGTGCGGATATCGGCGATGTGGGCGCGGCGTTCGGGCCGATTGCGGTGAAGCAGGACGTGACCCAGCCTTACAAGCCGTCCACCTGGGCCCAGGTGCCGGATTGGGCAAAAGACAAAGACGGTCATTGGGCCCTGGCCTACACCGGTACCATTGCGTTTATCGTCAACAAAAAGCTGCTGCATGGCTCCGAAGTGCCGACCAGCTGGGCTGACCTGCAATCGGGCAAATACAAAGTGTCTGTCGGTGACGTGAGTACCGCTGCCCAAGCGTCCAACGCCGTACTGGCCGCAGCCATCGCCAACAAGGGCGATGAAAAGAACATCGCCCCAGGCCTGCAGTTTTTCACCAAGATCGCCCAGCAAGGTCGCCTGTCGCTGTCCAACCCGACCATCGCCACCATGGAAAAAGGCGAAGTCGAAGTGGGCATCGTCTGGGACTTCAACGGCTTGAGCTACAAAGCCAAGATGGCCAACCCGGATGACTACGTGGTGCTGATCCCATCGGACGGCTCGGTGAAATCCGGCTACACCACCATCATCAACAAATACGCCAAGCACCCCAACGCCGCCAAGCTGACCCGCGAATACATCTTCAGCGACGCTGGCCAGATCAATCTTGCAAAGGGCAATGCCCGCCCTATCCGCGCTGAAACCGACCTGAAACTGCCAGCCGATATCGCCAAGAACCTGATTCCAGGTGAGCAGTACACCAAGGCCAACCCGCAGCCGATCAAGGACGCCGATGCCTGGGAAGCGACCTCCAAGAAGCTGCCTCAGTTGTGGAACGAGCAGGTCATCGTAGAGATGAAGTAAGGCTATTTCCCACATTGGAAATCCACTGGAAATCCAATGTGGGAGGGGGCTTGCTCCCGATGGCGGTGGATCAGTCAATGAATGTGTTGAATGACACACTGCTATCGGGAGCAAGCCCCCTCCCACACTTGATCCCTGTTTCTCCACACAAAGAGATTCAAGTCCATCCGTTGCGGAGCACCTCCCCCCATGAAGCACAACGTCATCCTTGTGGTGCTCGACGGCCTGAACTTCGAGGTTGCGAGGCTCGCCATGGGGCACTTGCAGGCCTATGTCGGCGCAGGACGCGCAGCCCTGTACAAACTGGAATGTGAACTGCCCGCCCTGTCCCGCCCGCTGTATGAATGCATCCTTACCGGCGTGCCACCGATCCAGAGCGGCATCGTGCACAACAACGTTTCGCGCCTGTCCAACCAGCGCAGTATTTTCCATTACGCCACCGACGCGGGCCTCACGACAGCGGCGGCGGCCTACCACTGGGTGAGCGAGTTGTATAACCGCACGCCCTTCCTCGCCGCGCGGGATCGTCATACCCACGACCAGACGCTGGCGATCCAGCATGGGCATTTCTACTGGAATGACCACTACCCCGATTCCCACCTGTTCGCCGATGCCGAAAGCCTGCGCCTCAAGCACGCGCCAAACTTTCTGGTAGTCCACCCGATGAACATCGACGACGCCGGCCACAAGCATGGCCTCGACACCCCGCAATACCGCAACAGCGCACGCTCGGCCGATATCATCCTGGCCGATTACCTGCAAGCCTGGCTCGACGCGGGCTATCAGGTGTTGGTAACCGCCGACCACGGCATGAACAACGACCGCTCCCACAACGGCCTGCTGCCCGAAGAACGTGAAGTGCCGCTGTTCGTACTTGGCGACGCCTTCAGCCTGGACCTAAAAGCCACGCCCAAACAGACCGACCTGTGCGGCACCGTCTGCGAACTGCTGGGCGTGCCCCACGACAAACCTGTATGCCGGGAGCTGTTGAAATGACCCGTGGTAAATGGCTGGCACTCCTGTGCCTGGTGCCGTTCGCGTTGTTCTTCATCGTGTTCGAAATTGCCCCACTGGTATGGGTGCTGATCAACAGCCTGCAAACCGAAGAGGCCGGCTGGGGGCTGGAAAACTTCACGCGCATCTTCAGTTCGAAGTTCTACCTGCAAGCCATTCAGTTCAGTTTGGAGATCAGTTTCTACTCCAGTATTTTCGGCATCATCATCGCCACCTTGGGCAGCTATTCCCTGCGCCGGGTGGATTCGCCGCTGCGCAATTTCGTCACCGCCTTTGCCAATATGACCAGCAACTTTGCCGGTGTGCCACTGGCCTTTGCCTTCATCATTCTGCTGGGGTTCAACGGCAGCATCACCATCATGCTCAAGCAGGCGGGGATCATTGAGGACTTCAACCTCTACTCCAAGACCGGGCTGATCATTCTCTATACCTACTTCCAGATCCCCCTCGGCGTGCTGCTGCTCTACCCGGCTTTCGATGCCTTGCGCGAAGACTGGCGCGAGTCGGCCGCGCTGCTGGGCGCCAATGGCTGGCAGTTCTGGCGGCATATCGGCCTGCCGGTGCTTACACCGGCGCTGCTGGGCACCTTCGTGATCCTGCTGGCCAATGCGCTGGGGGCCTACGCCACGGTGTATGCGCTGACCACCGGCAATTTCAACGTGCTGCCGATCCGCATCGCAGGCCTGGTCTCCGGGGATGTGTCCCTCGACCCGAACATGGCCAGTGCCCTGGCCGTGGTGCTGGTGGCGCTGATGACCGTGGTCACCGTGGTCCATCAATTGCTGCTCAAGAGGAGCTACCATGTCTCGCGCTGAAGCCGGCCCGGCCTCCCTCTACCATCGGGTAGTGGTCTACGTGTTGTTTGCGATCCTGGTGCTGCCGCTGGTGGGCACCTTTGTCTACTCCATTGCCAGCAGTTGGTCGGCGACCATCCTGCCCGCAGGCTTTACCGTGAAGTGGTATGCGCAACTGTGGAGCGACCCACGCTTTCTGATGGCCTTCGGGCAGTCGTTGCTGGTGTGCGTCGGCGCGCTGGTGCTGTCGGTAGTATTGATTCTGCCGCTGCTGTTCGTGGTGCATTACCACTTCCCCAAGCTCGATGCGCTGATGAACATCCTGATCCTGCTGCCCTTTGCGGTGCCGCCGGTGGTGTCGTCCGTTGGGCTGCTGCAACTCTATGGTTCCGGGCCATTTGCGATGGTGGGCACGCCGTGGATTTTGATCGGTTGCTACTTCACCGTGGCGTTGCCGTTCATGTACCGGGCGATCACCAACAACCTGCAAGCCATCAACTTGCGCGACCTGATGGACGCCTCCCAGTTGCTCGGCGCCAGCACCTGGCAAGCGGCGATCCTGGTGGTGCTGCCGAACCTGCGTAAAGGCTTGATGGTGGCGCTGCTGCTGTCGTTCTCGTTCCTGTTTGGTGAGTTCGTGTTTGCCAACATCCTGGTGGGCACCCGCTACGAAACCCTGCAGGTGTACCTCAACAACATGCGCAACAGCAGCGGCCACTTCACCAGTGCCGTCGTGATCTCCTACTTCTTCTTTGTGCTGGTGCTGACCTGGGCCGCCAATATCTTGAACAAGGACAAAAGCCAATGAGCTTCGTCAGCGTCCAACACCTGCAAAAAGGCTACGCCGGCACCCCGGTGTTCAGTGATATCAACTGCGAGATCGCCAAGGGTGAGTTCGTGACCCTGCTCGGTCCTTCGGGCTGCGGCAAGTCCACCCTGCTGCGCTGCATTGCCGGGCTGACCTCGGTGGACAGTGGGAAGATTCTGCTGGACGGGCAGGACATCGTCCCACTGAGCCCCCAGAAACGAAACATCGGCATGGTGTTCCAGAGCTATGCCCTGTTCCCCAACATGACGGTAGAGCAGAACGTCGCCTTCGGCCTGCGCATGCAAAAGGTCAACGCCGACGACAGCCACAAACGCGTGCAAGAAGTCCTGCAGCTAGTCGAGCTCAAGGACCTGGCCGGCCGTTATCCGCACCAGATGTCCGGCGGCCAATGCCAGCGCGTAGCCCTGGCCCGCTCCCTGGTGACGCGCCCGCGCCTGTTGCTGCTCGATGAACCCTTGTCGGCCCTGGATGCGCGCATTCGCAAACACCTGCGCGAACAGATCCGCCAGATCCAGCGCGAGCTGGGGCTGACCACGATCTTCGTGACCCATGACCAGGAAGAAGCGCTGACCATGAGTGACCGCATCTTCCTGATGAACCAGGGCAAGATCGTGCAGAGCGGCGACGCCGAGACGCTCTACACCGCGCCGGTGGATGTATTCGCCGCCGGCTTTATCGGCAACTACAACCTGCTGGACGCCGACAAGGCCAGCCAACTGCTGCAGCGCCCCATCAGCAGTCGCATCGCCATTCGCCCCGAAGCCATCGAACTGAGCCGCAATGGCGAGTTGGACGCCCTGGTGCGCAGCCACAGCCTGTTGGGCAATGTGATCCGCTACCGCATCGAAGCCCGCGGCGTGGAGCTGGTGGTGGATGTGCTCAACCGTTCGGCCGACGACCTGCACGCAGATGGCCAGCGCCTGGCACTTTCCATCGACCCAAGCGCCCTGTGTGAAGTAGCCTGACGCAACGTTTTAATGAGAGAGCCTGACCGATGGCATTGGTAATTTTTGATCTGGACGACACCCTTATCCACGGTGACTGCGCCACCCTGTGGAGCGAGCAGATGGGCCGCCTGGGCTGGGTCGACCCCGAGTCGTTCATGCGCAAGAACAATGAACTGATGGACGCCTACAGCCAGGGCAAGCTGAAGATGGAAGACTTCATGGACTTCAGCCTGGAACCGATGATCGGCCGCACCCCGGAGGAGATCGACCACCTGGTGGAGCCGTGGGTCGAGGACGTGATCGAGCCGCTGATCTACAGCGACGCCACCAAGACCATTGCCCGCCACCGGGCCAACGGTGACCGGATCCTGGTGATCTCGGCGTCGGGTGCGCACTTGGTCAAGCCGATTGCGGCGCGCATCGGCATCGATGAAGTGCTGGGGATTGAGCTGGAGGTCAGCCATGGCGTGTACAGCGGGCGTACCGTGGGCGTCCTGACCTACCGCGAAGGCAAGATCACGCGGTTGCTGGAGTGGCTGGAGCAGGAAGGCGAGACGTTGGAGGGGGCGTACTTTTACTCGGATTCGCGCAATGACTTGCCATTGCTGTTGAAGGTGGATCATCCGCAGGTGGTGAATCCGGATCCGGTATTGCGGGCGCATGCTGAACAGGCAGGTTGGCCGATCCACCACTGGATCTGATTCAACCTGATTCAAAATGTGGGAGGGGGCTTGCTCCCGATAGCAGTGTGTCAGATGAAACATTCTTCACTGTCACACCGCTATCGGGGGCAAGCCCCCTCCCACATTTGACCCCATTTCAAATTGGAATCAGCTCAGGCTTTCGTCGATCACCAACACTAACTTCCCGCTGATCTGATTGGTCGCCAACTCCGCAAACGCCAATTCGGCATCCTTGATCGCAAAGGTCTTGGCCAGTTGCGGGCTCAGGCGGCCCTCCACGAACAACGGCCACACATGCTGGCTCAGATCACTGAGCAAATCGGCCTTGAACTGATCACTACGACTGCGCAAGGTCGAGCCCAGCAACTGGATGCGCTTGCCCAGCACCTGCGCCAGGTCCAGCTTGGCCTCGCGCCCGCCCATCAAACCGATCAACACCCAACGACCGTCCAAGGCCAGCAGCTTGAGGTCCAGGGCTGCATAGTCGCCGCCCACCGGGTCGAGGATCACATCGAAGGGCCCAAAATCCCGCAGCGCCTCGATGCCATCGGTGCGTACCACACCACCCTGGGCGCCCAGTTCTTCACAGTACGCCAGGCGCTCTGCCGAGCCGACGCTGACCCAGCACGGGCTGCCAAACGCCTTGCACAGCTGGATCGCCGCCGAGCCCACGCCACTGGCGCCGGCATGCAGCAACACCTTCTCACCCGGCTTCAGACCTGCCAGTTGAAACAGATTGAGCCACGCCGTGCTGTACACCTCAGGCAGCGCCGCCGCTTCGATCAGCGACAAGCCTTCCGGTACTGGCAGCACATGACGCGCATCCACCACCACCTCTTCGGCCATGCCACCGCCGGCCAGCAAGGCGCAGACGCGGTCGCCGACCTGCCAGGATGAACCGGCACCCACTTCGCTGATCACCCCGGAACATTCCAGGCCCAGCACAGGGCTGGCGCCCGGTGGCGGCGGGTAGAGGCCAGCGCGCTGTAATAAATCAGCGCGATTGAGGCCCGCAGCCGCCACACGGATGCGAACTTGGCCTACATCACATGTAGGACTGGCTTCATCCAACCACTCCACATGACCGTCAACGCCTTGCAATGCTTTCACAGTGCCTCCATAGTGAGTCTGGACTGAGCCCGTAGCTGTATCGCCGGGCTTTTTGCATTATGCGACCGGACCATATGGAACCGGCTCCCTCAAAGACGGCCTAATATGCGTTATCAATTGCCCCCGCGTCGAATCAGCATGAAGCATTTGTTCCCCAGCACCGCCCTCGCTCTTTTCATTGGTCTCGGCTTCGCGTCGATGTCGACCAATACGTTCGCAGCCAACAGCTGGGACAACCTTCAGCCGGATCGCGATGAGGTGATTGCCAGCCTTAACGTCGTCGAGTTGCTCAAGCGTCATCACTACAGCAAGCCGCCGCTGGACGACGCGCGCTCGGTGATCATCTACGACAGCTACCTCAAGCTGCTGGATCCCTCGCGCAGCTACTTCCTGGCCAGCGACATCGCCGAGTTCGACAAGTGGAAGACCCAGTTCGACGACTTCCTCAAGAGCGGCGACCTGCAGCCTGGCTTCACCATCTACAAGCGCTACCTGGACCGCGTCAAAGCGCGTCTGGATTTCGCCTTGGCTGAGCTGAACAAAGGCGTCGACAAGCTCGACTTCACCGAGAAGGAAACCCTTCTGGTGGACCGCAAGGACGCCCCTTGGCTGACCAGCACCACAGCCCTTGACGACCTGTGGCGCAAACGCGTCAAGGACGAAGTACTGCGCCTGAAGATCGCCGGCAAAGAGCCCAAGGCCATCCAGGAACTGCTGACCAAGCGCTACAAGAACCAACTGGCGCGCCTGGACCAGACCCGTGCCGAAGATATCTTCCAGGCCTACATCAACACCTTCGCGATGTCCTACGACCCGCACACCAATTATCTGTCACCAGATAACGCGGAAAACTTCGATATCAACATGAGTCTGTCCCTGGAAGGCATCGGTGCCGTCCTGCAAAGCGACAACGACCAGGTCAAGATTGTGCGCCTGGTGCCGGCAGGTCCGGCGGACAAGACCAAGCAGGTTGCCCCGGCCGACAAGATCATCGGCGTGGCCCAGGCCGACAAAGAGATGGTCGATGTGGTGGGCTGGCGTCTGGACGAAGTGGTCAAGCTGATCCGTGGCCCTAAAGGCAGCGTAGTGCGCCTGGAAGTGATCCCACACACCAATGCGCCCAACGACCAGACCAGCAAGATCGTGTCCATCACCCGTGAAGCGGTGAAGCTCGAAGACCAGGCTGTGCAGAAGAAAGTCCTCAACCTCAAGCAGGATGGCAAGGACTACAAGCTGGGCGTGATTGAAATCCCGGCCTTCTACCTGGACTTCAAGGCCTTCCGCGCTGGCGACCCCGACTACAAGTCCACCACCCGCGACGTTAAGAAAATCCTGACAGAACTGCAGAAGGAAAAAGTCGACGGCGTGGTCATCGACCTGCGCAACAACGGCGGCGGCTCCCTGCAGGAAGCCACCGAGCTGACCAGCCTGTTTATCGACAAGGGTCCGACCGTGTTGGTACGCAACGCTGACGGCCGTGTGGACGTGCTGGAAGACGAGAACCCGGGCGCCTTCTACAAAGGCCCGATGGCGTTGCTGGTCAACCGCCTCTCGGCCTCGGCCTCGGAGATTTTCGCCGGCGCCATGCAGGACTACCACCGCGCGTTGATCATCGGCGGCCAGACCTTCGGCAAAGGCACCGTGCAGACCATCCAGCCGCTGAACCATGGCGAACTCAAGCTGACGCTGGCCAAGTTCTACCGGGTTTCCGGGCAGAGCACCCAGCACCAGGGCGTACTGCCGGACATCGATTTCCCGTCGATCATCGACACCAAGGAAATCGGCGAGAGCGCCCTGCCCGAAGCCATGCCGTGGGACACCATCCGCCCTGCAATCAAGCCGGCGTCGGATCCGTTCAAGCCATTCCTGGCGCAGTTGAAGGCTGACCATGACACCCGCTCCGCCAAGGATGCCGAGTTCGTGTTTATCCGAGACAAGCTGGCCCTGGCCAAGAAACTGATGGAAGAAAAATCCGTCAGCCTCAACGAAGTGGATCGTCGCAAACAGCACGCCGACATCGAGAATCAGCAACTGGTGCTGGAGAACACCCGCCGCAAGGCCAAGGGTGAGGACCCACTCAAGGAGCTGAAGAAGGAAGACGAAGACGCGCTGCCGACCGAAGCTGACAAAACCAAGCCGGAAGATGACGCCTACCTGGCCGAGACCGGCCGGATCCTGCTGGACTACCTGAAAATCACCAAGCAGGTAGCCAAGCAGTAAATGATGGCGATTTAATGTGACCGCTACGCAAGCTGTCATCATATAGACATCATTCTGTCGTGAAATGAAGGACCGCCGGCTCACCGCCTGCGGTCCTTTTTTTTCGATCGAGATCGCCATGACCATGACCGAACAGCTGAATGCATTGGGCTCTATCCTGGCTCAAGGCAGTTTGCACAGCCTGTTCCAACCAATCATCTGCCTGTCAGAACGGCGCATCCTCGGCTATGAAGCCCTGAGCCGCGGCCCGTCCAACAGCCCTCTGCACTCCCCCGTCGCCCTATTCTCCGTGGCCCATCAGGCCGGGCGCCTCAGTGAACTGGAAATGGCCTGCCGCGAAAGCGCCTGCCGGCGCTTCAGCGAACAAAAGCTGCCGGGCAAGCTGTTCCTCAACGTCTCGCCAGAATCCTTGATGGAAACCGCGCACCAGCCAGGACGCACCCTGCAATTGCTGCATGACTACGGCATCCCGCCGAGCCAGGTGGTGATCGAACTCACCGAGCAGACCCCCACCGACGATTTCGACCTGCTGCAAACCGCCTTGCACCACTACCGCAACATGGGCTTCTCGATTGCCCTTGATGACCTCGGCGCCGGCTATTCCAGCCTGCGCCTGTGGTCGCAGCTGCGCCCGGATTACGTGAAGATCGACCGGCACTTCATCGACGGCATCCACCAGGATGCGCTCAAGCGCGAGTTTGTCGGCTCGATCCTGCAAATCGCCAAGGCCTCGCGCGCCCAGGTAATTGCCGAAGGTATTGAACTGCCCGAAGAGCTGGCGGTGCTGACCGAGATGGGGGTGGACCTGGTGCAGGGCTATCTGCTCTGTCGTCCACAAGAACAGCCGCCGCAGGAAGCCCGCCAGATGCTGCCCAAGCCTGACAGCGCCAACGTGGCCCTGAGTGAAGAAGGCAGCGACCTCAGCGCCCTGCTCAACGAACAACCGGCCATGGACCAGGACACCGCCACCGCCAAGGTGCTGGAGGCGTTTCGGCGCCAAGCCAACCTCAACTCCCTGGCGGTACTGGATGGGCGCGGTCAGCCGGTGGGTATCGTGCACCGGCATTCGCTGTCGGATGCGCTCCTCAAGCCGTTTGCCACCGACCTGTTTGCGCGCAAGCCCATCAGCCGCTTGATGAGCACTGACTTCCTGGCAGTGGAGCTGAGCCAGTCGCTGCAACAGGTCAGCCGGCTGCTCACCAGCCGGGCACGGCAACGCATCGAAGAAGACTTCATCATTACGCTGAACGGCGATTACCTGGGGTTGGGTCGGGTGATCGACGTGCTCAAGCTGATTACCGAGCTGAAAATCCAACAAGCCCGCTACGCCAACCCCCTCACCCTGCTACCGGGCAACGTACCGATCCAGCAGTGCCTCACGCGGTTGCTGCAACAGCAACGGGAGTCGGTGATCTGTTACGTGGATATCGACAGTTTCAAGCCGTTCAACGATATCTACGGCTACGGGCGCGGGGATGAAGTGTTGCTGTGCCTGGCGCAGTGCCTGAACGACCGGGTGGACCCCAGCCGCGACTTTGTCGGGCATATCGGCGGCGATGATTTTCTGCTGGTGCTGGGCCCGCAGGAGTGGCGCAAGCGCCTTAACCAGTTGCTGGATGACTTCCACACCCAATGTCGGCGCTTTTACCGTGCCGAGCACCTCGAAGCTGGTTGCTTCGTGGCGCTGAACCGCCAAGGCGTGCGCCAGGAGTTCGCGTTGTTGTCATTGTCTATCGGTGTGGTGCATTTATATCCACAGGCCTGTGGACAACTCGACGCCAGCCAACTGGCGGAATTGGCATCCCAAGCCAAACACCATGCCAAGGACATGGCCGGCTACAGTATCCATGTGATCGACAGCATGGACGCCCTGCCCCAGGCGCTTTAAGCCTCGGCGGACTCTGGATACTCGTATTCGAACACCCGCACCACCTCCGAGGCATGCCAGGAAGCCGCGGCTACCCCGTCGGAGGGCCCGCTGAAGCGCCCCAGGCGCTCCACACACTCGAAGAAACCGGTACGCGGCAAGCGGCTGGCCCCCTGGCTGATCACCAAGGAGCTGCGCAGTGGCTGCTCGGCCTTGGCGTCCAGCGCCGCCAGGTGCTCCAGGGCTGCCGCCAGGGTTTGCATGGCCGGCGTGGGGAACTGCAAACGCTCCAGCAGCGCGCGATAAGTGAGCAGATGGCGCTGGCGACGCGCCTGGTCCAGTTCGTTGAGCAACCCATCCCAGTGTTGACGGCTGATACGTAGGCTCAAGATTCATCCCTCCAACCTGCAACGCCCAATTCCCAGGCCAGGCTGCGGCGAATCGCGGCATCCGGCTGGCGTTCACCACTTTCAATCAATCCAAGGTACGAAGGGCTGATGCCCACAGTGCGTGCCAGGGTTTCAATCGCCAGGCCCTTGGTTTCGCGCAGGCCGCGCAGGTCTGCGAGCGGGCGCAGGTCCTGGGCGGGTGCGGCGTGGGCAGGTGCAGAAGAAGGAGGTGACGTCGGTTGTTGCTGACCGGCAGCTTTTAGCAGCGCCTGGTACTGGTCCCATGGCAACACCGCGTATTCGGGTGCGCCGTCGCGTGAAATTATCTGAATATCCATGACTGCCCCGTAGGATAACTGCACTTACTGAGTAAGCTCTTTCCTTAGGAGTGTAATCCTAACAGCCACAAAGGTCGCAGGGGGATATCCGCGTCATGCATTTTTTTGCGGGTTTTCCTTGGCCAGCAAGGCTGGCGTCGCAGGCAGGCGCTCGACCACGGCAAGTTTCTCCGGGCGCTGGGCGTCGCGCCAGGCGCGGAAGGCGCTCAGTTCGCCGTCCAGGGTCTTCATGACCCAGGCCAGTACGGCAATGTCATCGAGCATGCCGAACATGGGGATAAAGTCCGGAATCGCGTCGATGGGACTCAGGAAATACATCAGCCCCGCCACCACGGAAATCAGCGCCTTGGGGCTGATCGCACGGTACTCGCCGCGCCAGTAGGCCAGGCACAGGGCCTGGAGCAGCCGGAGGTCATCCTTGAGCTTACCCAGCCGGTTGCCCTGGCTTGAGCCCTTGGCGGCCACGGCAAACAGCAGGGTCGGCAGGCGGCCACGGCCGAGCAAACGAGCGGCCATGGGCAGGAAACGGGTGAAATTGAAGGGTGGTTTCATTCGTCACTCCAGTTCCAGGCGACAGGAAATGTTATCCACACAAATTGTGGATAACCTTGTGAACAGAGCCTGTTTTACAGGCTGAAAGCCACGGTTTACATAGCTTGCAGTTAGATCGGGCATTTTTTGCGCACATAAAAAAAACCCAAGATTTCATTGACTTGGTGTTGATGTGCGGCTACCCGTATTCAGGTGTTATATCAGACTGTCGTCCGCTACAGACGTTCGTTCGGATCTCTGTAGTGAGCGGGCTCGCTACAAAGACCCCGTCAGACCCGCAGAAACAACAACGCCCCGTCGAAACGGGGCGCTGTGTGTTCAAGTGCTGCTTACTTCTTGGCAGGTGCAGCCGGTGCTTCAGGGGCTTCAGCCTTGGCTGGGTCCTTGATGGCCAGCAGCTCCAGGTCGAAGACCAGCACGGAGTTGGCCGGAATCGCAGGGCTCGGGCTCTGTGCGCCGTAGGCCAGGTCGGAAGGAATGTACAGCTCGACCTTCTCGCCGACGTGCATCAGTTGCAGGCCTTCGACCCAACCCGGGATCACGCCGCTGACCGGCAGGTCAATCGGGCTACCGCGATCCACGGAGCTGTCAAAGGTGGTGCCGTTGGTGAGTTTGCCGGTGTAGTGCACAGTCACCACGTCAGTCGGCTTAGGCTGGGCGCCATCGGCTTTCTTGGTGATCTTGTACTGCAGACCGGAAGCGGTGGTGACGACGCCGTCTTTCTTGGCGTTGTCTTCGAGGAATTTCTTGCCGGCGGCTGCCGACTCTTCGCTCATTTTGGTCATGCGTTCTTCAGCACGTTTTTGCAGTGCGGCAAACGCTTCAACCAGTTCGTCGTCTTTGAGCTTTTGCTCTTTCTTGCCGACGGCATCTTCGATGCCCTGGGCTACTGCTTTGGAATCCAGGTCATCCATGCCTTCTTGGGCAAGGCTCTTGCCCATGTTCAGGCCGATGCCGTAGGAAGCTTTCTGCGCCGGGGTTTTCAGCTCTACGCTGGTCTGCGAATCACAACCCGCAAGTACCAGGCTAACCAGGGCCACCGCCGCCGCCAACCGATGCTGTTTCATGCTATTTCCTTGTTCATGCGCCAAAAGGGCAATCGAATAAAGTCGCGAGCTTATCAGGCGGCCACGACCAATGGCTACCGGCATCTGAGCAGGAAACTTCTGATAAGTTCACGTGTTTAAAAGCATTTTCATTCATGATGAGGGCCCACGATGGATCGTGGGACAGCCCCTGACAGCGCTCATGGCCACTTGCCGCACCCGTGGCGTGGTGGCATAACAGCGCTACTCCTCGACAAGACCAAGACAAGGATAGTTATCTTGCGCATTTTTTCCCGTGTTTTAGTCCTCACCCTAATAGCGCTAGGCCTGGTTCTGGCCGTGGTGCTCTATTACATCGTCAACCCCAAGTTGCCGGATTACGTGCCCGTGGACCAGGTGCACTACCAAGACCAATGGAGTGCCGCCGACCGCCAGACCTATTACTTCACGCCCCAGGGCACCCAGGTAAAAGGCCTGCACTACGACTGGTTCACCGCCCTGGAGCTGCCGTTTTCCAAGCAACGCTTTGCCACGCCCGAATACCTGGCGCGCTTCGGGTTCCTGGTGGACCCCAAGCAAGTGCCCACCCCACAAAACCCCGGCAACCTGCCCGTGGGCTTCGCCCGTCACACGAATGCCGACAGCAGCGTCCAATACCTGGACATCACCTGCGCCGCCTGCCACACCGGTGAGTTGCACTTCAAAGGCCAGGCCCTGCGCATCGACGGTGGTTCGGCCCAGCATGTACTGCCCTCCAGCGTACCCACCTTGCGTGGCGGCAGCTTCGGCCAGGCCCTCGTCGCCAGCCTGGCAGCCACCTATTACAACCCGTGGAAATTCGAACGTTTCGCCCGCCAGGTACTGGGCGATCAGTACGACGCCCAGCACAGCCAACTGCGCCAGGACTTCAAGCAAGCGCTGAACAAATTCCTCAGCGTTGCCTGGAACGACACCCACCGCGGCCTCTACCCCACCGAAGAAGGCCCGGGCCGCACCGACGCGTTCGGGCGCATTGCCAACGCCAGCTTTGGCGACGCCATTTCGCCGGACAACTATCGTATCGCCAATGCGCCGGTGGACTACCCGCAGCTGTGGGATATCTGGACCTTCGACTGGGTGCAATGGAACGGCTCGGCCCAGCAGCCCATGGCCCGCAATATCGGCGAGGCCCTGGGCGTGGGCGCAACCCTGAGCTTCTTCGACAGCGCCGGCCAACCGCTCCAGGGCGAGGCCCGCTACCCCTCCAGCGTACGGGTGCGCGACCTCAACCTGATCGAAGAAACCCTGCAACGCCTCAAGCCGCCCAGCTGGCCCGAAGACCTGTTCGGCGCCATCGACAAGCCGCTCGCCGCCCAGGGCCGCGCGCTGTTTGCCGAAAACTGCGCCGGCTGCCACGTCCCCACCGTCACCCAGGAAAACGGCCGCCCGGTGCAGCAACTTAAAATGCTGCCGGTGGACTACATCGGCACCGACCCTGGCACCGCCAACAACATCGCCGACCAACGCTACGACCTCAGCGCCCTGCAATGGGACCCGGCGGAACTGGCCAAGCTCAATGTCGAACTGCACCCCACCCCGAGCGAGCCCCTGGACCTGAAGAAAATGTCCGTGGCCAAGGGCCTCGCCTACGTCACCGCGTTTGTCGAAGACCACGCCTACCGCGCCGCCGGTGTCACTCCTCAGGAACGCCCGCGCCTGGACGGCTACGGCCTGCCCATCGGCGTGCGCGAACTGCGTGCGTACAAGGCGCGACCACTGGCCGGTGTATGGGCCACTCCGCCGTTCCTGCACAACGGCTCGGTGCCGACGATTTACCAGTTGCTCTCGCCCCAGGACGAGCGCAGCACCACCTTCTATAAAGGCACCTTCAACTACGACCCGCGCCACTTGGGCTTCGAGACCGGTGCCTTCAAGAATGCCTTCCTGTTCGATACCAAAATCACCGGCAACCACAACAGCGGACATGAATTCCGTGCCGGCAAGCGTGGCAACGGCGTAATCGGCCGCAGCTTGCTGCCGCAGGAGCGCTGGGCGTTGCTGGAATACCTCAAAGTGCTGGGCGGCCCGCTGGAGCAACAACTGCCATGATGATTCGATCCCCCTACGACCGACCTTCCCTGCTCGCGCGCCTGTGGCTGCGCATCGGCGCGTTTCTGGGCAAAACCCTGCTGTGGCTGGTGGGCCTCGGCCTGCTCGGTTGGCTGGCCGCCACTGCCTGGTATGCCTGGCAGCACAGCGGCCCGGTGTCGCCTAACGAACAGGTCCCGCCCGGTGAGGCGGCAATGACCCAGGGCATCATCCAGACGGCGGTGCGCATCGTCGACCAACACCGCGAAGGCACGCGTTACCTGCGCGATGCCCACGCCAAGGCCCACGGTTGCGTGAAAGCCGAAGTCAGCGTGCTGGCCGATCTCGACCCGGCGCTGCGCCAGGGTGTGTTCGCTGAGCCGGGCAAGACCTGGCAGGCGCTGATGCGCCTGTCCAACGGCAACGCCTACCCGCAGTTCGACAGCATCCGGGATGCCAGGGGCATGGCGCTCAAGCTGCTGGACGTGCCCGGCAAACAACTGCTGGCTGACCAGCAGGCGCGCACAGAGCAGGACTTTGTGATGTTCAGCCACCCGAACTTCTTTGTCTGCGATGTGGCCGAGTACGCGCAGAACATCGGCGCGCAAGCAGACGGCAAGAAGGTGCTGGCATTCTTCCCCAAGCTCGACCCGCGCAGTTGGCAGGTACGTCACTTGTTTATCGCCTTGGCGACCCTGGCGCCCGCCCCCGCGAGCCCGACGCAGACTACGTATTTTTCCGTATCGCCCTACAAGTTCGGCGCGGCCAATGCCAAGTTCCGCGTCGCCCCCGACCCACAAAGCTGCCCGGACTACCCACTGCCCAAACAGAACCAGGACCTGCCCAACTTCCTGCGCAGCGCCTTGAACCAGCAGCTGTCCACCGACCGTGTGCCGGCCTGCTTCGTGTTGCAGATCCAGCGGCAGAACCCGCAGAAATTCATGCCGATCGAAGACACCAGCATCGAATGGAAGGAGAGCGATGCGCCGTTTGAAACCGTGGCCAAGGTGAAAATCCCTGCGCAGGACTTCGACACTCCCGAGCAGAACCTGGCGTGCGATAACCAGTCGTTCAACCCCTGGTTCGGCGTCGCAGAGCACCGCCCCATCGGCGGCATCAACCGCTTGCGCAAGGCGGTGTACGAAGCGGTCAGCGACTACCGCCACAGCCGCAACGCACCTTAGGTCAGCAGGGTGATCACGCCTTCGGCTCAGTTGCGGGGTCGGTGATCACCAGTTCTTCGGGAATTTCGTCCACTCGCGGGTCGAGTACCGCAGCCATGGCGCCCATGGGATGTTCCGGCATGGCGACGTGATGCAGTGGCGCCCCTTCGACCAGGTACTCGCCGGTGACATGCTTGGGCTGTACTCGCCAGATCAGCAGCAACGCACAGGCCGAAAACAGCATGTAGAACGCACCGTGGCCATAGCTGTTCATCAGCGCGCCACTGAGCATCGGCCCCAGGCTGGCGCCGATGCCGTGGGTGGCGAGCATCATCGCGCTCAACGGCACACGCCGGGGTTGTTCAACGTTGTCATTGGCCAAGGCCACCGCCAACGGGTACAGGGTGAACAGCAGCAAACCGCTGAGGAAACCGAACAGCAGCAACAACGCGTAAGGCAATTGCACCAGGCCCCACAGCGGAATCACCAACAGCCCCAAGGCCAGGGCGCAACCACGAATCAGACGGGAGCGGTCGATGCGGTCCGATAGCCAGCCAATCGGCCACTGCCCACACAGCCCGGCAAAGATCGACACCGCCACAAACGTACTGGCCTGGGCGGTGCTCAAACCATTGCGGGTGGCAAACACCGGCGCCAGGGCGTAGAACGCCCCGATCATCAGGCCGGTGACAAACACCGTGGTCAAGGCTTGCGGCACGCGCTGCCAGAAGAAGCCGATCTCCAGCGGCGCCGCCACCAGTTTGGCCGGGTGCAAACGCTTGGTCATGGTCACCGGCAACAGGCACGCGGCGAAGCAGATCGCGACCATGATCAGCGGCTTGAAGTCCAGCTCCGGTCGCCAGACCAATACGCCCTGCCCCAGCATCAAGCCCAAGGACACCGCCACCATGTAGCCGGCGAACACTGCCCCGCGCTGGTTGTTTTCGGCCTGCTCATTCAGCCAGCTTTCGATAACCATGTACTGGTTCATCATCACCAGTCCCATCACAAAGCGCAGCGCCAGCCAAAATTCCAGCTGCTCGAACAGCACATGCAGCAACACGATGATGGTGGCAACGCCCGCGCAGGCCACATACGAGCGCACATGCCCCACCCCGGCAATCAGGCGGTGGCCGAACTTGGCGCCGCATACCATGCCGCCGTAGTACGCCGCCGTCAGCGCACCGATCCACAACTCGTTGATGCCCTGGCTACTCAGGCGCAGGCCGATAAAGCTGAAGAACAGCCCGTTGCCGGTGAGCATCAGGATGGTGGCGCTGTACAGCGCGGGAAAGGTCAGGAAAGTCAGGTTCATGATGGCTCAGGCGGGGTTGTTCAAGCAGCCGGCGTGGGCCAGCAGCCAGTGGCGAAAACTGCGCGCCGCCGAGGGCGGGTTGCGGTGAAGGGGTTGCATCAGATGCAGGCGACCTCGGCTGTGCATGGCGTGGGGCAAGGCCATTTGCAGGCGCCCGGCATCCAGTTCGCCTTGCAGCAGGCTCTTCCAGCCAAGGGCCACACCGTGGCCCATGACTGCCGATTGCATCAACAGTTGATAGCTGTTGGTGCGCAACGCGTGACGCGGCGTGTGGTAATGGGCATCGGCATCGGCGAACCAGTCGGTCCAGGTCAGCCAGTCGTGGTAATGGTCTTCCACGATCAGCAAGGTGTGGGCGTGCAACAGGTGCTGCACGTCGTGAATCGGGCCGTGGCGCTCGATATAGCCTGGGCTGCACACGGTGATGACCTGTTCGCTGGCGAACACCGGCGACAATTCCAGGCCGTGGGGCGGCGGCAGTTCGTCGAGGTGGTAGAACAGGCCAAGGTCGTATTCGCTTACATCCAGGTGACTGGGGCTTTCGCTGCACAGGATGCGAATGTCCAGGTCCGGGTGTTCGCGCTGGAACTGCGGCAGCAGGCCGGCGAGCCAGATAGAACTGATGGTGGGCGTGCTGGCCAACGTCAACTGGCGATCGGCACCGCGACGACGCAACTCGGCGGACTCGCGGTCAAGCTCACGCAGCAGGCGCTGGATGGTACGGAAGTAACGAACCCCGGCGGGCGTCAAGCTCAGGCCCTGGGCCAGGCGATAGAACAACGGACGAGCCAGGTCCTCTTCCAGGCGCTTGACCTGGCGGCTGACCGCGCTTTGGGTCAGGTTCAGTTCATGGGCGGCCTGGGTAAAGCTCAAATGACGGGCCGCCGCTTCGAAGGTTTGCAGGCAATTGAGCGGGGGAAGATCGACGTTTCGGCGCGACATGAACAATTCCAATGGCAGATACGGGCCCGGTTTTCCCAGGCCCGCAAAGATCAGGTTGGCAGGCATCCTGCCAGTTGCCCGCTCATAGCGCGACCCTGGCCACGCGTTTGCTCCACTGCCGGCGGTGTTCCAACTGGCCGTTCTCCCAAGCGGTCTGCTCGGCCTCGACGTAGAACCACTGGGCATCGGCGTGCACGCTCAATCGGCTTTCCACTTCGACCGCCCACCCATCGCGCCCCACGCGGTAATGCCACTGAATATCGGCACGGGCCGATAACGGGTCCCAGGGCAAGGTGTGGTATTGCTCGGTACAACGCTGGTCCACCGCCAGGCCGTGGTCGGCAAACCGCACCGCACCCAGGTCGTCTTCGATTTTTACACAGACTTCACCACTGCCCACGTCTTCGATCAGGGTGCGTTTCGGCGCGGCAGCGCGCAGCACTTCCAGGTTCGCAGGGGGGGCCGATTGCGGGGTTTGGAATGGGCAGTCCACTGCGTCACCGGTAAACACCGGCAGTTGCAGGCTTTGCAAGGTCGGCAGCAGGGTCAGGGTGGTCAGCTCGCGGCTTGGCCACAACAACGGGAAACTCGCGGTGCTCAGGGCCAGGCGCAAACGGTAGCCGGCCGGCAAGCGCATGCCGATGTGGTCGAGGTTTAACTGCACGTCCATTGCTTCACCTGGGACTACAGGGGTTACGCGGGAAAAGTCTTCACGGAGCGTGAGATTCAGCACCCCGTAACTGATCTGCGTGACCTGGCCGTCCGGCGCTATCGCATTCAATCGCGCCACCAGTTGCCCGCAAGCGGTGTCGCTGGCCAGGCGCAGGTTGAGGCGCGCGTCGCCCAGCAACGCGAGGGGTTCGGTCAGTGGCTGCGAGTCGAAGCACAGCGAGTTGGCGTCATCACGACGCTGGTCCGTCGGCCCATCGGGGCCAAACCAGATCGCACAGTATTCGCCCTGGTGCAGGCCGGTGGTCAGTGGCGAGCAGATACTGCGTGGCGCGGCCAAGGGTTGCGTACCGGGCTTCAGGCCGTCTGCGTCCAGGCTGAAATCGGTCCACTGAATCTGCGGGTCAGGCCAGCCCTGCGTCTGTACCCAAACGCCAGGCCGCTCGGCATAACTGCCCTTGGGCGGCAGAACATCCTGTAGGTAAAAGGTGCAGGCCGCGTCATCCATCACCCCGTTATCGATGCCTTTAAGCCAGTGATCCCACCAGCGCTTGGCCTCTTGCAGAAAGCCGATGGCCGGGTTGGGCACGGCAAAGTGCGGGTATTTGTGAATCCATGGGCCGATCATGGCCTTCTTCGGCCCCGGCAGGTTTTCCATCAGCCGCGAGACCGTGTTGCGGTAGGCATCGCCCCAGCCGCCCACCGCGTACACGGCGGCCTTGATCTGCGAGTAGTCTTCGCACACCGAGCCATGGCGCCAGTAGTCGTCGCGGGTCTGATGTTGCAGCCAGGTTTCGGCGAGCAGCGGCATGGCTTCCAGGCGTTGGTGCCACAGGTCTTTCCAGGCGTCGCCCACCAACAGCGGGTCGGGCACAGCGGCGCTGAAGTTGAGCATGGTGGCGGCCCAACCGAAATTCTCCATCAGCAGGTTACCGCCCTTGTAATGGATATCGTCGGCGAAGCGGTCGTCGGTGGAGCACAGGGTGATGATCGCCTTCAGCGCCTCGGGCTGGCGCGCAGCCACCTGCAGGCCGTTGAAGCCGCCCCAGGAGATACCCATCATGCCGACGTTGCCGTCGCACCAGGGTTGCTGACACAGCCAGTCGATGACTTGCAGGGCATCGTCCTGTTCCTGCAACAGGTATTCATCGGCCATCAAGCCCTGGGATTCGCCGTTGCCGCGCATGTCCACACGCACGCACACATAGCCCTGCCCGGCCATCCACGGATGGGTCAACGCATCACGCACGGCGGTGCCGTCGCGCTTTCTGTACGGCAGGTATTCCAGGATCGCCGGGAAGGTCTGCAAACCGGCGACTTCCGGCAGCCAGATGCGCGCGGCCAGCTGGGTGCCGTCTTTGAGGGGGATCAGGCAGTGCTCGATTTCACGGACCTTATAGGCAAACTCGGTAACGATTTGCATCGGTAACTCCACACATTTATTGCGAACAAACGACTCCCCCGCGCCCCGTGGGGAGCACGCGAGGAGACACACAGATTTATCCAATCAGCGGGCGTATTCCGTGACCGGGTTAGCGCCACGCAGGTCCGGCTCGGCGGCGGGCTGACGGTTTTTCACATCCAGCAGCGCCGGGTTTTTCAGCCAGAAGATCAGCGAGGTACTGGCCAGCAGCACCAGGATCATGCCGGGCAAGCCTCCGAGATTGGAAAGCATCTTCACCCCGTCGATGCCGATGAACGACACCATTACCCACGACACCGTACCGATGATCACACCCCAGACAATCTTCAACACCGGGTTGCCGTCCAGGTCGGAGTCGGCGGTCACGCCTTTGCTGCACAGGTTGGCGATCACGTCGGTACTGGAGTCTGCGGCCGTGACAAACGAGATGAACGCCACGAACAACAGGAACGCGATCATCAAGCCACTGGCCGGCAGTTGCTGGAACATCTGGTACAGCACATGCTCCACACCCTGCTCATTGAGAACACGGTTGAGGCTGCCATCCCCCAGCGCATCGAAGTACAGGCTGGTGCCGGAGAAGATGCAGATCCACACCGCCGTGAACAGTGCCGGGTAAAGCATGTTGATGTGGATGAACTCACGCACGGTGTAACCACGCCCGATCTTGCCGAGGAACAGCGCACTCACCGGCGCCCAGGCAAACCACACCGACCAGTAGAACACCGTCCAGCTTTGAGGCCAGGTGTCGCCGCTGGCGGCGCCGGTGAACAGGCTGCGGCTGAAGAACGTATCGAGGTAAACCCCAAGGGATTCGACGCCAAGGCTGAACATGTACAGGGTCGGCCCGCACAGCAGCACAAACAGCCCCAGGGCCAGCATGATCCAGGTGTTGAACGACGACAGCATCACAATGCCGCGCTGCAAGCCGCTGGCGGCCGAGGCAACAAAGGTGATGACGATGATTGCGATGATCACGGCCAGGCGAAACGGTGTGGTCTCGCCACCGATGTATTGGCTCAGGCCGCCGGACAAGGTCAGTGCCCCCGTGCCGAGGGACGACGCCATGCCGGCCACCAGGGCGAACATTGCCAGGGTGTCGATCAGACCCGCGTAGCGCTTGACCCGAGCCGCACCCAGCAAGGGTTCGAGCATGGCGCCAATCGAGAAATTGCTGCGACGGTTATAGAACACCAGCGCAAATACCAGCGAAGGCACCAGATAGATGGCGTATGGCGTGATGGTCCAGTGCAGGAACATCGTCGACATGGCAAAGCTTTTGGCGGCCGAGCTGCCGGCTTCAATCGGCAGGCTGGTGGGTGGACCGTACAGGTGATAGAGCGGTTCGGCGGTAGTCCAGAACAACACACCCACCGCCAGCGTGGTGCACAGCGCCACCATGAACCAGCGCCATTTGCTCAGCAACGGCTGGGCATCTTCGCCACCGATACGCACGTTGCCCAGCGCGGAGAAGTAAACGACAGCGGTCAGCACCACCATGGCAAACGAGCCGGCACTGAACAGCCAGGAGAAGTTTTTCAGGATCAGGTTATTGAGCTGCTTACTGACCGCAAGGAATGCATTGAGGTCGACGTAGCTGGCGATCACCGCCGCCAACAGAATCAGGAAAGTTGGCCAGAACACCAACGGACGCAATGGATA
Organism: Pseudomonas kairouanensis; assembly: GCF_004682055.1. Taxonomy (GTDB): domain Bacteria; phylum Pseudomonadota; class Gammaproteobacteria; order Pseudomonadales; family Pseudomonadaceae; genus Aquipseudomonas; species Aquipseudomonas kairouanensis. The sequence goes on along the minus strand of NZ_QUZU01000002.1, from coordinate 275,356 downwards.
TTTCATGTAGAGCCGTTCCCCTTGCAGACTATTTTTATCGCCCCGCAGGGCCATTGTTAGAAAGCGGGCACCGCAGCGTCCTGCTGCCGATTGCCTGCCTGGAAGTCTTCGCGTGGCTATAGATAACCGTTTAAGCGGCAAGGGGCGCAATCGACCAATGTGCATGGGGGTATTCCGCCACAGCATGACGCACCAGCACGGTTCGGGATGACCATTGGGTGCACAACGGTAAGGCGAGAAAGGGTCAAATCGCAGGCAAAAAAAAGCCCGCTCAATGAGCGGGCTTCTTGTGGTGACCTGGCGTTCAGTGTTCCAGGTTACCGAATATGGCGCAGCGGACGGGACTCGAACCCGCGACCCCCGGCGTGACAGGCCGGTATTCTAACCGACTGAACTACCGCTGCGCGTAACACTTGAAGCGAATGGTGGGTGATGACGGGATCGAACCGCCGACCCTCTGCTTGTAAGGCAGATGCTCTCCCAGCTGAGCTAATCACCCTTCGTTTCGGTGTGGGCGCATAATACACCAAAAAATCGTAATGTCTTGATTTAAATGCAATTTATTTAAAAAAAGTTTAAATCGCGATTTTTTGCCATATTCCGGACAAAGAAAAGCCCGCGATTAAGCGGGCTTTCTGTGGTGACCTGGCGTTCAGTGTTCCAGGTTACCGAATATGGCGCAGCGGACGGGACTCGAACCCGCGACCCCCGGCGTGACAGGCCGGTATTCTAACCGACTGAACTACCGCTGCGCGTAACACATGAGGCGAATGGTGGGTGATGACGGGATCGAACCGCCGACCCTCTGCTTGTAAGGCAGATGCTCTCCCAGCTGAGCTAATCACCCTTCGTCTCGGTGTGGCGCGCATTCTACGGAGCGACCCAAGGTCTGGCAAGCACTTTCTTAAATCTTTTTTTTGAGGCCTTCCAATGGCTTAGGCAGGGTTGGCCTGGGGCGCTATCAAGACAATAATGCCCCCCTTTGTATAAAGGAGAGACTCACCCCATGTGGTTCAAGAACCTGCTTATCTATCGCCTGACCCAAGATCTGCCTGTTGATGCCGAGGCGTTGGAAGCGGCCATGGCCACCAAACTGGCGCGCCCATGTGCAAGCCAGGAGTTGACCACTTACGGTTTCGTCGCGCCTTTTGGTAAAGGTGAAGACGCTCCCCTGGTTCACGTCAGCGGTGACTTCCTGCTGATCGCCGCGCGCAAGGAAGAACGCATCCTGCCGGGCAGCGTGGTGCGCGATGCACTTAAAGAGAAGGTCGAAGAGATTGAGGCCGAGCAAATGCGCAAGGTCTATAAGAAGGAACGCGACCAGATCAAGGATGAAATCATCCAGGCTTTCCTGCCACGCGCCTTTATCCGCCGTTCGTCGACCTTTGCCGCCATCGCGCCGAAACAAGGCCTGATCCTGGTGAACTCGGCCAGCCCGAAACGTGCCGAAGACTTGCTGTCGACCCTGCGCGAAGTGATCGGCACCCTGCCCGTTCGCCCGCTCACGGTTAAAACTGCACCGACTGCGATCATGACCGACTGGGTCACCACCCAGAAACCGGCTGATGACTTCTTCGTGCTCGACGAATGCGAGCTGCGTGATACCCACGAAGACGGCGGCATCGTGCGCTGCAAGCGCCAGGACCTGACCGGCGAAGAGATCCAACTGCACCTGACCACCGGCAAAGTCGTGACCCAACTGTCCCTGGCCTGGCAGGACAAGCTGTCGTTCATGCTCGACGACAAGATGACCGTCAAGCGCCTGAAGTTCGAAGACCTGCTGCAAGACCAGGCCGAACAGGACGGTGGCGACGAAGCGCTGGGCCAACTGGATGCAAGCTTTACGCTGATGATGCTGACCTTTGGCGACTTTATCCCGGCGCTGGTTGAAGCCCTCGGCGGTGAAGAGACCCCACAAGGCATCTAAGCCATGTGAGGATCAACATGTGGGAGGGGGCTTGCTCCCGATAGCGGTGGATCAGCAACAGATGTAGTGACTGATCCCCCGCTATCGGGAGCAAGCCCCCTCCCACATTTGATTGCATTCGCAAATTAAGAATCCAACAACAAGGACATCCCATGCGCGCACTCGCCGCCTTGAGCCGCTTCGTCGGCAACACCTTCGCCTACTGGGTGCTGATTTTCGCGGTGCTCGCGTTTCTCGAACCTAGCTGGTTCATCGGCCTGAAAACCGCCATCGTGCCGCTGCTGGGCCTGGTGATGTTCGGCATGGGGCTGACCCTCAAGATGGATGACTTCGCCGAAGTCGCCCGCCATCCGTGGCGCGTGGCACTGGGCGTGGTCGCGCATTTCGTCATCATGCCGGGCGTGGCCTGGTTGCTGTGCCAGGCGTTCCACCTGCCGCCGGAAATCGCCGTGGGTGTGATCCTGGTAGGGTGCTGCCCAAGCGGCACGTCGTCCAACGTGATGACCTGGCTGGCCCGTGGCGACCTGGCGTTGTCGGTGGCCATCGCCGCCGTGACCACCCTCCTCGCCCCACTGCTTACACCGGCGCTGATCTGGCTGCTGGCCTCGGCGTGGTTGCCGGTGTCGTTCATGGAGTTGTTCTGGTCGATCCTGCAAGTGGTGCTGTTGCCGATCGTGTTGGGCGTGCTGGCGCAACGCGTGCTTGGCGAAAAGGTGCGCCATGCCGTGGACGTGCTGCCACTGGTGTCGGTGGTGAGCATTGTGATCATCGTCGCGGCGGTGGTTGCGGCGAGCCAGGCGAAGATCGCCGAATCGGGCCTGCTGATCATGGCCGTGGTGATGCTGCACAACAGCTTTGGCTACTTGCTGGGTTACTTCACCGGCCGACTGTTCAAGCTGCCACTGGCGCAACGCAAATCGCTGGCGCTGGAAGTGGGTATGCAGAACTCCGGACTGGGGGCCGCCTTGGCCAGCGCGCACTTCTCGCCACTGGCGGCGGTGCCGAGTGCGCTGTTCAGCGTCTGGCACAATATTTCCGGGGCCTTGCTGTCGACTTACTTCCGCCGCATGAGCGAAAAAGAAGACCGCCGCATCCTGGAAAACACCCCGCAAACTTGATCGCCCGATCAATATTCGGCACTCTACCGAGCTTCGCGGGGACGACCTCGCGACGCTCTCAAGCGCCTAATCCGGGGACGACCCCACCTATATATGGGAGGTCATCATGTCCTGGATCATTCTGTTTTTTGCCGGGTTGTTTGAAGTTGGCTGGGCCGTTGGCTTGAAGTACACCGACGGCTTCAGCAAGCCATTGCCCACCGCCGTGACGATTGCTGCCATGGCTATCAGCCTTGGCCTGCTGGGGCTGGCGATGAAGGAGTTGCCGCTCGGCACCGCCTACGCGATCTGGACCGGAGTGGGTGCCGTGGGCACGGTGATTGCCGGGATTATCCTGTTTGGGGAGTCCATGGCGTTGTTTCGGTTGGCCAGTGTGGCGTTGATTATCTGTGGGCTGATTGGGCTCAAGATCAGCACTTAGGCCACTACCGCTATCGGGAGCAAGCCCCCTCCCACATTTGACCGAGTTGGTCAGACGAACACGGTCAGTGTGGGAGGGGGCTTGCCCCCGATGAGGCCAGCACAGCCAACATAAAAACTACCTGACACTCCCCCGCAACCCACCCACAACCTCCTGCAACCTTGCAGGCGTCGGCTCCTGCACAGGCTCCCCCGCCACCAACACCACCCGCGACCAGATCCGATGCAAAAACCCCTTGTTCGGATCACGGCTGAAAAAGCTCCCCCACAGCCCCTGCAACGCCAGCGGAATCACCGGCACCGACGTTTCCTCCAGAATCCGCGTCACCCCACCCCGGAACTCATTCATCTCGCCGTCAGCGGTCAACTTGCCCTCCGGGAAGATGCACACCAACTCCCCTTCTTTCAGATACTGGGCGATCCGGGTGAAGGCCTTTTCGTAAATCTGGATATCTTCATTGCGCCCGGCAATCGGAATCGCCCCGGCAGTACGGAAGATAAAGTTCAGCACCGGCAAACGGTAGATCTTGTAGTACATGACAAAGCGAATCGGCCGACGCACCGCGCCGCCAATCAACAAGGCATCGACAAACGACACATGGTTGCACACCAATAACGCCGCGCCTTCGTCCGGAATCGCTTCAAGGTTGCGATGCTCCACACGGTACATGGAATGGCTGAGCAGCCAGATCATGAAACGCATGGTGAACTCGGGGACGATCTTGAAGATGTAGGTGTTCACCGCGATGTTGAGCAGCGACACCACCAGAAACAGCTCGGGGATCGACAGCTTGGCCACGCTGAGCAGCAGGATCGACACAATGGCCGATACCACCATGAACAGCGCATTGAGAATATTGTTGGCCGCGATCACCCGCGCCCGCTCGTTCTCGGCGGTACGCGACTGGATCAGCGCATACAGCGGCACGATATAAAAGCCACCGAATACACCCAGGCCAAGGATATCCAGCAACACCCACCAGGCCTGGCCATAGCTGAGCACCGCCAGCCAGTCGTTGGCCTGCACGTTTTGCGGGAAGCCGCCGGAGTGCCACCACAGCAGCAGGCCGAACACCGTCAGGCCGAACGAGCCGAACGGCACCAGGCCGATTTCCACCTTACGCCCGGAGAGTTTTTCGCAGAGCATCGAACCCAATGCGATCCCCACGGAGAACACCGTGAGGATCAGCGTTACCACGGTTTCGTCGCCGTACAACCATTCCTTGGCGTAGGCCGGGATTTGAGTGAGGTAAATCGCGCCGACAAACCAGAACCATGAGTTGCCGACAATGGAGCGCGACACCGCCGGCGTCTGCCCCAGGCCCAGGCGCAAGGTGGCCCAGGATTCGCTGAAGATATTCCAGTTCAGACGCAGCCCCGGCGTCGAAGCGGCCGCCCGTGGAATGCTGCGACTGGCCAGGTAACCCAGCACTGCCACGCCCACGATTGCCACCGCCACCACCGGCGCATAGTGGGTGGACGACATCATGATGCCCGCGCCAATGGTGCCCGCCAGGATCGCCAGGAACGTGCCCATTTCCACCAGGCCGTTGCCGCCTACCAGCTCGTCCTCGTGCAGCGCCTGGGGCATGATCGAGTACTTCACCGGGCCGAACAGCGCCGAGTGGGTGCCCATGGCGAACAGCGCCAGCAGCATCAACTCCAGGTGGTTGGTCAGGAAGCCGGTGGCGCCCACGGCCATGATCACGATTTCGCCGATCTTGATCGCACGGATCAACGCATCCTTATTGAATTTCTCGCCAAACTGCCCGGCCAGCGCCGAGAACAGGAAGAACGGCAGAATAAACAGCAACGCGCACAGGTTGACCCAGATCGAGCGGTCACCGTCGATGGTCAGCTTGTAAAGGATGGCGAGGATCAGCGATTGCTTGAAGATGTTGTCGTTGAAGGCACCCAGCAACTGGGTAATGAAAAACGGCAGGAAGCGCCGTGTGCGCAGCAAGGTGAATTGCGAGGGGTGGCTCATCGTCCGTGTTCCTGCGTGGCCTGTTTTTTTGTAAAAGCATTCAGGCCACGACTTTACCTAATCCGGCTTACTTATTCGCTAGTCCCGCAATACACGGCGAAACAAAAAGCTCACCTTTATAGGCACCCTGCACGGTGCGCTTGGCGACGATCAGCCACATCAGTGCCAACGCCACCACCAGCGCGCTGCCAAACACAGTGAAGAACCCCAGGTGCAACAGGCTCGCCAGCTTCAACGTCGCCAGGGCATACACCCCCAGCGGAAAGGTAAAGCCCCACCAGCCGAGGTTGAACGGGATACCAGCGCGTAGGTAACGCAGGGTGATCAGCACCGCGATCAGCATCCACCACAGGCCGAAGCCCCATAGGGTCATGCCGGCCACCAGGCCCAGACCATTGGCCATTTCACCCACGCCGGGCAAGCCATTGGCGGCGAAGATCGCCGGGGCGTCGCCACCCAGCAGCAACATGCCCAGGGCACCGGTGCCGATGGGGCCAAGGGCCAGCCAGCTGGACGCGGCCATATTGGCGTGGGGTAGTTTATGCAGGGCCATGCGCAGCATCAGGATGGTCAGGATGCTGAACGCCACCGGTAGGGAAAACGCCCACAGCACGTAGCTGGTCACCAGCATCACCAGCTGCGAATGGGCGTCGACCAAGTGCGGCGCCAGCAGGCCGCCGCTGGCGGCAGCGACTTCAGCGGCCACCACCGGCAGCAGCCACACGGCGGTCATTTGGTCGATGCTGTGTTCCTGGCGGGTGAACATCATGAACGGGATCAACACGCCACAAGCCAGGGCCATGGCCACATCCAACCACCACAGGGCTTCGGCCAGGGCGATCACGCCACTGCCCCAGCGCGGCAGGCCAAACACCAGCAAGCCGTTGAGAATAGTCGCGAGCCCCATGGGAATGGTGCCGAAGAACATCGAGACCGTGGAGTGCCCGAAGATCCGTCGCGCCTCATGGAAAAACATCAGCCAGCGGGCCGCGTATAACGCGCTGAACAACACAAACAGGCCGATGGTGAACAACCACAAACCTTCAGCGATGGCGTGCAAGCCTGCCACGTTGACCGGCAGTTGGGCCAAGGCCAGAGCCAGCACGCCGGTGCCCATGGTGGCGGCGAACCAGTTGGGGGTGAACTGACGAATCACTTCCCGTGGTCGGGTCAGGTGACTGAAGGGTTTGTAGCTGATGGTCGTTGAGCAGGTCATGGGTAATCCTCTTCCTCGCATGAGGTTGAGACCATGGTAGAACCTGATCGAATATCTATATAACGGGTAATTTCTCTAACTGTTATCTGCTTTACCTATAAGCGCGTTGCGCCGCCCCCTGCACCAGCAAGGCGGCCAACGCCCCAAGGGACAGCAGGATCAACACAACGCCGTAGCCGTCGGTGGTGGCGATCAGCCCAAAGGTGCGAATCAGATTGCCCGCCAGCAACGACGGCAAGCAAAACGCCAGGTAGCTCAACACATAGAACGCCGACATCAGGCCCGCCCGTTCATGGGGCTGCGCCAATGGCACCACACTGCGCAAGGCGCCCAGAAAGCCTGCGCCGAAACCGCTGCCCGCAATCAACGTGGCGATGAAAAACAGCGGCAGGCTGGCGCTGTGTACTGCCGCCAGGATCAATGCCACCCCCACTGCCAGCAGGCTGGCGCCCAGGCGCAAGACCTTGTCGGCAGGATGATGACGCAGGCTGAAGATCATCAGCGCCCCACTCAAGGTCAGCACCGCCACCAGCCCGCCACCGATCAGGTTGGACGTGGAGCCCGTCGCCGCTCGCACCAGCGAAGGTGCCAGCGACAGATAAAAGCCGCCCATTGCCCATACGGCGATATCCACCGGCAATGACAACCACAATGCCCGTCGCGCCTGGGGCGGCACATGCAAGGTCGGGCGCAACGAGGCCAGCGCACCTGGAATGCGGCTGACGGTTTCTGGCAAGCGCCACACGTACAGTGCCTGCACCAGCATCAGCACGAACAGCGTCCAGTAGATCAACTGCGTGGGCAGCGGCGCGAATTCCACCAACACGCTGCTGCCCATCGCACCGCACGCCATGCCCAGCAATGGCGCCACGCTGTTGACCAGCGGGCCCTGCTGGCGGTCGGTGTCGAGCAACGCCGCCCCCAGCACCGCAGTGGCCATGCCGGTGGCAAAGCCCTGCAGGGTACGCGCGGCAATCAGCCAGGCCACACTGCCTTCATTGATAAACAGCAGCATCGCCGCCATATCCAGCACCAGTGCGGCAAAAATCACCGGCTTGCGCCCCAAGTGATCCGACAATGACCCCACCGTCAGCAGTGCCGCCAACAGGCTGATGGCATAGACACCAAAGATCAACGTGAGCATGCCCGCCGAAAAGTGCAGGCCCTCCTGATACAGGTGATACAACGGCGTCGGCGCGCTGGACGCGGCCAAGAAGGTCAGCAAAGTGATCGCCAGGAACACCAGGCTGGAACGATTAGAACTGATGCTGGACATGCGCACGCTCCGCTAAAGCTAATATTTTGCTTTTGCAGAGTGTGCTACTGGTCAGCGCTTAAAGCAAATTCTTTGTGTTAAGGTCGCAAACATGGCGATAAAAGAAGGGCTCCGCCCGGGGGGCCGTAGTGCCCGGGTCCAAGAATCTGTCCATCGTGCGGTGCGCGAACTGCTGGAAGCCCATGAGCGTTCCAGCGTCACCGTGCCGATGATTGCTGCGCGCGCGGGCGTCACGCCCTCCACTATTTACCGGCGCTGGGGCGACCTTTCTGCCCTGCTCGCCGACGTGGCCCTGGAACGCATGCGCCCCGACAGCGAGCCCGCCAACACCGGCAGCCTGCGCGGCGACCTGCAAGCCTGGGCCGAGCAGTATCTGGACGAGATGAGTTCAGAGCCTGGGCGCAACATGATGCGCGATGTGCAATGCAGCCTCACGCCGGGGTATTGCGTGGCGTTGATTGGTGGGCAGTTGCAGGTGATTGTGGATCGCTATCCAGATAGCAGCGCGCCCAGCGTGGATCGGTTGATCAATCTGCTGGCGGCGCCGACGGTGTTCAGGATTTTGTTTGCGAGTGAACCCTTGCAGGTTGAAGAACTGCACGACCTGATCGAATTGGCGCTGCAAACCTAAAGCCTATACACAAAACCAAATGTGGGAGGGGGCTTGCTCCCGATAGCGGCGTGTCAGTCATCACTTAGTTGACTGACCCACCGCTATCGGGAGCAAGCCCCCTCCCACCTTTTTACTGCATGCATTCAGTCAGTTAGGTGCGCATCCCGCGCCCACTCACCAGCAACCGCGCGCAGCCTACATACAGCACCACCGTCGCCACCAACATGAATGTGATCGCCACGCTGATCTTGATATCCGACACCCCCAGGATGCCGTAGCGGAAGGCGTTGACCATGTGCAGCACCGGGTTGGCCAGCGACACGGTCTGCCAGAACGGCGGCAGCAACGAGATGGAGTAGAACACCCCGCCCAGATAAGTCAGCGGCGTCAGCACGAAGGTCGGGATGATCGAGATATCATCGAAGTTGCGTGCAAACACAGCGTTGATGAACCCCAGCAGCGAGAAGATCGTCGCCGTCAGTACCACCACCAAAATGGTGACCCCAAGGTGATGCACCTGCAGATGGGTGAAGAACAGCGACAACAAGGTCACGATCACCCCCACCATCAACCCGCGCAGCACGCCACCCAGGGTGTAGCCGATCAGGATGGTGTGGGGCGACACCGGCGACACCATCAACTCTTCGATGGAACGCTGGAACTTGCTGCCAAAGAAACTCGACACCACGTTGCCGTAGGAGTTGGTGATCACCGACATCATGATCAACCCCGGCACGATGTACTCCATGTAGCTAAAGCCACCCATGTCGCCGATCTGGCGACCGATCAGGTTACCGAAAATCACGAAGTACAAGACCATGGTGATTGCCGGCGGCAGCAGGGTCTGTGGCCAGATTCGGGTAAAACGCTTCACTTCGCGATAGACGATGGTTTGCAGGGCGACGAGGTTGGGTTGCAGTTCGGAACTCATACCGCCACCTTCGCCAGGTTTTTTTCCACCAGGGACACGAACAACTCCTCAAGGCGATTGGTTTTGTTACGCAGGCTCAACACTTCAATGTTCTGCGCGGCCAATTGGGTGAACAACGCAGTGATACCCATGGCCTTGTCCACCTGGACTTCCAGGGTGTGGCTGTCTACCAGGCGGCTTGGGTAGCCGAGCAACTGCGGCGCCGTCGGCAGGTTGTTTTTCAGGTCGAGCAGGAAGGTTTCCACATGCAACTGGCCCAGCAGGTTACGCATGCTGGTGTTCTCGACGATGGTGCCGTGGTCGATGATGCCAATGTTGCGGCACAGCTGTTCAGCCTCCTCCAGGTAGTGGGTGGTGAGGATGATGGTGATGCCCTTCTCGTTCAGCTCGGTGAGAAAGGTCCACATCGAACGGCGCAGTTCGATGTCCACGCCAGCGGTGGGCTCATCGAGAATCAGCAGGCGCGGCTCGTGCACCAATGCGCGGGCGATCATCAGGCGCCGCTTCATGCCGCCAGACAGCGAGCGCGACGGCACATCGCGCTTGTCCCACAGGCCCAGTTGAGTCAGGTACTGCTCGGCGCGTTCCTTGGCGATCTTTGCCGGAATGCCGTAGTAACCGGCCTGGGTCACGACGATGTCGAAGGTTTTTTCGAACTGGTTGAAGTTGAATTCCTGGGGCACCACGCCGATGGAGCGCTTGAGCGCCGCCGGGGATTTGTCCAGGTCATGGCCAAAGATATTCACCGTGCCACTGGTCTTGTTGACGAGGGTGGAGAGGATACCGATGGTGGTGGATTTACCCGCCCCGTTGGGGCCGAGCAAGGCGAAGAAGTCACCTTCGGCAACGTCCAGATCGATACCACTCAGGGCCTGGAAACCGTTGCCGTAGGTTTTGGTTAGCTGCCGGATGGACAGAGCGGAACTCATATCGGAATACGCACCAAAGAAGGGAATAGGAACAATAGATGAGGGCGCAGCCCACGTAGTTCAACGGCGGCGCATGACAAACATGGTGCTTGCCCGCGCCGCACAAGTACAGTCACCCGTGTTAATAGTCTTTATCAGGTCAACGCAGTCATGACCGCTTTGCGGTAGGCCGGGCGTTGTTGCAGGCGCTGGTACCAAGCCTCTAGATGGGGCATTGCAGGCCGTTCGATAGGCATTTCAAACCAGGCGTACGCAAAGCAGCCCAGGGGAATATCACCGATGCCGATCTCGCTGCCCGACAGGTACGGCTGCTCGGCGAGCGCTTTGTCGACGGTGGCGAGTGCATCGATGCAGGCTTGGCGGCCAGCGTTGATGCTGTCCCAATTCTGCTTTTCAGCGGGGGTGCGCAAGATGCCCCAGAATACGGCCTTGAACGGTTCGGCCAGGGTCGAGGTGGTCCAGTCCATCCACTTTTCCGCACTGGCCCGTGCTTTCAGGTCAGCCGGGTACCAGCTGGAACCTTGCTTGGCACACAGGTAGCGCACGATGGTGTTGGACTCCCACAACACAAAATCGCCGTCTTCAATCATCGGCACCCGCCCATTGGGGTTCAGTGCCCGGTATTGCGGCGTGTCGACCACACCAAAAGCCCCGCCCGCATCAATTGCCTCATAGTCCAGGCCGAGCTCCTCGGCGCACCACAGTGCTTTCCTGACGTTTGATGAATTTTTACGACCCCAGATTTTCAGCATGACCGTGCCTTATTGTGTGGTGAGCGCAGCAGCATACGCCGGTTCACGCGCGGCTTAAATCGCTGTGCATGTCTCCCAGCAACGCGGGCATGTCCTGGCCAAACAAATGGGGGTAACACTGGCGGATATGCGCGAAGAAAAACGCCTCGGGCACGTCGGCAAATTGCCCATGGTCCACCACGTATTCCATCGAGCGCAGGCCCTGGCGGTTGAAGGCGTGGAACACGCTGTCATTGATCCCGTCGAATTCCAGCGGCGGCACATCGAACAGTTCGCACAGCTGTTGATTGAACGCCGGGGTGGCCTTGACCCAACGCCCGTCCAGATACAGCTCCGTGTAGCCGTGCATGGCAAACACATCACTTTTGAGCAAGGCGATCAGGCGCGGCGTCGACAGATGATTACGCACATCCGCCAGGCCGATCCGCGCCGGTATGCCGCAGTGCCGGGCGCAGGCGGCGAGCAAGGTGGCCTTGGGCACGCAATAGCTTTCGCCAGTGGCCAGGGCAAAGCTGGCATTCAAGGTGCCGGGATCGCGGCTGAAGGTGTAGGGGTTGTAGCGAATCGCCTCACGCACGGCGTAATAAAGACTGACTGCCTGGTCACGGGGATCGGCGCTGGAACCGCGATGTTTTTCGGCGAACTCCACCACCGCAGGGTGGTCACTATCGATGAAGCGGCTGGGACTCAGGTACGTATCCATGAGCGTTATCTCCGAAGGAAGCCTGGAGTCTAACCACAGCCCGGCCATGGAGATAACGACGAATCGGCCAAATCTCGTTACACCCTGATCACCCGCTTGCTCGGATGCCGACTAAGCTCCTGGGTGGTTTCGCCCCTGGTTTCACGGAGGATTGAATATGCTGTTGTTGTGGATACTGGTTCTGGTGCTGGGCATTGCCTACCTGGCGCACCGCCGCACCGCGCCCCTGCCCGCCCTGGGCGTGGTCGCCGTCTACCTGCTGGCGATGGGCGTGTGGAGTCACGCGCCGGGCTGGTTGTTGCTGATCTTCTGGGTGTTGCTGGCTGCCGTCGCCGCGCCCCTGCTGCTGCCGGACCTGCGCCGCCAATACTTCACCAAGCCGCTGTTCAGCTGGTTCCAGAAAGTCCTGCCGCCGATGTCCGAGACCGAGCGCGATGCCATCGATGCCGGTACCGTGTGGTGGGACGGCGAACTGTTCAGCGGTCGCCCCGATTGGGACAAGCTGCTGGCCTACCCCAAGGTGCAACTGACCGAAGAAGAGCAGGCCTTCATCGACGGCCCCACCGAAGAGCTTTGCGCCATGGTCAGCGACTGGGAAATCGGCCAGGCCATGGACCTGCCGCCCGCTGCCTGGGAACACATCAAGACCCACGGTTTCTTCGCCCTGATCATTCCCAAGGAGTTCGGCGGCAAGGGTTTCTCCGCCTACGCCCACTCCCAGGTCGCGATGAAACTCGCCACCCGCAGTGGCGACCTGGCCTCCACCGTGATGGTGCCCAACTCCCTGGGCCCGGCCGAACTGCTGCTGCACTACGGCACCGACGAACAGCGCAACCACTACCTGCCACGGCTGGCTCGCGGCGATGACATCCCGTGCTTCGCCCTCACCGGCCCGCTGGCTGGCTCCGACGCTGGCGCCATGCCCGACACCGGAGTGATCTGCAAAGGTGAATGGGAAGGCAAGGAAACCCTCGGCCTGCGCCTGAACTGGGAAAAACGCTACATCACCCTTGGCCCGGTCGCGACCCTGCTGGGCCTGGCCTTCAAGGCCCATGACCCCGACCACCTGCTGGGCGACGAGGAAGACCTGGGCATCAGCCTGGCGTTGATTCCCACTGATACGCCAGGTGTCGAGATCGGCCGTCGTCACTTGCCGCTGGGCGCCGCCTTCATGAACGGCCCCAACTCCGGCAAGGACGTTTTCATTCCACTGGACTTCCTTATCGGCGGCCAGGAAATGCTCGGCAAGGGCTGGATGATGCTGATGAACTGCCTGTCGGTAGGCCGTTCGATTTCCCTGCCGGCGGTGGGCACTGGCGCGGCCAAGTTCACCAGCCTGGTGACCGGCCAATACGCCCAGGTTCGCGAGCAGTTCAACGTGCCGCTGTCGGCCTTCGAAGGTATCCAGGAAGCCCTGGCACGGATCGGCGGCAACGCCTGGCTGATGGACAGTGCGCGCATGCTCACCGCCAACGCCGTGGACATGGGCGAAAAGCCGTCGGTGCTGTCGGCGATCCTCAAATACCACCTCACCGAGCGCGGCCGCGAGTGCATCGGCCACGCCATGGACGTGCACGGCGGCAAGGGCATCATCATGGGCCCCAACAACTACCTGGGCCGCAGCTGGCAAGGGGCGCCGATCTTCATCACCGTGGAAGGCGCGAATATCCTGTCGCGCAACCTGATGATCTTCGGCCAGGGTGCCATCCGCTGCCATCCGTTCGTACTCAAGGAAATGGCCCTGGCCGGTCGCGAAGACCACGACCAGGCGCTCAAGGAGTTCGATGGCCTGCTGATGCAGCACATCGGTTTTGCCGTGAGCAATGCCGCTAGCACCCTGGTGCTGAACCTGGGCGTCGGACACTTCGAAAAAGCCCCGGGCAACCGCTTGAGCCAGGGTTATTTCCGGGCGCTGAATCGCCAGGCCGCGGCGTTCGCCCTGCTGGCCGACCTGAGCATGATGCTGCTGGGCGGCGAACTTAAACGCCGCGAACGCTTGTCGGCACGCCTGGGGGATGTACTGAGCCATATGTACCTGGCCTCTGCTGCGCTCAAGCGTTATCACGACCTGGATTCGCCCGACCACCTTGAGCCGCTGTTCGCCTGGGCCATGGAAGAAAGCCTCGGCCAGTCGGAGCGCGCGCTGGATGAACTGCTGAGCAACTTCCCGAACAAGGTACTGGGTGGCCTGTTGCGGGTGATCGTGTTCCCGTTTGGCCGTCGCCATACCGGGCCTTCCGACAAGCTGGACGCTGAAGTGGCTGCGGTGATCGGCCGCGCCAAGGGCGACCCGACCCTGGAAGAACTGCTGGCCGGCTGCTATCGCCCACAATCGGCGGACGATCCGGTGGGCGCCCTGCAACACGCCTACGACCTGCTGGGCGCCAGCCACCCGTTGCAGAAAAAACTGCACACCGCGCTCAAGAGCGGCCAGGTCAAACCCAAGGCTGGCGAGCACGCGATTGACGCAGCACTGGAAGCCGGCGTGCTGCAACCGGGCGAAGCGCAAACCCTGCGTGATGCCGAAGCGGCGCGGCGCAAGGTGATCGATGTGGATGATTTCAGCAAGGAAGAGCTGGCGCACACCGAGGGTAAAATCCGCTGATCCAGGCGGTCATATAAAAACGGGCGCGTGAGCTATATACTCTCGCGCCCGTTTTTGCTTTAGAGGACTTATCTCGTGTCCAACGTCGTTGCCGATCATCTCGTCTTGCTCGACCACCTGCGCAGCATCCTGGTTGCCGTCGGCGAAGCCGAACAGGTTCCCGAGGAAAGCCATTCGCTGTTCCTGGAGCGTTTCGACGAATTGCGCGCCCTGCTGCCGATCGACCCGATCGAAAGCCAGTACCTGGGCCAGGACCTGATGAGCCAGGTCATCCTGCGCTACCCGCAAATTGCCCACCTGGTCCCGCGCGATTTGCTGTGGTTCTTTGGCGGTGACTGCCTGCACTTCATGCCTGATGAAGAACTGGACATGTACCAGGCCCTGGAAGAGCGTCGCTTCGAAGCCGAACAGAACGACGAACCGTTCGACTGGAACCAGGAAAAACAGCTGCTGGCCATGTCGGACGACCTAAGCAAGCACTGACTTTTCAGACCTGCATAAAACTAAATGTGGGAGGGGGCTTGCTCCCGATTGCGGTGTGTCAGCTATAAATTTGTTAGCTGACACACCGCAATCGGGAGCAAGCCCCCTCCCACATTTGCACCGCATTTCTACCGGCGACGCAGTGTCGGCTCGCGCGCCATACACTCCACAAGATAATCAATAAACACCCGCAACTTCGGCGGTAAATACCGCGTCGGCGAATGCAGCAACCACACCTCGCCATGGTACGACGCAATAAAATCCCACTGCGCCAACACCTGCACCACCGTCCCCGCCTCCAGCGCGTGGCGCGCCGTGAAGTACGGCAAGCTGGCGATCCCCACATGCTGCAACACCGCATCCAACCGCACGCCGGTGTGGTTCGCCGCATAGCGCCCACGCACACCAACCGTGACCGTCTTGCCCGCCTGGCGAAACTTCCAACGCGCATCCGCCGGGGTTTCCCCCAGGTAAATGCAGCTGTGCTCCAGCAAGTCATGGGGATGCCCAGGCGTGCCATGCTCGGCCAGGTACTGCGGCGTGGCGCACAGCAGATGTTCAATGGGGAACAGTGGCCGCCCGACCAGACCGGGTGGCGGGCTTTCGGAAATACGCAGGATCAAGTCCAGGTTGTCGTCGATCAGATCCACCGGCCGATCCTCAAGGATCAACTGCACATCCACCTTGGGATAACGCCGCAAAAACTCGGGCATATGGGGATGGATCACAAACCGCCCCACCGCCTTGGGCACGCTGACCCGCACCAGGCCTTCGGCTTCATGGGTGAACTGGCCGCTGATCTCCATCACCGAACGCGCCGCGTTGACCATCTCCTGGCAACGCTTGAACACCTCTTCTCCGCCTTCACTCAGCCGCAGTTTGCGCGTGGTGCGCTGCAACAGGCGTGTGGCCAAAGCTTTCTCCAGACGCGAGATACTGCGGCTCACCGAAGAAGGTGAAGCGCCCATTTGCCGGGCAGCTTCGGAGAAACTACCGGTCTCCACCACTTTGACGAAAATCGCCATTTCGCCCAACAGTGGTAACGGAAGATTGATGCTCATGACGCACAGGTCCATTGATAGTTGAGCGGATTATCACCTATCCAGGCACTATTTATACTCCCCGCAAAACCCTGATGCGGATGTACCTGATGACCGAGCGCCTGTTTTTCACCCATGACCACCTGACAGCCGAACTGGAAGTACTCAGTTGCACACCCCACGAAGGGCTGTTTGCGGTGACCTTGCAGTCGACGATTTTCCATCCCCAGGGTGGCGGGCAGCCGTTCGACACCGGTTGGCTCGGCGATAGCCCGGTCATGCGGGTCACTCAGGAGGCCGACCGGGTGGTGCACTACGTCAGCCAGCCAGTGGCGACAGGGCCAGTCACGGCGCGGGTCGATGAACAGCGTCGCACCCTGCACAGCCGCCTGCATTCGGCCGGGCACTTGATCGGCAATGCCGGTGAAGCCCTGGGCTGGATGCCAATCAAGGCCCATCACTGGCCGGGGGAAGGCAAGGTCACCTTTATCCGGGGTGAGGCCGCGCAAACCATGGACGCCGAGGCCATTCAACAGCAGATCAACCAATGGATCGCCGCCGACCACCCGCGTCACACAACCCTGGAAGACGGCACCCGCGAAGTCGGCTTCGGCGATTTGCCTGCGTATGCCTGCGGCGGCACCCATGTGCAGGCCTTGAGCGAATTGGGCCAGGTGACGATCCTGGCCCTGTCGGAGAAAAAAGGCGCGCTGTCGGTGCGTTACGACATCACTACACAGCAATAGCTCCGGGCCTGGTGGGCTCTACGACAAACGACTTGAGGGTCGACACCGTTGCCGCCGGGTCACGGGCATCGCTGATAACCCGAAAATGCGTGAGCATCGTGTGCTCATGCACCTCCACCGACACATACCCCCGCTGTCGGCTGTCGAAAAACTTCACATGGGGGTTCAGCGGCAAGATCTTGCTGAACGCGTCGAACGGCGGCCCATCGGATGTGACTGAAGTGCCTACGAACTCGGTGGCGACAACCGGCGACTCCAGATTGCTGCCGTCGGCATGCAGGTCGTTTGCCCAGAACGAATGAATATCGCCGCCCCAGAACACCGGGTTCTTCACCCGATGACGCTCGATCGACGCCAGCATCCGTGAGCGGTTGGCCATATAGCCATCCCAGCCATCGGTCCACCGCCCTGGCTTGTGGTTGGTCAAGTCGCGCTGAGTCAGCGGCGCCACCAACAAGTCCTGGGCGATTACGTTCCACTGCGCCGGCGACTGGGCAAAACCCTGGTCGAGCCACGCCTCCTGCTGCCAACCCAGCATGGTGCGCCCAGGGTCGCGCAGGTCATGGCACAGGTTGTCGGCGATATGCCCCTGATGGCTGCCATTGGCCTGGATGCACGGCTGTTCGGAGCGATACTGCCGACCGTCCAACACATGGAAGCGGGCCAACCGACCGTAGTCCAGACGCCGAAAGATGCGCATGTCCGGGCCTTTGGGCAAGCTGCTGGCACGCAGGGGCATGTGCTCGTAGTAGGCCTGATAAGCCGCCGCGCGCTGCTGTAAAAATTGCGCCACCGGGATCTTCGGGTCCTGGGACCAGCGGTTGGCGTAGTCATTCTGTACTTCGTGATCGTCCCAGGTCGCCACGCTCGGCGCCGCCGCGTGCAGGCTCTGCAGGTCCGGATCGGTTTTGTACAAGGCGTAGCGGTTGCGATAGTCGCTCAAGCTCACCGCGTTGCCGCTGCCATGGGGACGAATGATCTTGCCCGAGTCTGCCGCGTAAGAACTGTCGTAAATGTAGTCGCCCAGGAAAAACACCAGGTCCGGTTGCTCCGCAGCCAAGTGGCGATACGCGCTGAAATAGCCGCGCTCCCAATGGGAGCAAGAGACAAACCCCAAGCGCGCCGACACCATCGCCTGCGCCGCCGGCGCCGTACGCGATTGCCCCACCGGGCTCTGCGCCCCCAACCCCTCGAACTGGTACCAATACGGCCTGCCCGCCTCCAGCCCCGCCACCTCCACATGCACGGAATGGGCAAAGCGCTCGGTTGCCATCACCTCGCCCTGCCTGATGATGCGCGTCATCGCTGCATCGCTGGCCACCCGCCAACGCACCGGCACCGCTCGACGCAGGCCCCCACGCCCATCGGCGTCATTGAACAGTGGCGCCAGGCGCGTCCAAAGCACAAACCCATCCGGCAGTGGATCACCGGAGGCCACGCCGAGGGTGAACGGGTAGTCCACCCCGGCACTGCGGGCGAACGGGCTGAGGATCGAAAAAGTGGTGGCCACGGCCAGGCCTGCAAGCACCCGGCGTCGCCCATGATCAACGGCATCACTCATAGCGAGAACTCCCAGTCCTCACGCAGGGCGGCAAACACCAGCATGTCTTCATGCACGCCATTCTTGAGAAACGCGCCACGCAGGCAGCCTTCGTAGCGCAGGCCGATTTTTTCCATGACCCGCGCCGATTCCTTGTTGCGGCTAAAGCACTGGCTGCCCACGCGATACAAGCCCAACTCGGCAAACCCGTAGTCCATCAATGCCGTTGCGACCTCGGCGGCATACCCCTGGTTGCGCGCGTGCGCCGCCACCCAGCCACCCAGGTGCCCGTAGAGGTTTGCCGGGTTGATGCGCAGGCTGGCGATGCCGATCAATTCACCGGTGTCGCGCCGATGGACGCCCAGGCTCAACAGGTTCGCCGAACGGTATTTCTCCTGCATGCCGTCGATAAAATCCAGCGCGGTCTGCAGGGTGTAGGGCGACGCAATGGTCGCCGTGTTATCGGCGATCTTGGGGTCGTTGGCGAGGCTGCATAACGTCTGGGCCTGGTGTGTTTCCAGGGGCCGCAATAGCAGTCGCGGGGTGGGTAGATGTGGCAGTTCGCTACTCATTCCTTCGGGCCCTCAATGTAAAGTTTTTGAGAATGGTCCTCTCGGGTTTCAGTTTCGTTACGTCACCAAAATGACTTCAGAGTCACTTGAAACCCCCATCCTAGAGCCCTCAAAACGTCAATTAAAGTTAACCAATCGGTCATTTTTGGTTGTTAGCGTGTCGCCCCTAATTCAACAACGGGGTAACGGAATGAGAACCTGGGACGAACCGAAAAAACGCAAGGCGCACATCGAACTGATCCCGATGATCGATGTGATGATGTTCCTCCTGGTGTTTTTCGTACTGGTGAGCCTGAACGTGATTCCGGCCCTTGGCATGAAGACCCAACTGCCCAGCGCCAGCAGTTCGCAACAGCTCAAGCCGCAGAACAAATTCATCCTCACCCTGGGCCTTGCGGGCCAACTGCAGCTCGATGGCAAGGACCTCACGGTCGACGCCCTGGTACCGGCGCTGAAGGCCGCGGAAAAGCCCGACACCAAGTCAACCATCATCGTTAACAGCGACAAGGGCGTGGAGGTTTCGCGCCTGGTGGAAGTGATGGACACCCTGCGCCTGGGTGGCTTCACCTCCGTGTCCATCGCCACGCGCAAGTCCTGATCATGTACGTCTTGTTTCGTGCGCGTCAGTTGCTGGGCAGTGTGCCGGCCCTGATCGCCCTGGTGCTCATTGCGATGGGCATCCAGTCACAAACCTTGAAGGTCGAGCCGGTGTATGACGAGTCGGCGGTGGAGCTGGCATTGGTCGAGCCCGAGCCAGAAGTGATCCCCGAGCCCGTGGTGGAACAAGAGCCACCACCACCGGTGATCGAGGATGAAGAGGCCGAGCCGGCCCCACCGCCGCCGCCGCCCAAACCACTGCCAAAACCCAAGCCTGAACCCAAGCCCAAACCCGTGGCCAAGCCTGTGGTGGCCAAGCCAACCCCCACACCCACACCGCCCGTGGCCGCCAAACCGGCACCCGCCGCGGTGGCCCAGGCCGCGCCCACACCGGCTCCGCCCGCACCACCCAAGGTCGATGGCCAGGCGCTGGAAGGCGGTTACCTCAAGGGTTTGCGCAATGAGTTGGACACCTACAAGCAGTACCCCACCGGTCGCCAGGCGTCCCTCGAACGCCCCAGCGGCGAAGTGGTGATCTGGCTGCTGGTAGACCGCCAGGGTCGAGTCCTCGATTCGGGCCTGCAAACCCAGGCGTCGAGCATGTTGCTCAACCGAGCCGCCACCAACAGCTTGCGCCGTATCAAGCAAGTCAAGCCGTTCCCCGAGCAAGCCTTCGGGGGGCGCAACGAGCAGCGCTTCACCGCCACCTTCAACTACAGCGTGCAATAAGCACCCGACACCAGGACGACAGTGATGAGGTTCACACGGATTCATCTGGCACTCGTTGCCGCAAGCATGGGCCACGGCATGGTCATGGCCGACACCGGCGACAGCGACGTCGGCACCATCGGCGTACAGGGCAAGGCCACGGCAGGTGGCGGCTATATGGTGCAGGAAGAAAGCATCAAGGGCCGCTCCACCGTGACCAAGGAGGCGCTGGATAAACAGACCGCCACCGGCAACGCGATCGACAAGCTCAAGTACACCCCGGGCCTGAACATCTCCAGCGAGGACAACACCGGCCTGTCGGGCTTTCGCTTCACCATGCGCGGGCTCAACTCCGACCAGGTGGGCATGTCGGTGGACGGCATGCCGATCAACGACTCGGGCAACTACGCGCTGTACTCCAACCTGCTGGGCGACCCGGAGAACATCGAGCAGATCTTCGTCACCCAGGGCTCGGCCGAAGCCGACGGCCCGCACATCGGTTCCAGCGGCGGCAACATCGGCATCGTGACGATTCGCCCCACCAAGGAAACCGGCGCGTTCGTCAAACAGATCATGGGCAGCAACGCCACGCGCAAGACCTTTGCGCGGCTCAACACCGGTGAAGTCAACGGCCTGAGCAACTGGCTGTCGGTGTCCCATACCGAAGGTGACATGTGGCGCGGCTCGGGTGCCGTGCGTGCAGACAAGGTGGAGTGGAACAGCTTCTTCGATGCCGGCAACGGCAACACCGCCAACCTGATCCTCAAGTACCACGAGCAGGACAACAACAGTTACAGCCAACTGACCAAGGCCCAGTACCAGCAGAACGGCCGCAAGTACGACCCCTACCCGGCCACGCCGACAGTGGGCAGCAACGGCAAGGTCAACAGTTACTACGCCCTGGCGCAGAACCCGTTCCAGACCTTTACCGGCGTGCTCAACACCCAGTTCAAACTGGCCGACAACCTGGCCCTGTCGGTGATCCCGTATTACTACTGGGGCAATGGCAGCGGCGTGGGTTCCTCCAGCTACGCGCTCAACAGGGGCTCGAACGCGGGTGGCATTTTTGACCTGAGCAACCTGCCAACCGCAGCGCAGTACAACGCTGATGGCTCCTCCACCACCGGCGTGTACTACCGCCCTTCGCGCACCCAGACCTGGCGCCCGGGTATCACCACCAAGTTGAACTGGGACCTGGAAGAGCACAGCCTGCAATTCGGCTACTGGTACGAGCGCGCTCGCCAGAGCCAGACCCAACCGTTCATTGCCCTCAAAAACAGCGGCAAGCCGAGCGACACCTGGCCGGACGGCGATGCCGTGGTGGATGCCAACGGCAACACCGTGCAGGGTCGCGACCGCTTTACCGTGACCCCGGCGCAGAAGGTCTGGGCCCAGGACACCTGGTACATCAACCCGGACTGGACCCTGGTCGCGGGCCTGGCCTACATGAACGTCAAGCGTGACGGCACCAACCACGGCAGCCTCACCGAGCAAGCGGAAAAACGCAGCCAGACCTACAACAAGCTGCTGCCCAACGTCGGCCTCAAGTACCAGCTGGATGAGCGTGACCAGTTGTTCTACAGCCTGTCGCGCAACATGCGTATCCCGCAGAACTACGTGCTGTACGACAAGGGCGCCGGCTCCATCGACGCCAAGCCGGAAACCAGCTGGAACCACGAACTGGGCTGGCGCTACACCAATGACGACATGACCGTGGCCGCTACCTTGTTCTACATGCAGTTCAAGGATCGCCAAGTGTCATCCAGGGACATCAACGGCGACTTCGCCGACATCAACGCCGGCGCCGTCAACAACAGCGGTATCGAGCTTGAGTGGAGCGGCCTGCTGCCCAACCATTTCAACTACTACACCTCCTACACCTACACCAAGGCCGAGCAGCAAGACGACCTCACGGTGTACAACGCCGGCCAAGCGATCCTGCTGCCCACCAGCGGCAAGCAGTTCGCCAACGTGCCGAAAAACATGCTGGCGGCCAACATCGGCTACGACGATGGGCGCTTCTACGGCACCTTCGGCGGCAAGTACACCAGCAAGCTCTACGGCGACTTGACCAATGACGAAGCCATCTCCGGGCGCACCGTGTTCAACGCCGGCGCCGGTATCTACCTGCCGGTGGACAAGAAGGTGGTCAAGGACGCAACCCTGCGCCTGAACGTCGACAACCTGTTCGACAAGAAGTACCTGGACGGCGTGTACACCACCAAGACCAACGCGGCCAGCTACAGCGGTTTCCGCGATGGCGACCCGGCCTACATCGTGGGCCTGGAACGCACCGTGACGGTTTCCCTGGAAGCCAATTTCTAACTGCGAGGTAAATGAACATGGACATGAATGTGCTCCACGACATCACCTTTTATGTGATGTATGCCGCGATGGCCATCGCCATCTTTATCGCCATCGAGCGCGGTCTCTACTTCGCCTATGTGCGCCGTCAAGCCCGCGCGCTGAACGAAGTGCTGGGTGCCCATGTGCACAGCGAACGCGATTTGCCCGACAGCCTCACCCGCCGCGACAGCCTGCCACTGAGCATGGTGTTGCCGGTGCTGGCACAAAAAGCCAGCCAGGGCTCTCGCAAGGACCTGGATGACGTGATCGAAACCCAGTACCTGACCACCCGCGCCCCGCTGGCCCGTAGCCTGTGGATCATCGAGACCATCACCACCGCCGCCCCCTTGCTGGGCTTGCTGGGGACCATCCTCGGCATCATCGACACCTTCAAGGCACTGGCTTCGGCGGGCGTGTCCGACCCAGGGCAGATCTCCGGGGGTATCGGTACGGCCCTGTTCGCCACCGGGCTGGGCATCGCCATCGCGTTGTTCTGCGTGGTGTTCCACAACTTCTTCCAGGACAGCCTGGAGCGCATCAACGATCAGCTGAAGATCCTGCTGATCCGCGCTGCCACCGGCGCCCGCGTACAGAGCGAAGTGCCGCACCTGGTGCCGACGGCGCTGCACAGCCGCACGGCGTAATCGTTCAGGCGGGCGCGCAATGCGCCCGTCTTTTTTTCTGATCGAGAACCTTATGTCCCTCTCCTCTACGTTGCGTCATGCAAGCTTCGCCGGCTTGCTCCTCTGCCCATTGGCCCAGGCGCAGTTTACGATTCCGGGGTTTGAACTGGTGCACACCGTGCCCGTGGATACAGCCTTGGGCACTGCCGACCTGCGCCAGCCCGGCCCGGTGTGGATCGAGTTGTTCGACGGCGCAAGAACCAGCATCGACATCGGCCAGTTCTACGCCGCCGACCACCCCGGTTCGGTGATGGACAGCGTCATCGACCACCTGGAAGCCGCCGGCAAACGCGGTGTGAAGATTCGCTTTTTGCTCGAAGAAAAAGGCATCAAGCTGTCAGAGGCATCCACCCTGGAGCGCTTGCGTGCCATCCCCAACCTGACCTTCCGCGTCCTGGCGTACGGGCAACTGAGCGGTGGGATCATCCACGCCAAATACATGGTGGTGGACGGCAAGCAGGCGTTTGTCGGCAGTCAGAATTTCGATTGGCGCTCCCTGGAACATATCCACGAAACCGGGCTGCGCATCAGCGATGCAACGGTAGCCCGTCAGGTTCAGGCGATCTTCAATCAGGACTGGCAAGCCCAGGCCGCCCTCGCCGACCACAAACCGGTGCCATTGCCTGCGGCAAGCCAAGCGCCTGCGCGCACCGGCAACTACCTGGTCGCCAGCCCGCAACAGTACAACCCGCCGGGGGTGGGTGATTCTCAGCTGGAACTGCCGCGCCTGCTGGGCGAAGCGCAAAAGGAAGTACGGGTGCAACTGCTGGACTATGCCCCCCTGTCCTACGGACCTGATCGAACCCGCCCGTATTACGCAGTCATCGACAATGCCGTGCGTGCTGCGGCGGCACGCGGGGTGTCGGTCAAGCTGATGGTCTCCAACTGGAACACCGACAAGCTGGAACTGCCCTACCTCAAAAGCCTGGCGGTGTTGCCCAACGTGCAGGTCAAGATCGTCACCCTGCCCGAGGCCAGGCAAGGGTTTATCCCTTACGCACGAGTGATTCACAGCAAGACGATGGAAGTCGATGGGCAAGTCGCCTGGATCGGTACGAGCAATTGGCTGGGTGGTTACCTGGATAATTCGCGCAACCTGGAAGTGGTGATGCGCAACGAAACGATGGCCAAGCGTGTGGGGCAACTGCACCAACAACTGTGGGATGGGCCTTACGCCAAGGCGTTGAAGGTCACGGACGCATACCCTGAGCCGCATCCGGGCCAGCATTGACGACGCGCACCTGACTAGTGGTAGTGTGTGGAAATGTTTCTGACGATTTGGTCAGAAACCTCCTACCTACCACCTGCAAAGGAATGCTCCAGCAATGCACTTCCCACTCAAGCAACTGGCAGCTGCCACCCTGTTCGCGGCGAGCCTGTCGGCGATTACCACCCCTGCCTTGGCCAATATCACCCCGGATCAAAGCGCGGCGATTCTCAAGAGCTTCAACGAAAAATCCGTCACCGATTTTCGCGGGTTCCTCGGCACACTGAACAAGGGCGACCTGGCGCCGTCGATCAATGCTTTCCTCGACAACAAAACCCTGACCGCCGACCAGCAGAACGACATCCACCGCCTGCTCGGCATCTACACCCGCGTGAAGTACGGCAAGGCCGCCACCGAAACCCTGCGTGAGCTGGTGGAAATCCCGACGTTCAACATTGACGGCGTGCCCCAGTACAAAAACCCGGAATTCATCAAGATCGCTGGCAAGATCCAGGACCTGGCGAAAGCCTTCAACCTGAACTTCCGCAATATCGACAACCGCGTGTACGAAATATCCCTGGAAGGCAGCGGCGATGAAGTGGTGGGCATCCACGCCCACGCCGACGTAGTGCCGGTGACGCCGGAGAACTGGGTGCTCAAGGATGGCACCAAGCTCGACCCGTTCAAGGTCACGCTGATCGGCGACCGCATGTACGGCCGCGGCACCGAGGATGACAAGAACGGCATCGTGGTGGCGATGTATGCCATGAAGGTGATCAAGGAAGAAAAGCTGCCGCTGGCGCGTAATTTCAAACTGCTGGTGGACACCACCGAAGAAACCTCTGGCGACGCGATCCCCTATTACTTCGAAAAGAACCCGACGCCCCAGTACAACCTGGCGCTGGATGGCGGCTACCCCGTCGTGATTGCCGAGAAAGGCTACGGCACCGTCATGGCCACCTTCCCCCGCCGCAAGGGTGAAGGCAAAGGTGCAGAGATCATCTCAATGACCGGCGGCATGGCCACCAATCAAATCCCGTCAGCATCGGTGGCCACTTTTATCTCGGACAAACCTGCCGAATTGGCCGCCAGCCTGCAAACCGCCGGCGCTCAGTACGTCAAAGCCAACGGCGCTGATTTTGAAGTGGCCGCCAAAGTGGTTGGCAAAGAGGTCAAGCTGACGGTGACGGGCGTGTCGGCGCACTCCTCGGAACCCGAGTCGGGCATCAACCCGGTGGCGCGCATGCTGGAATTGATCTACAGCGTTGACGGCAAGATCGCCCTCAAGCACAACCACATCACCGACGCGGCGCGTTATGCGGCCGACAACTGGGGCCTGGATTACCTGGGTGGCAAGTTGGGTGTGGGCTTCTCCGATGAGTTCATGGGGCCGCTGACCACCTCGCTGACGTTTGTAGGGCTGGATGACAAAGCTTTCAAACTGGCTGTGAACCTGCGCGTGCCGAAGGGCAAGTCTCCAGAGAAGCTCAAGGCAGAGATTGCCGACAAGCTCAGTGCCTGGGACAAGAAAACCAAGGTCAAGGTGGACTTCACCTATTCAGTGGCGGAACCGATGTACCGCAACCCGGAAGGCGAGTGGGTAAAGGCCCTGCTGGCGGTGGCCAGTGAAAACCTGGGGATGGAGCACAAGTTCGGTACGTCGGCCGGTGCTACCTCGGTGCATGAATTGCCCAATGGCGTGCAATTTGGCCTGGCGCGCCCGGAAGTGAAGTACACCGGGCACACCGACAATGAGTTCAAGACGGTTGACCAGTTCTTGTTGGACTTGCAGATCGTGACTGAAATGATGGGGCGCATCGGGCAGTTGCCCACGCTCTGATAGCCGAACGAGCCCGCCGCAATGGCGGGCTTTTTTCGTGGCTATAAATCAAGCACACACAAAAACGCCGATCATCTCTGATCGGCGTTTTCGTTGAATATGGAGCGGGAAACGAGACTCGAACTCGCGACCCCGACCTTGGCAAGGTCGTGCTCTACCAACTGAGCTATTCCCGCAAATGGCGTCCCCTAGGGGACTCGAACCCCTGTTACCGCCGTGAAAGGGCGGTGTCCTAGGCCACTAGACGAAGGGGACACACAGCTGGAACACATGGTGTGTATTCCAGTGTCCAGGGGTTAAATCCGAAGATCATGCCCTGGTTTCACTCAGTGCCGCCCGAAGGCCACACTGCTTAAATTGGAGCGGGAAACGAGACTCGAACTCGCGACCCCGACCTTGGCAAGGTCGTGCTCTACCAACTGAGCTATTCCCGCAAATGGCGTCCCCTAGGGGACTCGAACCCCTGTTACCGCCGTGAAAGGGCGGTGTCCTAGGCCACTAGACGAAGGGGACACACAACTGAAACACATGGTGTGTATTTCAGTGTCCAGAGGTTAAATCCGAAGATCATGCCCTGGTTTCACTCAGTGCCGCCCGAAAGCAGCACTGCTTAAATTTGGAGCGGGAAACGAGACTCGAACTCGCGACCCCGACCTTGGCAAGGTCGTGCTCTACCAACTGAGCTATTCCCGCTTATTGGCGTCCCCTAGGGGACTCGAACCCCTGTTACCGCCGTGAAAGGGCGGTGTCCTAGGCCACTAGACGAAGGGGACACACGTACAACATTCACTACTTATCGCGTTTCGCTGTGTGCTTTCCGCTTTAAGTGGCGCGCATTCTATGGATGGATTGAAAGGTCGTCAACCCCCAAGGATAAATTTATTAAAATCAATGACTTCGCCCTGCTTATCGGGCCGATGGGGGCATTCTGCCCGTCTGGGCCTTGACGCCTATATTCTGGCGCCCGACAAGACGTTATAGTTCGCTTCGGCAAATGATGGCAATGTGCATCTACTCAGGGAACCCTTACCTATATAGACGCATCTACCTGGGTAACTGGTCGATCAGCCCTATCCCCCGGATAGCCCAGTCACTACACTCCACAGCAAACCCTACAAAGAGGTCACACCGGTGACACCACTCATGATCGCCCTGCTGGTAATAGCCGGGATCGCAATACTGATCGCCATTGGCTACATGAACCATGTGGTGGAAAACAACAAGCTGGAGAAAAAGCGCACCGAGATCGAACTCAACGATCGGCTGCGCCGTTGCGGTGAAATCACCGAGACGTTCCCTGGCCAATTGATGACCCCGGCACTCAAGTTGTTGCTGACTCGCCTGGAACTCAACGTCAACCAGCGCCTGCTCAACCTCAACAAAACCAGCGCAACGGCCAAGGCGCGGATCACCGAACTCAATGCCTTGGTGGCCCAGGGCGAATCGATTCCGGTGAACAACCCGCCCGCCCCGATCCAGACCGAAGCCAAGGCCAAGGATGTGCGCTTCCTGCTCGAAGCCCTGCACGGCCAGGTCACCCGCGCGGCCCAGGATGGTTTCCTGCCGGCCAACGAGGCCAAGCACTGGATCAAGGAAATCCGCCATATCCTGGTGCTGCTGCACATCGAATTCTTCAACAACCTTGGCCAGCACGCGCTGCAACAAGGCCAACCTGGCCAGGCGCGCCTGGCGTTCGAACGTGGCGTGCAGTACCTGCGCAAACAACCGGAGCCAGTGGTCTACAGCGCGCAGTTGCAGCAGTTGGAAGCGCAACTGGCCCGTGCCAACTCCACGGTGCTGACCAACAGCAAGCCGGCCGAAGACGAGGTCAACGAGTTGACCGAAGGCCTGAAAGTGGCCGACACCGACGCCGAGTGGAAAAAACGCGTCATCTACGACTGATTGCCTGTGGTGAGCGGGCTTGCCCGCTCACCACGCCCCCATCGGCACATGCCATCACTTTGCACCTATCCCCCCGCCCCCGACTCGCGTAAAAAAGTGCCCTCACTCCGTGAAGTCAGAGGCCTGCTATGCCTGTCGCCGTCATTGATGGACAACCGCTGCACTACATCGACCAGGGCACCGGCCCCGTCGTCCTGTTGGGCTCAAGCTACCTGTGGGGCGCTGAGATGTGGGCGCCGCAGATCGAGGCGCTGTCACACCAGTACCGTGTGATCGTCCCCGAGCTGTGGGGCCATGGCGAATCGGGCCCGTTGCCCGCGCAAACCCACTCCCTTGACGACCTGGCGCGCCAGACCCTGGCGTTGCTGGATCACCTGGATATCGAACAGATCAACCTGGTGGGGCTCTCAGTGGGCGGCATGTGGGGTGCACGCCTGGCGCTGCTGGCGCCGCAACGCGTCAACAGCCTGGTGCTGATGGACACCTACCTGGGCGCCGAGCCCGAGGCCACGCGCCAGTACTATTTTTCACTGTTCAAGATGATCGAAGACGCCGGCGCCATTCCCGAGCCGCTTCTGGACGTGATCGCGCCGATCTTCTTCCGTCCGGGCATCGACCGTGAATCCGCGCTGTATCAGGACTTTCGCACGTCGCTGCAGGCGCACTCCCGCGAACGCCTGCTGGACAGCATCGTGCCCTTGGGCCGGTTGATTTTCAGCCGTGAGGATGTGCTGGAACAACTGCCGCGCCTGGACACCGACACCACCCAGGTGATGTGCGGCGAGTTCGACACGCCGCGGCCGCCGGCCGAAGCACAGGAAATGGCCGACCTGATCGGCTGCAGCCTGATCCTGATCCCGCAGGCAGGCCATATCAGCGCCCGGGAAAACCCGGAGTATGTCAATGAAGCGCTGCTGACCTTCCTGGCCAACAACGCCTGATCGCCCGGCCCCATGATCGCCGCGTGTCAGCGGCGATCAAAGGCGAAAGTGCCCCACCATGCCCTTGAGCTCTGCCCCCAATTGCGCCAGTTGGATACTCGACGCGGCATTGCCTTGCATGCTCAATGCGGACTGATCGGCGCTGGCGCGGATACTGGTGACGCTGCGATTGATCTCTTCGGCCACCGAACTTTGCTGCTCGGCCGCAGCGGCGATCTGCTGGTTCATCTGCTGGATCAGCGACACCGCCACTGCAATGCTGCCCAGGGCACTTTCGGTTTCCAGCGTGTCGCTGACCGCCAGTTTTACCAACTCGCCGCTGTGTTGAATCTGCTGCACGGATGACTGCGCTGCGCTGCGCAATGTGCCGACAAGACGCTCGATTTCTTCGGTGGACTGCTGGGTACGCTTGGCCAGGGCCCGCACTTCATCGGCGACCACTGCAAAGCCACGCCCCTGCTCACCGGCACGGGCCGCCTCAATGGCGGCGTTGAGGGCCAGCAGGTTGGTCTGCTCGGCCACACTCTTGATCACCCCCAGCACGGTGCCAATGTTCTGGATCTCCTCACTCAGGCTTTCGATGCTGGCACTGGCGCTGGTACTGGATGTCGCCAGCAACTCGATCCGCTGCAAACTCTGACGTACCACCTGCTGGCCGCTGTCGACCTTGTCGTCCGCCGTCTGCGCGGCTTGCGCCGCCTCTTCGGCATTGCGCGCCACATCGTGCACGGTGGCGGTCATCTGGTTCATCGCCGTGGCCACCTGCTCGGTCTCCTCCTTCTGGCTGCTGACCTCGACATTGGTTTGTTCGGTGACACTGGACAGCGAATGGGCCGAACTGGCCAGTTGTTCGATACCGGCCTGCAGCCCGCTGACCATATGGCTCAGGCCATTGCCCATCTGCTGCATGGCCTGCATCAACTGGCCGATTTCATCACGGCGGCTGACCTCCATCCGGCCACTCAGATCACCTGCGGCAATCTGTTGGGCCACTGCGATCACACGGCGCAACGGCGTGACGATCAAGCGGGTGATCACCCAGGCCGCAATCAGCCCCACCAGTAGCGCCAGGGCCGACGAGCCGATGATCAGCAGAGCGCTTTTGTTCAATTGTGCCTGCATCGACTGGTCTTCGGCGTCGTAGGCCTGGTTGACCCGGCTGACCACCTGGGCCGCGCGATCATTGAGCTGCTTGTAGACCGTCTTTTCCTGGGCCAGCAGGCCGGTGTATTCGCCCAGTTTTTCGCTGAACGCGGCGATATGCCCGCTGACTTCATTGAGCACCGTCTGGTAGCCAGGATCCTTGACCGAGGTCTTCAACTGCTCGACCTGGGCCAGGGCCTGGTCCGCCTGCTCGATCTTGCCTTGCTCGGCGTCGTCGTCGCTCACCTTGCGGCTCTGGTCCAAGCGCACACGCGCTTCGTTCATGGCTTGCAGCATCAAGCGCGAAACCTGGCTGACCTGCCCCGCCTGCTCGATGAACTCAGCGCCCTCCTTGCCCTGGCTCTCCTTGAGGCCATAGGCGCCGTCGTCCGCCAGGCCGGCCTGCAGCACATCGAGGTTGTTCGCCACGCTAGACACCGACCAACTGGCCATTTCCAGTGCCAGGTCCTTGGTCTGGGTCAACTCGACAAACTGATCGAACGCCTGGCGGTAGGCGGCCAGGGCCTGCTCCACATCCGTCATCACCGATACGTTGGCAGCCGATTGCGCCTTCAGGCGGGTCGCCAGGGCCGTCAAGGCGTCGACACTTTCGTGCAGGGCATCCACGGCCTTGGGGTCGGCATGCAGGGCGTAGTCCTGTTCGATCAGGCGCACCTTGAGCAAACCGCTGTTGAGCGACGACATAGCCTTGAGGCCTTCAAAACGCTGCCCAACGGTTTGCAGGGACCACACGCCAATGGCCGCAATCAGCGCCGTCAGCAGCAGCACCAGGGCAAACCCCAGGCCCAGTTTTTTTGCCATACCCAGGTTGGCGAAACGTCGTTGCATGGCCGAAATCATTGCACTTGAATCCTCTGCACCCGGTTGACCAGTCGTGAGATTGGCAACCCCAGGGTACGGAGCACAAGACGCTGGCGCCGGAATAATGGCAAAAAGCTACATACTCGTCGTTTTCAGAATGGTCGAGGTCGATCTGGCGGGCCCCATGTCGCGGAACAGCGCCAGCGCGCGCTGATCGCCTGCGTACGCCACGTTGATGCGCAGCCAGTCACTGTGCTCGCCGGTCGGGCTGAACAATGCCCCCGGTGACAGCAACACGCCCAGTCGTTGGGCGCAGGCCGTCAAACGCGAAGGCTCCCCCGCCCCCGGCCGCGCCCACAGGAACATGCCGCCGGACGGCACGGCGAACACCTCCCACTCTTCATCCTCCAGCACCTGCAACGTGGCCGCCATTTGAGTGTTCAGCCGCTTGCGCAGACGCTGCACCCATTTGCGATAGGTTCCATTGGCCAGCAAGGTCGTGACCACCGCCTCGGCAAACCGCGAAGTGCCGAAACCGGTCAAGGTCTTCAGGCTGGCCAATTGGGTAACAAGCGCCTTGCTGGCGCTGAGGTAGCCCACCCGCAACGCACTGCTCAAGGTCTTGGAAAAGCTCGCGACGTAGATTACCCGGTCATCGTGGGGCAACGCCGAAAGCCTTGTGCAACTGGCATGTTGCAGGTCGCCTTGCACGTCTTCCTCGATGATCAGGAAGTTCTCGCGGTGGGCCAGCTCCAGCAGACGCGCGGCCACCTCGCGGCTCAGGCTGGTACCGGTGGGGTTGTGATACAGGCTGTTGATAAACAGGCACTTGGGCCGATGCTGCCGCAACAAGGCTTCCAGCACCGCAATGTCCGGGCCGCCCCGAGTGCGGGGTACCTGCAGCAAGGTCACCCCCTGGAAGGCCAGTTGCCGATAGAGGTTGCCATACCCCGGGGTTTCCACCACGACGCAATCGCCGGGCTTGAGCAGCGTACGTATCAGCAGGTCTTGGGCATGGCTGGCTCCTGCTGTGGTGAGGATTCGGTCAAGGCTTGAGGGGATGCGCAGCCGAGTCAGGCGCTTGAGCAGTTGCTCACGCAGTGCCGGCAGCCCCAGCGGCGTGCTGTAGTTGAACAGGCCAGCGGTGTCGGTACGGGCGACTTCGCGGATGGCGTAGCTGATGTCGTCGCTTTCGCGCCAGCCGTCCGGTAGCCAACCACACCCCAGTTTCAACTCGCCAAGCGGATTATCGGCAAAAGCGCCCCAGGCCTGCTCCGCACCCTCATACCATGGGCGCTCATGGGAGACCGGCGGCTGGGCGACCACAAACCCCGAGCCCTGCTTCGATGCCAGCAAGCCCTGGGCAACCATGCGCTCGAACGCTTCGATCACACTGGACTGACTGAGCAGGTTATCCAGCGCCAATTGCCGGATGGACGGCAGGCGTGTACCGGGGCTCACCCCGCTCTTGCGAATCCACTCTGCCACTGCGCTGACGATTTGCTGCACCACCGGTACAAGGGCTTGTCGATCGATCCCTAAATCCATGAGCCACTCACTTGAACTGTCTGTTATTCAACCCAGGGCAGTTAAGCACAGAAGCTTGCGCCTACCGGCGACGAAAAATTATTAAAGTATTGATTTTATTGAGTTATTTACCTGGTGATACACATTCTGACAAGGCACTGTGCCAGCCGTGGAAAAACCCCACACGCCCCCAAACCTTTTCGAATCGGGGGCGGCGCGAGGTCCTAGATCGCGGTGGCGCCACCGTCCACGGCCAAAGCCTGGCCGGTGGTGAACGCCGCACCATCGCTGCACAGGTACAGCACCGCACTGGCAATTTCTTCGACTTTACCGATGCGCCCCACTGGGTGCATGGCGGCGGCAAAGTCGGCCTTGCGCGGGTCGGCCTCATAGGCGCGCCGGAACATATCGGTATCGATCACCGCCGGGCACACGGCGTTGACGCGGATTTTCTTCTTCGCGTACTCGATAGCCGCCGACTTGGTCAGGCCGATCACCGCATGCTTGGACGCTGCATAAATACTCATCTTCGGCGCTGCACCCAAGCCCGCGACCGACGCGGTGTTGACGATGGCCCCGCCGCCCTGGGCCAGCAGCAGCGGCAATTGATGCTTCATGCACAGCCAGACGCCCTTGACGTTAACGCCCATGATGGCATCGAACTCGTCTTCGCTGCCGTCGGCCAGCTTGCCCTTTTCGATTTCGATGCCGGCGTTGTTGAAGGCGTAGTCCAGACGCCCGTAGGCATTGAGGGTCTGCGCCATCAATTGCTGCACATCCGCGTCCTGGGTGACGTTGCAGCGCACAAACAGCGCTTCGCCCCCGGCCTGCTGGATCAGCGCCACGGTGCCCTCACCGCCCGCCACGTCCAAGTCGGCGACCACAACCTTCAAGCCTTCGGCAGCGAACGCCAGCGCGGTGGCGCGGCCAATACCGGCGGCGGCGCCAGTCACCAGGGCAACCTGGCCGGAAAACGTCATGCTCATGGGAGATTTCCTGTGGGAAAAGTAACCGGGTAGCCAGTCTAGCCAACAGCATGATCGACGCGTCAGCACTATCAGCTGCGCCTATCAATCTGCATTCGCGCCCCCGGCGGGTCTTGCCTGCGGGGCGTTGAAGGTCTATCACTCTAGGCTCATTTCCTGAAGAGTCCCTGCCATGACCGCCCAGACCAACCGCCAATTCCTGCTCGCCAAACGCCCGGTCGGCGCGGCCACGCGGGAAACCTTCACCTACCAGGAAGTACCGGTAGGCACGCCTCAGGACGGGCAGGTGCTGGTGCGTAACGAATACCTGTCGCTGGACCCCGCCATGCGTGGCTGGATGAACGAAGGCAAATCCTACATTCCGCCCGTCGGCATCGGCGAAGTGATGCGTGCATTGGGCGTAGGCAAAGTGATTGCGTCGAACAACCCCAAATTTGCGGTCGGGGACTACGTGAATGGCGCCTTGGGTGTGCAGGATTACTTCCTTGGCGAACCGCGCGGTTTCTACAAGGTCGATCCAAAATTGGCGCCACTGCCACGCTACCTGTCCGCGCTGGGCATGACCGGCATGACCGCGTATTTCGCCTTGCTGGACACCGGAGCGCCCAAGGCTGGCGAGACCGTGGTGATCTCTGGCGCGGCGGGTGCGGTGGGCAGCATTGCCGGGCAGATCGCCAAGATCAAAGGTTGCCGTGTGGTCGGCATTGCCGGCGGCGCCGACAAGTGCAAATTCCTGGTGGATGAGCTGGGATTCGACGCCGCCATCGACTACAAAAGCGAGGATGTGCCCGCGGCCCTCAAGCGCGAATGCCCCAAAGGTGTGGACGTGTATTTCGATAACGTCGGCGGCGATATTCTCGACGCCGTGCTCAGCCGCCTGGCGTTGAAAGCGCGGGTGGTGATCTGCGGCGCCATCAGCCAGTACAACAACAAGGAAGCGGTAAAAGGCCCGGCCAACTACTTGTCGTTGCTGGTCAATCGTGCGCGCATGGAAGGTTTTGTGGTGATGGACCACGCGGCGAACTTTGCCGCTGCCGGTCAGGAGATGGGCGGCTGGATGGCCCAGGGCAAGCTCAAGAGCAAGGAAGACATTGTGGAGGGGCTGGAGACGTACCCGGAAACGCTGATGAAGCTGTTCAACGGCGAGAACTTTGGCAAATTAGTATTGAAGGTTAACTGACACACCCTCGATGCAAATGTGGGAGCGGGTTTGCTCGCGAAAGCGGTGATTCAGTCTACTTATCTGGCGACTGACACAACCCTTTCGCGGGCAAGCCCGTTCCCACATTTTTAACCGTGTTCGCTCCAACTATCAGGCGATTTCGGCAACCACATCCGCCAACGCCTTCGCCGGATCCGCCGCCTGGCTGATCGGGCGACCAATCACCAGGTAATCGGAACCCGCATCCAGCGCCTGACGCGGCGTGAGGATACGGCGCTGGTCATCCTGGGCACTGCCCGCAGGACGAATCCCCGGCGTTACCAGTTGCAGCGACGGGTGGGCAGTCTTCAACGCCTGGGCTTCCAGGGCCGAGCACACCAGGCCATCCAAACCGGCTTTCTGCGCCAGGGCCGCCAGGCGCAGCACTTGCTCCTGCGGCTCGATGTCCAGGCCGATACCGGCCAGGTCTTCGCGCTCCATGCTGGTGAGCACGGTCACACCGATCAACAAGGGTTTGGGGCCGCTGCGCTGTTCCAGCACTTCGCGGCAAGCGGTCATCATGCGCAGGCCGCCGGAGCAGTGCACGTTGACCATCCACACGCCCATTTCGGCGGCGGCTTTTACGGCCATGGCGGTGGTGTTGGGGATGTCGTGGAATTTGAGGTCGAGGAACACCTCGAAACCTTTGTCACGCAGGGTGCCGACGATTTCCGCCGCGCAACTGGTGAACAATTCCTTGCCGACCTTGACCCGGCAAAGCTTGGGGTCCAACTGGTCAGCCAGCTTCAGTGCGGCGTCACGAGTGGGGTAATCCAGGGCGACGATGATAGGAGTCTGGCAGACGGACATTGGAATGGGCTCTCAGGCAAGTCGAAATCGGCGCGGATTGTAGCGCAAGCAGCGCCGTTGCGGGATCCGATGATCGGTAAATACTGACCAAGTGCCCTCGGGCGGGCATTTGGGCCAATTATTTCAAAGCTGATACATTCACGACATGCCCCCAACACGCCCCACCGCTAGCCTCGCTCGCACGACCCACCGACCAGCACTACCAGCCATGGGGCTGGACGCCTATGCTGACCGCAACAACCAGGCAGATGATCGCACTATGCATACCCCTTCCGTCCCGCAAAACGACGAGCAAAAAGGCGCGGTGATCGCCGATGACAAGCGCTGGAACACCCGCGCACTGATCGTCGATGACGATGTGCCGATTCGCGAACTGCTGATCGACTACCTGGCGCGCTTCAATATCCTCGCCACCGGCGTGACCGACGGCGCCGCCATGCGCCTGGCCATGCAAGCCGAAACCTTTGACGTGGTGGTGCTCGACCTGATGCTGCCAGGCGAAGACGGCCTGTCGCTGTGCCGCTGGCTGCGCTCGGAATCGGATATCCCGATCCTGATGCTCACCGCCCGTTGCGAACCCACCGACCGCATCATCGGCCTGGAGTTGGGCGCGGACGATTACATGTCCAAGCCGTTCGAGCCCCGTGAATTGGTGGCGCGCATCCAGACCATCCTGCGCCGGGTGCGCGATGATCGCACCGAACAGCGTGCGAACATTCGTTTCGATAACTGGCGCCTGAACAGCGTCTTGCGCCAACTGGTGGCCGATGATGGCCTGGTGGTGCCGTTGTCCAACGCCGAATTTCGCCTGCTGTGGGTGTTTATCGAACGCCCGCGCCGAGTGCTGAGCCGCGAACAATTGCTGGACGCCGCCCGTGGCCGCTCCATTGAAGCGTTCGACCGCAGCATCGACTTGCTGGTGTCGCGCCTGCGGCAAAAACTGGGGGATGACCCCAAGGCGCCGCAGTTGATCAAGACGGTGCGGGGCGAAGGCTACCTGTTCGACGCCCGAGACATCGGTTGATGCGCGCCCCCTTCAACACGTTGTTCGGTCGGCTGTTCGGCGTGTTGCTGGTGGCGATCATCCTGGCTCACGTCCTGGCCATCGCGTGGTTCCGCTATTACGGCCCGCCACCGCCGCCGCCCCAGGAAAGCTTTGTCGAGCAGCCCGACGGCAGCATGAAGCCAATGAACAAAGAGCACCGCCGCCCCTGGTTTGGTGGCCCCGTGGTGCCGCTGACGTTTCAGTTCATCTCGCTGATCATCGCCGCCTGGTACGGCGCCAAGCTGTTGAGTCGACCAATCCAGCGCCTGAGCGACGCCGCCGAGCGCCTGAGCCTGGACCTGGACAGCCCGCCGCTGGACGAGTCCGGCCCTCGGGAAGCGCGCCAGGCGGCCTACACCTTCAACCTGATGCAACGGCGTATCCGCGAACAGGTCAGCCAGCGCGCACGCATGCTGGGCGCGGTGTCCCACGACTTGCGCACGCCGCTGTCACGCCTGAAGTTGCGCCTGGAACAGATCGAAGACACCCGGCTGCAGGGCCAGATGCGCCAGGACCTGAATGACATGATCGGTATGCTCGACGCCACCCTGAGCTACCTGCACGAACAGCGCACCAGCGAAACCCGGCATTGGCTGGACGTGCAGGCGCTGGTGGAATCCATGAGCGAAAACGCCCAGGACCAGGGCTC
Source organism: Pseudomonas kairouanensis (assembly GCF_004682055.1). GTDB lineage: Bacteria > Pseudomonadota > Gammaproteobacteria > Pseudomonadales > Pseudomonadaceae > Aquipseudomonas > Aquipseudomonas kairouanensis. Next base: position 238,091 of record NZ_QUZU01000002.1, on the reverse strand, counting down.
CGATGTGCAGTTCGGGGGCACCTGCGTGCCGTTGCAGGTGCAGCCGATGGCCTTGCGTTCGTGCCTCAACAACCTTATCGACAATGCGCTGCGCTACGCCGGCACGGCGCGGGTGGAGCTGCAAGACAGCCGTGAGGCACTGGTGATTCGTGTGATCGACCATGGGCCGGGCATTGCGGCCGACATGCGCGAGGCGGTGTTCGAGCCGTTCTATCGGCTGGAAGGCTCGCGCAACCGCAATTCCGGGGGGGTTGGGCTGGGGATGACGATTTCCAAGGAGGCGGTGGAGCGCCTGAATGGTCGCCTGAACCTGGAAGATACGCCAGGTGGCGGGTTGACGGCCGTGTTGTGGCTACCAAGATCCTAACGGGCGAGCACGGACCAATGTGGGCTTGCTCGCGAAGGCGGCGAATCAGCCACCCAATCAGTTGACTGACACTCCGCTTTCGCGAGCAAGCCCGCTCCCACATTGACCGAGACCTTTCAGTTGTCTTCCCGACGGCCCTGGGCCTGGGTCGCGCTCCAATCCATCAGCAGGCTGTACGCCACCGCCAGCAAGGTCGGGCCGATAAACAGGCCGATAAAGCCGAACGCGATCAAGCCCCCGAACACCCCCAGCAGCACGATCACCAGCGGCAGGTTGCCGCCCCGGCTGATCAGGTACGGCTTGAGCACGTTGTCCACGCCACTGATGATGAATGTGCCCCAGATACCGAGGAACACCGCGTAGGTGTAGTCGCCCTTCCAGGCCAGCCAGGCCGTGGCCGGGATCCACACCAGCGGTGGGCCCATGGGGATCAGGCTGAGCAGGAAGGTCACGATGCCCAGCACCAGCGCCCCCGGTACACCGGCAATCAGGAAACCGATCAGCGCCAGCAAGGCCTGCGCAGCAGCGGTGCCGATCACGCCGTTGACCACCCGTTGTACGGTGCCGGCCACCAGTTCGATGTAATAGCCAGCGCGGTCACCGATCAGACGCTCCAGCAGGCGGTGCACGAACATCGCCAGGCGCGGCCCATCGCGGTAGAAAAAGAACACGAACACCAGGCTCAAGGTCAGTTCAAGGATCCCGCCGCCGATCTGTGCACTGCGCGCCAGCAGCCAGTTGCCCACCTGCCCCAGGTACGGCTTGATACTCACCATCAGTGCCGCGCCCTGCTGGTCAATGCTGTCCCACATCGCCACCAGGCGCTCGCCAACAAAGGGCAGCGACCCCAGCCAGGTGGGTGCTGCGGGCAATCCATCGACCTGGATATCCTTGATCAGGCCCACGGCGTCACGCACATGGTCCGCCAGGTTGAACCCCAGCCATACCAGCGGCACCGCCACCAGTAACATCCACCCCAGGGTCAGGATGCCGGCCGCCAGGGATTCGCGGCCCCCCAGCCAGCGGGTGAGCAGGCGCATCAGCGGCCAGCTGGCAAACGCCAGCACCGCGCCCCAGAACAGCGCCGACCAGAACGGCGCCATCACCCACAAGCTGGCACCAAATAGCACCAGCAGCAGGATTTGCACCAGTAGGCGATCGTTATTGAGCATGGGGGTTCTCGAGAAGAAGACTTAGGAAGACAGCGTAGGCGAACGGCGCGGGTCCGTTCGCCCTGTAGGGCCTAGCGTATCAGATGCAGGTGCAAACCTTTGGCATCGCCGGTGCCGGTTTCCATGCGGGCAGCGCGTACGCCACTGTCGATCAGGCCCTGGCGCCAGGCTTCGGCGGTGGGCCCGGTCAAGCTCACGCGCAGCGTGGCGTCGAGGTTCAGGCCACGGGAGATCAGGTTCAACCAGGTCGCGTCCGGTTCGCCGCGCAGGGCCGGGAAGTCCAGCTCGCCCGTACTTTTAAGCTCACGCAGCAAGGTCGCCGAGGTGGGCAGCAGGTCGCCCAAGGGCGTGCTGGCGTCCAGTTGCTCAACATGCAGGTAGGCGCGGCGGTTGCCACGGGTGATGCCGTACAGCGCCACCAGGGAATTGTCCTGCGGCGCGGCCAGGCGCAGCAGCAAGTATTCCTGCTGGCCATCGGCGCCGACCAGCTTGGCGTTGCCGAACACCTCATTGGCCCACAGGCTGCTCTCGCCGCAATCACGGGCCTTGCACCAGAACAACAATTGCGCGCCCTTCTCCTGCAACGCTTCGCGGGTGGCGGTGAACGCAGCGCTGGACGTGTGCTCGGCCGGTAACTCATAGGTGATGGCGGTGGTTTGGCCCCGTGCGGTGGCCTGGCCTTCGTAGCGCAATTGGCCGCTGATCTTGCGGATTGCGCCCATGGGGTAGATACGCTCTTTTTCTTCGGCGGGGCGATAGTCGACGATTTGTGCGTCAACCTGACGGGCCACGCTGGGCAGGTCCTGGCTACCCGGTACGTCGGCGGCGAACACCAATGGGCTGAACAGGCTCAGGCCCAGGATACGGATACATCCGTTGCGCACGCTCATAAGGTCAACGAGCCCTGGCCAATGGAGGTCGCAGCGATGTTGAGTTTGTTCATGGTTGACTCCCTTTCAATCCGCCCAGCCTCGGCAGTTGACCGGCCCAAGTCAAGGCGCGGAGAAGAACCGATTGAAACAGTCTGCAACAAGAGCGGCACCGGGCTCGTCATTCAGGTGCAAATGATGGCCACCAGGCAGCGTGGTCACCGTGAAGGGTAGCTGGGAAAGCAATTCGGGATGTTTCGCCAACATGCCGTCAGCAGCCACCACCAACTGCGTAGGGCAACTCACGCGCCGTACGAAAGCCATGGCTTGTTCATCGGTCAGGCGCATCGGCGATGCCAGGGTGAGACGACTGTCGGTGCGCCAGGTGTAACCCCCCGGCACCGGCATCAAACCGCGCTGGGCCAGCAGTTCGGCGGCTTCGCGGCTGACGGCCACCACGCCTTTCATCCGCGCCTCGACGGCACGATCCACGGTGCCATAGACCGGCTTGCGCTTGTCCTGCAGGTTCAATTGCGCCTGCAAGGCCATGCCCAAGCGCTCGGCTGCGTGCTCACCGCTGGCGGTGGGCGGGATCACACCGTCGATCAAACCCAAATGCGTCACGCGCTCCGGCAAGGCGCCGGCCAGCACCAGGGAAACGATGGCGCCGAGGGAGTGACCAAGTAATGCAAAACGTTTCCAGCCCAGTTGCTCGGCCACTTGCAGCACATCGTGCACGTAATCCCACAAGGCATAACCGGCGCCCACAGGACGATGGGCCGAATGGCCGTGCCCCGCCATGTCCAGGGCGATGATGCGCAAGCCCTCAAGCTTGGGCGCCAGCCGCGCAAAGCTGTTGGCGTTGTCGAGCCAGCCATGCAGGGCGATCACCGGCACGCCGTCCTCGGGGCCGAACAGGTGGGCGGCCAATTCAATGTGAGGCAGGCTCAGGCGTACTTCTTCGACCGGCGTGCTCATGCGCAACTGCGCTCGCGGGCTTCCCAGCGGGAGAACAGGTTCTTGATCAAGGTGGCGGTGTCCTGGGGGCGTTCAAGGGGGAACATATGGCCGCCGGGCATGGTGAGCATCTCGCCCATGGGCAGGCGATCGACGCCGCTGGCATGGTGACGCATCACCACGCGGCTCTGGCGACCGCGTACCACGGCCAGCGGTACCTTCAACTGGCGCACCTGGCCGGGGCTGGTGTGGGGCACACCGCGGTAGATGCTGATTTCGGTAGCCGGGTCAAAGCGCAACCGCAGGCGATCACCCACCTGCTGCAAGCCATGTTGCAGGTACGCGTCGAAACATTCGGGGTCAAAGCCCCGGAACAAGGTCTTGCCCGCGAAGTAACTGCGCGCCGACGCCAAGTCGCTGAACTCTTCACGCCGGCCCAGGGTACGACCGGCCGGGGTGAGCCGGTCGATAAAGCCGAAACGCTTGGCCGCACGGATCACCCAGCGGTCGGCACGGGTCAGCACCGGCGAGTCGAGCATCACCACACCGCGATACAACTGCGGGCAACGCATGGCCGCGTGCAAATGCAGCACGCCGCCCAGGGAGTGGCCCACGCCCCATACCGGTTCCGGCTGTTGCTCCAAATGGTGGATCAACTCGTCTACCAGGTTCTGCCAGTTGTCATCCACCGGAAACCTGGGGTCGTGACCGTGCTGGGGCAGATGAGCCACTGCGTATTCCGGGGCCAGGGCGGCAAACAATTTGCCGTAGGTGGCCGAAGGGAACCCATTGGCGTGGGCAAAAAACACATGCTGCGACATACAGGATCCATCTAGCAAAACAGACATCGATTGTCACAAGCACCCGGCAGCACAGCAATGACTGTAACTGCCAGGAATGATGACACTCACGCCATGCCTATCGGGCCGGCGGGTTCTCGCCCAGCGGCACCACGGCCATGGTCAGGCGCGACACGCAGTTGACCTTGCCATCATCGGTGGTCAGGCGGATATCCCATACGTGGGTAGTACGCCCGATATGGATCGCCCGGGCTACTGCCGTCACCCGCCCGGTGCGTACACCGCGCAGGTGGTTGGCGTTGACCTCAAGGCCCACGCAATAGAACTTGCTGGGGTCGATGCACAGGTAGGCCGCCATGGAGCCAATACTTTCTGCCAGCACCACCGATGCGCCGCCGTGCAACAGGCCAAAAGGCTGATGGGTGCGAGGGTCCACCACCATGCTGGCCGTCAGGGACTCGTCGTCAAAGCTTTCAAAGCGGATATCCAGCAGTTCACCGATGGTGTTTTTCTGGATCGCGTTGAGTTGTTCGATATTCGGTTGGGTGTGCCACAGGCCCATGGTTTTGTCCTTGTTGGTTTTATGATGACCCTAATCCTGCCACAGAACGGTTTCGCAACGCTCGCTCCAAGTCTGGAAATATGCACCGTAAGTCGCTTCGATCACGTTGCGCTTGATCTTCAGGGTGGGCGTCAGAAAGCCGTTTTCCACCGCCCAAGAGTCCTTCACCACCACCAGCTGGTGCAGCCTCTCATGCTTGTCCAGCGCTTGATTGACCTGCTCCAGCCAGCGCTCAAGGCTGCTGCGCAACCCAGAATCCTCGCCCGCCGCCGATAACACGCACAAAGCAATCGGCGCGGGTAGACCATCGCCCACCACGCACACCTGTTCGATACGTGCGTGCTCGGCCAGGCGATTTTCAATCGGTGCCGGGGCCACGTATTTGCCTTTGCTGGTCTTGAAGATTTCCTTGAGCCGTCCGGTCAGGCGCAGGCGGCCGTCGGCGTCCTGTTCGCCCTTGTCGCCAGTACGCAGGAAGCCATCGGCCGTGATCGTCTCGGCGGTTTTCCCTGGGTCCTTGAAGTAGCCAAGCATGGTTGCGCCGCTGCGTACCTGCACTTCTCCTGCGGGGTCGATACGCACCTCAACGCCGGGGCACGGCAAGCCGATCCAACCAATGGTCTGCTGCCCAGGGCGACACACATGGGAGTAGCCGCAACTCTCGGTCATGCCATACACCTCCAGCACATCCAGGCCCAGGCGTTGATACCAACGCAGCAAGGCTTCGGGCACCGGAGCCGCGCCGGACAGGGCAATGCGCAGTGCGTCCAGGCCCAGCCCGGCCAGCACCTTGTGGCCCACTCGCTTGCCGATAAAGGGCAGGCGCAACAGGGTGTCCAGGCGCTTCTGCGGGACCTTGGCGTAGACCCCCAGCTGGAATTTGGTCCAGATACGCGGCACACCAAACAGTGCGGTCGGCCGCGCCCTACGCAAATCGGTGAGAAACGTATCCAGGCTCTCGGCGAAAAATACCGTCTGCCCGGTGTAGATCGAGGCCATTTCCACAAACATCCGCTCCGCCACATGGCACAGCGGCAGGTACGACAGCAGCCGATCATCTTCCCCCAGGCCAAACAGTTCGGCGCCACGGGTGGCCGCAAACCCCAGGGCGCCGAAGCTGTGCATCACGCCCTTGGGCAGGCCGGTGGTGCCGGAGGTATAGATGATGGTGGCGAGGTCCGAGGCGGCGGGTGCGGGGTCGTCCTGGATGGGTGAACGGGCTTGCAGGTCGGTCCAGGTGAAATCGAATGTGCCCACCGGGCATAGCGGCAGGCTGATGGTCGGCACCCCCACCGGCACGCCAGGTGCCATGGCCGGCCAGTCATCGAGCTTGCCGACAAACACCAGCGCCGCCTCGGAATGGCTGAGCACATGGCCAACGGAGTCAGCCGTGAGGTTGGGGTACAGCGGCACCGAGACATGCCCGGCCATCCAGATCGCCAGGTCGGCGATGATCCAGTGGGCGCAATTCTTGGAAATCAGCGCAATGTGCGAGCCTTGGGGCAACCCCCGTGCGCGCAGCCAGTGTGCGGCGCAACGCGCCTGATGGCCCACCTCGCTCCATGTAAGGGTGTGCACCTCACCGCCGCCCATGGGCTGGACCAGAAAGGTTTTGCGCGCATGTCGCGCTTCACGTTCGAAGAAGACCTGCAACGGCAAACGAAAAGCGACGGGCATGGGACGCGCTCCTTTGTGGTCCGATGATAGCCAACCAAGCACTTGCTTGGTTGACTATATAGCACACACAAAGCCGCGAGATAGCCTACGGGTTTTTTACGCTGACCAGGCTCATCAGCCCCGCCAGCGGGAAATCCCCTTCCAGTTCCGCCAGGCTGGCGGTGTACATCGGTTGCGGCTGGCGCAAGTGGCCGTGCTGCAAAAAGCAGATCAGGCTGCCCACCAGTGGCTGATGGCTGACCAACAGCACGTTGTCATCGGTGTCGAGCTTCTCCAGCACCTGCTGCGGGTTACCCTCGGGGGTCAGCCAGGGCACGGTGCGGATTGGCGGTTCAAAGCCCAAAGCCTCCCGCACCAGGTGCGCCGTCTGCTGCGCCCGCACATAGGGGCTGGCGATGATCGCGCTGATGGGCAGGCCGATCAGGTGCGCAGCACTGCGCAAGACTTCTGCACGCCCGTGTTCGGTGAGGTTGCGCTCGGCATCCGTGCGGGCATGCCCCTCGGCCTCGCCATGGCGCAGGATCCACAGTTTCACAGCTTGGGCTCTTCATCACGCGCCGGGTGCGGCGCCGGTGGCACGCTATGGGCGGCTTCGCCCTCGGGCGCGCGCGGGGTCGGCCAGTCGGCGAACGGCCAAGGCTTTTGCTCGGTGTGGAAGCTACCAAAACGGCCGATCTGCGCCAGGAACTGGCTGAGGCTGTCGCCAAAATTCATCAAGCCCAGGTTGGGTGCGCTGTAGACCAGGCGGTAGATCAATTGCACGATCACCAAGGCGCCGAGCAGAAACTGCGCCACCTGCCACACCAGGGCAAACACCAGCATCCACAGGATGCGCAACACAATGGACTCGTACTTGGGCGCTGCTTTTGGATCATTCATGGCGCGTTCCTCAGTTGAAACCGCTGGTGGAAATAAAGTCGACATCGGTTTTTGGCTCGGCCCGCATCAGCAGCTCGATGACCTGGTTCAAGGTGCGCCCTTCAAACAGGATCGCATGCAGCCCGGCGACCAGCGGCATATACACACCGGTTTCCTGGGCCTTGGCCTTGAGTACCTTGAGGGTGTTGACGCCTTCGGCCACCTCGCCCAGGCGCGTCACCGCGTCTTCCAGGCTCAGGCCCTGGCCCAAGGCAAAACCGACCTGGTAATTGCGGCTTTTGGGCGATGAGCAGGTGACGATCAGGTCGCCCACGCCCGCAAGGCCGAGGAAGGTCATCGGGTTGGCGCCTTGGTTCACCGCAAAGCGGGTCATTTCGGCCAAGGCGCGGGTAATCAGCATGCTCTTGGTGTTTTCGCCCATGCCCAGCGCCACGGCCATGCCGGCGATGATCGCGTAGACGTTTTTCAACGCACCGCCCAACTCGACGCCAAAGCGATCGCTGCTGGCGTAGACGCGGAAGGTACGGCCATGCAGCACGGCCTGGACGCGCTCGCAGAGTGCCTCGTCTTCACTGGCCACCACGGTGGCAGTCAAGGCGTGTTCGGCTACTTCACGCGCCAGGTTCGGCCCGGACAGCACGCCAATACGCGCTTGCGGGGCAATTTCCTGGAGGATTTCACTCATCAGCTTGAAGGTTTGCGCCTCGATGCCCTTGGTCAGGCTGACCAGCAGCTTGCCGGCCAGCAGATCGGCATGGGGCGCCAGCACCGAACGCAATGCACTGGAAGGCAGCGCCACAAAACTCAGGTCGCACGCGTTGAGGGTGGCGAGCAAATCCGTCACCGGCTCAACGGCCGGGTGGATCTTGATGCCTTTGAGATAACGCGGGTTTTCCCGGTGCACGCGAATCGCTTCGGCCTGCTCGGGGTCACGCATCCACTGGCGCACAGAATGACCATTCTCGGCCAGCAGGTTAGCCACGGCGGTACCAAAACTTCCGCCTCCCAGGACCGCAATAGGGCGCTGTTCAGTCATATGCAATCCGTTAATCCATACCAGTGGCGATGCCGGCATTATACGGAGCGACCCGCTTGCGGCCAGCCCCCGTGTGAATTCCCACGCCTGTCGGAAAATGCCACGCCTGTGTGAAGTAAATGCAAGTCCCACGACTGGCAAAACAACTTACCTCGGTTAACATGGGCGGCTATCCGCAATTATCAAGGCCGTGCCGTGTATTTGGGCCCTCCTCCCCGTTCATCCCTGTGGTTGATGTTGATGTGCAGCGCGCCGGCGCTGGCCGATGATCTGTTCCTCGACAACCAGCCGCTGCCCCAGGTATTGACCGCCACGCGCCTCAAGCAATCGGCGGCCGCCGTACCCGGCAGCATGACCGTGATCGACAGCGAGCTGATCAAGGCCAGTGGCGCGCGGGACATCAGCGAACTGCTGCGCCTGGTGCCAGGAATGATGGTCGGCTACACCACCGGCAACCAGGCCGCCGTGAACTACCACGGCACCAGCGCCAGCGATGCACGACGCATGCAGGTGCTGATCGACGGCCGCTCGGTCTACCGCGCAGGCCTGGCCACGGTGGACTGGAGCGATATTCCGGTGGCCATGGAAGACATCGAGCGCATCGAGGTGTTTCGCGGCCCCAACACCGTCAGCTACGGTGCCAATGCCCTGATGGCGGTGGTCAACATCCTCACCCGCTCGCCCGCCAACAGCCAGGGCACACGGGTCAAGGTGGTGCGCGGCGAACGTGGCATCAACGACTTCTACGCCAGCCAGGGCGTGGGCTGGGAAACGGGCGACCTGCGCCTGTCACTCTCCGGCCAGCAGGACGATGGCTTCGACAGCGACGCCGCCGGTGCCGACCGCCGTGACAGCCGGCGCCTCAACCGCTTCAGCCTGGCGGTGAGCCAGACGCTGAACGCGCAGCAAAGCATCGACTGGCAACTGGATGCGAAGGAAGGCACCAACCAACGTCCGTACACCTACACGCCAGTTTTTGCCGGGATTACAGAAGGCGGTAATAATTCCGACGTCACTGCCAAGGACTATGCCGCCTCCTTGCGTTGGAACTTCGACTTCAACCCCGATCACAGCCTTTATATCCAGGGCTCGGCCCAACAGTGGGACCGCCGGCAAATCTGGAAGGCGTGCGATGCCAAGGTCTCGTTCAGCCCGGAATTGACCCAGTTGTGGCAACTCAACCCCAACTACGCCGAACTGCTGGCCCGGCACATGGACACCTACAGCCAAGGCACCGCGCCACCCGGCAGTGCCGCCGAGCAAGCCCTGGCCAACCAGGTGCTGGACCAATGGCGCAACGGCGCCAACCAGAGCGTGTGTGGCGACATCGACCAGAGCACCCGCGAAAGTCGCTACGACGTGGAGGTCCAGGACACCCTCAGCCTGTCCGACAGCGTGCGCCTGGTCAGCGGCCTGAACTACCGCTACGACCGCGCCGACTCCGACACCTATTTCAACGGCACCCTGGACGACAACACCTGGCGCCTGTTCGGCCAACTGGAATGGCGCGCCAGCGAGCATTGGCTGCTGCAAGGTGGCGCCATGTTCGAAGACACCCGCTTAAGTGGCAGCTCGCTGACGCCACGGGTCGCGGTCAACTATTTGATCAACCCGCGCCACGGCCTGCGCGCGGTGTATTCCGAAGCGATCCGCTCGCCGGACATGTTCGAGAACAATGTCAACTGGAGCTACCGCGTCACCAATCTCAGCTCGCCGGCCTACGGTCAGACCTCGGGACAGTACTTCGTGAAGACCCGGGGCCCGGGCAATCTCGACAAAGAGATGATGAAATCGCGGGAACTGGGCTATAACGGCTTCTTTGCCGACATCGGGCTGAACATGGACGTGAAACTGTTCTATGACGAGATCACCGACATGATCAGTTCGCCCCTGCGCAATAACCAGTACATTGCCAGCAATGCCAACCGTTCACGGTTTACCGGTGCCGAATCCCAGTTCGACTGGCGCATGAGCAATGCCGACCGTTTGCGGCTCACCTATGCTTACGTCGACGCCAGCACCAGCAACCCACGGGACAAAGTCCAAACCGCACGCAACAGTGGCTCGGCCGGCTGGCTGCGTGAATGGGGGCAAGGCTGGTCCAGCGCGTTGTTCTACTATGGCGACGACGCCCTCAACCAATATCGCTTCGAACGGGTCGACCTGCGGGTGGCCAAGCGCCTTGCCCTGGGCAAAGCCAACGTGGAGCTGGCCGGCATGTTGCAACAACGCCTCGACAACCAGCCCACCACCTGGGCCGATAACAATTACGACCATCGCCACGTCCTCTACTTCAGCGCAGAGCTAGAGTTCTGACATGGGCGACTCGTCACGGATGACCTTCCTCTTTATCTACACCCTCTGGCGCCGCGTCGGGCTGCTGGCCTGCCTGTGGCTGGCGACCCCGGCCTGGAGCGCCGAAATCCTGCTGACCGCCGCCGAAGACAGCGCCGGCGTGCAGGCCTTCAGCCGGGCCTTGGCCGAACAACGCCCTGAAGACCGCATTACCTTCACCGCCCTCAAGGAGTTGCCGCCCCCCAGCCGCCTGCCAGGCACCACGCGCCTGATTCTGCTGGACCTGCCCAGCCTCGACTGGCGCCTGCAAGACACTCAAGGCCCTCCCACCCTGGTGCTGCGCATCAGTCGGCTCCAGGCCCAACAGCGCCTGGGCAACCTGCCGCACCCCCGCATCAGCCTGTTGTGGAGCGATCCGCCGTTGGATCGCCAACTGCGCCTGATCGCCAATATCCTGCCCCAGGCACAACGGATCGGCGTGCTCTACGGTGCCCAGAGTGAATTCCTGTTACCTGAACTGCACCAATTCGCCGGCCACATGGGCCTGCAAATAGTGCCCCAGCGCTGGGACAGCATTAATGACAGCCGACCGCTGCAAGCCCTTTTTCGCGTCAGTGACGTGTTGCTGGGTCTGGACGACCCACAGCTTTACAACCCGAAAACCGCGAAAAACCTGTTGCTGAGCAGCTACGCGCAGCAGTTGCCTTTGGTCGGTCCAAACGCGGGATTCGTGCGGGCCGGTAGCCTGGCCAGTACCTACAGCGACCAGGCCGACTGGCTGGCGGTGCTTGATCGTTTGCTCGACCACCCGCCAGCCACCTGGCCACGCTCGCTGTACCCGGATCACTTCAAAGTCGTGGGCAACCCGCAAGTCGCGCGCTCACTGGGGATCGAACAGGTGGACGAAGCCAGCGTCGCCGCCCGATTGGCCGAAGGAGAAAAACGCCCATGACCTTGCGTCGACGTTGGGATATCAACACCCGTACCCAGCTCATCACCTTGGGTCCGGCCCTTTTGCTGACGCTGCTGTTGATCAGCTTCTTCACGTTCGTGCGTATCCAGGATTTGCGTCAGGAGCTGGACCACACCGGCCAACTGATCGCCAACCAGCTGGCGCCCGCCACCGAATACGGGGTGATTTCCGGCAACAACGATGTACTCGAAAGCCTGCTGCGGGCCACCCTGGCCACCCCGCATGTGCGCTTCCTGGAGATACAGGACAGCAGCGAGAACATCTTGGTGTACGTCGAACAGCCCTCGGAGAAGCACGACCGTGCGCTGTCGGTGAAAGTGTTCCAGGCGCCGATCCGCCTGCAACATATCCAGTTGGGCAACGACTTTTTCCAGGACAACCTCAACGAACCCAAGGCGCCCCGTGCCGACTACCTGGGCCGGGTGATCGTCGGCATGTCCAACGATGCGTTCAGCCAGCGCCAGCAAGAGATCCTATTCAAGGCCGGGATCCTCGCGCTCTTTGCCTTGCTGTTCACCTTCCTGCTGGCCCGGCGCCTGTCGGCCAGCCTGTCGCAGCCGATCAGTGCCATGGGCAATGCGGTGAAGGCCATCCAGCAAGGCGACTACAAGACGCCACTGCCCATTGTGGATGACTCGGAGCTGGGCGACCTGTCGCGGCATATCAACAACCTCGCCGAAGGCCTCAACCAGGCCAGTCGTGAACAGCAGCAAGCCATGGCCCAGTTGATCCAGACCCGCGAAGAAGCCGAACGGGCCAATAACGCCAAGTCCGACTTCCTGGCCATGATGAGCCATGAATTGCGCACGCCCATGAACGGTGTGCTGGGCATGCTGCAATTGCTGGAAACCACGCAGATGACCGAGGAGCAAACCGAGTACGCGGCGCTGGCCTCCGAGTCCACCGAGCACTTGCTCAAGGTGATCAACGACATCCTCGACTTCTCGCGCATCGAACGCGCAGCGCTGGAACTGGAGCACATTCCCTTCAACCTGGCCGACCTGATCAACAGTTGCGCCCAGGCCTTCCAGCACAGCGCCCAGCAACGCGGGTTGGCGCTCAAACTGGCGCTTGTGCCGGGCCTGGAGACGCTGCGCGTCCAGGGGGACCCGACGCGCATCCGGCAGATTCTGGTGAACCTGATCGGCAACGCACTCAAATTCACCGAGCACGGCACCGTCACCGTCGAGCCCCACTGGCAGGCCCTGGACCACGAACTGGTGTGGTTCACCTGCACCGTGCGCGACAGCGGCATCGGCATTTCCGCCGAACGCCTGGAGTTGATGTTCGACGCGTTCCAGCAGGCCGACAGTTCCATTTCAAGACGTTACGGCGGCACTGGCCTGGGCCTGCCAATTGCCCGCACCCTGGCCGAACGCATGGGCGGCACGCTGCGCGCCCAAAGCGAAGAAGGCCGTGGCTCGGTGTTTACACTGGAGATCCCGTTGGCCATCGACCAACACAGCGTGCCGGCGATCAGCCTGGATGCCGAAGGCAAAAACGGAGTGGGCGATGGGCGCCATGTGCTGCTGGTGGAAGACAACCCGGTCAACCGCACCGTGGTCGAAGCGATGTTGCGCAGCCTGGGCTTTGAAGTGAGCCTGGCCACCGATGGCGCCGAAGCGATCCGCAGTGCCGAGAGCCTGATTTTCACAGCGATCCTGATGGATTGCCGACTGCCGTTGATCGACGGCTACGAAGCCACCCGGCAGATTCGTCAGTTGCCGGGCTGCGCCGACCTGCCGATCATCGCCCTCACTGCCAATGCCTTGCAGGGCGACCGCGAAGCCTGCCTGGCTGCGGGCATGAACGATTACCTGGCCAAGCCGTTCAAACGCACCGATTTGCAGCAGATCCTGCAACGCTGGGTGCAATAGCGCCGGGCCATCAGCCAACTCCGACTGGCGTGAAAGACGAAAGTGCGGCAGTCTTAGGCACCCGAACGGGCCGATAAACAGGCCCGGTTTAAAATTTCAGTGAACAAGTGTACATTCAGTACCTTACCGCTGTGACTTTCACTACAACGCAATAGTCTATGTGTAGGCTGCCGACATGAGGCATGAACGCTTCATTCGGTTCGGGAAGATTTGCCCTACCCTGCCGCATGGGATTATTGAGGAGCTCGCATGACCAAACAAAACGCCTTTACTCGGGAAGACCTGCTGCGCTGCAGTCGCGGTGAGCTGTTCGGCCCAGGTAACGCGCAACTGCCCGCCCCGAACATGCTGATGGTGGATCGCATCACCCATATCAGCGAAGAGGGTGGCAAGTACGGCAAAGGTGAATTGGTCGCCGAGCTGGATATCACCCCGGACCTCTGGTTCTTTGCCTGCCATTTCGAAGGCGACCCTGTGATGCCAGGTTGCCTGGGCCTTGATGCCATGTGGCAGCTGGTCGGTTTCTTCCTCGGCTGGCAAGGCTTGCCGGGTCGCGGTCGCGCCCTGGGTTCGGGCGAAGTGAAGTTCTTTGGCCAGGTCCTGCCGACCGCCAAGAAAGTCACCTATAACATTCAGATCAAGCGCGTCCTCAAGGGCAAGCTGAACCTGGCCATCGCCGATGGTTCGGTGAGCGTCGACGGTCGCGAGATCTATACTGCCGAAGGCCTTCGGGTCGGCGTATTCACTTCCACTGACAACTTTTAAGGGTTATCCGCATGCGCCGCGTCGTTATCACTGGTCTGGGCATCGTTTCTTGCCTGGGCAATGACAAAGAGACCGTCACCGCTAACCTGCGTGCAAGTCGCCCTGGCATCCGCTTCAACCCGGAATATGCCGAAATGGGTCTGCGTAGCCAGGTTTCCGGCTCCATCGACCTGCCCCTCGAAGAGCTGATTGATCGCAAGATCTACCGCTTCGTCGGCCACGCTGCCGCCTACGCCTACCTGGCCATGAAAGACGCCATCGCCGACTCCGGCCTGAGCGAAGACCAGGTTTCCAACGTACGCACCGGCCTGATCGCAGGCTCGGGCGGCGCATCCACCCTGAACCAGATGGAAGCGCTGGACATCCTGCGCGAAAAAGGCGTGAAGCGCGTTGGCCCGTACCGTGTAACGCGGACCATGGGCAGCACCGTTTCGGCCTGCCTGGCCACGCCATTTGCCATCAAGGGCGTGAACTACTCGATCTCTTCGGCTTGCGCCACCAGTGCTCACTGCATCGGTACCGCAGTCGAGCAGATCCAGCTGGGCAAACAGGACATCGTGTTCGCCGGCGGCGGTGAAGAAGAACATTGGAGCCAGTCGTTCCTGTTCGACGCCATGGGCGCACTGTCCACCCAGTACAACGAAACTCCGGAGAAGGCCTCCCGCGCCTACGACGCCAAGCGTGACGGTTTCGTCATCGCCGGCGGTGGCGGCATGGTGGTGGTCGAGGAGCTGGAACACGCCCTGGCCCGTGGCGCCAAGATCTACGCGGAAATCGTTGGCTACGGCGCGACGTCCGACGGCTACGACATGGTTGCGCCAAGCGGTGAAGGCGCCATCCGCTGCATGCAGATGGCAATGTCCACCGTGGATACCCCAATCGACTACCTGAACACCCACGGCACCTCGACCCCGGTCGGCGATGCCAAGGAAATGGAAGGTGTACGTGCGGTATTCGGCGACAAGGCACCGGCCATCAGCTCCACCAAGAGCCTGTCGGGTCACTCCCTGGGCGCCGCCGGCGTTCACGAAGCGATCTACTGCTTGCTGATGATGGAAGGCAACTTCATTGCCGGTTCGGCCAACATCGATGAGCTGGACCCAGCTGTCGCTGACATGCCGATCCAGCTCAAGACCGTTGAAAACGCCAAGATCGACACCGTGATGAGCAACAGCTTCGGCTTCGGTGGCACTAACGCCACCCTGGTGCTGAAACGCTGGCAGGGTCAGTAAGACCTGTAGCTTGATTGCATGAAAAAGCCCCGACTGGTTCGGGGCTTTTTTATGGGCGACTGGATTTGAGACCGAGCCGCCTGCTTCGCGAACAAGCCCGCTCCCACACTTGACCGAGTACATCCTGTGGAATGCGGTCAAATGTGGGAGCGGGCTTGCTCGCGAAGGGGCCAACCAGGTTCTGAGCCCTACACGGAGAACCGCGCCACCATGCTATTAAGCCCCACCGCCAACCGCGACAACTCCTGGCTCGCCGCGCTCGTCTGATTGGCCCCTGCTGATGTCTGATGCGCCAAATCGCGAATATTCATCAAATTGCGATCCACCTCCCGCGCTACCGCCGCCTGCTGCTCCGACGCGCTGGCGATCACCAGGTTGCGCTCATTGATCAGGGTGAACGCCGACGCAATCGCCTCCAACGCGATCCCTGCCGATTTTGCGATATCCAGCGTGGACCGAGCACGCGTGTTGCTCTGCTGCATCGAACTGACCGCCTGATCAGTGCCCTGCTGAATCCCACTGATCATCTGCTCAATCTCGCGGGTGGACTGCTGGGTACGATGGGCCAAGGCCCGCACCTCGTCGGCGACCACGGCAAACCCTCTGCCGGCATCCCCGGCCCGCGCCGCTTCAATCGCCGCATTGAGCGCCAGCAGGTTGGTCTGCTCGGCAATCGAACGGATCACATCCAACACCTTGCTGATGCCATAGACCTTCTGCGCCAAGTCTTCGACCTGCGTCACGTTGTCAGTCACATCGGTGGCCAGCGCTTCAATCGACACCACCGTTTGCTGCACCTGCTCACGCCCTTGCTGGGCGATGCGGTCGGACTCACGGGACGCCTGGGACGTGGCCACCGCGTTGCTCGCCACTTCCTCCACCGCCATCGTCATCTGGTTGACCGCCGTGGCGGCTTGTTCGATTTCCTGGTTTTGCTGGTTCAAACCGCGAGTTGCATCCTCGGTGACGCAACTGAGTTCTTCGGAAGCGGAAGCCAGCTGGTTCGATGACTCGGCAATCTGGCGAATCGTATCGCGCAGGGTCTCCTGCATCTCCTTGAGGGCCTGCTGCAAGCGTGCCGGCTCATCCTTGCCACTGACACTGATCTGCGCAGTGAGGTCACCCCCGGCAACGCCCTGGGCGACTTTGAGCGACTGTGCCAGCGGCAGCACGATGCTGCGGGTCAGCCATACCGCCAAGCCGATGGTGACCAGCGCCGCAAGCGCGATCATGCCGATGACCCAACTGCGCGACTGGCTGAATACGCTTTGTGACTGGCTGGCCGCCTGATTGGCATTGGCCTTGTTGAGGCTCACCAGCTCATGCAGGGTCTTGGCCATGTCATCGGCCAGTTGATTCATTTCGCCGTTGACGACCCTGATTGCCTCGTCCAACTGATTGGCCTTGGAAAACCCCATGACCTGCTCCTGGCGTTGCAGGTACTGCTGCTCCTGGGCCTTGAAGCGATCAAATAACGCGCGCTCCTGCGGTAACACGATCAGCGCTTCATACAGGGCCTGGGCCTGATGCAGGCCATTTTTCAGGTCGGTGAGTTTCTGTTCATTCTGAGTCAAGGATTGGGGGTCGCGGTTGATCAATAGCCGCAGCGTCAACGCACGAATTCGCAACAGGTCCTGGCTCATCTCCCCCACCGCCATCACGCTGGGCAGCCAATTGCTCTCCACTTGCTCCGACTGCTGGCGCATATTGGCCATCTGCAACAGGGCAAAGGCACCCAGGGCAAACACCATCAACCCCAGTACGCCGAACCCCAATCCTGCCCGTGGGGCGATATTCAAACTTCTGATACTCATGCCCTGGTTCCTTCCAAATGCGCTGCATCCGATTGCAGCTGGCTCTTGAAAGGTATCGGCGCCTGAGCTTTTTTACGTAAGACGAAAACGCGATATCAACGCGCAACCTCATCGCGAGCGGTTTTAGGCAGGATGCTCAGGAAATTGTCACGGGCGACTTTGTGCGCGACTGTTTCGGGCAAAGCGTCGAGAAAGGGATCAAAGCGGCGCATTTCCTTACCCAGCTTGTTGAAGCGCCCTACCACGTCCGACCCCAACATAAAGCGCTCCGGGAAGCGCTCTACCAGCTTTACCCACTCCGCGCGGGGCTTGCCTGCATCATCGAGCAAATACGGCGTGAGCATGCTCCAGGACAGGTCGATGTACAGATTCGGATAGGCTTCCAACAGGCGACTCAAAGTGGGCAGTAAAAAGTCCATCTGCACCTGGTGCCGATGGATCTCCTTGCTGGTACCGCCATGGGCCCAAATAAACCGAGTGTGCGGATGATTGCGCAGCGGCTCTTCCACTTCCGCCAGGTACAGCGGGTTGCGCTCGCGCTTGGAGGTGATATTGGAATGCAGCATCACCGGCAAATCGTTTTCGGCTGCCAGGTGGTAAATGCGCGTCATCGCCTCGTTATTGGCACGAGGCGTGTCACCGGCAGTCAGGGCAGTGAGGTCATCATGACGGGTGAAGACCTCGCCAATGCCCTGCCAAAGGCCGGGGTTGAGGTCGAGCATGCGCCGGATATGCGCAGCGGAATTCTTGTCATTGGGATTGAACCCCGACAAAAACGGATGCAACTGGCGCCGCTGTTCGGGCGCCAGTTTGTTCACGGCAGCTGCGACGATTACATCGGTGGCGCTGTACCAATAGGCATCGGCGTCATCGCCAGCGTAATAGCGTGGACGCTTGGGTTCGTCTTCGTGCCACTTCTTCGCGACCGGGATACCGGAAATCATCACATGCTCGATGTGATTGTCAGCCATGGCCTTGAGCAATGCGTCCATGCCTGCGGTTTCCTGGAAAAAATCCACGTAATGCAGGTGCGCATCGCTGTAGGCATAGTCGCGAGCCTGCGTGGGAAGGCTGCTGACAGCAAATAACAGGGCAAGGCTCAAGCGAGTCCAGGGCACGATAAAACCTCGAAAAGGGCTGATACGGGTAGACCTTGGGTGCTGCGCCGGGGTTCATCCAACAAAAAACACGGAACACCTAAGTGCCAGCATGCTCTATAACTGCATGACCTTCATCCTGCCACCTCGTGAGGTTTGCCATGCCTGTTACCGTCAACACCCTGAACCACGACAACTTTCGCCACAGCGTGAACATCAACAACCACGAACTGTTCACCGACCTGCCCAAGAGCCTGGGTGGTGATGACTCGGCGCCCTCCCCCCATGACTATTTCGACGCTGCCCTGGCCTCGTGCAAGGCGTTGACCGTCAAACTGTACGCGCAGAAGAAAGACATCCCCCTCACCGGCGTCACCGTGGAGGTTACTCACGACAGCACCGAGGAGCAAAAAGGCAAATACAAGCTCAACGTCAAGCTCACCCTCAAGGGTGTACTCACCGACGAACAGCGCGATGAGCTGCACCGCGTGGCCGATCGCTGCCCAGTGCATAAGCTGATGACCACGGCCGAGGTGACCATTGAGACAAAACTGTCGGAAGGTGCTTTCAGCCAATAGCACCAACGTCCCGTCGAGCGGGTTATGCTCAGCAGCATCCAACCCGCTCAGACAGGGACGCACCATGACCACCCTCACCGTGATCCGCCCTCGCGCCGAAGACGTCGAAGGCCAACCGATCCTGCGGCCGCTGCCCTCGCGGGAATGCCGCGCCGTCGGGCCGTTTGTGTTTTTCGACCACATGCTGCTCACACGCTACGCGCCGGGCAGCGGCATGAATATCCGCCAGCACCCACACATTGGGCTCTCCACCCTCACCTACCTGTTCGAAGGCGCCCTGCAACACAAGGACAGCCTCGGTTCGGACCAAGTGGTTCAGGCCGGTGACGTCAGCTGGATGACCGCCGGCAGCGCGATTGCCCACGTCGAACGCACCCCCGAGGCGCTCAAGGCCAGCGGCTTCAGCCTGCACGGGCTGCAAGTGTGGCTGGCCTCGCCCCAGGACCACGAAACCGGCCCAGGCCACTACAGCCATCACCCGGCGGCCAGCCTACCCGTCAGTGACAACCTGGGCGTGCAGATCCGCCTGATTGCCGGTGATGGTTTCTGCCTCAAGTCTCCCGTGCCGGTGCTCTCACCTACGTTGTATGCCGAAGTGCACATGCAAACGGCCACTACGTTGCTGATCCCCGATGAGCATGAGGAACGGGCGGTGTATGTGCTGGACGGTGAAGCGCAGTTGGATGGTGAGCCGCTGGAAGCCCACAGTCTGGTGGTGTTGCCGGCAGGCCAGGAGCTGGCGCTGTTTGCCGAGACCGATTGCCATCTGGTGGTGTTTGGCGGAGCGCCGCTGGATGGGCCGCGAAGGATCAATTGGAATTTTGTGGCGAGCGATCCGGCGGTGATCGAACAAGCGCGGCAGCGCTGGGCGGCGGGGGATTGGCCGACGGTGCCGGGTGAAACAGACAGGATTGAGTTGCCTGTGAGATAGCATTCGCGAGCAAGCCCGCTCCCACATTCAACCGCGTTTATTCTGAAGAAATACGGTCGAATGTGGGAGCGGGCTTGCTCGCGAAGAGGCCATAACAGACGCTAAAGCTTTAGCCCCCGAACACTTCATCCAACAAATCATGCATCGCCTTGAACGCCCGCCTAGCGGTCTTGGCGTCGTACATCATCTTGCCCGGCACATTGGCGTGCGGGTCGGTGAAGGAATGCACCGCACCGCCAAAGCTGTGCAACTGCCAATCCACACCAGCGGCGTTCATCTCTTCTTCAAACGCAGGTAACTGCTCTCTCGGCACCAACGGGTCGGATGCACCGTGCAGAACCAACACTGAACCCTTGACGTGTTTCGCGCCTGCCGGGTTCTGGGTATCGATGGTGCCGTGGAATGAAACGGCGGCCTTCAACGGCGCACCTGTACGTGCCAGCTCCAGCGAGCAGAAGCCGCCAAAGCAGAAGCCAAAGGTCGCAAGCTTGGCGGTATCCACTTCGGCCTGGCCCTGCAGTTGCTCAAAGGCCGCCTGCATACGCTTGAGCAGTTCCGGGTTGTCGTTCTTCAACGGCATCATCGCCGCACCGGCTTCATCGCCATTGGTCGGGCGCACGGTCTGTCCGTACAGGTCGGCAACCAGCACAACGTAGCCTTTGCCGGCCACGCTCTTGGCAATCTCTTCGGCACCTGCACTCACCCCCATCCAGTTCGGCGCCATCAGCAGGCCCGGCAACGGGCCCTGGTGGCTGGCATCGAACGCCAGGCGGCTTTCATAGGACTGGCCATCAATCTGATAGACCACGGAACGCACAGTGACTTGGCTCATCTTTTTTCTCCGGTGGAGGTGCACATCATCCCATCTGTAGGAGCGAGCTTGCTCGCGAAGGTCGTCAACAACAACGCGGGCGCTCTGGATCAACGCGTTGTCTGGACGTTTTTCGCGAGCAAGCTCGCTCCTACAGGGGGCAGAATGAAAAAGCCCGCCGAAGCGGGCTTTTCAACAACGGTGTCAGACCGACAGTTCAACCAACAGCTTGTTCAGGCGGCGCACGTAAGCGGCCGGGTCTTTGAGGCTGTCGCCAGCGGCCAGGGCCGCCTGGTCGAAGAGGATGTGCGACAGGTCGCCAAACCGCTCTTCGCTCTGCTCGCCATCGAGTTTCTCGATCAGCGGGTGAGCCGGGTTGAATTCGAAGATCGGCTTGGAATCCGGCACCTTCTGGCCGCTGGCTTCGAGGATCTGGCGCATCTGCATGCCCAGGTCCTGCTCGCCAATGGCCAGGATCGCCGGAGAATCGGTCAGGCGGTGGGAAACCCGCACTTCGCTGACCGCATCACCCAGAGAAGCCTTGATCCGCTCAACCAGGCCTTCTTTGGCTTTGGCGACTTCTTCGGCTTCCTTCTTCTCTTCTTCGGAGTCCAGGTTACCCAGGTCCAGGTCACCACGGGCCACGTCAACGAAGGACTTGCCGTCGAATTCGTTGAGGTAGCTCATCAGCCACTCGTCGATACGGTCGGTGAGCAGCAGCACTTCGATGCCTTTCTTGCGAAAGACTTCCAGGTGCGGGCTGTTCTTGACCTGGGCGTAGGTTTCGCCGGTCAGGTAGTAGATCTTGTCCTGACCTTCCTTGGCGCGCGCCAGGTACTCGGCCAAGGACACCACTTGCTCGCCGTCTTCGCCTTGGGTGGAGGCAAAACGCAGCAGGCCGGCGATTTTTTCCTTGTTGGCAAAATCTTCGGCAGGGCCTTCTTTCATGACCTGGCCGAAGTTTTTCCAGAAGCCTTTGTATTGCTCAGGCTCGTTCTTCGCCAGTTTTTCCAGCATGTCGAGTACGCGCTTGGTCAGCGCCGACTTCATGGAGTCGATGATCGGGTCTTTCTGCAGGATTTCCCGCGATACGTTCAGCGACAGGTCATTGGAGTCGACCACGCCTTTGATAAAGCGCAGGTACAACGGCAGGAAGGATTCCGCCTGGTCCATCACGAACACGCGCTGCACGTAGAGCTTCAGGCCTTTTGGCGCTTCACGCTGGTACAGGTCGAACGGCGCACGCGCCGGCACGTAGAGCAACGAGGTGTATTCCAGCTTGCCTTCGACCTTGTTGTGGGTCCAGCTCAGCGGGTTCTCGTAGTCGTGACCGATGTGTTTGTAGAACTCCTGGTATTCCTCGTCCTTGATCTCGGTACGCGGACGGGTCCACAGGGCACTGGCGCGGTTGACGGTTTCCCATTCCAGCGCTGGCTGCTCTTCGCCTTCAGCGGCTGCCTGTTCTTTTGGCAGTTCGATCGGCAAAGCGATGTGGTCGGAATACTTTTTGATGATGTTGCGCAGGCGCCAGCCATCGGCGAACTCGTCTTCACCGTCCTTGAGGTGCAGCACGATGCGGGTGCCACGGTCAGCCTTGTCGATAGTGGCGATTTCAAACTCGCCCTCGCCTTTGGACGACCAGTGCACACCTTCACTGGCCGGCTGGCCGGCGCGGCGGCTGAACACTTCAACCTTGTCGGCGACGATGAAGGCCGAGTAGAAGCCCACGCCAAACTGGCCGATCAGGTGCGAATCTTTTTTCTGGTCGCCCGACAGGTTCTTCATGAAATCTGCGGTGCCGGATTTGGCGATGGTCCCCAGATGGGTGATCGCGTCCTCACGGCTCATGCCGATACCGTTGTCTTCGAGAGTGACGGTCTTGGCGTCTTTGTCGAAGCTCACACGGATTTTCAGTTCGGCGCCACCTTCCAGCAATTCAGGCTTGGACAGGGCTTCGAAACGTAATTTGTCGACAGCGTCAGAGGCGTTCGAGATCAATTCGCGAAGGAAAATTTCCTTGTTGGAATACAGCGAATGGATCATGAGGTGCAGCAGTTGCTTCACCTCGGTCTGGAAGCCCAGGGTTTCCTTTTGAGTTTCCACACTCATGGTCATCAAACTCCAATTGGATGGCAGTGGCCGCCCCGCAAAGGTGGGCGGCGGGTTGTCATCAAAGTTGGGGGCTATCACCAGGATTTCAAGAGCAGCCAGGTTCCTCGATTTTGAAATGGGCGCGGGCGGTGGCAATCGGCTCGACCGCAGTGCTCTGCCACGCGGTTATGGCCACGTTTGCCACCCGCCGCCCCTGGCGCCATACCTGGCATTTGGCGTAAGTGTCCCGGAACTGGCCTGCGCGCAGGTAATCCAGCGAGAAGTCGATGATCTTCGGCAAGCCCGGCGCCCCCGTGAACACCAACAAATGCAGGGCCGCCGACAGCTCCATAAAACCGGCAATCACGCCGCCATGGAGCGCCGGCAATATCGGGTTACCAATATTGTCCTTACTGGCTGGCAGGCGAAACAGCAACTCATCGCCCAGGCGTGTGCATTCGATGCCGATCAGTTTGGCGTAGGGGATCAGGTCCAGCAGCGCATCATAATTACCCCGGGCGTGGGCCTGTTCCAGGCGCGTCTTGAATCGGTGCGTCATGCTGGCTCACCTTCGATCGTGCTCCCCAACCCCTGTGTGCCCTTGAGGCGCTTGCCCATGCGCATGAACGTGCCCACCACATGGGCGATGGGCTGTTGCGGGTCATCCTGGTAGGCAAAGCCACGGGTGAAGATCACATCGGTGGTCACCCGATAGCATTGGGCAAAACCGTACACCGGCTTATGCGGCTCAGCTGGGTGCATGTAGTCGATGCGCAGGTCGAGGGTCGGGCACACCTCGAACTGCGGTAATACGCACAGGGTGGCCATGCCGCAGGCGGTGTCCATCAGGGAGGTCAAGGCGCCGCCGTGGATCACACCGGTCTGGGGGTCACCCACAAGTTGCGGGGCGTAGGGCATAAGCAAAGTAATGCCCTGCTCGCTCGCATCATGGGCGCTGATACCCAGTACCTGACAATGGCGCAAGGCCGAAACAAAACGCGTCGCGCGCTCTAATAAAGGGTTTTCGGTCATTCGTTCCAGACTCTTATTAGTGTTGATCGGCAAAATCTACGGCGCGGCAAAAAGTTCCTTTAAGTCAGGGGTTTATATATCTACAGAATAAAAGGAACTAATGCCGAACCGCCATGCTCGAAAGGCCAGTAGATATCCTCAATAAGGAGAAACACCCCATGCGTAAGACTCTAGCTATTTCCATGATGCTCGCCGCTGCCCTCGGCCTGGCCGCCTGCGACAAGAAATCCGAAGACAAAGCCCAAGATGCCGCTGCACATTCTGAGCAAGCTCAGAAAGACATGGCGAAGGCTCAGGATAAGGTGAACGACGCTGCGAAAGAAAACGCCGATGCTGCCAAAGCTCAGGCTGAATCGAACGAAGCCGCCGCAAAAGAAGCAGCACCAGCAACACCTGCCACCGGTTCTTAAGACCGCGGCTTGAAGTAGCTGTACTGCAAAAAGAAAGCCCGCTTAGATAGCGGGCTTTACTTTGTCTGCTGTTTTAGTCTGATAACTCATTCACTGAATGGATTAAGCAGGTTCTTTGACAGGCTCGGGCAATGGCATATCGGTGGGCGTATAGACCATCACTTGCAGTACGTCGGAATGAAACTCGCGACGATACAGCACCAGCACTACCCCACTGCTCATCAACATGAATAACCATGGGCTGACAAACCACGCCAGCATGGTCATGCCGAAATAATAAGAACGCAGGCCAAAGTTGAACTGGTTGGCCGCCATGGAAATCACCCGCGCCGCCCGCAGGGCGAAGGCATTGCGCTCCTGCTCCGACACATGGCGCTCGCCAATCATCGGCGCCGACCCCACCAGCACCGCGGCAAAGTTGTACTGGCGCATGCACCAACTAAACGTGAAGAACGCATAGACAAACACCAGCGCCAGGCACAGCAGTTTGATTTCCGACATACCCTGGGACGCCTGTTGCACCATCGGAATATCTGCCAGCAACGACACCGCCCGCTCCGACGCGCCGAGCACGGTGAGAATGCCCGCAAGGATAATCAAGGTGCTGGAGGCAAAGAACGAGGCGTTGCGTTCCAGGTTGCCGATCACGCTGGCGTCGGCGATGCGGTTATCCCGCAGCAGCATGCGGCGCATCCAGTCTTCGCGATACAGGTGCAGCACACTGGCCAGGCATGCGGTGTCGCGGGCTTTCCAGGTGGCGTAGCGGGTGTAACCGCCCCAGCACAGGGCGAACCAGAAGGCGGCGAGCAGGTGGATCTGGTTGGCTTCGACGAACGACATGTAGGTCCTTGTACATAGTGAGTGAAGGTTAACGCGATCAAAATGTGGGAGGGGGCTTGCCCCCGATGAGGGTGTGTCAGCTGAAGGCTGCTGTGACTGACCCACTGTAATCGGGAGCAAGCCCCCTCCCACATTTAAAAGCATTCCAACTGTAGAAGGTGTTGCCTCATCAGCATAAAAAATGCCCCGTATCGATTGATACGGGGCATTTCGATACAGCGTGAAACCGGCTTAAGCGATCGCTTCGCTGCGCTTGCCCAGCAGACGGTCAATCACCACCGCCACGACCAGCACCATCACCGATGGCACCAGCCAGGCCAAGCCCTGCTCGCTCAGCGGCAGGTTCAGCAACTGCGCAGGCATCCAATCTGCCAGGCCTGCACCCTTGAGCGCATCGATGCTGCCAAAGATGAACGACACCAGCATCACCGGGCCAACGATGCGACCCTGCTCTTGCCAGAAGTCTTTGCAGAAGCTCAGAGCCACCAGCACGATGCACGGTGGGTAGATCGCCGTCAGTACCGGGATCGAGAAGGCAATCAGCTTGGTCAGGCCCAGGTTGGACACGAACAGCGAGAACAGCGCCAGAATCACTACCAGGGTCTTGTAGGACAGCGGCAGGATCTTGCTGAAGTATTCGGCGCAGGCGCAGGTCAGGCCTACGGCGGTGACCAGGCACGCCAGGGAGATCAGCACGGCCAGGAAGCCGCTGCCCAAAGAACCAAAGGTGTGTTGTACGTAGGCGTGCAGTACCGCAGCACCGTTGCTGGCACCAGCAGCCACCGCATGGCTGCCCGCCCCCAGGCGGAACAGACTGATGTACACCAGGGCCAGGCCCACACCGGCGATCAGGCCGGCGATGATCGCGTAGCGGGTGATCAGCTTCGGCGAGTCGACGCCACGGGAACGGATCGCATTGACGATCACGATGCCGAACACCAGCGCGCCCAGGGTATCCATGGTCAGGTAACCATTGATGAAGCCCTGGGAAAACGGTGCGGCGACGTATTCAGGGGTCGCGACGCCCACCTCACCGGCCGGCAGCGCGAACGCGGCGATGCCCAGCACGGCCAGGGCGATGATCTTCAGCGGCGCAAGAAAGCGACCTACGGTGTCCAGCAGTCGCCCTGGGTACAGGGATACGAAGAACACCACCAGGAAATACACCGAACTGTAGAGGAACAGCGCCAGCGGGCTTTCACCGGTCAGCGGCGCCAGGCCCACTTCGAAAGACACGGTCGCCGTACGCGGGGTAGCGAACAGCGGCCCTACCGCCAGATACGCTGCCGCCGCCAGCAGGCCACCGGCGATCTTGCCGATCGGGCTGCTCAAGGCGTCCATACCGCCGCCGACCTTGGCCAGGGCGATCACGGTAACCACCGGCAAACCCACTGCGGTGATCAAAAAGCCCAGCGCTGCCATCCAGACGTGAGGACCGGACTGCAAACCAACGATAGGCGGGAAGATGATGTTGCCGGCGCCCACGAACAGGGCAAAGGTCATAAAGCCCAACGCCAGGACATCCTGGCTTTTCAACACTTTCATTTCGGGAAATACCACACTACTGAATCGGAATTTAGAGAGGGATTCCCTGTGGATGAGGGAAGTACTGCCAGCCCTGATGGGGGCCGACCGGTCTAGCGCGCGGCTTCCTTTTGGGAGGCACACGCATAAAGAGGCGGCTAGGGTACAGAAATTGGCTGACAAACGCACTGTTGCGGGGCGCACTGTCCGATAAGCGACATCCAAATGTCGCGTTTTCATACCTAATTTGACAATACGGGCAACAAATGTGGGAGCGGGCTTGCTCGCGAAGGCGGTGGTTCAGTCAACTTATGCATCGGCTGACACACTGCATTCGCGAGCAAGCCCGCTCCCACATTTTGATCTTCACCAGATCCGAAATGCACAAAGGCCACCCGAAGGTGGCCTTTGCTTGGTAAAGCGTCAGTTAAGCGCGAGGCTTACTTGACAGCCCAACCGGTCAGCTCGGCCAGGGCCTTGCCGATGTCTGCCAGCGAACGCACGGTTTTTACGCCTGCGTCTTGCAGTGCAGCGAATTTCTCGTCTGCAGTGCCTTTGCCGCCAGAGATGATTGCGCCAGCATGGCCCATGCGCTTGCCAGCAGGGGCAGTCACACCAGCGATGTAGGAAACAACCGGCTTGGTCACGTGTGCCTTGATGTAGGCAGCCGCTTCTTCTTCAGCCGAACCGCCGATCTCACCGATCATCACGATCGCTTCGGTCTTCGGGTCTTCCTGGAACAGCTTCAGGATGTCGATGAAGTTCGAACCTGGGATCGGGTCACCGCCGATGCCGACGCAAGTCGACTGACCGAAACCGGCGTCAGTAGTCTGCTTAACAGCTTCGTAGGTCAGGGTGCCGGAACGGGAAACGATACCGACTTTGCCTGGCAAGTGAATGTGACCTGGCATGATGCCGATCTTGCATTCGCCTGGGGTGATCACGCCTGGGCAGTTAGGGCCGATCAGGGTAACACCCAGCTCGTCGCACTTAACTTTAGCGTCCAGCATGTCCAGGGTAGGAATGCCTTCGGTGATGCAGACGATCAGCTTGATGCCGCCGAAGGCTGCTTCCAGGATCGAGTCTTTGCAGAAAGGAGCTGGAACGTAGATCACGCTGGCGGTGGCGCCAGTGGCAGCTACAGCGTCTTTCACGGTGTTGAACACTGGCAGGCCCAGGTGCTCGGTGCCGCCTTTGCCTGGAGTTACGCCGCCAACCATCTTGGTGCCGTATTCGATGGCTTGCTGGGTGTGGAAACTACCTTGCGAACCGGTAATACCCTGGCAGATAACTTTGGTGTCTTTATTGATCAGGACGCTCATTATTTGCCCTCCGCAGCTTTGACAACTTGTTGAGCAGCGTCGGTCAGGCTGGTAGCCGCGATGATGTTCAAACCGCTTTCTGCCAGTACTTTAGCGCCCAGTTCAGCGTTGTTACCTTCAAGGCGAACAACAACCGGGATTTTAACGCCAACTTCTTTCACTGCACCGATGATGCCTTCGGCAATCATGTCGCAACGAACGATGCCGCCGAAGATGTTGACCAGTACTGCAGCGACGTTGGAGTCGGACAGGATGATCTTGAAGGCTTCGGTAACGCGTTCTTTGGTAGCACCACCACCTACGTCGAGGAAGTTGGCTGGTTTGCCGCCATGCAGGTTGACGATGTCCATGGTACCCATGGCCAGGCCAGCACCGTTGACCATGCAACCGATGTTACCTTCCAGGGCTACGTAGTTCAGTTCGAACTTGGCAGCGTGCGCTTCGCGCGGATCGTCTTGCGACGGATCGTGGAAAGTCTTCAGCTTAGGCTGACGGTACATGGCGTTGGCGTCGATGTTGATCTTGGCGTCCAGGCAGTGCAGATCGCCATCAGCCTTGATCACCAGCGGGTTCACTTCCAGCAGAGCCAGATCGTGATCCTGGAACAGCTTGGCCAGACCTACGAAGATCTTGGCGAACTGGGCAACTTGCTTGCCTTCCAGGCCCAGCTGGAAAGCCAGCTCGCGACCCTGGAATGGCTGAGCGCCAACCAGTGGATCGATAGTGGCTTTCAGAATTTTTTCTGGGGTTTCGTGAGCGATTTTCTCGATGTCCACGCCACCTTCGGTGGAAGCCATGAACACGATGCGGCGGCTCGAACGGTCAACGACAGCGCCCAGGTACAGCTCTTTAGCGATATCAGTGCACGATTCAACCAGGATCTTGGTGACTGGCTGGCCATTGGCATCAGTCTGGTAAGTCACCAGACGCTTGCCCAGCCACTGCTGTGCGAAGGCCTTGGCGTCTTCTTTGCTGCGAACCAGCTTAACGCCGCCCGCTTTACCGCGACCACCAGCGTGGACCTGGGCTTTGACAACCCACTCGGTACCACCGATTTTGTCGCAAGCTTCTGCTGCTGCTTCCGGGGTGTCTACTGCGTAGCCCTTGGATACTGGCAGGCCGTATTCAGCGAACAGCTGCTTACCCTGATACTCGTGAAGATTCATGCTTTTTACCGTCTTCGTTAGGTACTGCGCATTCGGCGCTGCGCTCATTATGAGTGCCGCGCCACCTGTGACTGCTGCTTGCGCAACCTGCGGGGCTCAGGGCCCGTAAAGCTGCGCAAGACTGCGTCCAGCGGATATTCCGCGGTGAGTCTTGCTCGCAAGGCTCACGACGGGCAACTCCGCCGTGGTTTCTTATTATCTCGCTTAGCGCTTCTTGCGGTTGGCGATGTGGATGGCGCCGCCATTCACAGCCAACGCTGCTTCGTGCAACGCTTCGGACAGGGTTGGATGGGAGAAGACCATCATGCCCAGGTCCTCGGCACTGGTGCCGAATTCCATACCGATTGCGCCTTGCTGTACCAGTTCTGCAGCGCTTGGGCCAATTACGTGGACGCCCAATACGCGGTCAGTCTTGGCATCAGCGATGACCTTGACAAAACCACCGGTGTCGTTGGCTGCCATGGCACGGCCAGAAGCGGCAAACGGGAAGGTGCCGACGTTAACTTCAACGCCTTCAGCTTTCAACTGCTGTTCGTTCTTGCCGACCCATGCAATTTCCGGGTGGGTGTAGATAACCGATGGAATCAGGTCGTAGTTCATCTGGGTTTTGTGGCCCTTGATGCGCTCGACAACCATGATGCCTTCTTCGGAAGCCTTGTGCGCCAGCATCATGCCGCGAACCACGTCGCCGATGGCGTACACGCCAGGTACGGAGGTTGCGCAGTGATCGTCAACGTGGATGAAGCCACGCTCGTCGATGCTCACGCCGCTGTCAGCTGCCAGCAGGTCGGTGGTCACTGGACGACGACCAACGGCAACGATCAGCTTGTCGAACGTGATGGTTTTCTCGCCATCTTTGTCGGTGTAGTTAACGACAACTTCTTCGCCGTTGACTTTCGAGCCGGTCACGCGAGCGCCCAGCTTGATGTCCAGACCTTGTTTGGTCAGGGTTTTCAGCGCTTCTTTGGACACTGCGGTGTCGGCAGCCAGCAGGAACGTGTCCAGGGCTTCCAGCACGGTTACTTCCGAACCCAGGCGGGACCAGACCGAACCCAGTTCCAGACCGATCACGCCAGCGCCGATCACGCCCAGACGCTTAGGCACCGCTTGGAATTCCAGGGCGCCGGTCGAATCGACGATCACGTTCTGGTCAACTGGAGCAGGTGGAATGTCGATTGGACGCGAACCTGGAGCCAGGATC
This sequence comes from Pseudomonas kairouanensis, assembly GCF_004682055.1. Taxonomy (GTDB): domain Bacteria; phylum Pseudomonadota; class Gammaproteobacteria; order Pseudomonadales; family Pseudomonadaceae; genus Aquipseudomonas; species Aquipseudomonas kairouanensis. Next base: position 207,813 of record NZ_QUZU01000002.1, on the reverse strand, counting down.
ACGTTTTCAGCTTCGATGACTTCAACCGAACCGTCTGGCTTGGTGATTTCAACTTTCTTGCCAGCCAGCAGCTTGCCGTGGCCTTGCAGGGAAGTCACGCCGTTGGCCTTGAACAAGGTAGCAACGCCGGAGGTCAGGCCTTTAACGATGTTGGCTTTACGGCCGACCATTGCTGGCACGTCCATGGTTACGCCAGCATGGTTGATGCCGTGGATCGCGAAGCCGTCCTGGGCTTCGTGGAATTTCCAGGAGCTGTCCAGCAGCGCCTTGGAAGGAATGCAACCAACGTTCAGGCAAGTACCGCCCAGCGCCAATTTGCCTTCCTTGTCGGTGTATTTTTCGATGCAAGCAGTCGAGAGGCCCAGTTGTGCGGCCTTGATAGCGGCAACGTAGCCGCCAGGACCTGCACCAATCACTACAACGTCGAATTTCTGCGTCATGAAAATAGTTCCTCTATTCAGCGACAAGCTTCAAGCGACACGTTGCAAACCAGGCTGCTTTTTCCTACAGCCTGTAGCTCGCAACGTGTTGCTGCGTCTTTTAGATGTCCAGCAGCAGACGAGCCGGGTCTTCCAGCAGGTTCTTGATGGTCACCAGGAAAGTCACGGCTTCTTTACCATCGATCAGGCGGTGATCGTAGGACAGTGCCAGGTACATCATCGGGCGGATCACGACTTGGCCGTTGATGGCCATCGGACGCTGGATGATGTTGTGCATGCCCAGGATCGCAGCTTGCGGCGGGTTGACGATCGGCGTCGACATCATCGAACCGAAGGTACCACCGTTGGTGATCGTGAAGGTACCGCCGGTCATCTCGTCGATGGTCAGCTTGCCGTCACGGGCTTTCTTGCCGAAGCCGGCGATGCCGCCTTCGATTTCAGCCAGGCTCATCAGCTCGGCGTTACGCAGAACCGGAACCACCAGGCCACGGTCGCTGGACACGGCAACGCCGACGTCTGCGTAGCCATGGTAAACGATGTCGCCGCCGTCGATGGAAGCGTTGACTGCCGGGAAGCGCTTCAGCGCCTCGGTGGCCGCTTTCACGAAGAACGACATGAAGCCCAAGCGCACGCCGTTATGGCTCTTCTCGAACAGATCCTTGTACTTCGAACGCAGCGCCATGACTTCGGTCATGTCGACTTCGTTGAACGTGGTCAGCATGGCCATGTTCGACTGCGCTTCAACCAGACGCTTGGCCACGGTGGCACGTACGCGGGTCATCGGTACGCGCTTCTCGGTACGGTCGCCAGCGGCGAATACCGGGGCAGCGGCAGCCGGGGCTGCAGCCTTGGCAGGTGCGGCAGCTGGAGCGTTTTTCTTGGCTTCTACAGCGGCAACCACGTCTTCCTTGGTCACGCGGCCATCTTTGCCGGTGCCTTTGATGGAAGCCAGGTTGATGCCGTTTTCTTCAGCCAGTTGACGCGCAGCTGGAGCAGCGATTGGATCTTCAGCGCCAGCAGCCGGGGCGGCGGCAGGAGCCGAAGCAGCCGGTGCAGCGGCAGCAGGAGCAGCGGCAGCAGCGCTGCCCTCTTCGATCGAGCCCAGCACCTGGTTCGACAGAACGGTAGCGCCCTCTTCGGCAACGATTGCGCCCAGCACGCCGTCAGCTTCGGCCAACACTTCCAGAACGACTTTGTCGGTCTCGATGTCGACGATCAGGTCGTCACGCTTGACGGCCTCACCTGGTTTCTTGTGCCAGGTGGCAACGGTGCCATCGGCAACCGATTCCGGGAATGACGGGGCTTTGATTTCGATAGCCATTATCTGTGGGTCCTTAAAATTCGGTTTCAGTCAGCGCGAAGGCGTTAAACAGTGAAAGCATCTTGCAGCAGTTTTTCCTGCTGCTCGGCGTGCATCGACGCATAACCACACGCAGGCGCTGCCGAAGCATCGCGACCGGCGTATTCCAGGCCCAGCGCCTTGTTATGGTTGCCAATGCTGCGACGCAGGTGATGCTGGCTGCTGTACCACGCGCCCTGGTTCATCGGTTCTTCCTGACACCACACCACATTGGTGAGGTTGGTGTAAGGCGCGATGGCCTCCATCAGGTCGTCTTCCGGGAACGGGTAAAGCTGCTCGATACGCACGATGGCGATGTCTTCGCGGCCTTCGGCACGGCGTTTTTCCAGCAGGTCGTAGTAGACCTTGCCGCTGCACAGCACCAGGCGAGTCACTTTGGCCGCGTCCAGCGCGTCGATTTCCGGGATCACGGTCTGGAACGAACCATCCGCCAGATCTTCCAGGGTCGAGATGGCCAATTTATGACGCAGCAGCGACTTTGGCGTCAGCACTACCAGCGGCTTGCGCAGCGGGCGGATGACCTGGCGACGCAGCAAGTGGTAGATCTGGGCCGGGGTAGTCGGCACGCACACCTGGATGTTGTGCTCGGCACACAGCTGCAGGTAACGCTCCAGACGGGCCGAGGAGTGCTCCGGCCCCTGACCTTCATAACCGTGTGGCAACAGCATGGTCAGACCGCACAGGCGACCCCACTTGTGCTCGCCGCTGGTGATGAACTGGTCGATAACCACCTGGGCACCGTTGGCGAAGTCGCCGAACTGGGCTTCCCAGATCACCAACGCGTTTGGCGTGGTGGTGGAGTAGCCATATTCGAACGCCAGTACGGCTTCTTCGGACAGGAACGAATCGTACAGGTCGAAACGTGGCTGGCCTGCGTACAGGTTCTGCAACGGGATGTAGGTGCCCGCGTCTTTCTGGTTGTGCAATACCGCGTGACGGTGCGAGAACGTACCACGGCCGATGTCCTGGCCGGTCATGCGGATCGGGTGACCTTCGAACGCCAGGGTCGCGTACGCCATGGTTTCGGCGTAACCCCAGTTGATCGGCAGGCCGCCGGCTTGCATCTTCTGACGGTCTTCGTAGATCTTCGCAACCTGGCGCTGCACCACGAAGCCTTCTGGGATTTCCAGCAGCTTGGCGGACAGTTCCTGCAAGGTCTTCAGGTCGAACGAGGTGTCGTGACGCGCGGTCCAGGTGTGACCCAGGTAAGGACGCCAGTCGACGAACAGCTCTTTGTTCGGTTCCTTGACCAGGCTTTTCACTACGTGCAGACCGTTGTCCAGCGCGTTGCGGTATTCATCGATCTTCGCCTGAACACGCTCTTCATCGATCACACCGGCCTTGGTCAGGCTTTCGGCGTACAGCTCACGGGTGGTGCGCTGCTTGGTGATCTGCTGGTACATCAACGGCTGGGTGCCGCTAGGCTCATCCGCTTCGTTGTGACCGCGACGGCGGTAGCAAACCAGGTCGATAACCACGTCACGCTTGAACTGCATGCGGTAGTCGATAGCGAGCTGGGTCACGAACAGGACGGCTTCCGGATCATCACCATTCACATGGAGGATCGGCGCCTGGATCATCTTGGCAACGTCGGTGGCGTACTCGGTGGAGCGCGCATCCAATGGGTTGCTGATGGTGAAGCCAACCTGGTTGTTGATGACGATGTGAACGGTACCGCCGGTCTTGAAGCCGCGAGTCTGCGACATCTGGAACGTTTCCAGGACCACGCCTTGACCGGCGAATGCCGCGTCACCGTGGATGGAAATCGGCAGGACTTTTTCACCGGTGGTGTCGTTACGACGATCCTGGCGAGCACGGACCGAACCCTCGACCACTGGAGAAACGATTTCCAGGTGGGATGGGTTGAAGGCCATGGCCAGGTGAACTTCACCGCCTGTGGTCATCACGTTGGACGAGAAGCCCTGGTGGTACTTGACGTCACCGGAACCCAGCTCGACCTTCTTCTTGCCTTCGAACTCGTCGAACAGCTCACGCGGGTTCTTGCCGAAAGTGTTGACCAACACGTTCAGGCGACCACGGTGAGCCATGCCGATCACGATTTCCTTGGTGCCGTAGGAACCGGAACGCTGGATCAGCTCGTCGAGCATCGGGATCAGGCTTTCGCCGCCTTCCAGACCGAAACGCTTGGTGCCCGGGTATTTGGTACCCAGGTATTTTTCCAGGCCTTCGGCAGCGGTGACGCGCTCAAGCAGGTGGCTGCGTACATCGGCGGACAACACCGGACGACCACGCACGCCTTCCAGACGATGCTGGAACCAGTGGCGTTGCTCGGAATCGGTGATGTGCGTGAACTCAGCGCCAATGGTGCGGCAATATGTCTGCTGCAACGCTTCGTGAATTTCGCGTAGGCTCGCTTCCTCTTTGCCGATGAACAGGTCGCCGGCACGGAAGGTCGTATCAAGATCGGCATTGGTCAAGCCGTAATGATTGATCGACAGGTCAGCAGGTGCAGGACGCTTCCAGAGCCCCAGCGGGTCAAGCTGGGCCGCCTGGTGGCCACGCATCCGGTAGGCCTGGATCAGTCGCAGTACTTCAACTTGCTTCTTCTCATGCTCACTGCTCACGCTGCCGGCGGAAACCGGTTGGGCGCGGCGCTGGTTCTTTGCCAGCAGCACGAACTGATCGCGAATTGTTGCATGCGATACATCGGTGGCAGCGTTGCCGTCTGAAGACAACGTCTGAAATTTGGTGCGCCATTCTTCTGGCACAGCGTTAGGGTCGTGCAGGTAGAGCTCATAAAGCTCTTCCACATAGGCAGCGTTACCACCTGAAAGATAGCCGCTGTTCCACATGCGCTGCATCACGCTTTCTTGCATGCTTGGTCACCCTCGATTTGGGGACACCACCGGCGAAAACACCGAGTTTGCTTGCAAAAGGCCAAGTGCAGCGACCAAAACAAGCCACTTAGGATCACGCTGATAGTTCGGGTACCAACCCGAATGCCCCTGCTTGTCTCATTTCTTCAAAATAAGAGCTGCGGCTTTGTAAGTCGCTGCTCAAGTTAAAACTACGGCGCCGGTTGAAGCCTGCGCCGTAGCATTTACGGGCACAACGGTCCTGCCTTTACTACAACGTCAGTTACACGCCGCTCTGCAGCAGCATGTTACGGATGTGACCAATGGCCTTAGTCGGGTTCAGGCCTTTGGGACATACGTTGACGCAGTTCATGATCCCGCGGCAGCGGAATACGCTGAACGGGTCATCCAGCGAAGCCAGACGCTCGGACGTCTTGGTGTCACGGCTGTCTGCCAGGAAGCGGTACGCTTGCAGCAGGGCAGCTGGACCCAGGAACTTGTCCGGGTTCCACCAGAAGGATGGGCAAGAGGTCGAGCAGCAAGCGCACAGGATGCACTCGTACAGACCGTCAAGCTTCTCACGCTCTTCCGGGGACTGCAGACGTTCGATGGCCGGAGCCGGCGTGTCGTTCTGCAGGAACGGCTTAACTTTCTCGTATTGCTTGTAGAAGATGCTCATATCGACGACCAGGTCACGGATAACCGGCAAACCTGGCAATGGACGAACGATCAGCTTGTTGCCTTTAACCACGGCGGACAGCGGCGTGATGCACGCCAGGCCGTTTTTGCCGTTGATGTTCATGCCGTCGGAACCGCACACACCTTCACGGCAAGAGCGACGATAGGAGAAACCTTCGTCCTGCTCTTTGATCAGTGCCAATACATCCAGCACCATCAGGTCTTTACCACCGGTATCGACCTGGAATTCCTGCATGAACGGCGCAGCGTCCTGATCAGGGTTGTAGCGATAAACACTGACTTTCAACATGGCAGCCACCCTTAGTAAGTCCGAATCTTCGGTTCAAACGTCGGAACCGTCTTCGGCGAGAAGTTCACGGCACGCTTGGTTACGCGCTTGTCACCCGGGAAGTACAGGGTGTGGCACAACCAGTTTTCGTCGTCGCGGTCTTCAAAGTCTTCACGGGCGTGGGCACCACGGGATTCTTTACGAACCTCGGCGGCGATTGCCGTCGCTTCAGCCACTTCCAGCAGGTTTTGCAGCTCAAGGGCTTCGATACGAGCCGTGTTGAACGCCTGGCTCTTATCGTTGATCTTGACGTTGGCGATGCGCTTGCGCAGATCAGCCAGCTGGGCAATGCCCTTCTGCATGTATTCGCCGGTACGGAACACACCGAAGTAGTTCTGCATGCAGCTTTGCAGCTCGCGACGCAGGGTTGCCACGTCTTCGCCATCAGTGCGCTCGTTCAGAGCGTTCAGACGTGCCAGGGCAGCTTCGATGTTGGCGTCGGTGGCGTCATCGTATTCGATGCCGTCGGTCAGCGCTTTTTCCAGGTGCAGGCCAGCAGCACGGCCGAATACCACCAGGTCGAGCAGCGAGTTGCCGCCCAGGCGGTTGGCACCGTGGACCGATACGCAAGCCACTTCACCTACTGCAAACAGACCGTGGATGATCTCGTCTTCGCCTTCGGCGTTCTGGGTGATCGCCTGGCCGTGAATGTTGGTCGGCACGCCGCCCATCATATAGTGGCAAGTAGGTACAACCGGAACCGGAGCAACCACCGGGTCAACGTGGGCAAAGGTCTTGGACAGCTCGCAGATACCAGGCAGGCGGCTGTGCAGTACTTCTTCGCCCAGGTGATCGAGCTTGAGCAGAACGTGGTCGCCGTTCGGGCCACAGCCGTTGCCGGCGATGATCTCTTTAACCATCGAACGAGCAACCACGTCACGACCGGCCAGGTCTTTCGCGTTCGGAGCATAACGCTCCATGAAACGCTCGCCATGCTTGTTGATCAGGTAACCACCTTCACCACGGCAGCCTTCGGTAACCAGTACACCGGCGCCGGCGATACCGGTTGGGTGGAACTGCCACATTTCGATGTCTTGCACCGGTACGCCAGCACGCAAGGCCATGCCTACGCCGTCACCAGTGTTGATCAGGGCGTTGGTGGTCGAAGCGTAGATACGGCCTGCACCGCCGGTCGCCAGCACGGTGGCCTTGGCGCGGATGTAGGTGGTTTCACCGGTTTCGATGCAGATAGCGATCACGCCGACGAATTCGCCTTGGGCGTTCTTCACCAGGTCGACAGCGTAGTACTCGTTCAGGAACGTGGTACCGGCTTTCAGGTTGCCCTGGTAGAGGGTGTGCAGCAGCGCGTGACCGGTACGGTCGGAAGCAGCGCAGGTACGGGCAGCCTGCCCGCCCTTGCCGTAATCCTTCGACTGACCGCCGAATGGACGCTGGTAGATACGGCCTTGCTCGGTACGGGAGAACGGCAGACCCATGTGGTCCAGCTCGAACACCGCAGCCGGGCCTTCCTGACACATGTATTCGATAGCGTCCTGGTCACCGATATAGTCGGAACCCTTGACGGTATCGTACATGTGCCAGCGCCAGTCATCGTTCGGGTCGGCGGACGCGATGGCGCAGGTGATGCCACCCTGGGCCGAAACGGTGTGGGAACGGGTCGGGAACACCTTGGTGATCACGGCAGTCTTGTGACCGCCCTGGGCCAGCTGCAGCGCAGCGCGCATACCAGCACCGCCGCCACCAATAATGATGGCGTCGAATGAAATAGTTGGAATGTTAGCCATGAATCAGATACCCCAAAGAATCTGCACACCCCAGACGAAGTAAGCGAACATCGCGACGCCGCAGACTGCCTGGAAGAGAAAACGTACTGCAGTCGCGGACTTGCCCAGCGCCATCGGCGTCAGGTAGTCGGTCGCGATGGTCCACATGCCAACCCAGGCGTGAGCGCCCAGGGCTACAAGGGCCAGCAGACTGAAGATTCGCATCGCATTGTGGGAAAACAGGCCATGCCATTGCTCATAGCTGATGCCTGGATTTGCGACGAGGTATCCGATCAGGAAAATGAAATAAGCCGCGAGAACGACCGCAGACACACGTTGTGCCATCCAGTCATAGAGGCCCGAACGCGAAAGGTTCGTAACGCTGGTTACCATATCCAAACTCCTGCCAGAACGATCAGCACCACGGAAATGGCGATGATGATTTTCGAGCCCAGGCGGCCGCCTTCGAGCGTCTCACCGATACCCGCATCCATGATCAAGTGGCGCACACCGGCAACCAGGTGATACAGCAGAGCGGACAGGAGGCCCCATGCTACGAACTTGGCCAGCGGGCTGGTCAAGCATGCCTTCACCTCGGCGTATCCTTCCTCGGAACCCAGGGATTTGCTCAATGCATAAAGCATGATGCCCAAGCCCAGGAAGAGGATGATGCCGGAAACACGGTGCAGGAACGACGTAACGCCGGTGATGGGGAGTTTGATGGTCCTTAGGTCTAGGTTTACAGGTCGTTGGCTATTCACGGCTTTTTTTCACACTGAAGAGCCCCTAACAATCAGGGCAAAGTTGTTGGGGAGTGCACTGGTCAGGTAAGCACCACCCAGGGAGTGCGACCCCCAATGAAAGCAAGCCCAAAAGCCCTTGGCGGTCGGTGGCCGAGTATAGACAGTTAGGTTACTAATGACAACGCGCTCACCTCACCCTAATAGCTGATTGCGCTGGCGAGATAAAAGGCGTAAATGGCGGTCAATTTCGAGGAAAAAGTACGGTTAAAGCCTTCTGGGGCAAGACTTTAGGCAAATTGACATCTGAATTTATCTCACTATAGTGGTGCGGGCCCTGCGTGGGGGGTCTGTCTGATGATTTGAAGCATAAATAGGAGGCCACATGGCTGACAAAAAAGCGCAGTTGATCATCGAGGGCGCAGCCCCCGTCGAGCTGCCCATTTTAACCGGCACCGTTGGTCCCGATGTTATCGACGTACGGGGCCTGACGGCCACGGGCCGTTTCACATTCGACCCAGGCTTCATGTCGACCGCCTCTTGCGAGTCGAAGATCACCTACATCGATGGTGATAATGGCATTTTGCTGCATCGCGGCTACCCGATCGAGCAACTGGCCGAGCAATCGGACTACCTGGAAACCTGCTACCTGCTGCTAAATGGCGAATTGCCAACAGCCGAGCAAAAAGCCCAGTTCGTCAGCACCGTGAAGAACCACACCATGGTTCACGAGCAGTTGAAGACCTTCTTCAACGGCTTCCGTCGCGACGCCCACCCAATGGCCGTCATGTGCGGTGTAGTCGGCGCCCTGTCAGCCTTCTATCACGACTCCCTCGACATCAATAACCCGCAGCATCGCGAAATCTCCGCGATCCGCCTGGTTGCCAAGATGCCGACCCTGGCCGCAATGGTTTACAAGTACTCCATGGGCCAACCCATGATGTACCCGCGCAACGACCTGACGTACGCGGAAAACTTCCTGCACATGATGTTCAACACCCCGTGCGAGATCAAACCGATCAGCCCGGTGCTGGCCGCCGCGATGGACAAGATCTTCATCCTCCACGCCGACCACGAACAGAACGCCTCTACCTCTACCGTACGTCTGGCAGGCTCTTCGGGTGCCAACCCGTTCGCCTGTATCGCCGCCGGTATCGCTGCACTGTGGGGCCCTGCCCACGGCGGTGCGAACGAAGCCGTATTGACCATGCTCGATGAAATCGGCGATGTGTCCAACATCGACAAGTTCATTGCCAAGGCCAAGGACAAGAACGATCCGTTCAAGTTGATGGGCTTCGGTCACCGGGTCTACAAGAACCGCGACCCGCGCGCCACCGTCATGAAGAAGACCTGCGACGAAGTGTTGAAGGAACTGGGCATCAAGAACGATCCGCAACTCGAACTGGCCATGCGCCTGGAAGAGATCGCCCTGACCGACCCGTACTTCATCGAGCGCTCGCTGTACCCGAACGTCGACTTCTACTCGGGGATCATCCTCAAGGCGATCGGCATTCCAACCAGCATGTTCACCGTGATCTTCGCCCTGGCGCGGACCGTGGGCTGGATCTCCCACTGGAAAGAAATGCTCTCCAGCCCGTACAAGATCGGCCGCCCGCGCCAGCTGTACACCGGCTACGAGTCGCGTGACATTACCAAGCTGGAAGATCGCAAGTAAGCCTTTAGCTACTTGGTTGTACTGAGAACGGCCTCCCTTAGTGGAGGCCGTTTTTATTTGTGCAGGATTCGGGAAACTGTTTTGCCTGAACTGACGCTATCGGGGGCAAGTCCCCTCCCACATTAGACTGCATTCCAACCGATGCACTCGGTTAACTGTGGGAGGGGGCTTGCCCCCGATAGCAATAGACCAGCCACCCCAAAACCTTCAGGCAAAAAAATACCCCGGCCTTTCGACCGGGGCATTTCTTATCCAGCGACAACCTTAGTGATTAACCGCCCCACTCGCCCCCAGGCCAGTCTGCGAACGCACAAACTGCGGGAAGTACAGCGCACGCTCTTTCTCTGCCGCCGCCGACTTGTCGGTGATGGAGAAGAACCAGATGCCGACGAACGCGATGATCATCGAGAACAGCGCCGGGTACTCGTAAGGGAAGATGGCTTTTTCATTGTGCAGGATCGAGACCCAGATGGTCGGGCCAAGGATCATCAGGCCTACGGCGCTGACCAAGCCCAGCCAGCCGCCAATCATGGCGCCACGGGTGGTGAGGTTTTTCCAGTACATGGAAAGCAGCAGCACCGGGAAGTTACAGCTGGCGGCAATGGAGAACGCCAGGCCAACCATGAACGCGATGTTCTGGCTTTCGAACAGGATACCCAGGCCGATCGCCAGTACGCCCAAGGCAATAGTGGTGATCTTCGATACACGAATCTCATCCTTATCGTTGGCCTTGCCTTTCTTGATCACGCTGGCATACAGGTCATGGGACACCGCCGAAGCACCAGCCAGGGTCAAACCGGCAACCACCGCAAGGATGGTGGCAAAGGCCACGGCCGAGATGAAGCCCAGGAAGATGCTGCCGCCCACCGCGTTGGCCAGGTGCACCGCCGCCATGTTGTTACCACCGAGCAAGGCGCCTGCCGCATCCTTGAACGCCGGGTTGGTGCTGACCAGCAGGATCGCGCCAAAACCGATGATAAAGGTGAGGATGTAGAAGTAGCCGATGAAGCCTGTTGCGTAGAACACGCTCTTGCGCGCTTCTTTGGCATCGCTGACGGTGAAGAAGCGCATCAGGATATGCGGCAGGCCAGCGGTACCGAACATCAGCGCAAGCCCGAGGGAGAATGCTGAAATCGGGTCTTTCACCAGGCCGCCGGGGCTCATGATCGCCTCGCCTTTCGGGTGAACCTTGATCGCCTCGGAGAACAATGCGTTGAAGTCGAAGTTGACGTGCTTCATCACCATCAGCGCCATGAACGAAGCACCGGACAGCAGCAACACTGCCTTGATGATCTGCACCCACGTGGTCGCCAACATGCCGCCGAACAGCACGTACAGGCACATCAGGATACCTACCAGGATCACCGCAACGTGGTAGTCCAGGCCGAACAGCAACTGAATCAGCTTGCCCGCACCAACCATCTGCGCAATCAAGTAGAACGCCACCACCACCAGCGAGCCACAGGCCGACAGGCTGCGGATCTGGGTTTGCCCAAGGCGGTACGACGCCACATCGGCAAAGGTGTATTTGCCCAGGTTACGCAGGCGCTCGGCGATCAGGAACAGAATGATCGGCCAGCCCACCAGGAAGCCGATCGAGTAGATCAGGCCGTCATAACCAGAGGTATACACCAGCGCGGAAATCCCCAGGAAGGACGCCGCCGACATGTAATCGCCCGCAATCGCCAGACCGTTCTGGAAACCGGTGATCTTGCCGCCGGCCGCATAGTAGTCGGCTGCCGATTTGTTGCGCTTGGACGCCCAGTAGGTGATGCACAAGGTGGCACCGACAAACGCGACAAACATCACGATGGCCGATACGTTCAGGGGTTGTTTGTGCACTTCGCCGGTCAATGCATCCGCCGCCCAGAGGGCCGGGGCAAAGAACGAAGCGCCGAGTAGTGCCAGTAGACGACCGATCATTGCGCAGCCTCCTTGAGAATCGCATTGTTCAGGTCGTCAAATTCGCCATTGGCCCGGCGCACGTAGATGCCGGTCAGGATGAAGGCGGACACAATCAGTCCGACGCCCAGGGGAATGCCCCAGGTAATCGAGGAACCGGGGCTGAGCTTGGCCCCCAGCACTTGTGGCCCGTAGGCGATCAACAGGATGAAAGCGGAGTAAAGCCCTAGCATGATCGCCGAGAGAATCCAGGCGAACCGTTCCCTTTTCCTTACCAGCTCCTTGAAGCGCGGGCTGTTTTGAATCGAGAGGTAAATGCTGTCGTTCATTGTTTTTATCCTCGCAGCACAGCTTTTTTATTATTTTGGAACGTATCCACTGTATGCGGCTGCCGTAGAGGTTCCAGACGACCTTAGTCTTAGATCGAGTGTAGCGAGGGATTGTGAGGACGCAGGAGGATTTGCAGAGGGTGAAATCAATGTGGGAGGGGGCTTGCTCCCGATAGCGGTGTATCAGTCACAGAGGTACTGACTGTCACACTGCTATCGGGAGCAAGTCGAACCGTCGCACCGCCCCTCCCACAGGGGTATATCAGTGAATGTTATTTAGCGGTCCACTCAGCTACGCGCTCAGGGTGCTTGGCCACCCAATCCTTGGCTGCTGCATCAGGCTTGGCGCCTTCCTGGATGGCGAGCATGACTTCGCCGATTTCATCCTTGGAGGCCCACTGGAATTTCTTCAGGAAGGCCGCGACTTCCGGCGCTTTCTTCTCCAGGCCCTTGCTGCCGATGCTGTTGACGGTTTCAGCAGCACCATAAATCCCTTTTGGATCGTCCAGGAAGCGCAGCTTCCACTTGGCGAACATCCAGTGTGGCACCCAACCGGTGACCGCAATCGACTCCTGCTTGTCTTCGGCGCGGGTCAGTTCGGCGATCATCGCAGCGCCCGAGCTGGCTTGCAGCTTGTAGTCCAGGCCATAGGCCTTGATGGCTTCGTCGGTCTTGAGCATTACGCCAGAACCTGCGTCGATGCCGACGATCTTGTTCTTGAAGGTGGTGTCGGTCTTGAGGTCTTCGATGGACTTGGCCTTGACGTACTCCGGCACGATCAGGCCGATTTTCGCATCCTTGAAGTTGGGGCCGTAGTCGACCACCTTGTCTTTGTTCTTGGTCCAGTATTCGCCGTGGGTCACGGGCAGCCAGGCCGAGAGCATGGCATCGAGTTTGCCGGTGGCCACGCCTTGCCACATGATCCCGGTGGCGACCGCTTGCAGCTTGACGTCATAACCGAGCTTTTGTTTGATCACCTCTGCCGCTACGTGGGTGGTGGCCACGCTGTCGGACCAGCCGTCTACGTAGCCGATGCTCAGGGTCTTGCTGTCGGCGCTGGCCAGTGTGGAGCTCATCGCAACTACCAGAGTGGCAGCTGCGCCCAAGAGTCGTCGCATCTTCATAGTACTTCCCCGAAAGTGCTGCGCCCGACGGATGCCGAGCGACGTCAACCTGTTGTTATGTGGTGCTCCGCGCCCCCTTCACGCGCATGGATCCGGCTGCCTTCCTATCAGTGGAGTGCTGACACTTGGATCATCAACCCGACGGGCCCTTGGACCTGCTCTGTCAGCGACCTCATGCAAGCAGGAAACGACATCACAACGCCAGTAGGATGCTTTGTAGGACTTGACGTCAAAATCCCGCCCGAACTTTGCATGTCAAAATTATGCAGCCCCACTGGGATGGGCCAATTCCGGGTAAGATGCGCGCCTTTGCTCCCCCAGATAAGCCAACCATGCCTGCGACTGCCCGCTTCCCTGCCCTGCCCTATTTCTTCGCCTTGCTCCTCGGCCTGTTGGCCCTGGTGGGTTACTGGTATGGCCTCGGCCGGCCGGTGGTATTGCCGGACGCGGCCAGCGCCAGCCACAAGATGCAGTGCGCGTCCTACACACCGTTCGATAAAGACCAATCCCCCTTCGACCAGCCGTTCAAGCTGCGCCCCGAGCGCATGGACGCCGACCTGGCGCTGCTGGCCACCCGCTTCGAATGCATTCGCACCTACTCCATGACCGGCCTGGAAGCCCTGCCGGACATGGCGCGCAAGCATGGCTTGAAGGTGACGGCGGGCGCCTGGGTCAGCAGTGACCCGGTGGCGACCAAGAAAGAAATCAATGAACTGATCGCCTCGGCCAACGCCCACCCAGATGTCATCACGGCGGTCATCGTCGGCAACGAAGCGCTGCTGCGCAAAGAAGTCACCGCCAAGCAGTTGGTGGCACTGATCCACACGGTCAAAAGCCAAATCAAGCAGCCAGTGACTTATGCAGATGTGTGGGAGTTCTGGCTGCAGCACCCGGAAATCGCCCCGGCCGTGGACTTCCTCACTATTCACCTGCTGCCGTACTGGGAAGATGACCCGTCCGGCATCGACCAGGCGCTCAAACATGTGGGCGATGTGCGCCAGACGTTCGGCAACAAGTTTGCGCCCAAGGACATCCTGATCGGTGAAACCGGCTGGCCCAGCGAGGGCCGCCAACGGGAAACTGCCGTACCGAGCCGGGTCAACGAAGCCAAGTTCATGCGTGGGTTCGTCGCCATGGCCGAGGCCAATGGCTGGCACTACAACCTCATCGAAGCCTTCGACCAGCCGTGGAAGCGTGCCAGCGAAGGTGCAGTGGGCGGCTACTGGGGCCTGTTCGATGCAGATCGCCAGGACAAGGGCATCCTCGCCGGGCCGGTGACCAACCTGCCGTACTGGCCGCTGTGGCTGGGGGTTGGCGGGGTTATCCTGCTGGGCACCTTGGTACTGGGCGGTCGCGTCCGTAGCACGCGCGCGGCCATTGCCCTACCGCTGCTGGGCGCTGTGGCTGCATGTTCGATTGGCGCCTGGGCCGAGCTGACCCGTGTCACTGCGCGCTTTAGTGATGAGTGGGTATGGGCAGGGTTGCTGCTCGCATTGAACCTGCTGGTACTGGCCCATGGCGCACTGGCCTTGAGCGCACGCGAACACTGGCGCGGCCGTGCGTTCACCTGGCTGGAACAACGGGCAGGCTGGCTGGTGGCAATTGCCGGGTTCGCGGGGGCAGTGATGATGCTGATGCTGGTGTTTGACCCGCGCTATCGCAGCTTCCCGAGCGCGGCGCTGGTGCTGCCGGCGCTGGTGTACCTGGTGCGTCCGGTGACGGGGCCACGTAGGGAGATCGCTCTGCTGGCCTTTATCATCGGTGCCGGCATTGCGCCGCAGTTGTACCGTGAGGGCTTGATGAACCAGCAGGCTTGGGGTTGGGCGGTGGTTAGCGCTCTGATGGTTGCAGCCTTGTGGCGGTGCTTACGGGTGCGCAAGGCTTAATACTATTTCCTGTAGGAGCGAGCTTGCTCGCGAAGAAGGCCGGGGCAACGCGGGGTTTCAGCAACCCCGCGTTATCGTTAACGATTTTCGCGAGCAAGCTCGCTCCTACGGACCAACCGCAACCCCGCAATCACCAGCGCAAACACCGCAAACGTGGTGTTGTACAACGCCAGCGCCGGCAACCCGAACACCATCCCCAGCACCGCCAACCACCACCCCGCACGACCGGGCACGATAAACGCCAGCACCGAGCTGATCAACGCCGCCCAGCCCAGTACCTTGAAGTGGATCATCCAACCCAGGTTCGAACGCAACTGGCATTCCCAGCGGCTGGCGTCGTCGGTGCAGATGCCCAACCAACTGCCATCTTCCATAAAGCCATACCGCGCGCCATAACTGGCGGCCAGCCACAATGGCAGGGCAATAAGCAGCAAAATCAGCGGCAAACGACGGGACATGGGGCACTCCGATAGGCAAAAACGGCGCTCAGCTTAATGCCCCGGCAGCGGTTAGCAAGGCGCATATACACAATTAGTGTTCACCAAAGCGTGGCAAAGTGTATCGTCTGGCTACTATTACCCCGATTCCGACGTTATTTTCCGACTTTTCGTGCCGAGTGCTGGCACTTCGGCAACGACGCGGTGGTCATAGCCTGCGAACTTCATTAAGCACGTTTCCTCTTAGGGATTAAGTCATGCTCCGTTCCTTGCGCTGTGCTGCCTTGTTGGGCAGCCTTTTTCTGAGTGCGTCAGCACTGGCCGTCGACATCGACCAAGCCACCTATGGCTACCCTTTGACCAACCCGTTCGAAGCGACCATCGCGACCACTCCGCCCGACCTTCGGCCCAAATTGCCGAGCGACGACCAGATCAACCAGTCCGACTACACCCTGAACATGCGTCCCGAGCGCGAATTCAGCCTGCCGGACAATTTCTGGCCGGTGAAGAAGCTCACCTACCGTATTGCCAAGCAGGACCGCGCCGCGCCGCTGATCTTCCTGATCGCCGGCACCGGCGCACGCTATGACAGCAGCCTCAACGAATACCTGAAAAAACTCTATTACCAGGCCGGCTACCACGTCGTGCAGCTATCGTCGCCCACCAGCTTCGACTTCATCAGTGCCGCTTCGCGCTTCGCCACGCCGGGGATCACCCAGGAAGATGCCGAAGACATGTACCGCGTGATGCAAGCCGTGCGCGCCCAGAACGCGTCCCTGCCAGTGACCGACTTCTACCTCACCGGCTACAGCCTGGGCGGCCTGGACGCGGCTTTCGTGGCCAAGCTGGACGAAACCCGTCGCAGCTTCAACTTCAAGAAAGTGTTGTTGCTGAACCCGCCGGTCAACCTCTATACCTCCATTACCAACCTCGACAAGCTGGTGCAGACCGAGGTCAAGGGCATCAACAACACCACCACCTTCTATGAGTTGGTGTTGAACAAGCTGACCCGCTACTTCCAGCAAAAGGGCTACATCGACCTCAACGACGCCCTGCTCTACGACTTCCAGCAATCCAAACAGCACCTGACCAACGAACAGATGGCCATGCTGATCGGCACTTCGTTCCGCTTTTCGGCGGCCGACATTGCCTTCACCTCGGACCTGATCAACCGCCGCGGCCTGATCATCCCGCCCAAGTACCCGATCACCGAAAGCACCAGCCTTACACCGTTCCTCAAGCGTGCACTGCAATGTGATTTCGACTGCTACCTCACCGAACAAGTGATCCCCATGTGGCGCGCCCGTTCCGATGGCGGCAGCCTGTTGCAACTGGTTGACCAGGTCAGCCTGTACGCCCTACAGGACTACCTGCACAACAGCCCGAAAATCGCGGTGATGCACAACGCCGACGACGTGATCCTCGGCCCTGGCGACTTGGGGTTCCTGCGTAAAACCTTCGGCGACCGCTTGACCGTCTACCCCCTGGGCGGCCACTGCGGCAACCTTAATTACCGCGTCAACGCCGACGCCATGCTGGAGTTCTTCCGTGGCTAAATATCTTCTGCTGCTCGCCGCCTTGATGTGTGCGGGCGTGGCCAATGCCGACAACAGCAAGGCCCATGAACCGGTTGTGCAGGGTGCCGATGGGTTCAAGGAGCCGCTGACCAAGCTCAAGTTCAACCCCGGCCTGGACCAGCGTGAGTTCGAACGTTCGACACTGACCGCCCTCAACGTCTACGACCCGCTCGAAGCGTGGAACCGTCGCGTGTACCACTTCAACTACCGCTTCGACCAATGGGTGTTCCTGCCCGTGGTCAACGGCTACACCTACGTCACCCCAAGCTTCCTGCGCACCGGCGTCAGCAACTTCTTCAACAACCTGGGCGATGTGCCCAACCTGTTGAACAGCCTGTTGCAACTCAAGGGCCATCGTTCCCTGGAAACCACCGGGCGCCTGCTGCTCAACACCACCGTCGGCATCGCCGGCCTGTGGGACCCGGCCACCGCCATGGGCCTGCCGCGCCAGAGCGAAGACTTCGGCCAGACCCTGGGCTTCTACGGCGTCCCCGGCGGCGCGTACCTGGTGCTGCCGATCTTCGGCCCATCGAACCTGCGCGACACCACTGGGCTGATCGTCGATTACGGCGCAGAAACCCAGATCAACTTCCTCAACGTGTCTGAAGTCAGTTCCAACCACCCGGAAATCTGGGCGCTGCGTGCGGTGGACAAGCGCTACCAGACCAGCTTCCGTTATGGGCAGATGAACTCGCCGTTCGAGTATGAAAAGGTGCGCTACATCTACACCGAGTCGCGCAAGTTGCAGATTGCCGAGTAAACAAGCGCCACAAAAAAAGGCCATTCGATTGAATGGCCTTTTTTATTGCCTCGGGATCAAGCCTTCGCCGTTTTCCAGAGCTTGCTCACCACACTGACCACCGCCAGCACCACCGCCCCCGCAATAACCCCTGCCACCCCATTGAGCAGCACCGGCACCAGCCAGGCGATCCCACCGGCACTTTGGCTGACCGTCTCGATCCAGTGATGCACCGCTGGCACGCCGTGGGTGAGAATCCCGCCGCCCACCAAAAACATCGCCGCTGTGCCGATCACCGACAGGCTCTTCATCATGTACGGCGCCGCCCGCAGGATCGCAGCGCCGATGCTGCGCGCGATCTGGCCGGGCTTCTGGGTCAGCCACAGGCCCAGGTCGTCCAGCTTGACGATGCCGGCGACCAACCCATAAACGCCCACGGTCATCACGATGGCGATGCCCGACAGCACGATCACCTGCTGCATCAGCGGCGCATCCGCCACAGTGCCGAGGGTGATGGCGATGATTTCGGCGGAGAGGATGAAGTCGGTGCGGATCGCGCCCTTGATCTTGTCTTTTTCAAACGCCACCAGATCAGTGGCCGGGTCGGCTACCGCTTCGACCAATTGGGCATGCTCAGCCTGGTCCTCGTCCTTGCTGTGCAGGAATTTATGCGCGAGCTTCTCGAAACCTTCAAAGCACAGGTACGCGCCGCCCAGCATCAGCAACGGCGTGACCGCCCAGGGTGCAAACGCACTGATCAACAACGCTGCGGGTACCAGGATCAACTTGTTGACGAACGAGCCCTTGGCCACCGCCCACACCACAGGGATTTCGCGCTCGGCACGCACACCGGAAACCTGCTGGGCATTGAGCGCCAGGTCATCGCCCAGCACACCCGCGGTCTTCTTTGCGGCCATTTTTGTCATCAGCGCAACGTCATCGAGTACTGCCGCGATATCGTCGATCAATACCAACAAGCTGCTACCTGCCATGAACCGGTCTTCCATAAGGGGGGGATAAACCGAGCATAGCGCGGCGCAGAGCTTCGCGGGCGTATTGTTGAGGGCCGCAGATAGCCGGTGCTACCATGCGCAACCGCCAGTCTTGGCAAGGAACTCCCAGGTTTATGAGCAGCATTCGCGAGCGCAACAAAGAAAAAATCCTGCGGGCGGCCAGCGAGGAGTTTGCCGACAAGGGCTTCGCCGCGACCAAAACCAGCGACATCGCCGCCAAGGCCGGGCTGCCCAAGCCCAACGTGTATTACTACTTCAAGTCCAAGGACAACCTCTACCGCGAGGTGCTCGAAAG
Organism: Pseudomonas kairouanensis; assembly: GCF_004682055.1. Taxonomy (GTDB): domain Bacteria; phylum Pseudomonadota; class Gammaproteobacteria; order Pseudomonadales; family Pseudomonadaceae; genus Aquipseudomonas; species Aquipseudomonas kairouanensis. The sequence goes on along the minus strand of NZ_QUZU01000002.1, from coordinate 188,729 downwards.
CATTATCGAGCCGATCCTGGCTGCCTCCACGCCGTTCAACCCGGATGGCGAGCCCAAAGAAGTGCTGAGCAACTACATCCGCTCGAAAATCCGCATCTCCCGCGACCTGCCATTTGCCTCCAAGGTGTTTGCCAGCGAAATCATGCATGGCGCCCCGCACCTGAGCGCCGAGCAGGTCGAGCAATTGAACGCCCAGGCCAAGCACAACATTGCCTGTATCCAAAACTGGGTAGATCGTGGCCTGATCGCAGCAATCGACCCTAATCACCTGATGTTCAGCATCTGGGCGGCGACCCAGACCTATGCCGATTTTGACTGGCAGATCTCGGCGGTGACCGGCAAGGCCAAGCTGGATGAGGCCGATTATGAGGCGGCGGCATTGACGATTATTCGGTTGGTGCTTAAAGGTTGTGAGCCGGACTGATAGACCGAGGTGCCTGTGGGATTCGCGAGCAAGCCCGCTCCCACATTTTGACCGAGTTCTAACGTTGGAATGCGGTCAAAATGTGGGAGCGGGCTTGCTCGCGAAGAGGCCCTACCAGTCACCCAAAAATCAAGCCGAAACCCCCGCATCCGCCAACAACCCTACCCCCTCAATCGCGGTTATCGCGCACTGCTCATCAATATCCGACGTGTCCCCGCTAATGCCGATCGCCCCCAGCACCAGGCCCTGCTGATCCCGGATCAACACCCCACCCGGCGCCGGCACCACGCTGCCCTGCCCCAGGCTGTTCAACGCGGCGATAAACGCCGGCCGTTGCTGCGCGTCCAATGCGAGCAAACGCGAGCCCTTGCCCAGGGCAATCGCACCCCAGGCCTTGCCGATGGCAATTTGCGGGCGCAACAGGCTGGCACCGTCTTCCCGTTGCAAGGTCACCAAGTGGCCGCCGCTGTCGAGTACCGCGATGGTCAGCGGCGCCGCTGAGATAGTGCGGCCTGCGTTCAGGGCCTGGCTGGCCAGTTGGGTGGCAATTTTCAAGGTTAAAGCGCTCATGGTGCCGTCCTTCTTTTGTTATTGGGAAAGCGGTGGAGGTCTGTTTGATCAGATGCTCGATCAAACAAATAGAACACAATGACATTTGCTTTTGTATACAATATTTTTGCACAAACCTTCCATACGTCGTAAAAATGCCTTCCGTCGAACGCAAAGGCCTACCAATAAAATGGATTGACCTGCGCCGCCTGCCGTGAATACACTTTGACCAGACTCCACTTGTATACAATTATAAAACGCAAGAGGCACCAAAATCATGAGCAAAATGAGAGCAATCGAAGCCGCCGTTCTGGTAATGCGCCGTGAAGGCGTGGACACCGCCTTCGGTATCCCAGGCGCTGCGATCAACCCGCTGTACTCGGCCTTGCAGAAGGTGGGTGGCATCGATCACGTCCTTGCTCGCCACGTTGAAGGCGCCTCCCACATGGCCGAGGGCTACACCCGCACCAAGGCCGGCAATATTGGCGTGTGCATCGGTACTTCGGGCCCGGCGGGCACCGACATGGTCACCGGCTTGTACAGCGCCTCGGCGGACTCGATCCCGATCCTGTGCATCACCGGCCAAGCCCCCCGTGCCCGCATGCACAAGGAAGATTTCCAGGCCGTGGACATCACCAGCATCGTCAAGCCGGTGACCAAGTGGGCGACCACTGTGCTCGAACCCGGCCAGGTGCCTTATGCGTTCCAGAAAGCCTTCTATGAAATGCGCTCCGGCCGCCCCGGCCCGGTGCTGATCGACCTGCCGTTCGACGTGCAAATGGCCGAGATCGAATTCGACATCGACGCTTACCAGCCGCTGCCGTTGGCCAAGCCACTGGCCACCCGCGTACAAGTGGAAAAAGCCCTGGCCCTGCTGGATCAAGCCGAGCGCCCGTTGCTGGTCAGCGGTGGCGGCGTGATCAACGCCGATGCCAGCGACCTGCTGGTGGAATTCGCCGAACTCACCGGTATCCCAGTGATCCCAACCCTGATGGGCTGGGGCACCATCCCCGACGATCACCCGCAGATGGTGGGCATGGTCGGCCTGCAAACCTCTCACCGTTATGGCAACGCGACGATGCTCAAGTCGGACGTGGTGCTGGGCATCGGCAACCGATGGGCCAACCGCCACACTGGCTCGGTTGAGGTGTACACCGAAGGGCGCAAGTTCATTCACGTTGATATCGAGCCGACGCAAATCGGCCGCGTGTTCACACCGGGCCTGGGCATCGTTTCCGACGCCGGTTCCGCACTGACCATGTTCATCGAAGTGGCCCGCGAGTGGAAAGCCGCCGGCAAGCTCAAGGACCGCAGTGCCTGGCTCAATGACTGCCAGCAGCGCAAGGCCACCCTGCACCGCAAGACCCACTTCGACAACGTGCCGGTCAAGCCGCAGCGCGTTTACGAAGAGATGAACCAGGTATTCGGCAAAGACACTTGCTACGTCAGCACCATCGGCCTGTCGCAGATTGCCGGCGCGCAGTTCCTGCATGTGTACAAGCCACGCCACTGGATCAACTGCGGTCAGGCCGGCCCCTTGGGCTGGACCATTCCGGCGGCCCTCGGTGTGGTCAAGGCTGACCCGAGCCGCAAAGTGGTAGCGCTGTCGGGCGACTATGACTTCCAGTTCATGATCGAAGAACTGGCCGTGGGCGCGCAGTTCAAGCTGCCGTACATCCATGTAGTGGTGAACAACTCCTACCTGGGTCTGATCCGCCAGGCACAGCGTGGTTTCGAGATGGACTACTGCGTGCAGCTGTCCTTCGACAACCTCAACGCCCCGGAACTCAACGGTTATGGCGTGGACCATGTGGCCGTCGCCGAAGGCCTGGGTTGCAAGGCGCTGCGTGTGTTCGAACCGAGCCAGATCGCCCCCGCATTGCGCCGCGCCGAAGAGCTGATCGAAGAGTTCAAGGTACCGGTGATCGTGGAGATCATCCTGGAGCGCGTGACCAATATCTCCATGGGCACCGAGATCAACGCCGTCAACGAATTCGAAGACCTGGCACTGGTGGGCAACGACGCGCCGACCGCCATTTCCCTGCTCGATTAAGGAGAACCCTATGCCGCGTTTTGCCGCCAACCTGTCCATGCTGTTCACCGAGCAGGACTTTCTCGCTCGCTTCAAAGCGGCCGCCGATGCGGGCTTCGAAGGTGTCGAGTACCTGTTCCCGTATGAATTCAGCTCGGCTGAAATCAAGGCCCACCTGGACGCCAACGGCTTGACCCAAGTGCTGTTCAACCTGCCTGCCGGTGACTGGGCCAGCGGCGAACGCGGCCTGGCCTGCCACCCTGACCGGGTCGAGGAATTCCGCGCCGGGGTCAAGCTGGCCATCGCCTATGCCCAGGTGCTGGGTAATACCCAGATCAACTGCCTGGCGGGAATTCGTCCGGCCGGTGTGGATGACCAGACGCTGGAAAAAACCTTCGTCGCCAACCTCAAGTACGCCGCCGACAAGCTGCAAGCGGCGGGTATCAAGCTGGTGATGGAGATGATCAACACCCGCGACATACCGGGTTTCTACCTGAACAACACAGCCCAGGCCCTGTCGATCCGCGAGCAGGTGGGCAGCGCCAACCTGTTCCTGCAATACGACATCTACCACATGCAAATCATGGAAGGCGATTTGGCCCGCACCATGGCGGCGCACCTGGGTGAGATCAACCACATTCAGTTGGCGGACAACCCTGGGCGCAATGAGCCGGGTACCGGGGAGATCAACTATCGGTTCCTGTTCGAGCACCTGGACCGCATTGGTTACCAGGGTTGGGTGGGCTGCGAATACAAACCGCTGACCACCACCGAAGCAGGTCTGGGCTGGCTCAAAAGCCACAATGCCATCTAACAGAAACAACATCGATCTTTGTGGGAGGGGGCTTGCTCCCGATAGCGATATGTCAGGCAAAACAGTATTGACTGACCCGCCGCCATCGGGAGCAAGCCCCCTCCCACAGGGGTCCTGCGGTGGACTAACAAGAGGATTTCTTCATGGCTAAAATCGGATTTATCGGCACCGGCATCATGGGCCAACCCATGGCCGCCAACCTGCAAAAGGCAGGTCACCAACTGTTCCTCTCCGAACACCACGGCAAGGCGCCGCAAGCGCTGGTCGACGCCGGCGCCATTGCCCTGGCAAGCCCCCAGCAAGTGGCCCAGGAAGCCGAGTTCATCATCGTGATGGTGCCCGACACCCCGCAAGTCGACGACGTGCTGTTCCGTGCCGACGGCGTGGCCGCTGGCCTGTCGCCGAACAAAGTGGTGATCGACATGAGTTCGATCTCCCCCACCGCCACCAAGGCATTTGCCGCCAAGATCAACGAGGCTGGCGCGCACTACCTCGACGCCCCCGTGTCCGGCGGTGAAGTCGGTGCCAAGGCTGGCACCCTGAGCATCATGATCGGCGGCAAGCCGCAAACCTTCGAACGCGCCCTGCCGCTGTTCCAGGCCATGGGCAAGAACATCACCCTGGTGGGCGGCAATGGCGATGGCCAGACCGCCAAGGTGGCCAACCAGATCATCGTCGCGCTGAACATCCAGGCGGTGGCCGAAGCGCTGCTGTTCGCCGCCAAGAACGGCGCCGATCCGGCCAAGGTGCGTGAAGCGCTGATGGGTGGGTTTGCCTCGTCGAAGATTCTGGAAGTGCATGGCGAACGCATGATCAAAGGCACCTTCGATCCGGGCTTCCGTATCAACCTGCACCAGAAGGATTTGAACCTGGCGCTGGCCGGGGCCAAGGAGCTGGGGATCAACCTGCCGAACACCGCCGGCACCCAACAGGTGTTCAGTACGTGCACCGCAATTGGTGGCGGCAACTGGGACCACTCGGCGCTGATCAAGGGCTTGGAACATATGGCCAACTTCTCGATTCGGGACAAGTAGTACACACCGCTCCTACCTTTGAAATGCGGTCGAATGTGGGAGCGGGCTTGCTCGCAAAAGCGGTGGGTCAGTCAGCATGGATGTTGAATGCCAGACCGCATTCGCGAGCAAGCCCGCTCCCACATTTGATCGCGTTCCAATAGATGCATCCCTAATAACAAGAATTCCCCGGGAGCCCGCTTATGTCGGTCGATCCGCAACACCTGCTTCGCGAGCTGTTTGCCACAGCCATCGACGCCGCCCACCCCCGGCAAGTCCTTGAACCCTACCTGCCCGCCGACCGCAGCGGCCGCGTGATCGTGATCGGCGCGGGCAAGGCAGCCGCCGCCATGGCCCTTGTGGTTGAGAACTGCTGGCAGGGCGAAGTCACCGGCCTGGTGGTCACCCGCTACGGCCACGGCGCCCCCTGCAAGAAAATCGAAGTGGTCGAAGCCGCCCACCCGGTGCCCGACGCCGCCGGCCTTGCCGTGGCCCAACGCGTGCTGGCGCTGATCAGCAACCTGGGCGAAGACGACCGGGTGATCTTCCTATTGTCCGGCGGTGGCTCGGCCCTGCTGGCGCTGCCCGCCGAAGGCATCACCCTGGCCGATAAACAGGCCATCAACAAAGCCCTGCTCAAGTCCGGCGCCACCATTGGCGAGATGAACTGCGTGCGCAAGCACCTCTCGGCCATCAAGGGCGGCCGATTGGCCAAGGCTGCATGGCCGGCCACGGTGTACACCTACGCGATTTCCGATGTGCCGGGCGACCAGGCCACGGTGATCGCCTCTGGCCCCACGGTCGGCGACCCGAGCACCTCGGCGCAGGCGTTGGCGATCCTCAAGCGCTATCACATCGACGCCCCCGCCTCGGTGCGCAGCTGGTTGCAGAACCCCGCCTCGGAAACCGTCAAGCCCGGCGACCCGGTGCTCGCTCGCAGCCACTTCCAACTCATCGCCCGCCCCCAGCAATCCCTGGAAGCGGTGGCCGTAAAAGTGCGCCAGGCGGGTTTCAGCCCGTTGATCCTTGGCGACCTCGAAGGCGAAGCGCGAGACGTGGCCAAGGTGCACGCCGGTATCGCCCGGCAAATCGTGCAGCACGGCCAACCCTTGGCGGCGCCGTGCGTGATCCTCTCCGGCGGCGAAACCACCGTCACCGTGCGCGGCAACGGCCGTGGCGGGCGCAACGCCGAGTTCTTGCTGAGCCTCACCGACAGCCTCAAGGGCCTGCCCGGCGTGTACGCCCTGGCCGGTGACACCGACGGCATCGACGGCTCCGAAGACAACGCCGGCGCAATCATGACGCCGTGCAGTTACGCCCGCGCCGAAGCCCTCGGCCTGTCGGCCAGCGATGAGTTGGATAACAACAACGGCTACGGCTACTTCGCCGCCCTCGACGGGTTGATCGTCACCGAGCCGACGCGCACCAACGTCAACGATTTTCGCGCCATTCTGATTCTTGGGAACCCCACACATGACGCCTGACAAAAAGGTCAAGATCCTCGCCACCCTGGGCCCGGCCACCGATGGCATCGATGACATCCGCGAGCTGGTGGAAGCCGGGGTGAATATCTTCCGCCTCAATTTCAGCCACGGCGAGCATGCCGACCACGCCCAGCGCTACCAATGGATTCGCCAGGTGGAACGCCAGCTCAATTACCCGCTGGGCATCCTCATGGACCTGCAAGGGCCCAAGCTGCGGGTCGGGCGCTTTGCCGAAGGCAAGGTGCAACTGGTGCGCGGCCAGGCCTTGCGCCTGGACCTGGACGAAACACCTGGCGACCAGCGCCGGGTCAACCTGCCCCACCCGGAAATCATCGCGGCGCTGGAGCCGGGCATGGACCTGCTGCTGGATGACGGCAAGCTGCGCCTGCGGGTCATCACCAAGCACGCCGATGCCATCGACACCACGGTGCTCAATGGCGGTGAACTGTCAGACCGCAAAGGTGTGAACGTTCCGCAAGCGTTGTTGGAACTGAGCCCATTGACCGCCAAGGATCGGCGCGACTTGAGCTTTGGGCTGGAGCTAGGCGTGGACTGGGTGGCGCTCTCTTTTGTGCAGCGTCCGGAAGACATTCGCGAAGCCCGTGAGCTGATCGGCGACCGCGCATTTTTGATGGCCAAGATCGAGAAACCGTCGGCCGTACAGCGTCTGCAGGAAATCGCCGAGCTGAGCGACGCGATCATGGTGGCCAGAGGGGACCTGGGTGTGGAGGTGCCGGCCGAAAGCGTGCCGCAGATCCAGAAAGACATCATCAGTACCTGTCGCCAACTGGGTAAACCGGTGGTGGTGGCCACGCAGATGCTGGAGTCGATGCGCTTCTCCCCGGCCCCTACCCGTGCCGAAGTCACCGATGTCGCCAACGCAGTGGCCGAAGGTGCGGACGCGGTGATGCTGTCGGCCGAGACCGCCTCTGGCGATTACCCGCTGGAAGCCGTGCTGATGATGAGCAAGATCATCCGCCAGGTGGAAAACGGCCCGGACTACCAGGCGCAACTGGATGTGAGCCGGCCCAAGGCGGATGCCACGGTGTCGGACGCCATCAGCTGTGCGATCCGCCGTATCAGCAGCATCCTGCCGGTGGCGGTGCTGGTGAACTACAGCGAGTCCGGCAGCTCCAGCCTGCGCGCGGCGCGGGAGCGGCCGGTGGCGCCGATCCTCAACCTTACGCCCAACCTGTCCACGGCCCGACGCTTGAGCGTGGCGTGGGGCGTGCACTCGGTGGTCAATGACCGGCTGCGCCAGGTGGATGAGGTGTGTTCCACCGCCCTGGAAATTGCCCAGGCCCAGGGCATGGCAGAGCGTGGGGATACGTTGGTGATAACCGCGGGGGTGCCGTTTGGGCAGCCGGGGTCGACCAACTCGCTGCGTATCGAAACCCTACTGTAGGAGCGAGCTTGCTCGCGAAGAACCTCAACGATGACGCGGACATCCTGGATGCACGCGGCGCTCTCAGGTTTTTCGCGGGCAAGCCCGCTCCTACAGGGAGCTGCCATGCACAACCCAACCTGCCCCGACTGGGCCGAAGCCCTGCTCAATGGCTTCAGCCAAATCTTCCTGCAACGCCATCCACTGTGCGGCCTGTTGTGCCTATTGGCCATCCTGATCGGCGCCCCGGCCTTGTTCGCAGGGGCACTGTTGGGAGGCGTCGCGGGTTTGCTCACGGCCCAGCGCCGGGGCTATCCCAAGGCCGAGCGCCAGGCCGGGCTTTATAGCTATAACGGCGTGCTGCTGGGCTTGTTGATCAGCCAGCATTTCGCCTGGTCGGCGTTGGTGCCGCCGCTGATCCTGGCGTGTGGCGGCCTGGCAGCGATGCTCACACGGCAATGGTTGAAACACGCGACCCGCCCCGACGATTTACCCGCCTACACCGCGCCCTTTGTCGGCCTTGGATGGCTGCTGTTGGGCACGGCGCCAGCTGGCACCGTTCCCCTGATACAGCCGGACACGCTGTCGATCCTCATCGCACCCTTCATCGGGCTCGCACAGATCATGCTGTTGGACCAGCCCCTGGCGGGTCTGTCGATTGCCCTCGGCCTGTGGCTGGCCAACCGGCGAGCCGCCCTGTGGGCCTTGATCGGCGCCAGTACGGGTGTGTTCATCGCCCTGCTGCTCAATGACCCCACCAGCGCCCTGCTCGGCCTGCACAGCTACAACCCCGCCTTGACCGCCCTGGCCCTGAGCCAGGCTCGCCGCCCCTGGTTTCCACTGCTCGGCATCCTGCTGGCAATCGTCCTTACACCGGGCTTCGCCGCCCTGCACCTGCCAACGCTCACCGCCCCGTTTATCCTCGCCTGCTGGCTGGTGCACGCCACCCGCCGCCTGCTGCGCAAACCCCGCATGGACAGCCCCTTCGAATCCCCCTAGGCTTGCTCGATATTCGTTTCAGGCGGGATTTATGGACAGCAACAACGACTGGCGCCAGCGGCTCTATGTCATGGTTTTTCAAAGCGACACAGTGGCCGGGCGACGCTTCGACGGCATCCTGCTGCTGATCATCCTCGCAAGCCTTGTGATCGTGATGCTCGACAGCATCGACCAGGTGCACCGTGACTACGCCGATGTGCTGGCCTACATCGAGTGGGGCTTCACGCTGATCTTTGCCATCGAGTACGGCATGCGGTTGTACTGCTCGCCCAAGCCATTGCGCTATGCCTTCAGTTTCTACGGGTTGGTGGACTTGCTGGCCATCGTGCCCGGCATTCTCGCGCTGTATTACAGCGATGCGCAGTACCTGCTGATCATCCGCATCATCCGTATGCTGCGTATCTTCCGTGTGCTCAAGCTGAGCCCGTACCTCAAGCAGGCCAACTACCTGATGGCAGCATTGCGGGGCAGCAAGCAGAAGATCGTGGTGTTCCTGGTAAGCGTGTGCACCCTGGTGACGGTGTTCGGCACCCTGATGTACGTGATCGAAGGCCCGGAACACGGGTTTACCAGCATTCCCAAGGGCATCTACTGGGCCATTGTGACCCTGACCACCGTCGGCTTTGGCGATATCGTGCCCAAGACGCCGCTGGGCCAGGTTATTTCGTCACTGGTGATGATCACCGGTTACTCGATCATCGCCGTGCCCACCGGGATTTTCACCGCCGAACTGGCCAGCGCCATGCGCGGTGAACAGCTGCAACATGACTGCCCGGTGTGCCAGAAAAACAGCCATGAGCCCAACGCCGCGTTCTGCTCTCGCTGTGGGAATAATCTTTTCCGAAAATTGGAATAAGCAAAGTGCGTTTTAATCTTTAAACGTCTATGCGCCGCCAGCTATAGTCGCTGGCAAATTGCCGTCACTCACCCAGTTACCTTCTCGAACAACAAGGAATGAGCAGTGAAAAAACTCGTTAGCGCCTCTCTTCTGGCCGCCGGCCTTGCCCTGGCGGGCGCCGTCCAGGCTGCCCCCGTCACACTGCTCAACGTCTCCTACGACGTGATGCGCGATTTCTACAAGGACTACAACGCCGCCTTCCAGAAACACTGGGAAGCCGAGCACCCGAACGACAAGCTGACCCTGCAAATGTCTTTCGGCGGCTCCAGCAAACAAGCGCGCTCGGTGATCGACGGCCTGCCGGCTGACGTGATCACCATGAACATGGCCACCGACATCAATGCCCTGGTGGACAACGGCAAACTGGTGCCAGACAACTGGGTCACCCGCCTGCCGAACAACAGCGCGCCCTTTACCTCCGCTACCGTTTTCATCGTGCGCAAAGGCAACCCCAAGGCCCTGAAAGACTGGCCGGACCTGCTCAAAGATGGCGTGCAAGTGATCGTGCCCAACCCGAAAACCTCGGGTAACGGCCGCTATACCTACCTGTCCGCCTGGGGCTATGTCCTGAAGAACGGCGGCGACGAAAACAACGCCAAGGCCTTTGTCGGCAAGCTGTTCAAGCAGGCCCCCGTGCTGGACACCGGTGGCCGCGCGGCGACCACCACGTTCATGACCAACCAGATCGGCGACGTGCTGGTGACGTTTGAAAACGAAGCGGAAATGATCGCCCGTGAATTCGGCCGTGATCAGTTCGAAGTGATCTACCCAAGCGTGTCCGCCGAGGCTGAGCCGCCGGTATCCGTGGTTGATAAAGTTGTCGAGAAGAAAGGCACCCGCGTGGCCGCCGAAGACTACTTGAAGTACCTGTGGTCGCCGCAAGGCCAGGAAATTGCTGCCAACAATTACCTGCGCCCACGTGACCCGAAGGTACTGGCCAAGTACACCGACCGTTTCCCGAAAGTCGACTTTTTGTCGGTGGAGAAGACCTTTGGTGACTGGCGTACCGTGCAGAAAACCCACTTCAATGATGGTGGGGTGTTTGACCAGATCTACAGCGGGCAATAACTGAATAAACGCGGTTAAACCTGTGGGAGCGGGCTTGCTCGCGAATGGGGTGTGTCAGTCAATAGATTCATTGGCTGACACACCCCATTCGCGAGCAAGCCCGCTCCCACATTTGGTTCTGCGCCAGACATTACATAGGCGGCGTCACGCCATCCTTACCCGCCGAGATTGCCTGGGCCGTAATCGTTCCATCGGCGCCTTTAGCGGCAAACAACACCACCTTCACCCCCGGCTTCAGCAAGCTGCGATCCCCTGGCTCCAGGTTTACGATCGGCACATCCTCCGGCACCACAATCTTCTGCTCGCCGCCCTTGTACTTCACGGTCAACGTGCGCCCGTTGCTCACCACCAAGTCGCCGACGGTGCCGTTGGTCATGCTGCTGCCTTCTTTGAGGTCGAATGCGCGATGCCCGTCGCCCGTGCCGGCCATGGCCGGAGGGAATACATGCACTTCCAGCGCAGTCAGGCTGCCGTCGGCGTTGGGCATGGCGGCCGAGCCGATATAGCTGCCGGGCTTGATCTCATCGATCCTAGCCAGGGTGACGGCGCGGACCTGGGTGTCTTTTGTCAGGTGTACGGTGACGTCTTCACCGCTGTTGACCTTGATCTGCAGCGCATCACCGTCGATGGCAGTGATGGCGCCACGCACGCCCACCCGTGGCGCATCGGCGGCGTGTGCCAGGCCCATGGCCATGGCAGCGGCCAGGGTTGAAGCCATGAGCATCCTATTCAGCGTGATCTTCATAACCATGGATTTCCTGTTTCGGCAGTTGTGTCTGAATGTATCATCACCCTTCGCGCAGAAAGTTAACGATTCACTCATCATTACCGGGCATGAGTGTTATCACTGCCAGCAGCCTACCCGGGCTACGGTGTTGTCTTTAGGCTCGCCCCACTTTCCTTCGCTTTTATGAGAACACCATGAACGCTACTTCCCACGCTACAACCACCATGACCCGGAGCATGGTGATGCTGTTTGCGTTTTGCTGCGGCGCCATTGTTGCCAATATTTACTACGCACAGCCCATCATCGAACTGATCGCCCCGGACATCGGCCTCACACCGGCCATGGCCAGCCTGATCGTGTCATTGACGCAAATCGGCTACGCCCTGGGCCTGTTCTTCCTGGTGCCCCTGGGTGACCTGCTGGAAAACCGCAAATTGATGATCGCCACCACGGTTTTGGCCATCGCCAGCCTGCTGGGCGCGGCCGTTACCGAGCAGCCGAACCTGTTCCTGCTGGTGTCGTTGCTGATCGGCTTCAGTTCGGTGTCGGTGCAGATCCTGATCCCCCTGGCCGCGCACCTGGCCCCGGCCGAAAGCCGGGGGCGTGTGGTGGGCAGCATCATGGGCGGCCTGCTGCTGGGCATCCTGCTGGCACGGCCGGTGTCCAGTGTGGTGGCGGATCACTTCGGCTGGCGCGCGATGTTCATGGCTGCCGCCGCGCTGATGGCGTTTATCAGCGTGGTGCTGCTGATCACCATCCCCAAGCGTCAGCCCGATCACAGCGCCAGCTATGGCCAACTGCTGCGCTCCCTGGGTACCTTGCTGCGCAACCAGCCGGTGCTGCGCCAGCGGGCGTTCTACCAGGGTTGCATGTTCGCCACCTTCAGCCTGTTCTGGACCGCCGCCCCACTGGAGCTGGCGCGCAACCACGGCCTGAGTCAAAGCGAGATCGCGCTGTTTGCCCTGGTAGGTGCCCTGGGCGCCATCGCTGCGCCCCTTGCCGGTCGCCTGGCGGATGCCGGCCACACCCACCGCGCCTCGCTGCTGGCCATGCTGTTTGCCGCAGCGAGCTTCCTGCCAGCGTTCGTCCACCCGCTGTACAGCGTAATCGGCCTGGCCGTCACCGGTGTGGTGCTGGACTTCTGCGTGCAGATGAATATGGTGCTCGGCCAGCGTGCCATCTACGCCCTCGACGCCAACAGCCGCAGCCGCTTGAACGCGCTGTACATGACCAGCATCTTCATCGGCGGTGCGTTTGGCTCGGCGATTGCCAGCAGCGTGTACGAGCACGGCGGCTGGCTGGGGGTGATGCTGGTGGGCAGCGCATTCCCGCTGGTGGCGTTGTTGCGCTTTTTGAGCGCAGCCCGTGAACCCTCGGTAGCAACGGCCTGATTTTCCTCAGGAGCGCACCAACTTCTCCAAAGCCGCGTCCGCCAGAAATGACGAGCGGCTTTTCACTTTGTGCTCGCGCACGTACCGGTCGATACGCTGGATGACATAACCGGGCAAGGTCACATTGACCTTCTCGGTCTTGCCCAGATAGGGCGAGATGTCCAGCTCCAACATCCCCCAGCCCATTCCTGCGTAGTCTGCGTGGGCATGATGATTGGCCACCGAGGTTGGCATGGGAATCGGCCCACCTTCTGCGGCGATCTCTTGCAGCAGGATATGCGCGACTTCTACCGCAGCGTTGTACGCCTCTTCAAAACTGTCCCCGGCGGTAACAGCGCCTGGAATATCGGGGATCTGAATACCGGTGGCGGTGAAGTCATCGCCCCATTCGATACAGATTGGGTATTGCATGAATGCTCTCCTTAAAACTCAAACAAACCGGCGCGCTTCCTGATGCTTTTGACGGTGCCCAGGGGCAGGTCCTTTTTTGGATGGGGCACCGGGATCGTGTACGGGTTATATCGATGAGTAAAAATATGATGACTGCCCGTAACCCGATCCAATACCCAGCCTGCCTCTTGCAGTTCCTTGATCAATAACCTGCTTTGCACCGCCGCCTCCTTGGCTTGGCCTGAATAAAAGTAACCCTAGAGTCATGTTTACTCAAGCACAAAATACGCATGGCTGACTGACGGCTGTTTTACCGAATATTGAAAACCCCTGGCTTTATTCCAACCCGGCATAAATCCTATGCCCCCCTACCCGCTACCGAGGCCGCCCCACTGCGCCCATCATTCCCTGCAGCCAGCCCGGCTCATCTACCCAGGGAATACCTCCATGACACTTCAAGCCACACTTGATGCCTTTCGCGCCGATTTCAAAGCCGGCAGGCCGCCCTTCAATGCCCCGGCGCATATCCACCCGATCATGGAGCGTGCCACTGCCGAGTTGATCGCCTCGGGAGCCGCACAACGGGCCCTCAAGGTCGGTGACACAGCGCCGCTGTTCAGCCTCAAGGACGCCAACGGCGAACTCGTGTCCAGCGCGCAACTGCTGGCTCAGGGCCCATTAGTGCTGACGTTCTACCGAGGCGCCTGGTGCCCCTACTGCAACCTGGAATTGCAGGCACTCCAAGCCTTTTTGCCCACGCTGAAAGCCGCCGGCGCCCAATTGCTCGCCCTGTCGCCGCAGACCGCTGCCAACAGCCGCAAGTCCACACGCATCACCGAACTGCAATTCCCGATCCTCAGCGACACCCACAACGACGTCGCCGAAGCCTTCGGCCTGCGCTTTGAACTGCCGGACTACCTGATCGAGCTTTACAAGGCACTGGGCAACAACCTGCCGCTGATCAACGATGACCCGGCCTGGACCCTACCCATGCCCGCCCGTTATGTAATCGGCCAAGACAGCGTGATTCGTTACGCCGAGGTCAACCCGGATTACACTCAACGCCCAGAACCGTCAGCGCTGCTCGACGCCCTCAGCCGATAACCCAAGGACGCCCGATGGACCGCCTCACCGCCATGGAAACTTTTGTGCACGTGGTCGAAACCGGCTCGTTTTCTGCTGCCGCCAAACGCTTGGGCATCGGCCAGCCCGCCGTGTCCAAAAGCATTGCGCAACTGGAGGCGCGCCTGGCGGTGCGGTTGGTGCTGCGCTCCACGCGGGGCCTGACGCCGACCGAAGCGGGCCTGGCCTTTTTCGAGAAGGCCCGGCGCGCCATAGACGAAGCCGACGCGGCTGACGACGCCGCTCGTGGCGCGGGGGCCGGGCTCACCGGCACCTTGCGTATCAGCGCTGCGGTGACCTTCGCCCGCATGCACATCATTGCGCACCTGGGCTCGTTCCTCGCGCAATACCCCGACTTGAACGTAGATGTGGTCCTCGACGACCGCAGCCTCAACCTGGTAGAGGAAGGCATCGACGTCGCCCTGCGCATGGGCAACCTGAATGATTCGAGCCTCACGGCGCGCAAGATCGGCGAATCGCCGTGCGTCATCCTCGGCACCCCGACCTACTTCGAACGCTTCGGCGAGCCCGCCACCCCGGCGGACTTGCTGCAACACGAGGCCGTCATCTATACCCGAGGCGAAGGTTCGCACTGGACCTTCAGCCAAGGCGACACCCAATACCCGCTGGTGGCCCACGGCCGCCTGCGCGTCACGGCGGCAGAAGGTGTACGCGCTGGCGTGCTGGGCCATCTGGGGCTGACGTTGTCGTCTACCTGGATGTTTGCGCCAGAGCTGGCCAGCGGTGAAGTCAAAGCCGTACTCACCGACTGGGAACTGCCGGCACGAGACTTATGGGCCGTGTTCCCCACAGGCCGGATGGCGAGCGCCAAGGCACGGGCGTTTGTGGAATATGTGGAACGGTTATTGGCTTAGCGCCAGTGATAAAAACCTGACCGCACTGTACATCAGCAGGTGGGCTGATCCAGGCAGCACAGCAGGCGCTCGACGGTGTGCTCCAACGGGCCAGAGTTATCCAATACGAACATACCCTCACCCTTGCCCGCGATCAGCTCGGCGGTGAACCGCGCATTGCGCGCCAACCGTTCTTCGATATCCGCCAACGACTCCCGCCCGCGTGCGACCAGGCGCTGGCGCAATACCGACTGGTCAACCGTGAGCAGTAACACCAGCACATTCGGATAACGCTCGCGAGTCTGCGCCAAGTGAGCCCGGGAGCCATTGACCAGCACGTCGTCCCCGGCAGCCAGCCAATCATCGATCTCCCCAGTGATGCCGTATGACAACCCATTCGCTCGCCAACTGAGGGCAAACGCGCCCTCGGCTTCCATCACGGCAAACTGCTGCGGACTCACGCCTTGCGCAGCTTCCCCGACGGCTTCGGCCGAGCGGGTGATCACGCGCCGTACAATGCGGCAGCCGCGCTCGGCCAAACGTGGGCGTGCAGCCTCCAACAGGCTGTCCTTGCCCGAACCGGATGGCCCGATGAGATAGATCAACCTGCCTGCCATCAACCTGCCCTCTGCGAATGTGGCGACACTTGTAACACCGCCTGGCGTCATCGCCAATCGCCAAAACTGTAGAGGTTTCAGAACGTAAGCGAGGACTTTTCCTACCGACGGCCCTTGATGCGCACGCCATTATCTCGGGCGAGTTGCACGCAGGCAGGCACACCCCTGCCGGGTTTCCATCCCCTGGTCGCTTTACCTGCGTGCGGCTCGCTCTCTTAAACGCTTAGTCCTCTTTCTCTCCCTGCCGCCCAACCAATTGAAAAACAATAAGCTTTAATCACTCCACAACCTTGTAGTACAACTCCCACAAGAGTTTCAGAAGCACAACTACACGTGACATATTGCCCCAGAAAACAAACATAACTATATTTCGCTCACCCCCAAGCTAACTAAAAATTCAACCTCGGGTACCGCCTAACCCACCCATTAATTAATGCTCGGTACAAGCATTAACAATGGAGCCTTAGCAATGCACCCCTCAACCGCCTGGTGTTTGGCACTTATAGGAATAACAGCACTATGGGGCTGGTCTTTCGTCGCAATTCATGATGCGTTATCTACGCTAACTGCATCCTCACTCAACGCACTCCGCTTCTTATCTGGAACCATCGTAATGGTTATTTTCATACCTAGATTGAAGGCCCTCAGCCTCAAAGAAGTTGGTAATGGCGTGCTTGCAGGATCTGTACTTTTTCTAGCGTTTACTTTCCAAACCAGCGGACTTACTTACACCTCAGCATCCAACGCAAGCTTTATTACCGGATTGGCAATTTTGTTCACCCCATTATTTGCGCTTTTATTTCTAAAACTGCGACCATCAAAACAACAACTACTTGGCGGATTGACTGCCACCGCGGGCCTCGCACTATTGACACTCAAAGGCCTTTCTATTCACCTTGGCGACTTACTAGTCTTGATATGCGCAGCCTTCACAGCCCTTCACATCGTCACGCTGTATGTCATTAGCAAAAGAACGGACACGGCGGCTCTGGCCTTTTTACAAATATCGACTGTCGCCATACTTTCACTGATCTGGTCAGTATCAGCAGGCGAGTTCAAGCTGCCGAAAAGCATGTCTGTGACTTACCCAATTTTAATTATCGGAATCGTAGGTACAGCCCTAGCTTTCTTTATCCAGACAAAAGCCCAAACGACAGCTTCTCCGTCAACGATTGCATTAATCCTCGTTTTAGAACCTGTGTTCGGAGGAATATTCGGATATTTTCTTGGCGGCGACCGATTAAGCACAATCAATATGGCCGGCGCACTATTAATCATTATCGGCATGATCATATCTGAAACAGGTTTAAAAATTACAACAATAGGAAAAATTCACGACCCTCAGAGTAAACGCCCACAACAATAACCTACAGGAATACTCACATGAGTATAAATAACGCCAAAAATACTAGCACCCCCAACAACCCTCTGAACAGCGGGGAGTTATTTTTAATTGACAGAAAAAGAATAGTACCCTTGCCTTGGGAGCAATGGGCAGATGAAATAATTCAAGAGGGATATTCCATCATAACGCTCACGCCCTCACTTCAAATTGATTTCATAGAAATGCAGAAACTGATTGGACAAATTCCTTTTCATGACCGCGCTGAATTTAGTTTTGTAGACCGTAGCGATGGCTTTACCCCTATTGGATACTCCCATACAAAAGAACAACAAAATACAGACTTATGCGAGACCTTTAATTATTGGAAAAAACACAAGAACGAACATAAAAACCACCCTTTCAGCAATCACGCCTTTTATTCCCACATAGATAGCTACGAAAGCCAGATATCTATTTACGGCCAAACCTTGATAAATGAAATTTTAAGAAAATTTCACTACCCAACTAAAATTTCAGTACGCGACGACTCCTTCTTGCAGTTTAACTACTATCGCGAGGACCTTCGCAGCAACGGATCGAAATACTTACAGCAGCAACACGAAGACGGCCACCTGCTAACCATCATAAAACCTAACAGTCCTGGCCTAGTATTATATATTGACGATAGAGAGTGTTTGGTAGACGTAGCGCGCGATCAAGCCATTGTCATTCCGGGATCACTTCTGACTCTTCTATCGGAAGGGAAAATCGCTCCGACCTATCACGCAGTGATTAACTTTACCCTTCCGACGCCTCGATGTTCAGTTGTATACAACATTAATGAACTAAGTCCGTCACTGACAGGCATGATCTCCGGCGCTGATTTAAAAATTTTTGAACATGCCAATGCTCATCACCAGACGTTCGGTTTCCACCCACTAAAGGAACGTTAAAATCGTGAAAAGTGAAAAAAGGCGACCCGAAGGTCGCCTTTTTTCATTGCGCGTATTTTTTACTGAGCCCCGGCGGCACACCCTGCACATTGGTTTCTTCCCACGGCCCGTTCGGGCTGATGGAGCGACTCCAGCCGTTGCTCCAGCGGTAATACGTACGCTGGCGGTAGAAGGTGTCGGGCTGGTCTTCCAGCACGTAAACCTTCATGTTGCCGTCCCAGTGGCTCGCTGCACCCGGTGGTGGGGCAAAGGTCGGCGACGAGGTCGGCACTGGTTTTTTCGGCGGCGGGGTTACCGGACCAGAGGGTTTGGTGCTCGGCTGGGTCGCCGGGCCCGACGGTGGGATGGTCGGGCCGGTGGGCGCGGGAGGTGGCCGATGGACCGCACAAGCGCTCAGGCCCAATACCAGGCTGAGCAGGGTGATACGTGCGAATGCGGTCATGGGCGTTTCCTCGAAATTACTTATCCGGACTGTCGATGGTCAGCTGCTGCAAGGCAGTGGTGGTGCTGGCCAAGGGTTGGCTGCGGCCGATCCACTCGCCAGCGGTCGGAAGACCGGCCCGGGATATGCGCGCAACCAGTTGGACTTCGGGGAAGTTCGACAGTTTCAACTGCGGCATCATCGCGTCGGCATCACCTAGCTCGACGGTCACGGGTAAATCCGCGACGGTGACGCGTTTGGCCGCCAGCGGTGCCGGCGGGCCGGAGACCGCGCGGGCAAAGATGAATACGCTGTCGCCCGGCTGGGATTTGGCCTTCACGTCGGCCGACAAATCCACACGCACTTTCAGAACAGCCTTAGGGGCTTGAGCCACAGTGCCACCGCTTTCTTTGAGTTTCTCAGCGGCGCGGTCGATGCCACCTTGCAAGGCGGCACGGGAGCCATCTTCCGGCGGCAACTGGGCCAGCAGGCGATTCCAGTAGTCGATCGCTTCCTGATAACGCTGGCCTTCAAACGCAGCAATGCCCAGCAGGCCAAGGCTGGTGACTTCTTTGGGGTCCAGTTTCAGGGCTTCGTCCGTCAACGCCTGAATCTTGGGCGACCACTGCTTATTGTCGGCAAAGTACTGGGCCTGGGCCCACTGACCGAGCAATTCGGGTTGGCGACCGGCCAGGGCCACGGTGCGTTCGAAGACTTTGGCGGCATCAGCCGAACGGTCCTGGGCCATGTAGGCGCGACCGAGGAAGTACAGGCCTTCGGCCGAGTCCGGCTGCGCGGCGGCGGCGCGTTCCAGGCGGTGGGTCATGTCCTCGATGGACACTGGCGGCTGGGAGAACTCACGGGTCAGTTCAACCTTGTCGCTGGCGCCGAAATGCAGGTACAGCGCCACGCCCAATACCGGCACAAGGATCGCAGCGATCAACGGCAGCGGCTTGCCCAGGCGCGACTCGCGGGGCTTTTCCACGCCTTCAGTGTCGGCCAGCAATTCGCGGGCGGCTTCGGCACGGCCGGTGTCGAGTTGGGCGGCGTTGAGCACACCTTCGTCTTGCTGCACTTGCAACTCGGCGACTCGTTCCTGGTACAGCGCCACGTTCAGCGCGGTGCGGTCTTCTTCACGCTGGGCGCGGCGGCCGCGCAGTACAGGGATCAACAGGAAACTCAGGGCAATCAGAAGCAGCAAGCCGGCTGCCAGCCAAAAATCAATCATCAGTCTTGGTGTCCAGCAATTGGTCGAGGCGTTTGCGCTCGTCAGGGGATAACGCGTCGGAACCATCGGTAGGGGCAGCGCGGCGACGCCGTATGATCACCGCCATCACCACCACACCGGTGAGCAACAACCCGGCCGGGCCGAACCAGAGCAACGCGGTCTTGCCGGTGAGCGCCGGCTTGTAACGCACGAAGTCACCGTAGCGGTCGACCATGAAGTCGATGATCTGCTGGTTGTCCTTGCCCTCCCCCAACATGCGGAAGATTTCTTTGCGCAGGTCGGCGGCAATCGGCGCGTTGGAATCGGCGATGTCCTGGTTCTGGCACTTGGGGCAGCGCAGTTCCTTGGTCAGCTCGCGAAACCGCTCACGCTCGGCGTCGTTGGCAAATTCATAGGTGTCGATGGCGGCGTGGGCAATGCCTGCCAAGCCCAGCGCCAGCACAGCAGCAGCTAGCAGACGCTTCATGGCTTGGCCTCATCGACCAGGGCCTGATACTTGGCGGCCAGTTGTTCGCGCCACACCACCTCGTCGATCACGCCGACGTACTTGTCGCGGATCACGCCCTTGGCATCGATAAAAAAGGTTTCCGGGGCGCCGTACACGCCGAGGTTCAGGCCCAGGTTGCCGTCTTCATCGCGGATATCCAACTGGTACGGGTTGTGGAACTCGGCCAGCCACTTCAAGGCGGCAGCGTTGTCGTCCTTGTAGTTGATGCCGTAGATCACCACGCCTTTCTCGGCCAGTTTATTCAGCACCGGGTGTTCAACGCGGCAGGAGATGCACCAGGTGGCCCACACGTTGACCAGCGCCGGTTTGCCCTGCAAGTCGGCCTGGGTCAGGGTCTTGTCGCCCTGCACCGTTGGCAGGCTGAATGCCGGGAACGGCTTGCCGATCATTGCCGAAGGCAGCTCGGACGGGTCCAGGTAGAGGCCTCGATACAGGATCACAGCGCCCAGCAAAAATACGATCAGAGGGATCGCCATCAACCAACGCTTCATACCGCTGCTCCCTGCATGCCCAGGGCTTCACGCACCCGGCTCTTGACCTTGACCCTGTAGCGGCGATCCAAAGCCGCCAGCAAGCCACCGAACCCGGTAAGCAAACCGCCGAACCAGATCCAGCGCACAAACGGTTTGACATGCACCCGTACCGCCCAGGCGCCGTCGCCCAACGGCTCACCCAGTGCCACATAGAGGTCACGGGTAAAACCGGCGTCGATGCCAGCCTCGGTCATCATCGAGCTCTGCACGGTGTACAGGCGTTTTTCCGGATGCAGCACGGCCACCTCCTTGCCGTTGCGCACCACGCGCACGGTGCCTTTGTCGGAGGTGAAGTTCGGGCCTTCGAAGTGCTTGGCGCCTTCGAAGATGAAGTGGTAACCGGCCAGGTCCATGGACTCCCCCGGTGCCAGGCGCAGGTCACGCTCGGCACTGTTCTGGCTGGACAACACCACGCCCAGGGCGCACACGGCGATGCCGATGTGGGCGATCTGCATGCCCCAGTAGCTGCGGGTCAAGGTTGGCAGGCCTTTGAGCAAGCCTTTGTGGCGGGTCTTGTCGACGATGTCCCGCACACCGGCCAGCAACACCCAGGCCGCCAGCAGGAAGGTGGCCAGCACCGCCCAGTTAAAATCGCCGTAGGCGAAGCCGGCGATCACGGCCAAGGCAACACTGCCCAGCAACACCGGCATCAGCATGCCCGCCAGCCATTTCACCGGAGTGTCTTTCCAGCGCACCAGCACGCCGACCGCCATCACCACCATCAACAGGCCCATCAACGGGATGAACAACGCGTTGAAATACGGCGGGCCAACCGACAGCTTGGCGCCGCTCAGCGCATCCAGCACCAACGGGTACAGGGTGCCCAGCAGGATCATCGACGCGGCCACCACCAGCACCAGGTTATTGCCCAGCAACAGGGTTTCGCGCGACCACAGGTTGAAACCGACCTGGCTCTTGACCACCGGTGCGCGCAAGGCGAACAGGGTCAGCGAACCGCCGACCACAAACAGCAGGAAGATCAGAATGAACACGCCACGCGCCGGGTCGGACGCAAACGCATGCACTGAGGTCAGCACGCCCGAACGCACGAGGAAGGTGCCGAGCAGGCTGAGGGAAAATGCCGCGATGGCCAGCAGCACGGTCCAGCTTTTGAACACGCCACGTTTTTCCGTGACCGCCAGGGAGTGAATCAACGCGGTGCCCACCAGCCACGGCATGAAGGAGGCGTTTTCCACCGGGTCCCAGAACCACCAGCCGCCCCAGCCCAGTTCGTAGTAGGCCCACCACGAACCCAGGGTGATGCCGATGCCAAGGAAAGCCCAGGCGACGATGGTCCACGGCCGCGACCAACGCGCCCACGCGGCATCCAGGCGCCCGCCGAGCAAGGCAGCGATGGCAAACGCGAAGGCCACCGAGAACCCCACGTAGCCCATGTAGAGCATCGGCGGGTGCACGATCAGGCCGATGTCTTGCAATAACGGGTTGAGGTCATGCCCGTTGGCCGGGATCTGCGGCAGGATGCGGCTGAACGGGTTGGAGGTCATGATCAGAAACAGCAGGAACCCGATGCTGATCATGCCCATCACCGCCAGCACCCGCGCCAGCATCACTTGCGGCAGTTGTCGCGAAAACACCGACACAGCGAAGGTCCAGCCACCGAGGATCAATGCCCACAGCAGCAGCGAACCTTCGTGGGCGCCCCACACGGCGCTGAACTTGTAGTACCAGGGCAGTGCACTATTGGAGTTATTGGCCACATAGGCGACGGAAAAATCGTCGGTCATAAAGGCGTAGGTCAAGCAACCAAAGGCAAACAGCAGGAAGGCAAACTGGCCCCACGCGGCCGGTTGCGCCAGGCTCATCCACAGGCGGTCGCCACGCCAGGCACCCAGCAACGGCACCACGGCCTGCACCACGGCAAAGCACAGCGCGAGGATCATCGCCAGGTGGCCCAGTTCCGGAATAAACAGTGCAGAGGTCATCACTCAACCCTCCTTGGCGGGCGTGGGTGCGGACTGGCCGCTGTCTTTCAAGGCCTTGGTGACTTCCGGCGGCATGTATTTTTCATCGTGCTTGGCCAGCACTTCATCGGCCACCACCACGCCCTCGGCATTCAGCTTGCCCAGCGCGACGATGCCCTGGCCTTCGCGGAACAGGTCCGGGAGGATGCCGCGGTAGGTGATGGTCACGGCTTTGTTGAAGTCGGTGACCACGAAGGTCACGTCGAGGGAGTCGGAAGAACGCTTGAGCGAGCCCTTTTCCACCATGCCGCCGGCGCGGATGCGCGTGTCCTGCGGGGCTTCGCCATTGGCGATCTGGGTCGGGGTGTAGAACAGGTTGATGTTCTGCTGCAGGGCGCTCAAGGCCAGGGCCACGGCAATGCCGACGCCGGCCAGGATGGCAAGGATGATCAACAGACGCTTTCTACGCAGCGGATTCACTTTTCGGTCTCCCGGCGCAGACGACGCGCCTCTTGTTGCAGGTAACGCTTGCGGGCCAGGATCGGCGCGGCAACGTTGAGGGCCAGCACCGCCAGGCAAATGCCGTAGGCCGTCCAGACGTACAGGCCGTGATGGCCCATGGCGAGAAAATCACTGAACGAAGCAAAACTCATGAGCGCGCTCCCAGGCTGCCTTGCACTTCGGCCTTGACCCAACTGGTGCGGGCTTCACGCTTGAGCACTTCCAGGCGCATGCGCATCAGCAACACAGCGCCGAAGAAGCAGTAGAACCCCAGCACCATCAGCAGCAGCGGCGCCCACATTTCCACGGGCATGGCCGGTTTTTCGGTGAGGGTGAAGGTGGCGCCCTGGTGCAAGGTGTTCCACCACTCCACGGAGTACTTGATGATCGGAATGTTGATCACGCCCACAATCGCCAGCACCGCGCAGGCCTTGGCGGCGCTGTCACGATTACTGATGGCGTTGCCCAGGGCAATGAGACCGAAGTACAGGAACAGCAGGATCAACATGGACGTTAGTCGCGCATCCCACACCCACCACGACCCCCAGGTCGGCTTGCCCCAGATCGCCCCGGTGACCAGCGCCACGGCGGTCATCCACGCGCCGATGGGCGCCGCGCATTGCAGGGCCACGTCCGCAAGTTTCATCTTCCACACCAGGCCAACGATGCCGCACACGGCCAGCATCACGTAGCAGGATTGGGCCAGCATCGCGGCGGGCACGTGGATATAGATGATGCGAAAGCTGTTGCCTTGCTGATAGTCCGGCGGCGCGAACGCCAGGCCCCAGACCAGGCCAATGCTGATCAACAATATGGCGGCGATGCTCAACCACGGCAGCAGCTTGCCACTGATGCCGTAGAACCATTTGGGCGAGCCGAGCTTGTGAAACCAGGTCCAGTTCATTGCTGTTTCCATCACGGTTGCTGCTTGGCGATGCAAGCAGCGTAGGGTCTTTACTGGCTAAGCGCGTAACGCTTTGCCAGACCTCATTATTCGCCGACGCTGATCTTCAGGCCGGCCGCTATAGCAAAGGGTGTCAGGGTTACCGCCAGGGCGGTCAGGCTACCAAGCCACAAGAGGTAACCGGTGGCCGGCATGCCCATAAGCGCGGCTTGCAATGCACCGCTGCCCAGGATCAACACCGGGATATACAACGGCAGAATCAACAGGGCCAGCAACAGGCCGCCGCGCTTCAACCCCACTGTCAATGCAGCACCCACCGCGCCCAACAGGCTGAGCACCGGCGTGCCGAGCAACAGGCTCAGGAGCAGGATCGGCAGGCACTCGGTGGGCAAGCCCAGCATCATCGCCAACAACGGTGAGAGCAAGACTAGCGCCAGCCCAGAAAAAGCCCAGTGTGCCAGCACCTTGGCCAGTACCAGTAGTGGCAAGGGGTGCGACGAAAGGACCCACTGTTCAAGGGAACCGTCCTCGAAATCACTGCGAAACAGCCCGTCCAGCGAGAGCAACACCGATAACAGCGCGGCGACCCACACCAGCCCCGGGGACAAGGTTTGCAACAGTTTAGTCTCGGGACCCACCGCCAGGGGAAACAGCGCGATGACGATGGCAAAGAACACCAGCGGGTTGGCCAGTTCGGCCGGGCGACGGCACAACAGCCGCGCTTCGCGGGCGACCAGCAGGGCGAACACACTCATGCTGACCACCGCCCCAGATCCAGGTCACGGTAACCGGCGGGCATGCGGCTCAGGGTGTGGTGGGTGGTAAGGACCACCAGGCCGCCCCTCTCGCAATGCTGGGCCAGGTGGTCTTCCAGTTGGGCGACGCCTTGTTTGTCGAGGGCGGTGAACGGCTCGTCGAGAATCCACAACGGCGGCCCCGGCAAGTACAAACGGGCCAACGCCACGCGGCGCTGTTGGCCGGCAGACAGGGTATGGCAAGGCACGTCTTCGAAACCCTTGAGGCCTACGGCGGCCAGGGCCTGCCAGATGGCGTCACGGGACGCCGGGTGATGCAGGGCGCTGAGCCAGCTGAGGTTTTCTTCGGCAGTGAGCACGTCCTTGATGCCGGCGGCGTGGCCGATCCACACCAGGTTGCGGGCAAGTTCGGTGCGTTGTTCGTTGAGGGGTTTGCCGTTGAGTCGAACCTCGCCGGCCGTCGGCTGCATCAGCCCGGCCAGCAGGCGCAGCAAACTGGTCTTGCCGCTGCCGTTGGGGCCGCTGACCTGCACCATATCGCCGCCCGCCAGCCGCAGTTCGAGGTGTTCGAACAGCAGGCGCAGGTCGCGTTCACAAGCAAGCGCTAGGGCTTCAAGAAGAGGGCTGGTCAAAAGATCGCGGGCCTTTACGGTTCAAGTCGGCGGTGCAGCGGCCGTTAAAGAGAGATGCACAATAACGGCTTTGGCGACCGGTTTTAGAGAGCTGGATCAAATAGTTGTGTAGTTTTTAGCGCTCTCTTTGCAGACGGGCCGCATTATACATGCGATGCCCTACTCTAAAGAGGGCAATTTCCTTCAAGACGGCGCGCACGATGACCGGTGAGATCAACCTTCCTACGCTTGCACCCACCCCGGCGACCGGGTCTGCCCCGTCAGCGGCGGGCGGTGAATTGCTGAAACTGCTGGAGCCGCAGATCGGCTTGATTGCCCCTGGGAAAACCGCAAACGCCGAAGTGATTGCCCTGAAACAAGGTGGCGAAGCCTTTCAGCTATTGCTCAAGTTGACCCTCGACGGTGGCCGCCAGACCCTGGTGCAGGCCAGCAGCGCCCAGCCCTTGCCCCTGGGCAGCAACGTCGCCGTGAGCCAGACGCCTGCGGGCAACCTGACACTCACCTTGCAACAAGCCTTGAGCGCCAATGTGGCCGCCCTCACGCGCATCGACACCCACCAGGTGCCAGTGGGCACGCTGTTGCAGGCCAAGGTCTTGACCACCCAAATGCTGCCCCAGGGCACGGCGCAACCAGCGATCTACCGCTCGCTGGTCACCGTGCTCAATAACGCCTTGGCGGGCGCGACGCTAACGGTGGAGAGCCCGCAGCCGCTTCGGGTTGGCAGCTTGCTCAGCGCCGTGGTGCAGAACGCCCAGACCCTGAGCTTTGTGCCGTTGAGCGGGCTCAAGGATCAACTGGCGGTGGCCCAGCAACTCTCGACCCAGCAAAGTCGCCAAGGCTCCCTGGATGCGGTGTTCACCGCCTTGCAAAACCTGCCACGCGGCGACAGCACCTCAGCCGACCTGCGCGCTGCCGCCGACCGTTTGCTGGCTGCCCTGCCCGATCTGGCCCAGGTCAGCAACCCAAAAGTGCTGGCCCAAGTGGTGCAAAACAGCGGGGCCTTTCTTGAAGCCAAACTGCTCGCCGGGCAGAACCCTGGGGTTCCACCGCTGGACATGAAAGGCGCCCTGCTGCGCCTGGTGGCCGACTTGCTGCCCGCCCTGCCCGCCAGCACCAACCTGAACGCGATCCTCGCCGCCAACACCCTGGCGCAGGTCATGCCCAACTTTGTGCGCAGCCCGCTCAACACCCTCGGCCAGGTCAGCGCCCGCCAGGCCCCCGCCAGCTTTCCGCTGCCCGAACGGTTGATGGCCAAACTGGAAGGCGAAGGCGACCTGGAAAACCTGCTGCGCCTGGCCGCCGGCGCCATCTCGCGTTTGCAGAGCCACCAACTGTCGAGCCTGGAACAAACCGGCACCACCGCCGATGGCCGCCTGCAAACCACCTGGCAACTGGAGATCCCCATGCGCACTTTGCAGGACATCGTGCCGTTGCAGGTCAAGTTCCAGCGCGAAGAACCGGCTCCGGACAAGGACCAGCCTGAACGCAAAGAGCGCAAGGACCCCAAGCAAATGCTCTGGCGCGTCGAGCTGGCGTTTGACATGGAGCCACTGGGCCCCTTGCAGGTCCTGGCGCAGTTGAGCCAGGGCAAATTGTCGAGCCAGCTGTGGGCAACACGCGCCTTCACGGCAAGCTTGATCGAGAGCCACCTGGGCAATTTGCGCGAACGCCTGGTGACTTCGGGCATCAACGTCGGCGACCTCGATTGCCACGTTGGCACCCCGCCACGGGGACCGAAAACCGGATTGGAGCAGCGCTGGGTGGATGAAACCGCATGAAGAACCTCAGCCCACCGCGCCAGGCCATCGCCCTCAAGTACGATGGCCAGCAAGCCCCGACATTGACGGCCAAGGGCGACGATGCCCTGGCCGAAGCCATTCTGAAACTGGCGCGGGAAAATGAAGTGCCGATCTATGAAAATGCCGAGCTGGTGAAGCTGCTGGCGCGCATGGAGTTGGGGGACAGCATTCCCGAGGAGCTGTACCGCACGGTGGCGGAGATCATCGCCTTTGCGTGGAAGCTAAAAGGCAAGTTCCCAGTGGGTTATGACCCGGACGCGGGGCCGGTGGAGCGGGATGTCACCGAGCGTGGTGACGATTACTGAGTGCCGCAGGCATACACAGATCCAAATGTGGGAGGGGGCTTGCTCCCGATAGCGGTGTGACAGTCACAGATATATTGACTGATCCACTGCTATCGGGGGCAAGCCCCCTCCCACATTTGAATTGATGTTTAGTTCAAGACCTCGCTGAGGGGGATGAAATTGACGGTATCCCCCACCGACAACGTCGTCCCCTCCAACACCTCCACAAAACCCTCCGCCCACGCCGCGCTGCGCAGCACGCCGGAGCTTTGGTTGCGGTAGATGATCGCCTTGCCCTGTTCGATCCGCCCGCGCAGGTATTCGCGGCGGTTGCCCGGTTTGGGCCACTCGAAGCCCACGGGCACTTCGAAACGCAGCGGTTCCACCTCCGCCACGCCCTGGCGACGCAGCAAATACGGCCGCGCCAGCAGCGCGAAGGTCACCAGTGTCGAAGCCGGGTTGCCCGGCAGGCCGATCACCGGAACGCCACGAAAGTGCCCGAAGGTCAGCGGCTTGCCGGGTTTGATCGCCAGTTTCCACAGTGCCAACTCGCCCTCTTCGCGCAGGGCGATGCCGAGGAAGTCCGCCTCACCCACCGACACGCCGCCGGTGGAGAGGATCAGGTCGACTGCGCTCAAGCCCGCGAGCCGAGTGCGGGTCTGTTCCAGGTCATCGGGCAAGATGCCAGCGTCGATGACTTCGCAGCCCATGCGCGCGAGCCACGAACACAGCACCCGACGGTTGCTGTTGTAGATCTGGCCGGGGCCCAGTGGCAGGCCCGGTTCGATCAGTTCATCGCCGGTGGACAGCACGGCTACACGCGGGCGGCGGATGACGGCCAGTTGATCAGCCCCCAGGGAAGCAGCAAGACCCAGTTCAATCGGCCCCAAGCGTGTGCCGGCGGTCAAAACCAACTCACCGACAGTCGTCTCTTGGCCTTGTGGGCGGATGTTTTGATTGAGCTGCAACGGCTCGGTGAAGCTCACGCGCTCGTCGGGGTGGACGATGGCGTTTTCCTGCATTTCTACGCAGTCGGCGCCTTCGGGAACCGGCGCGCCGGTGAAGATGCGCGCACAGGTACCGGCGGCCAGAGACTGGGGCGCCTGCCCGGCGAAGATACGTTGGCTGACCACCAGCGGTTCGCCGGTCCAGTCCCCGACGCGCAGGGCATAACCGTCCATGGCGCTGTTGGGCCAGGGTGGCAAGTCGAGGGTGGAGACCAGGTCCTGGGCCAATACACGGCCATCGCAGTCGGCCAGATCCAGCGTTTGCTGCTCGCGGATCGGCGCGGCTTCGGCCATGTCCAGCAGTTGCTGCAACGCTTGCTCCACCGGCATCAGCGCGCCGGTCTTGCCCGGCTTACCCACGGGATTCACAGGGTTCGGCCTGCTTCAAGTGCGGCACGAAGTTGCACGGGCGGTGGCGGTTGTCCAGTTGCTCGGCGAGGATGCCGTCCCAACCGGTGCGCACGGCATTGGTGGAGCCCGGCAGGCAGCACACCAGGGTGCCATTGGCCAGGCCGGCCAGGGCGCGCGATTGCACGGTGGACGTGCCGATATCGGCCACGGAGATCTGGCGGAACAGTTCGCCGAAGCCATCGACCTGCTTGTCCAGCAGGCAGCTTACCGCTTCGGGGGTGCTGTCGCGGCCGGTGAAGCCGGTGCCGCCGGTGATCAGCACGACTTGCACCACGTCTTCGGCGATCCAGTGGGCGACCTGGGCGCGAATCTTGTAGAGGTCGTCCTTGAGCAACACGCGTTCGGCCAGGTTGTGCCCGGCGGCGGTGAGACGGTCGACGAAGACCTGGCCCGAGGTGTCGGTGTCCAGGGTGCGGGTGTCGCTGACGGTCAATACAGCGATATTCAGGGGTACGAAGGGCGCATCAGCCTTGGCTTTCATGGCACGGTCCGGTTGTCGAAGAAACAGGCCGGTGTTATATCACAGGGCCCTATTTGCCTGCCGCAGCGGAACCGCCATGTCTCTCGATTCTTCACCCCTGCCCTGTTCGATCCTGCTGCTGGCGGGCGGGCGCGGCCAACGCATGGGCGGCCAGGACAAAGGCCTGCTGCCCTGGCAGGGCGAGCCCCTGATTGCTCATGTGCAGCGCCTGGTCCGGCCACTGACGGACGACCTGATCATCTCGTGCAACCGCAACCATGAGCGCTACGCCACCTATGCCGACCAACTGGTGAGCGACGACAGCCCGGACTACCCCGGCCCGCTCGCGGGCATCCGTGCAGGACTTGGCGCCGCACGCCACACGCATGTGCTGATCCTGCCGTGCGATGTGCCGCAGATTGATGCCAGGTTACTGGCCGAGCTGCGTACGACCGCGCAACGCAACCCCTTGCTACCGGTGATGGTGCGCCATGGCGAGTTCTGGGAGCCCTTGATCTGTGTCATTCCCACCGGCTTGCGAACCGCGGTAGAACAGGCATGGCACGCCGGTGAACGCAGCCCGCGCAAGATCTTCCTGCAACTGGGCGGTATTGGCCTGGCGTGCCCGGCAGATGACCCGCGCCTGGCCAACCTGAACACGCCCGAGCTATTACTCCCAAGGCCTGGCGTGTCAGAATGAACCTCGCACCCGGAACTTTGTCGGCGCTGTACGCGTCACAAGGTCAGTATTTCAAAAGAATTCTTTCGGAGACAACACCATGACTCAACGGACCATCGCCGCTCTCATGCTTGCACTGGGCCTCGCCACCCTCGCCGGTTGCGCCTCGCCAACAGTGATCACCCTGAATGACGGTCGCGAAATCCAGGCCGTCGACACCCCGAAATACAACGAAGATTCGGGTTTTTACGAATTTGAACAACTGGACGGCAAGCGCACCCGCATCAACAAAGATCAGGTTCGCACCGTTAAAGACCTGTAATGAGCGGGACGCCGCGCACTACCAGAAAGACCCAGCTATCCGTTTAACCCAAGGCCCGCCTCGCGCGGGCCTTGGTGTTTCCGGGGTTACCAGTCAAGGGTAATAAGGCTGCGAAAACTGCGTTCCTCGCCGGTGAAAGGGTCGATAAAGCGCACACCCTGGGCCAGCAATTTGAGCGGGTTGGCGTAGTCGTCCACGGCGTCCTTGATCACATCCGGGTAAAACGGATCGTTGCAGATACTCGCGCCGAGCGCCGTCATGTGCACCCGCAGTTGGTGCTTCTTGCCGGTCACGGGAAACAGGCCGTAGCGCCACAGATCGCCATTTTTCTCGCGCACCTCCACCGCCGTTTCGGTATTGCTCGCGCCCGGCCCTTCCTGCATGCGGAAGAACGGTTCGCCATCCACCAGGCGGCTTTTGTGCACCAATGGGAAAACCTGCTCAGGTAAGGCAGGTGCAATGGCTTCGTAGAATTTATCGATCTTGCGCGTGGGAAACAGCTGCTGGTAAGCCGAACGGCTCGCCGGGTTGGCCGAGAACAGCACCAGCCCCGCCGTGTGCCGGTCGATCCGATGCAGAGGCACCAGCGCCGGGTTGTCCAGGCGGCGAATCAGGCGGCGCAGCAGGGTTTGCTCGACGTACTCGCCAGCAGGCGTTACCGGCAGGAAATGCGGTTTATCGGCAACCACCAGATGCTCGTCGGCATAGAGGATGGTTTCCTCAACCGGGATCACTTTTTCGTTCGGCACTTCACGAAAATAGTAAATGCACAGGCCTTCCTTGTAGGCCAGGTCCACGGGGATGGGGCTACCGTTGATGTCCAGCACGCGCCTGCGGGCGATACGGTCCAGCCAGTGTTCACGGCTGATCGCCGGGAAGTGTTCGCACAGGCAATCGAGCACCGTCGCCCACGGGCCCGGTGGCAGGTACAGGGTGCTGGCTTGGTGCTCGGACGCGATAAAAACAGAAGTGGACATGCTTGAAGCCTGGAGAAAACCGGCGGACATTATCCCGCATGGCTCAGGCCTTGGCCAATTGCGCCCGCAGCAACGGCGAGGCGCTGGCCGCCTCGGTGAACTCCTTGAGCCAGCGCAGCACGTCCACCGCTTCCCAGCGGCCTGGGTCGTACAACGCGTACAACAAGCCTTGATAGCCCACCACATCCAACTGCTTGTGGTAACCCGCACGCTGGAACAGCGCTTCGATCTCGGCAAAACAGGTATTGAAATGCACTTTGTTAAACGGCGTCTTGCCTTCCGTGACCAGGCCGTCGAGGCGCAGCTCGTTCACCGCGTCGCGCACGACGTCGGCGGACATGCGATTGACGCTGCTTTTCAGTTGTTCAACATTCACCACGGGCGTTCCCTCTATTCAATCGCTGTACAAACATACAGTAACGTAATATTCGGAAACCCGCCATCGCGTAAACGTCAGAGAAGGAAGGACACCACCTGCCCGGTATCGAATGGCCAACCCAGCTCCGCGCCGGTATCGATTCGGCGAAGCACCGGAATCCGTAGGCCGTAGGCCTCAAACAGGGCTTCGGAATCGGCGATATCCACCAGTTCGACCAGCAGCCCGTGTTCGACGAGCGGCATGATTTCTTCTTCGGCGAGTTCACACAAATGGCAGCCCAGGGTGGTAAACAACTGGCATTCAGGAGGCATGACAACGTGACCTGATCGGAAGTAGGCCATCATTCTATGCTCACCCCTCAAAGCCCAACAGCCCATAAACCCTGACCCAGGTCACCATGGCCTATAACTGTTTCAGCGATTCTCGCCGCTTTTTGCCCGCCCTTTGCAATGGAGATGCGTGTGTTTGCCAACCTGCTGATCATCCTGGCTTCATCTTTGGTCGTGATTGCGCTGTTTCGCCGCCTGCAATTGCCGCCCGTGTTGGGCTACCTGTGCGTCGGTCTGGCCGTGGGCCCCACCGCGTTGGACTGGGTGAATGACAGCGAAGAACTGCCCGACCTGGCAGAGTTGGGGGTGGTGTTCCTGCTGTTCTCCCTGGGTCTGGAGTTTTCCCTGACCAAGATGCTCGCCCTGCGCCGCGTGGTGTTTGGCCTGGGCAGTTTGCAGGTGTTGGGCTGCGGAGTGCTGCTGGGGTTGCTGTTGATGGTCCTCGGTGTGGCGCCCGGCATCGCCCTGTTGCTCGGGGCCGGACTGGCGTTGTCCTCTACGGCGATCGTCAGCAAGGAACTGACCAGCCTGGGGGAGATTTTCAGCAGCCATGGCCAGAACGCGATTGGCGTGCTGCTGTTCCAGGATGTGGTGGCGGTATTGCTGCTGACCCTGGTGCCAGTATTTGCCGGCACAGGCGGGCAGGCCTGGTATTGGGCACTGCCGCTGACCTTGGGCAAGACCGTGGTGCTGTTTGTCGGCCTGCTGTTGGCCAGTCGATGGTTGTTGCCGCGCTTGTTCCGTGAGGTGGCGGCGTCCCATTCGGCAGAGCTATTTGTGTTGCTGGCATTGGTGATCGTGTTGCTCACCGCGTGGCTCACGCATTTGCTGGGTTTGTCCCCTGCCCTCGGTGCATTCCTGGCGGGCATGCTGTTGGGGGAAAGCCATTACCGGCATCAGATCGAGGCGGATATCCGGCCGTTTCGCGACATCTTGCTGGGGCTGTTTTTCGTCAGCATCGGCATGCTGATCGACCTGCAACTGTTCGTCAGCCACAGCCTGCTCATCCTCGGCCTGACCCTCACCCTGATGCTGGTCAAAGGCTGCGTGGTGGCCGCCCTGGTCAAATGGCGTGGCAGCGACAGTGAAACCGCCTGGCGCAGCGGCCTGGCCCTGGCCCAGGGTGGCGAGTTCTGTTTTGCCTTGATGGCGCAGATGCAACAGAGCCGGCTGATTCCGGATGAGTTCAATGGCTTGCTGCTTGCCGCCACCTTTTGTTCGATGCTGCTGACCCCACTGCTCCTGCGCGCCGCACCGGGCATCGCCCTGCGCCTGCACCGCAAGCCCAACCAGCAAGTCCAGCTTGAGGAAATCACCGCGCTCAACGCCCAATTACACGGGCACGCCGTGATCTGTGGGTATGGCCGCGTAGGCCAATCCATCGGACGCTTCCTGCGCAATGAGCAACAGCCGTTTATTGCCCTGGACGATGACCCTGAACGGGTACAGCAAGCCGCCACCGAAGACAGCAGCGTGCATTACGGAGATTGCCGCCGTGGTGCGCTACTCAGCGCGGTTGGCCTGGAGCGCGCACGCCTGGTGGTGATCGCGGTGGACAACAGCGATGTCGCGCTCACCGTGTTGAAGGAGGCGCGCAGGATCAACCCGCAAGTGCCGATCCTGGTGCGTACCCGCGATGACAGCCAGTTGGCTGAGTTGAAAGCGGCGGGCGCCAGTGAAGTGGTGCCCGAGCTATTGGAGTCGAGCCTGATGCTCGCCTCCCATGCCCTGGTGCTGCTGGGCCTGCCGGAGCAGCAGGTGCAGGCGCGGGTCGACGAGGTGCGGCACAACCGCTACCGCTTGCTCCACGGTTTCTATCAACCCGCAGAGCCGCCCATCAATCCTGACTGACCGCCCCGATCTTATGAATCGACAAGTCAGCCCCGTAATATTCCTCTTCCTGGCTCAGGCGCAGGCCGTGCACGCGCTTGATCACGCCATACACCAACAAGCCACCGCCCAGCGCCACCACCACGCCCAGGGTGGTGCCGATCAGTTGGCTGATCAGGCTGACGCCGCCCAGGCCACCCAAGGCGGTCTGGCCAAAGATGCCACAGGCGATACCGCCCCACACGCCGCACAGGCCGTGCAGCGGCCACACGCCCAGCACGTCATCGATCTTCCAGCGATCCTGGGCCGCGATAAAGCACCACACAAACAGCCCTCCGGCCACTACGCCGGTGACCAGCGCGCCCACCGGATGCATCAAGTCAGACCCGGCACAAATCGCGACCAGCCCCGCCAGTGGGCCGTTATGCAGAAAGCCTGGGTCATTGCGACCGATGATCAACGCCGCGACGGTACCGCCCACCATGGCCATCAACGAATTGACCGCCACCAGGCCGCTCACGCCATTGAGGGTCTGCGCGCTCATCACGTTAAAGCCGAACCAGCCCACGATCAGGATCCACGAGCCCAACGCCAGGAAGGGAATGCTCGACGGCGCAAACGCCACCAGGCGCCCTTCGCGGTAGCGCCCATTGCGCGGGCCCAGCAGCAACACCGCCGCCAGCGCCAGCCAGCCGCCCATGGCGTGTACCACCACGGACCCGGCGAAGTCATGGAAGCTGGCACCGAAGGTCGCCAGCAGCCAGGCTTGCAGGCCGAAATTGCCGTTCCACACCATGCCTTCGAAAAACGGATAGATAAACGCCACGATCAGCGCCGTGGCGCACAACTGCGGAACAAAACGTGCACGCTCGGCAATGCCACCGGAGATGATCGCCGGGATCGCTGCCGCAAACGTCAGCAGGAAGAAGAACTTCACCAGGCCGTAACCGTGGTCGGCACTGATTACCGCCGCCGGTTGCATGAAGCTGACGCCGTAGGAGATCCAATAGCCTATAAAGAAATAGGCCAGGGTGGAGATGGCGAAGTCACTGAGAATCTTCGACAGCGCGTTGACCTGGTTCTTCTGGCGCACCGTACCGACTTCCAGGAACGCGAAGCCGGCGTGCATGGCCAGGACCATGACCGCACCGATCAGGATAAACAGGGTGTTGGAACTGTGGACGAGGGTGTCCACCGCACTTTGCAGGTTTTCCATGGAGGTTGGCAGGCCTGTAATAAAGGCAAAAAGCACCAAAGCGGTTCAAGCCAGAGTTGCACGCACTAAATTGGCACGCTCGGCCCCACCCCTCTCTAGAGGGCGTGAACCGCTTTAGCGCAGCGATCAACTCAACAGGCCGTTGCCGACAGGGTTTTTCCGCGAGTTTCAGTTATTTAGGGTAAGGTTTTTGAAGGCTTCCTGCCCCACCGCCCGGATTCAGCGCAAGCCCCAGGGCGTGCGCACCAAGGCAAAGCAAAAGCTGTACCAGACAATTGCACTGAACCTTCACCGATGCCGGTGACTCGAAAACAAATGTAAAGATCAGCCAATCACGGAGATAACCATGGCCAGAAGAACTGCAAAGACTGCTCAAGAAATACTGATGGCGGATTTTCAAACCCTGGTGACAGACACCGAGCGGCTGCTGGACGACACCAAGGTTCTGGCCGGCGACCAGGCTGATGAACTGCGGGCCAAGATTCACGACACACTGCTGCAGGCGCGTGAGACCCTCAAGCAGACCGAAGACTCGCTGCGCGAGCGCGGCCAGGCAGCGGTCACCGCCACTGAAGACTACGTGCAAGCCAACCCTTGGCAGTCGGTGGGCATTGCCGCCGGCATCGGCTTTTTGATCGGCCTGCTGGCTACAAGGCGCTAACGCTATGTCTATCGGCGAAACCGGCTCGTCTACGGGCACAACCTCAAGGCGTCTTGGCGCGGCCGTGCTGGGTTTGCTGCACAGCCATGTCGAATTGTTTGGCATCGAATTGCAGGAGCAGAAGGCGCGCACCGTCAGCCTGCTGTTGTTCGCTGGCTTGGCGCTGGTGTTTGCACTGTTGTTGTTGGTGGGGTTGTCGACCCTGGTGATGATCCTGGTGTGGGACACCGGCTACCGCCTCACCGGCATTATCTGCCTGTGCGTGTTCTACAGCCTGGCCGCAGCGTTCTGCGGGGTGCGCCTGAAAGCGGCGGTGTTCGATGAGTCCACGCCGTTCCACGCCACGCTCGAAGAGTTGGCCAATGATCGGGAGCGCCTGTTGCCATGAGCCGACCTGAATTGCCACACAACACCTCTCGGCGGGAAATGCGCAAGGCGTTGATCCGCCTGCGCATGGAAATGCACCGCCAGGAGATCCGCCACGAGTCTCAGCAATTGCTGGTGCCGCTAACCAAGGTGCGCAACCTGGGTCATAACTGGCAAGACAGCCTGGGCATCAAGCACGCGCCGCTGTGGGGCGTGGCCGCCGTGACGCTGATGGGCTTCTTTACCGGCAAAGGCGCCAAGGGCGGCGGTATCAGCAGCGTCACGCGCCTGGTACGGCTGGGCGCCGGCCTGATTCCGCTGATCAAATTGGCCATGCAGGGCAGTTCGCGAAAAAGTTGAGCCCGACTGGCTGCATTCTTGCTAACAGAATCGGCCCGGTCCTTGTTTTGAAGGACCGGGCCTTTTTTCGCCAACGTTCTTAAGGAGGCTCTGTGATCGACGGGCAACCGCTCGCCTGTTTCCAGCCGTTTATCGACACCGCCACTGGCCGCATCGCCGGCGTCGAGGCCTTGGGTCGTCTACGCCAGGCTGACGGCCGCCTGCAGTCCGTGGGCCCGTTGTTTGCCGACCCGCGTACGCCAGGCGTCACCCTGCGCCGCCTCGACCGGCAAATTCGCGACAACGCCCTGAGCCGCCTGCACGAAGCCCCCGAGGACTGGTTCCTGAGCCTGAACATCTCGCCGCGCTGGATCAACCGCCTGCGCCCCGGCCAGGCGCTGCCGAGCCTCAAGCAGATCCACAGCCATGGCGTCGACCCACAGCGCATTGTGTTTGAGATTACCGAACTGGGCGGCGATATCCGGCGCCTGGCCGACGTGGTGGCACGCTATCGCGAAGCGGGTGCGCGCATCGCCATCGATGATTTTGGCGCCGGCTATTCCCAGCTCGACCGCGTGCTGGCCTTGCAGCCGGACATTCTCAAGCTGGACATGCGCCTGTTCCAGGAAGCCGCCCGCGGCGGGCCGAGCAGTGAGGTGGTGCGGGCGCTGGCGCAAATGGCCGAGAAGACCGGCTGCTGGATCATCGCCGAAGGCGTGGAAACCGAAGCGCAGTTGAGCTTTGCCCTGGAGTGCGGCTCGCGTTATGTGCAGGGCTATCTGTTTGCCCAGGCGCAGTTGGATTGGTTCGCTGCCGATGCCTTCGTGCCACGCTTTGCTCAACTGCGCACGGTGTATGTACAGCAGAAGCTGGCAGAGCGCGGGCGCATCATGCAGTTGCGCCAGCAATTGGCCGAACTGATGAAAATCCTGCAAAGCTGGGCCCAGGCCCAGGCGCCGCTGAGCCAATTGCCTCAATTGCTGGCCTTCCCCTGGCTGCTGCGCTTCTACCAGTGCGATCGGCATGGCACCCAACTGACGCCAAACTTCGAATGGCGCCAGGATGCCTGGCAGGCCGACAGCCGCTACCTGGGGCACAACTGGTCGTGGCGTCCGTATTTCTATCACCTGCTGGCCGAAGGCTGGGAGGAGCGGCGCCTGACCTTGTCCTCGACCTACCGCGACGCCACGACCAATCAGTACTGCCTTACCGCCGGACAATTCTTCGATAACGGTCAGCGCTTGCTGTTAATCGATATCGACGCCGCTGGGCTGTAGATTTTCGCTTGCCCAGGCCGCGCTGAACCGGGAAGCTGGGCGGGTCATTCACCGCACGGAGAGTACCCGCCTTGGATTGGCCCACCCTGCTTACCCGCGAACGTCTTGGAAAACCCCTGCACAGCCCGGAAGAACTGGGCCGCAGCCCGTTTCACAAAGACCACGACCGCATCATCTTCTCCGGCGCGTTCCGCCGCCTGGGCCGCAAGACCCAAGTGCACCCGGTGTCCAGCAACGACCATATCCATACCCGCCTGACCCACTCACTGGAAGTCAGCTGCGTGGGCCGCTCCCTGGGCATGCGCGTGGGCGAAACCCTGCGCAGCGCCCTGCCCGACTGGTGCGACCCAAGCGACCTGGGCATGGTGGTGCAATCGGCCTGCCTGGCCCATGACATCGGCAACCCGCCATTCGGGCACTCCGGCGAAGACGCCATTCGCCACTGGTTCCAACAGGCAGCAGGGCGCGGCTGGCTGGACGACATGAGCAGCGCCGAGCGCAATGACTTCCTCAATTTCGAAGGTAATGCCCAGGGTTTTCGGGTGCTGACCCAACTGGAGTACCACCAGTTCGACGGCGGCACACGGCTGACCTACGCCACCCTCGGCACCTACCTGAAATACCCCTGGACCGCTCGCCACGCCGACTCCCTGGGCTACAAGAAGCACAAGTTCGGCTGTTACCAGAGCGAGCTGCCGATCCTCGAACAGATCGCCCACAAGCTCGGCCTGCCGCAGCTTGAGGAACAACGCTGGGCCCGTCACCCCCTGGTGTACCTGATGGAGGCGGCGGACGACATCTGTTACGCCTTGATCGACCTGGAAGACGGCCTGGAAATGGAGTTGCTGGAATACGCCGAAGTCGAGTCGCTGCTGCTGGACCTGGTGGGCGATGACCTGCCCCAAACCTACCGGCAACTGGGCTCCCAGGATTCCCGTCGGCGCAAGCTGGCGATATTGCGGGGCAAGGCTATCGAGCATCTGACCAATGCCGCCGCCAGGGCCTTCGTCGAACAGCAAGACGCCCTGTTGGCCGGCACCCTGCCGGGCGACCTGGTGGAGCATATGCACGGCCCGGCCAAGCGCTGCGTGCTGGACGCCAAGGACATGGCCCGCAAGAAGATCTTCCAGGACAAGCGCAAGACCCTGCATGAGATCGGCGCCTACACCACCCTGGAAATCCTGCTCAATGCCTTTTGCGGTGCAGCCCTGGAACAGCATGGCGGGCGTACGCCATCGTTCAAGAACCGGCGCATTCTCGACCTGCTGGGCAACAACGCGCCGAACCCGGCCTGGCCGTTGCACGCCTCGTTCCTGCGCATGATCGACTTCATTGCCGGCATGACCGACAGCTATGCCACCGAGATGGCACGGGAAATGACCGGACGCTCCAGCCCTCAATAACCGGAACGATCACGCTGCCTGTTCCCTGACAGGAATCGCCCTACGAAGGGAACAGAGTGGCCTGATCGAATTCGCACAAATACCCAATGAATAATCGCGCACGCTCCGGGCGAGGCCTTCCTACCGGCGCCCCCTTCGATGCTTGACTCATTGTGTGCCCTCAATGCCCAGTTATCCCCTACGAATCCTGCTGGTGGAGGATCATCCCTTTCAGCTCCTGGCCACCCAGTGCCTGCTCAGAAGCTTCGGGTTCGAACGGCTGACGCCGGCCGAAAATGCCGAACAGGCGATCCATGTGATGACGCAGGCCCTGACCCCTTTCGACTTGCTACTGTGCGACCAATGCCTGCCCGATCTACCAGGACTTGAACTGATAGAAATCGCCAGTCGCCGGCGGTTCATCACCACGGCCATCTTGCTGAGCGGATTACCCCCAGGTGAGCTTGCCAACTTGATCACCCTGGCCCTGAACCGCGGTATGCCAATGCTCGGTTACTTATCCAAGCCCGTGAACAACGAAGAACTTACACGATTGATTCGTCCATTACTTAACGTGTAAATGTAGGACTTTAAACATCTAACCCTAAGGAACACACACTCAAAGTATCAGCCAGATCCTCCGCACCACACTTTATCCCGTGCGCACTCGAATCACGGCTCCATCACTTCCTTAATCCTTAGCAACTGGTAGGCATTCGCCTTTTTCAATGTAGGAATTTTCCTGTTTTATACCTGCTCCCCCCTGCGCTCATGCTCCTCTTGCCGCTTCTGAGCTAATGTGCCCGCTTTATTTGCACTTGCATGGAACATGATCATGAACTCAGTTTTTATTATCGATGACCATCCGGTTATACGCTTGGCTATCCGAATGTTGTTGGAACATGAAGGTTATAAAGTAGTCGGCGAAACAGATAACGGCTGCGACGCCATACAAATGGTCCGCGAATGTCTTCCTGACCTGATTATTTTAGACATCAGTATTCCAAAACTGGATGGACTGGAAGTGCTCTGCCGGTTCAACGCAATGAATACGTCGATGAAGACACTGATACTGACGGCGCAATCCCCAACCCTGTTCGCCACGCGATGCATGCGCTCGGGCGCCGACGGCTACGTGTGCAAGGAGGGTGACCTGAGCGAGTTGCTCAGTGCCATTCGTGCCGTATTGTCCGGGTACAACTACTTCCCCAGCCAGGCCCTGAACACCAATGGTGTCGATGCCGCAGACGCCCAGGAACTTGAACTGTTCAAGACCGTCAATGACCGCGAACTCATGGTTCTGCAACTTTTTGCACAAGGTCGTACCAACAAGGAAATTGCCAAAGGCATGTTCCTGAGCAACAAAACCGTCAGCACCTATAAGAAGAGGCTAATGCAAAAACTTCAAGCCAAGTCACTGGTAGAGCTTATTGAAATGGCAAAACGAAACGCACTAGTGTGAGAAAGCGGATGCCCAGGCGTATAAAGGATTATCTGATTTTATTGAGCGCTGGTTTGTGCCTGTGCACCACCGTGTTCGCCAACCATCAACCGGGCCCGGAACACTTCAACCTATTGAGCCGCGCAGGCTCCGTCCAACTGGAAACCCACCTGGACAAAGCCCAACGCCAATGGCTGCAAAACAAGCGCGAGTTGGTGCTGGGCACTGCCTCACCCGATTACCCGCCCTTCGACCTCACGTCCAGCGGCCAGGACTACGAGGGGCTCACCGCCGACTATGCCGGCCTGCTCGCCAAAGCGCTGGCCTTGCCGGTCAAGGTCGTACGCTACGCATCCCGCGAGGCCGCCATCGATGCCCTGGAAGCGGGCGAAATTGATTTGCTGGGCTCCTCCAACGGCTTTGAGGCGTCCAACCCGAATCTCACGCTGTCCGAGCCCTATGCGGTGGATCAACCCGTGCTGGTCACCCGCGAAGGTGAAATCCGCAGCCTCAGCGAGGGTCTGGCCGGTATGCGCCTGGCCCTGGTTTATCACTACCTGCCCCTGGACGAGGTGCAAAAGCTTTACCCCAAGGCCATCATCCGCGCCTATCCCTCTTATCAAAATGCCTTGAATGCAGTGGCATTCGACCAGGCCGACGTGTTTCTCGGCGACACCATTTCCACCCACTACATGATCAACAAGGGCTACCTGAAGAACATCCGCATGGCCAATTTCGGCAAGCACGAGGCCTACGGATTCAGCTTTGCCGTATCCAGGCACCAGACCCTGCTGCTGAGTATCGTCGACGCCGTACTGGCAGCGGTACCGATCACCGAACAAGAAGCCATCAATAAACGCTGGAGTGCCGGCAGCGATATCCTGTTGAGCGACCAGAAGCTGCAACTTACGCCACGGGAGGAGCGCTGGCTCAATGAGCATCCTGTGGTCAAAGTCCTGGTGAATGAGACCTTCGCACCGCTGACCTTTTTTGACGCTGACGGCAATTTTCGCGGTATCACCGCCGACCTGCTGGAGTTGGTTCGGCTGCGCACCGGGCTGAAGTTCGAAATCGAACGCGAGCGCGGGGTGCAGACGATGATTGAGCAAGTCGACGCAGGGAAAGCCGACATCATTGGCGCCATCGTCCCCAGTACGGAGCGGGAAACCCGACTGAACTTCAGCCGGCCATACCTGGAGAACTCCTATGTAATGCTCACGCGCAAGCAGGATCAGACCACCAGTCTGGAAGAGATGGATGGCAAGCGCGTGGCGGTGACTCAAGGCAGCCCACAAGCTACGTTTTTGCGCCAGAATTTCCCCACAATGGAGTTGGTGGAGACCGGCGACAATTTCAAAGCCGCCGAATTGCTGGTGCAGGGACACGTCGATGGCGCCGTGAACACCCTTGTGATCGCCAACTACTTTCTCTCGTCCCCCATGTTTCAGGACAAGATTCAAATCAGCTTCAGCATCGGCACACTGCCCGCTGCCTTTTCACTGGCCACCTCACGCCGAGCCACAGAACTGGGCTCGATCCTGGACAAGGCACTGTTGAGCATCGCCCCCGATGAGCTGGGGGTGATCAACAGTCGCTGGCGCGGCTACACCGCAGCCTCCGACAGCTACTGGCGCAATTACCATGAGCTGATCGCCCGGATCATCATCGGTACGGGGTTGCTGCTGCTGATCTCCCTGA
Organism: Pseudomonas kairouanensis; assembly: GCF_004682055.1. Taxonomy (GTDB): domain Bacteria; phylum Pseudomonadota; class Gammaproteobacteria; order Pseudomonadales; family Pseudomonadaceae; genus Aquipseudomonas; species Aquipseudomonas kairouanensis. The sequence continues at coordinate 146,425 of NZ_QUZU01000002.1, read as the reverse complement.
CCTGGAACGCCTATATGCGCCGCCAGATCAAACAGCGGAAAATGGCCGAACGCGCCCTCAATGATCAGTTCGAATTCATGCGTGCGCTGGTCAACGAAACACCACATCCGATCTACGTACGCGATCGCCAGGGCCTGTTGCAAACCTGCAACGACAGCTACCTGCAAGTGTTCGGTGTCAAGCGCGAGGACGTGATTGGCAGAAGCGCAATCCAGATGAGCACGGCCCTGGAAGCGCAAGCGGCGCAATATCACGCGGACTACCAACGGGTGATGGCTGAAGGCAATCCACTGATCCTGGACCGTACCCTGAATATTCATGGCCGCAAACTCACGATCTACCACTGGATCCTGCCTTACCGCGACTCGGTCGGCGAAGTCCAGGGCATCATCGGCGGCTGGATCGACATCAGCGAACGGCGCCAGTTGTTCGACGAAATCCGCGCCGCCAAGGAGCGCGCCGATGAAGCCAACCGCGCCAAGAGTACGTTCCTCGCCACCATGAGCCATGAGATCCGCACACCGATGAACGCAGTAATCGGCATGCTGGAACTGACCCTCAAGCGCGCCGACCAAGGCCATCTCGACCGCCCGGCTATCGAAGTGGCGTACCACTCGGCCAAGGACTTGCTGGAGCTGATCGGCGACATCCTCGATATCGCACGCATCGAGTCCGGTCGCCTGAGCCTGGCGCCGGAGCGCGTCAATTTGCGGGAGGTGGTCGAGTCGGTGGTGCGCGTGTTCGACGGCCTGGCACGTCAGAAAACCCTCAGCCTGCTGTTGGAGTTCCAGCCCGCGCTGGACGACACCGAGGTGCTGATCGACCCCCTGCGTTTCAAGCAGGTGCTGTCCAACCTGATCAGCAACGCCATCAAGTTCACCGAGCGGGGCCAGGTAAAAATCAGAGTGGACGTGGTGCCCACTGACCTTGCGCAACAGATAGAAATGCGACTGGTAGTGGAAGACACCGGCATCGGCATCAGCCGGGAAGACCTGTCGCGCCTGTTCGAACCCTTTGCCCAGGCCGATAACTCTGGGCAGTTGGCCAGGAGTGGTGCGGGACTGGGCCTGGTGATCTGCCGCAGCCTATGCGCCATGATGGGCGGGCAACTGAGCCTGAGCAGCGTGCCCATGGTGGGCACCCAGGTGCATGTGAGCCTGAAAATGACCCGCCTGCAACCGCTGCTGACAGTGGAGGAGGCCAAGCCCGAAGCACCGGTCACAGCGCAGGTATTGAATGTGCTGGTGGTGGATGACCATCCGGCCAATCGCCTGTTGATGTGCCAGCAACTGGGCTACCTGGGCCATCAGTTCACGGCAGCGCAGCACGGAGCGGCAGGCTTTCAGGCGTGGCGCCAGGAGCGCTTCGACCTGGTGATCGCCGATTGCAATATGCCCATCATGAATGGCTACGAATTGAGCCGCTCGATCCGTGAATACGAACAACGTGAACAACTCGCGCCCTGTGTGGTGCTGGGGTTTACCGCCAACGCCCAGCCCGAAGAGAAACTGCGCTGTGCACAGGCGGGCATGAACGACTGCCTGTTCAAGCCCATCAGCCTCACGGCGCTGGAGCGGCAACTGGCTCTGATCGCGCCACAACTGCCCAGGCCCAGCCTGGACCTCAGCAACTTCGAGGCCCTGACGGGGGGTGATCCACACATGAGCCAGCGCCTGCTGGAAGAGCTGTTGAACAGCAGTCGCCATGATCGTCAGGAGCTGCTCGCACTGGTCAGCCAGCAGGGCGCGCCCCAGGAAATCATGGAGCAGGCCCACAAGATCAAAGGCGCCGCCCGTATTGTTCAAGCCACTTCACTGGCCAGGCAGTGCGAAACCCTGGAACAGGCCTGCGCCCACAGCGACGACCGGGCGGTGATCGAAGCCGAAGTGAAGTCGCTGGAAAAACTCATGCTGGAACTGGAGAAATTGCTGCACACGCAGTTGCAGGGGTTGGATGACCGTTAAGGGGCGGCCGGCGCCCCTTGGCTGAGTCAGCAGTCGGTCAAGCGCAGGAAAATCGCCGCCAGCTGTTCGATGCCCGCCTGGTCCTGCGTGGTAAAGCGGGCCAGTGACGGGCTGTCGAGGTCAAGCACGCCCACGAGCTTGCCGTCCTTGACCAGCGGCACCACCAGTTCGCTGTTCGAGGCACTGTCACAGGCGATGTGCCCTGCAAATGCATGCACGTCCTCAACCCGCTGGGTTTGCCGCGATGCCGCAGCCGTCCCGCACACGCCACGACCAAACGGAATGCGCACGCAGGCGATCTGGCCCTGGAACGGCCCGAGCACCAACTCTTCATTGCGGTTGAGATAGAACCCCGCCCAGTTCAGGTCATCGAGCTGGTTGAACAGGAATGCGGAAAACTGAGCACTGTTGGCGATGAAGTCACGCTCATCGGCCAGCAGCGACTCCAACTGCGCACAGAGCATGGCGTAGCCATCAAGGCCAGTGCCAGCCTGTTGAAGATCGATCATGGTTGACGCTCCAGCAATTTAAGACCTACCCAGTAACGGGCGAATTGATACGCGCAACGGCCGTTGCGGTTGCCACGGCCGGTAGCCCAGCGCACGGCGAGAATGTCGAGGGTTTCATCGCGCTGCCACTGCAGACCGGCCTTGTTGGCCAGCTCGCCGATCCAGTGTTCCACCACATCCAGGAAGTGTTCCTGGGTGAACGGGTAGAACGACAGCCACAGGCCAAAGCGGTCGGACAAGGCAATCTTGTCCTCCACCGCTTCGCTGGGGTGCAACTCGCCGTCCACCCGTTTCCATTTCTCATTGTCGCTCTGGTTTTCCGGCACCAGGTGGCGGCGGTTGGAGGTGGCGTACAGCAGGACGTTTTCCGGTGCCTGCTCCAAAGAACCGTCCAGCACGCTTTTGAGTACGCGATAGTCGCCTTCGCCAGCTTCGAACGACAGGTCATCACAGAACAAAATGAAGCGCTGCGGCAGCTTGAGCAGTTGCTCGACTACACGCGGCAGGTCGGCCAGGTGGTCGCGTTCGATTTCGATCAGGCGCAGGCCGGCCTTGGCGTGCTGGGCGAGCAAGGCACGCACCATAGACGATTTGCCAGTACCGCGCGAACCCCACAGCAGCGCATGGTTGGCGGGCAGGCCATCCAGAAACTGCTGGGTATTGCGGGCCAGTTGTTCACGTTGTTTGTCCACGCCGATCAGGTCGGACAGGCGCATGTCCAGGCTCACATCCAGCGGCAACAGAAAGCCGGCACGGCCTTCACGCTGCCAACGGGCAGCCAGGCACTGGGTCCAATCAATGGCTTGGCGTGGCGCGGGCAACAAGGGCTCCAGCCGGGCGAGCACTGCGTCGGCCCGCTCAAGAAAGGCATTCAATCGACTATCCACGATTATTCCTCTGGCAAGTTCTTGCAAAAGATGGCGTATTGGCAGCCCTGCGGCAGACCGCACGAGGCTGCATAAAAAAACGATTCATGCCGGGCAAGCCAGAGCCTGTGGATGTTCAGCTATGCTTGCCGGGCGAAGGGAAACGTGAAGTGGTTCAACACTCGATGGATATCAAGTTCGCCCACCGCTTGTCTTATAAACAAGCCAGATTGACTGTGCTGGTCGGTTTCGTCTTGGGAACCTTGCTCAGCCTGATCCAAATCGGCATTGATTATGCCAGCGAAGACGCATCCATCAACCGTGAAATTGCTTCGCTGCTGGAAATCAGCCACAACCCTGCGTCACGCATTGCCTACAACATCGATGCCGAACTGGCCCAGGAGTTGACTCTTGGCCTGCTGCACTCCCCTGCGATCATTCACGTTCAGTTGATCGACAATAACGGCGTGGTGCTGGCCGATGTCGACCGCCCGCGTAAAGACAGCTCCTACCGTCCCCTCAGCGACTTCCTGTTTGGGGCCAATCGCCAGTTCGAAGACCGGCTATACCTGAGCCATATGCCCAACGAATCCCTGGGGGTGTTGCGCCTTGACGTTGACACCTATGCCTTTGGCAGCCGCTTCCTGCGCCGCGCCGAGATCACTTTGCTCAATGGCTTTGCCCGCAGCCTGCTGCTGACCGGCATTCTGCTGGCGCTGTTTTATGTGATGCTGACCCAGCCGCTGGTGCGCATTATTCGCGAACTGAGCAACCGCAAACAGGCACGCCTGGACTGCCCCCCCGGCCACGAACACGACGAGATAGGCGTACTGGTCAGTGTCGCCAACCAGCAGTTCGAAAACATGGAGACCGAGATCCAGCAGCGTCGTCATGCCGAAGACCGACTGACCGAATACCTGGGCCAACTGGAAGACATCGTCTCTGCGCGCACCCTTGAGCTCAAGGCCAGCAACCAGCGCCTGAGCCATTCCAATGCTGAACTGGAAGCGGCGAAGATAAATGCACTGGGCATGGCCCAGGCGCGGGCAGCGTTCCTGGCCAACATGAGCCACGAAATCCGCACGCCTCTCAATGGCCTGCTGGGCATGATCGCCCTGTCGCTGGACAGTCCGCTGAACGCCGAGCAACGCCAGCAGCTGTCCATTGCCCATGACTCGGGCAAGGTGCTGGTGGAACTGCTCAACGATATTCTGGACCTGTCCAAATTCGACGCTGGGCAACTGGAACTGGAGCGTATTCCCTTCGACTTGGGCGCGCAGGTGGAAGACACCGCCAACCTGTTGTCGCAGAACGCTGCACCGAACGTGGAGCTGACCTGCCTGATCGACCCGCAGTTTCCGGCGCAGGTGCTGGGTGACCCGACACGGGTAAGACAGATCGTCAGCAACTTGCTCTCCAACGCCCTGAAGTTCACGCGCTTTGGCCGGGTGGACGTGCGACTGAGCAGCGTCGATGGCCGGGTGCGTATTGAAGTGTGCGACACCGGCATCGGCATTGCGCAGGAAGCCCAGGTGAAGATCTTCCAGCCGTTCACCCAAGCGGGCGCTGGCATCACCCGACAGTTTGGGGGCACGGGCCTGGGCCTGGCCCTCACACACAACTTGTGCGAGGCAATGAAGGGCCGCTTGAGCATCAGTTCGGAAGTCGGCTTTGGCAGCCAGTTCTGCGCCGAACTGCCGCTACCGACCCACCTGCCCGCCGCGCGACTGGCCCCGCTCAAAGGCGAGGTCATCGCCGTCACCAGCGCCGACAGCGGCCTGACGGAATTGCTCACCACCCTGCTGCCCCACTGGGGGCTGACACCGCGCTGTTACCCGCGCGACGAGGACGTGAGCGGCCAGCACCCGGATCTGCTGATCACCGACTGCCCGCAATGCCTGTTCCGCCTGCGTCCTGTGATCGGCGCGCCAATCCTGTTGGTGACCGCCTATGGCAATTTCATGCCCAGCGAAGAGGTGGCGGCACTCGCACCGTTGCAACAGCAGGCCCGCCCGCTGAGTCGCAACGCGCTGTACCAGATTCTGCAACGCAACTTGCGCAGCGACGCGCAATTGATCCTCGACCCCATCCAGATGGAGGCCGCCCCCCTGGCACACCGCGCGCGCATCCTGCTGGTGGAGGACAACCCGGTCAACCAACTGGTGGCCAAGGGCATGCTCAGCAAACTGGGGTGTGAAGTGATCGTAGCAGCCCATGGCGGCGAAGCGCTCAAGTTCCTGGAAGAACAACGCTTTGACCTGGTGTTGATGGACTGCAACATGCCGGTGATGGATGGCTATGAGGCCAGTCGGCAAATTCGCCGCAGCGGCCGCTGGCCCGACCTGCCGATTGTTGCCCTGACCGCCAACGCGCTGTCCGAAGAGCGCGAACGCTGTCGGGCGGCGGGCATGAATGACTACCTGGCCAAGCCGTTCCGCCGTGAGGAACTCAGCGGTTTGCTGGACCTGTGGGTGCCAACGACGACAAATCTGTGAGCTGGCGCAGCAACTGGTCCAGGCCGGCGCGCAGGCTGTCGGCCTGGTTCAGGTCGATGCCGCTGTCGCACAGCAATCGGCTCTTGAGGCTGTGGGCCTGGTCACGCAGGTGCACACCGGACTCGCTGAGGCTCAGGTGCACTTCCCGCTCATCCTGGCGACTGCGCCGGCGTTGCACCAGGTCGAGCTGTTCGAGGCGCTTGAGCAAGGGGGTCAGCGTGCCCGAGTCGAGCATCAAGCGCTCGCCCAAGGCCTTGACCGTGGGGTAAGCCGGGGCTGCCTCATGCCATTCCCACAACACCAGCATCACCAGGTATTGCGGGTAGGTCAGGCCCAGTGGGTCCAGCATCGGCTTATAGGCCCGCGTGACAGCCCTGGAGGCGGCGTAGAGTTTGAAGCACAGCTGATTGTCGAGGGCCAGGGATACGGTCATTTGAGCAGGGCTTCGATCTCTTGGGTCAGGTCCTGAGGCTTTGTAGTGGGGGCGAAACGCTTGACCACCTCACCGTCGCGACCCACGAGGAACTTGGTGAAGTTCCACTTGATCCCCTTGGAACCCAGCAGGCCGGGCGCTTGCTTCTTCAACTGTACGAACAGCGGGTGGGCATCTCTGCCGTTCACATCGATCTTTTTGAACAAGGGAAAGCTGACGCCGAAGTTCAACTCGCAAAACTCGGAAATCGCGCCTTCGTTGCCTGGCTCTTGCTTGCCGAACTGGTTGCAAGGGAAGCCCAGCACGACCAGGCCCTGGTCCTTGTACTGCTGCCAGAGTTGCTCCAGGCCCTTGTACTGCGGGGTGAAGCCACATTTGCTGGCGGTGTTGACCACCAGAATGGCTTTGCCGGAGAAGTCGGCCAGCGTCTTCTGTTCGCCCTTGATGGTGGTGCAAGGGATGCTCAGCAGGGTGTTGCTCATGGCAGTGCCTCGATAACGAAGGGGACGGAGCAGAAACATAGCGCTCAATTCAATTGCACGCAATTTATATGACTCAAGCCGCAATCCAATGTGGGAGGGGGCTTGCCCCCGATAGCGCTGTATCAGTACCCGATGCACTAACTGACACACTGCCATCGGGGGCACGCCCCCTCCACATTTGGACCTGCATGCAATAGCGGTTTAGCGCGGCACGAAGTCCAGGCACACCGAGTTGATGCAGTAGCGCAAGCCCGTCGGCGGCGGACCATCCGGGAACACATGACCCAGGTGCGCATCGCACTTGGCGCAGGTGACTTCGGTGCGGATCATGCCGTGGCTGACGTCACGGATCTCGATCATCGCGCTTTCGGCAATCGGCTCGTAGAAGCTGGGCCAACCGCAGCCGGCATCGAACTTGGTTGTGGAGTCGAACAGCGGCTCATTGCAGCAAATGCAGTGGTACACGCCGTCGGCAGTGGTGGCGTTGTACTTGCCGGAGAACGGGCGCTCGGTGCCCTTGAGGCGGCACACCTGGTATTGCGCCGGGTCGAGCATGTCCTGCCATTCCTGAAGGGTTTTCTGCAACTTTTCCATCGGTACACCTCGGCAACTGAAAAACCCTGATCTGTATCTTTTCGCTGGATCAGGCGGCACGTATGATTGCGCCTCTTCAAAACGCCAGTCTGGCACCCGCGCTACCGGCATTCAAACGTATTTATGGGTGCGGGCCCCGCAGGATTCACAGTACGGTAGTGCCCCTACCGTCTGGATCGTTCATTTTCAGGATCACATCGCCATGCAGGTCAGCAAATCGAACAAGCTCGCCAACGTCTGCTACGACATTCGCGGCCCAGTGCTCAAGCACGCCAAGCGCCTGGAAGAGGAAGGCCATCGCATCCTCAAGCTGAACATTGGCAACCCGGCGCCGTTTGGTTTCGAAGCGCCGGACGAAATCCTCCAGGACGTGATCCGCAACCTGCCGACCGCCCAGGGCTACAGCGACTCCAAGGGCCTGTTCAGCGCCCGCAAGGCGGTGATGCAGTACTACCAGCAAAAGCAGGTAGAAGGCGTCGGCATCGAAGACATCTACCTGGGCAATGGCGTGTCCGAGCTGATCGTGATGTCCATGCAGGCCTTGCTCAACAACGGCGATGAAGTGCTGGTGCCCGCGCCCGACTACCCCCTGTGGACTGCTGCCGTGACCCTGGCCGGCGGCCACCCGGTGCATTACCTGTGCGACGAAGGCGCGGACTGGTTCCCGGACCTGGCCGACATCAAGGCCAAGATCACCCCAAATACCAAGGCCCTGGTGATCATCAACCCCAACAACCCCACCGGCGCCGTGTACTCCAAGGAAGTGCTGCTGGGCATGCTCGAATTGGCGCGCCAGCACAACCTGGTGGTGTTCTCCGACGAGATCTACGACAAGATCCTCTACGATGACGCCGTGCACGTGTGCACCGCCTCCCTGGCGCCAGACCTGCTGTGCCTGACCTTCAATGGCCTGTCCAAGTCCTACCGCGTGGCGGGTTTCCGCTCCGGCTGGATCGCCATTTCCGGCCCCAAGCACAATGCCCAAAGCTACATCGAAGGCATCGACATGCTGGCCAACATGCGCCTGTGCGCCAACGTGCCAAGCCAGCACGCCATCCAGACCGCCCTCGGCGGCTACCAGAGCATCAACGACCTGGTACTGCCCCAGGGCCGCTTGCTGGAACAGCGTAACCGCACCTGGGAATTGCTCAACGCGATCCCGGGCGTCAGCTGCGTGAAACCCATGGGCGCGCTGTACGCCTTCCCACGTATCGACCCAAAAGTGTGCCCGATCTTCAATGACGAGAAGTTCGTGCTCGACCTGTTGCTGTCGGAAAAGCTGCTGGTGGTTCAGGGCACGGCATTCAACTGGCCGTGGCCGGATCACTTCCGCGTCGTGACATTGCCGCGTGTGGATGACCTGGAAATGGCCATTGGGCGCATCGGCAACTTCATCAAGTCCTATCGCCAGTAATGCAAATGCCGCTGTACGGCCGAGATTCGGTCGTACGGCGCGTATCTGGCAACACTTCTTTGCCCCGCTTTACCCCTTTCGCCTTTGCAGCGCTCACGTGTTGATCTGCCCCCTATAATCACGGGGCTTCAAGGCATTTTCGAGGCGATTGAGCGGCGTTTTGCGCGTCGGAAAATCCTTTCAAGGCTTTACATTCATGCTGTAGGACACAGTTTGAAATAGTCGCTCGGTTGAATCACCCAATGCCGCACCTTATATACCCCGCAGTACGCGACATATTAAGCATGAGGAGAACTCTACAACCATGATGCGCATCCTGCTGTTCTTGGCCACTAACCTGGCGGTCGTGCTGATTGCCAGCATCACCCTGAGCCTTTTCGGCTTCAACGGGTTCATGGCGGCCAATGGGGTTGATCTCAACCTCAATCAGCTGCTGATTTTCTGTGCGGTCTTTGGTTTTGCCGGTTCGCTGTTCTCGCTGTTCATCTCCAAGTGGATGGCGAAGATGAGCACCAGCACCCAGATCATCACCCAACCCCGCACCCGCCATGAACAATGGCTGATGCAAACTGTGGAGCAGTTGTCTCGGGAAGCTGGCATCAAGATGCCCGAGGTGGGGATTTTCCCGGCCTACGAGGCCAACGCCTTCGCCACGGGCTGGAACAAAAACGACGCACTCGTTGCCGTGAGCCAGGGCCTTCTGGAGCGTTTTTCGCCCGATGAAGTCAAGGCGGTGCTGGCGCACGAGATCGGTCACGTCGCCAATGGCGACATGGTCACCCTGGCGCTGGTACAGGGCGTGGTGAACACCTTCGTGATGTTCTTCGCGCGGATCATCGGCAACTTCGTCGACAAGGTGATCTTCAAGAACGAAGAAGGCCGCGGCATTGCCTACTTCGTGGCGACCATCTTTGCCGAGGTGATCCTGGGCTTCCTGGCCAGCGCGATCGTGATGTGGTTCTCGCGCAAACGGGAGTTCCGTGCAGACGAAGCAGGCGCACGCTTGGCAGGCACCAACGCCATGATCGGCGCGCTGCAACGCCTGCGCTCGGAACAGGGCCTGCCGGTGCACATGCCCGACAGCCTGACCGCCTTTGGCATCAACGGCGGCATCAAGCAGGGCCTGGCTCGCATGTTCATGAGCCACCCGCCGCTGGAAGAGCGTATCGACGCACTGCGTCGTCGGGGCTGATAGCCAAGCACGAAAAAAAGGGGCGATCTGATCGCCCCTTTTTTGCGCCCGCAATGCCTGTGAAGGCCTCTGCCGTCATCGCGGGCTTACTGATGTCAACGCTTGATCAACTGATAAACCCGCTCCTCAAGCCGCGTGACGCCATCCTGCACGAACTTCCAACTCTCACCCAGGATGTCTTGCACCTGCAACACCTCCAGCGCCCAATGCGAGCCCAATAGCACACGCACCTCCTCATGCGTCACGGCAAACGGCGGGCCTGCTTTTTGTGCCTGGTCATAGTCGAGGGTGATCAACAGGCCCAGGCAACCGGGTTGCAGGAGGCCATTGAGGTGCTCGGCGTATTGCGCACGCATCAGCGGCGGCAAGGCGATCAGGGCTGCACGGTCGTAGAGTGCAACGCAGTCCGCCAAGGCCTCGGCGCCCAGGGCAAAGAAGTCGCCGCACCAGATCTCGATCAAATCAGCCTGATACACCTTGAACATGCCCCGCTCGGTGATCCGCGGCGTAAGATTCTGCTCGCTGAAGAACGCCTCCACGGCCTGCTCCGAGAGCTCGACACCCAGCACCCGCAACCCCTGGCTGGCGAGCCACATCATGTCCAGGCTCTTGCCACACAACGGCACCAGCACTTTGGCCCCCTGACCCAGGGACGGCCAGTGCCGCTGCAGATAAGGGTTGACCTCAGGCAAGTGAAAGCCGATCTGATTGCGCGCCCAACGCTCCTGCCAAAACTTAGGCTCCATGGATCACTCCAGAAAACTCGATCAAATAGCGCTAAAACTTATATTAGATTTAGATCAATGATCTGATTAAAGATGGGTGCATATTAACGCTCAGGACCCGACTTATGTTCCCCAGCCTGTTTATCTCCCACGGTTCGCCCATGCTTGCCCTGCAACCCGGCGCCAGCGGCCCGGCGCTTCAACGCCTGGCTGCCGAAATGCCACGTCCCAAAGCGATCGTGGTGGTTTCAGCGCACTGGGAAAGCCAAGAGCTACTGGTCAGCGGCAGCAGCGCCCCGGACACCTGGCACGACTTCGGCGGCTTCCCCCCGGAATTGTTTGCGGTGCAGTACCCGGCGCCCGGCAACCCGCCATTGGCGGCCTCGATTGTCCAATTGCTGCAAGCGGATGGTTTGAACGCCCGTATCGATGAGCGCCGCCCCTTCGACCATGGCACCTGGGTACCGCTGTCGCTGATGTACCCGGCGGCGGATATCCCGGTGGTGCAGGTATCGTTGCCCAGCCGCCTGGGCCCTACCCTGCAGACACGCGTCGGACATGCGCTGGCCAGCTTGCGCGAGCAAGGTGTGTTGTTGATCGGTTCCGGCAGCATCACCCACAACCTGGGCGAGTTGGACTGGCACGCCGGGCCTGAGAGTATCGAGCCATGGGCACGGGATTTTCGCGATTGGGTGGTGGAGAAGCTCGCAGCCAATGATGAAGCGGCCTTGCATGACTATCGTCGCCAGGCGCCCCATGCCGTGCGTAGCCATCCCAGCGACGAGCACTTATTGCCGCTGTACTTTGCACGCGGCGCGGGTGGCGAGTTCAGCGTGGCGCACCAAGGGTTCACCATGGGCGCGCTGGGGATGGACATCTACCGCTTCGGCTGACACGGACCTACCGCTGAAATCCAGGACAAAAAAATCCCCGAACCAGTCGGGGATTTTTTATGTGCGATCAATCAGCCCAGGGGCGGATCAATCTTCGCGGTAGCGACGCAGCTTGAGCTGCTTACCGGCAACGCGCGTGTCTTTCAGCTTGGCCAGCAGCTTTTCCAGACCGTCTTCCGGCAGCTCCACCAGGGAGAAACTGTCACGAACCTGGATGCGACCGATGGCTTCACGTGCCAGGCCACCCTCGTTGAGGATAGCGCCCAGCAGGTTCTTGGCCGCGATACCGTCACGCGCGCCCAGCGCGGTACGGCAACGAGCACGGCCTTCAGCCAATGGAACCGGAGCGCGACGCTCACGATCACCACGGTCTGGACGGTCGCCGGAACGCTCTGGACGATCACCGCGTGGCGCGCTGTTCGGAACCAGTGGACGTTCTTTCTCGATGGCTGCCAGGGTCAGGGCCTGACCGTTGGTAGCTTTGCGCAACAGGGCTGCAGCCAGGGCACGGGGGGTGCAGCCGATATCGGCGGTCAGGCGGTCCAGCAGGTCGCCGTGGGTCGATTCAGCGTCAGCCACCAGTGGCGACAGGCTGTTGGTCAGTTTCTTGATGCGCGCATCCAGAACTGCCTGGGCATCCGGCAGACGCACTTCGGCCACTTTCTGACCGGTTACACGCTCGATCACTTGCAGCATGCGGCGCTCACGCGGAGTCACCAGCAGCAGTGCACGACCTTCGCGACCGGCACGGCCAGTACGGCCGATACGGTGAACGTAGGACTCTGGATCGTAAGGCATGTCAACGTTGAACACGTGGGTGATACGTGGAACGTCGAGGCCACGGGCGGCAACGTCGGTCGCCACAACGATGTCCAGACGGCCATCCTTGAGGGAGTCGATCACGCGCTCACGTTGGTTCTGGGCGATGTCACCGTTCAGCGCAGCGGCTTTGTAGCCTTTGGCTTCCAGGGCACTGGCCAGGTCCAGGGTCGCTTGCTTGGTGCGCACGAACATGATCAGGGCGTCGAAGTCTTCGACTTCCAGCAGGCTCAATACAGCCGAGGTCTTCTGGTCAGCGTGAACCAACAGGTGAGCCTGTTCGATCGCGGTAACGGTCTGGGTCTTGGTCTGGATCTTGACGTGCTCTGGGTCACGCAGGTGACGCTCGGCAATGGCACGGATCGACTGCGGCAGGGTGGCCGAGAACAGTACGGTCTGACGGGTCGGTGGCAGTGCCTTGAAGATGACTTCCAGGTCATCCATGAAGCCCAGCTTCAACATTTCGTCAGCTTCGTCCAGAACCAGATGGTTCACGGTCGACAGGACTTTCTCGTCACGACGCAGGTGGTCGCACAGACGGCCCGGTGTGGCGACAACGATCTGTGCGCCATTACGGATGGCTTTCAGTTGTGGGCCCATAGGCGCGCCGCCGTAAACGGCCACAACGGTAACGCCCGGCATTTGCTTGGCGTAGGTTTCGAAAGCGGTTGCTACTTGCAGCGCCAACTCACGGGTTGGCGCCAGGATCAGGGCTTGCGGTTCGCGCTTGGCAGGATCGATGCACTGCAGGATAGGCAAAGCGAACGCGGCAGTTTTGCCGGTACCGGTTTGCGCCTGGCCAATCATGTCCTTGCCGGCCATGATGATCGGGATCGATTGCTGCTGAATCGCCGAAGGTTCTTCGTAGCCAGTCGCTGCGACGGCTGCCAGAATGTTCGGGTTAAGATTAAAAGCGGCGAAGCCGCCGGTTTCCTGGGTCATGGGTCTGCCTCTAAGTGCATCCGCAAAGACCCATGCTCCAAAGCTGCGCATGCCGTGTTGAGACTCAAGAGTCGCCCTGGCTGCTTTGTCGGCGGGGATTTGCGAAAACGAATGAATGAAAAAGATTCGTCAAGGGAGAGTCCGCTGTGCGGACGTGCAGCCGAAGCTGACTTCGGGGAATTGCGCTACCTAAACGCGGCCCGGTTAAAGGCCGGCGCGCACTATACCGGAAATAGCTGAAAAAGGGAGCTTTTTTTATCGCAAAGCACCGATAAACCGCGCTGCGTCACAGTCTTTGCAGAGATCAGCACCAGGGTCTATTTTTCAAAGGCCCGGCCCTGCTGGTCATGAAGCTTAAACGGTTCACCCAACCTCTCGGACCTTTGGTCCGAAACTCTTCCCCGCGCCCGAGGGCACACCCCATGAATCACCCCAGCAGCAGTCGCGTCAGTCGTGAATTACAGGGCCATGTCCTGCTGTTGGGCCTGGACCGAGTGGCCAAACGCAATGCGTTCGACCTGGATTTGCTCAATGAACTGAGCCTGGCCTATGGCGAATTTGATCGAAACCACGAAGCCCGAGTCGCCGTGGTGTTTGCCCATGGCGAGCACTTCACGGCCGGCCTGGACCTGGCGAATGTCAGCGGCGTGATGGCCGGCGGCTGGCAACCACCGTTGGGCGGCTGCGATCCGTGGGGCGTATTCGCTGGCCCGCGCGTGAGTAAACCGGTGATCGTCGCCGCTCAGGGCTACTGCCTGACCATCGGTATCGAGTTGATGCTGGCAGCGGACATCAACCTGTGCGCAAGCAACACGCGCTTTGCGCAGATGGAAGTGCAGCGCGGGATCTTTCCGTTTGGCGGCGCGACGTTGCGCTTTCATCAGATTGCCGGCTGGGGCAATGCAATGCGTTGGTTGCTCACCGGTGACGAGTTCGATGCCCATGAAGCCCTGCGCCTGGGGCTGGTGCAGGAAGTGATGGCCAGTGAAGATTTGTTGCCCCGCGCCATCGAGCTGGCCAGCCGCATTGCGCGCCAGGCGCCATTAGGGGTTCAGGCGACGTTGATGTCGGCGCGATTGGCGCGAATGGAAGGGGAAACAGTGGCGGCTGCGGCGTTGCCGCCGATGGTAGATCGGCTGCTCAACAGCGAGGATGCCAAGGAGGGGGTGCGGGCGATGGTGGAGAAGCGGCCCGGGGTGTTCAAGGGGATATGAATCGACAGTGATGACCTCTTCGCGAGCAAGCCCGCTCCCACACTTGGAATGCATTTCAAAATGTGGGAGCGGGCTTGCTCGCGAAGGCGTCGGCATAGGCAACTCAAGTCGCCGGTCGAATCGCCTTGATCAACGCCTGCAACGAATACCCCAACTGAGGCGCCAACGCCTCGGCGCGGGCTGACAGTGAGTCAATATCCAAGCCCTGATCCAGCTCCGAAGGCACCAGCAAAATCACATTGCCCTCCTTCACCGGCAATTCCCAGTAATGCCGGTGGTACAACCCGCGCAACAGCGCCGCGCCCAACGGTTTGCCGTCATCGGTGGCCCACTGGTTGATCACCAGCCAGCCGCCAGGGTTGAGTTTCTTCTGGCAGTTTTCGAGGAAACTCCAGGCCAGGTGCCCGACACCTGGGCCGACGTCGGTATAGAGGTCGACGAAAATCAGGTCGGCGGATTCGGCCGTCTCCAGCAATTGCAGGGCATCACCGATACGGATGTACAGGCGCGGATCGTCGTCCAGCCCCAGGTATTCGATGGCCAGGCGCGGCACATCAGGGCGCAGCTCGATGGCTTCGACATCTTCCAGCGGCAGAAACTTGAGACACGCCTGGGTCAGCGTGCCCGCACCCAGGCCGAGGAACAGCGCACTCTCGGGCTGCTCATGGCACAACGCGCCGATCAACATGGCGCGGGTGTAGTCGTACTCCAGCCAACTCGGGTCAGCGGTGAACACGCAGCTTTGCTCGATGGCGTCGCCGAATTCGAGAAACCGGTAATCGGCCACTTCGAGCACACGGATCATACCGAAGTCATCATGGACCTCGGCCAGCAGGCGCTCGACACGCTCCTCTGTCATCACTACTCCTAACGGGTTTGCTGTACGCCAAAGGCGCGATTGTCGGCCAACCGGCGGCAACAGGTCACGCACTAATTGCTGATAACATTGACGCCCGACCGACCATTACCCTATCGAGTTGATGATGAGCCAACCCTGGAGCCCCGACAGCTGGCGCGCCCTGCCGATCCAGCAACAACCCCAGTACCCGGACGCTGCGCACTTGCTGCAGGTTGAGCAGAGCCTGGCCAGCTACCCGCCGCTGGTGTTTGCCGGGGAAGCCCGCGAATTGCGCCGTCAATTTGCCGAAGTGACCCAGGGTCGCGCCTTCCTGTTGCAGGGCGGTGACTGCGCCGAGAGCTTTGTCGAGTTTTCCGCCGCCAAGATCCGCGACACCTTCAAAGTGCTGCTGCAAATGGCCATTGTGATGACCTTCGCTGCCGGCTGCCCGGTGGTGAAAGTCGGGCGCATGGCGGGTCAGTTCGCCAAGCCGCGTTCGGCCAATGACGAAACCATCGACGGCATCACCCTGCCCGCCTACCGAGGCGATATCGTCAATGGCATCGGCTTCGATGAAAAAAGCCGCGTACCGGACCCGGATCGCCTGCTGCAGTCCTACCACCAGTCCACCGCCACCCTGAACCTGCTGCGCGCCTTTGCCCAGGGCGGTTTTGCCGACCTGCACCAGGTGCACAAGTGGAACCTGGACTTTATCGCCAACTCCGCCCTGGCCGAAAAGTACAGCCAACTGGCCGACCGCATCGACGAAACTCTGGCCTTCATGCGCGCCTGCGGCATGGACAGTTCGCCGCAACTGCGCGAAACCAGCTTCTTCACCGCCCACGAAGCGCTGCTGCTCAACTATGAGCAAGCCTTCGTGCGCCGTGACAGCCTGACCAACGACTACTACGACTGCTCGGCCCACATGCTGTGGATCGGCGACCGCACTCGCCAGTTGGACGGTGCCCACGTCGAGTTCCTGCGCGGGGTGAACAACCCGATCGGCGTCAAGGTCGGCCCGAGCATGAACCCTGATGATCTGATCCGCCTGATCGACATCCTCAACCCAAACAACGACCCAGGCCGCCTCAACCTGATTGCGCGCATGGGCGCAGGCAAGGTGGGCGACCATCTGCCTAACCTGATCCGCGCCGTCCAGCGCGAGGGCAAACAGGTGCTGTGGAGCTCCGACCCGATGCACGGCAACACCATCAAGGCCAGCAGCGGCTACAAGACCCGCGACTTTGCGCAGATCCTGGGCGAAGTGAAGGAGTTCTTCCAGGTGCACCAGGCCGAGGGCAGCTATGCCGGCGGGATTCATATCGAGATGACCGGGCAGAACGTCACCGAATGCATCGGTGGCGCACGGCCGATTACCGAGGATGGTTTGTCAGACCGCTATCACACCCATTGCGACCCGCGGATGAATGCCGATCAGTCGTTGGAGTTGGCGTTTTTGATTGCCGAGACGTTGAAGCAGGTTAAGCGCTGAGGTAGTTGTTGCCGGCACTGACGCCTTCGCGAGCAAGCCCGCTCCCACATTTTGATTGGGTTCACAGGTCAAAAAGGTGGGAGGGGGCTTGCCCCCGATGGGGCCCTAAAAACCAACATCCATGGCAAGCCTTAACCGATCTGCACTCACCCTCTGGCAATTAAGCTGCACCCGCTCCAACCCCAGCCAATTGGCCATCTGCCGCAAATTCAACGCCAGCGCCAACATCCCCTGCTCATCCAGCCCCGGCTCCTCTTCGTGCACCGCATGCACCGCCAGACAGCCATTGGCCCGTTCGGCCCGCAGGTCAACGCGGGCGGCGATCCGTTCGTTGTGTAGAAACGGCAGCACGTAGTAGCCGTACACTCGCTTGTCCTGCGGGGTGTAGATCTCCAACCGATAACGGAAATCGAACAGCCGCTCGGTGCGACTGCGCTCCCAAACCAGTGAATCGAAAGGCGACAACAACGCGCTGGCCGGTACGTTTCGCGGCACCTTCGGCTCAGGCAAGCAGTACGCTGGCTGCTTCCAGCCTTGAACCTGGCAGGCCAGGAGTTGACCGTCTTCCACCAACTCTGCCAGGCGACTGCGGCTGTCGGCCGGGTCCAGGCGGAAGTAGTCGCGCAGGTCCTTTTCAGTGCCCACGCCCAACGCGGTGGCGCTGTGCAACAACAAGCCGCGCTGGGCTTCTGCCTCGCTGATACAGGCCTTCAGCAACTCGCCGGGGATCACCCGCTCGGGCAAATCATAGAGCCGTTCAAACCCACGTCGGCCGGCAACAGTGACCAGGCCCGCCGCGAACAACCATTCCAACGCATGCTTTTCATCACTCCAGTCCCACCAGGGGCCCGCGCGCTCTTCACGGGTGGACAAGCTGCCCGCGCCCACGGCGCCTTGCTGCTCGACTGTGCTCAACACGCGCTGAATGACAGCCTGCTGCTCACGGCCGAACCGCGCCATCTGCGAATAAATCCCCTGCCCCAACTTGGCCCGCTCCATGCGCCAGCGCATCAGCGGGTACAGCGCCATCGGTAACAGCGATGCTTCATGCCCCCAATATTCGAACAGCGAACGCCGTCGGCCCTGGCTCCAGGCCGCCTGTTCAAGCATCAAGGGAGAATAATTGCCCAGGCGGGAAAACAACGGCAGGTAGTGAGAACGCACCACCGCGTTGACCGAATCGATCTGCAACACACCGAGGCGTTCGATCAAACGGTTGAGATGCGCGGCCTTGATCTGTGCCGGCGCCTGGCGCCCGGAAAACCCCTGGGCGGCCAGCGCCATGCGTCGGGCTTGTTTGATTGAAAAAGACAGGTCGGTGGGCATGGAACTCTCCGTGTAGGCGCGCCCACTACCCTACTGCATCCGGGTCACTTTCGCAGGGGGTCTTGCCACACAGTCAGGCGACGCTCCTGTTCCACATCGACCCGATTGAGCCCGATATCCTTGAGCGCATCGTCGCTCAGGTTCGCCAGCAACTGCCGCTCGTGCCAACGGCACAGTGCATTCAACACGCCGGTGAACGGCCGCTTCGCCATCAATACAAAACCTCTTTGACCTTTCATCTTCTCGCCCTCCCGTGGGGATGGCGCAAGTTTGAGCGGGCGCTTAAGATCAATCCAACGAATGTTTCTTATGCAATACATCTCAAGGATTGATCAATTGACCAGCTTCCCCAGCATCGACACCGAAGTGCTGCGCACCTTCGTCGCCATCGCCGATCAAGGCGGCTTTACCCGCGCAGGCGAACTGGTCAACCGCACCCAATCGGCGGTGAGCATGCAGATGAAACGCCTGGAAGAAGACGTGCTACAGCGCAAGTTGTTCGAGCGCGATGGCCGCCAGGTGCGGCTGACGCCTGAAGGCCAGGTGTTGCTGGGGTACGCGCGACGCATCCTGAAACTGCACAGCGAAGTATTCAACACCTTGCGTGAGCCCCATATGGTGGGGCTGGTGCGCATCGGTACGCCAGACGACTACGTGATGCGTTTTCTGCCGGGCATTCTCAAATCGTTTTCCAAGGCCTACCCGCTGATCCAGGTCGAAATGCACTGCGAGTCGTCAACGGTGCTGATGCAACGTCGCGACCTGGCGCTGACGGTGATCAGCCGCGAACCCGGCAATGAAATGGGTGAATTGTTGCGCACCGAGCGCATGGTATGGGCGGCAGCGCCGTGCTTTTGCGTGGACGAGCATGCCACCCTGCCCCTGGCAGTCTCCGGCGCCGATTGCTTGTACACCCACTGGACCCGCTCAGCGCTCGAAGCGGCAGGCAGGGATTATCGCCTGGCCTACCACAGCACCAATGGCGCGGCGATACAAGCTGTGGTCAGCGCTGGCCTGGCCCTGATGATCAGCATGGAAAGCCTGGTAAGCGAGGATTTGCGCGTACTGGGCAGCGATCAAGGGTTGCCGCCGCTGCCCTCGATGAACCTGCACTTGCTGCGCAACCCCCAGATGACCTCGCCCATCACCGAATGCCTGGCGGAGTACATCATCGAAGGTTTCAAACTTTAAACGTCAGCATCACCGCGCAGACCATCAGGAACCCGCAGAACAGACCGCGCAGCGTGCGCTCCGGCAAGGCATGGGCAACCTTCACGCCCCAACTGATACTCAAAAGTCCACCCACGGCCAGGGGCGCGCCGATCAGCCAGTCCACCTCGTGGTGCCAGGCGAAGGTCACCAGGGTCACGCCGGTACTCGGCAGGGCCAGCGCCAGGGACAACCCCTGGGCGACCACTTGGGTGGTGCCGAACACGCTGGTCAGCACCGGCGTGGCGATCACCGCGCCACCCACGCCAAACAAGCCGCCCATGGACCCGGACGCCGCCCCAAGCACACCAAGCCAGGGCCAGGAATAGCGCATCTCAGCGCTGGGGGGCGCATTGCGGGTGAACATGCGCAGCAGGTTGTAAGCCGACAGCGCGACAAGAAAGGCGATAAAACCGATGCGCATCAAACCTGCATCCAGGCCCACCGCCCAGATCGACCCCAACCACGCAAAGCTGAAGCCCATGACCGCCAGCGGCAACGCGTGACGCAGGTAAATAGGGTTGCGCTGGTGATAACGCCACAGCGCCAGCATCACATTGGGCACTACCATGACCAACGCGGTGCCCTGGGCGATCTGCTGGTCCAGGCCAAAAAATACCCCCAGCACCGGGATTGCGATCAGCCCGCCACCAATCCCGAACAAGCCGCCCACGGTGCCCAAGGCCACGCCCAATACCAGGTACAACGCTAAATCCAACACGCTTGACTACTCCACGATCCCAAGGGCTGCATGCTACGCAGTCGGCTCTAGCCTGGAAACGCACAGCAACGCACAATGGCTGTGCCAATCTCGCATAAGCGCTTATTCGATGAACCCGAACACCCTGACCGATCAACTCAGCCTGTTTCTGGATGTGCTGGAAACCGGCAGCTTTTCCGCCGCTGCGCGCCGTCATCCGCTGACGCCCTCAGCCGTTGCACGGCGTATCGACAGCCTGGAAAGCTCGGTGGGCAGCCGCCTGTTCCAGCGCAGCACCCACGCAGTGGTGCCGACGCCGGCGGGCCTGGCGTTTGCCGAACGGGCGCGGCGTATCGTCAGCGAGCTACAACTGGCGCGGGCCGAAGCCGTGTCCCTGAGCCATGCGCCTGAAGGCTTGATCCGCGTGGATGCGCCTGCGGCGTTTGGTCGGCGGCACCTGGCGCCGGTGATTGCGGACTTCCTGAATGTGTACCCGGGGCTGGACGTGCACCTGCATCTGATCGACAGCTTTGTGGACATGCAGGGCGCGCATCTGGGCAAGGTCGACCTGGTGCTGCGGGCCGGGCATATCGTTGATACGCGCCTGATTGCCACGCCCTTGGCCAGCATCGTACGTATCGCCTGCGCCAGCCCGGCCTACCTGAAAAACCGTGGCACGCCGACCCACCCGCGCGAACTCAGTGAGCATGACGGTCTCGACTGGGACGGCCTGGCACCCATGTTCGCCTGGCGCTTCGAACTGGACGGACGCCGCGCAACCTACCGCCCGCAGCGCATCCGTATGAGCGCCAACAACGCCGAAGCCCTGCTGTCCGGTGCCCTGGCTGGGCTTGGCATCGCCCATTTACCCACTTGGCTGGCCAGTGAATACCTGGTGCGCGGCGAACTGTTGCCGCTGTTTTGCGAAGACGGCCTGCCCAGCCCGGAAACCACGGGTATCTATGCGTTGCGTCTGGAACAGCAACCCAACGCCCGTAGCCGATTGTTACTGGAATACCTGAAAACCCGTTTCAGCCCGGTGCCGCCCTGGGATCTGGCCTTGCAGAGCGGTCTGATCTGACTGCCCGGACAGATTTATCTGGCGCATTAAACATTTGCCCGCTAGATTCCAGCCCAGACACGCTTTCCCGAGGTACCGCCATGAGCAAGAATCCCGCCCCCTGCGAATCCCTGATGCTGGACAACCAGCTGTGTTTCGCCCTGCACTCCACGTCGTTGCTGATGACCAAGGTCTACAAGCCATTGCTGCAAGCCCTTGGCCTGACCTACCCGCAGTACCTGGCCATGATGGTGCTGTGGGAAGAGGACGGTTTGACCGTGGGTGAAATCAGCAGCCGTTTGCTGACCGATCCAGGCTCTCTTACTCCCCTGCTCAAACGCCTTGAAGCTGAGGGGCTGTTGAGTCGCACACGCAGCCGTGAAGACGAACGGGTGGTGGTGGTGGAATTGACTGAGACTGGGCGGGCACTGCAAGACAAAGCGATGGGTATTCCGCAGTGTATTTTGGGGGCCAGCGGGCTGGAGCTTGAGCAGCTGCGTAAGCTCCAGGCTGATTTGATTGCGCTGCGGGGCAACCTGCAGAACTCAATCTAATAGCATTGAAGCTTTGAAATGTGGGAGGGGGCTTGCTCCCGATAGCGGTGTATCAGCCAAGGAATCGATTGACTGACCCTCTGCTATCGGGAGCAAGCCCCCTCCCACATCGTTTTGCGGTATCCACACAAAATAATTTAAAAATTTATCTTGCGCACAAAACATTAGCGCTATACATTCACCTCATCAACTACTTAGCGCGCAAACATTTAGCACTACACACTCAAGAGGACCACACCATGCAAACTCTCTATACCGCAGTAGCTACCGCAACCGGCGGCCGTGACGGTCGTGCTGTTTCCAGCGACAACATCCTCGACGTCAAGCTTTCTACCCCTAAAGAACTGGGCGGTGCTGGTGGCCAGGCCACCAACCCCGAGCAACTGTTCGCTGCCGGTTACTCGGCCTGCTTTATCGGCGCCCTGAAATTCGTGGCCAGCCAGACCAAGCGCAAAATCCCGGATGACGCTTCGATCACTGCCCACGTTGGCATCGGTCAAATCCCCGGCGGTTTCGGCCTGGATATCGACCTGCACATCAGCCTGCCGGGCCTGGCCCAGGATGACGCGCAAAACCTGGTCGACGCCGCTCACCAAGTGTGCCCGTACTCCAACGCCACCCGTGGCAACGTCGATGTACGCCTGCATGTGACCGTCTGACCTAATAGACGCCCATAAAAAAACCCGACTCAACGTCGGGTTTTTTTCGTATCGGCGGGGCCAGAATTACTTCTTGGCGCGGCCTTTGTACGAACCGCCTTCGCGGGTGTCGATCTCGATCATGTCGCCGATTTCGATGAAATCTGCAACAGCCAGTTCGGTACCGTTTTTCAGTTTGGCAGGCTTCATGACCTTGCCCGAAGTGTCGCCGCGAGCGGAACCTTCGGTGTAGTCAACCTGACGCACGATAGTAGTCGGCAGCTCTACGGAAACCAGGCGGTCTTCGAAGAAGATCGCTTCGCAGACGTCTTCCATACCTTCTTCAACGAACGGCAGAACGGCTTCGATGTCTTCAGCGTTCAGCTCGTACATGGTGTAGTCAGTGGTGTCCATGAACGTGTAGGTGTCGCCGCTGATGAAGGACAGGGTCGCTTCTTTGCGGTCGAGGATCACGTCGTCCAGTTTGTCGTCGGCGCTGTAAACGATCTCGGTCTTGTAACCGGTCAGCAGGTTCTTCAGCTTGGTCTTCATGATGGCGCTGTTACGACCAGACTTGGTGAACTCAGCTTTCTGAACCAGCCAAGGGTCGTTTTCGAGACGGATCACTGTACCGGGTTTCAGTTCTTTACCAGTTTTCATTGCATATATCCGAAATTTGGATGGGATTTACAAAATTCAAGGTGGCGTATCATATCCAACTTTCATGAAAATTCACCAGCGCCGTCGCAAGATCGGCCTGCAAGGCCTGTTCCAGACACCAGTTTTCAGCGTGTTGGTTCACCTCAGGCCAATGTTCCAGCAGTTTTTTCCACACCACGGCCATATCACCCTCCGTGTTCCAGGCCTGCCATAACGCAACCAATGCAGCGCTAGCGGCCGGTGACAAGGCGGCGGTGTACAACGCCAGGAACGCATCGAGCTTATCGAGGTGGATATCCTCGTCCTGGCGATAGATGTGCCACAACAACGGCCGGCCGGCCCATTGGGCGCGCACGAACGAGTCCTCGCCACGCACCGCGTTGAAGTCGCAGCACCACAAAAGGCGGTCGTATTGCTCCTGGCGCACGAACGGCAGCACCTGCACTGTCAGGGCGTCACGTTGAAGAATATCCCCCACCACCAGCCCTTCGACGCCAAGCCAGCGCCCTACGTCCCCGAGGATACGTCCCTCCGGCACCACTAGATGAGTGGCACGCCCGTCCGTCGATAACACGTCCAACCAACGCGCCAGTCCGGCATTTTCGTAGGCAAACAGTGAGATCAGCTGTGCGCCCTCGGCAGGAAACACACCGAGGGTTTGCAGGAATTGTCGCTGTGCAGCCCCATCCTGCTGAAACGCCCGACGCTGTTCCAACAACCCCGCCTCCCGCAGCAGGCCACCGGTACCCGGGCGAAAGCCTGGAAAGAAGAAGTACTTCTGCACACCCTTGAACTTCACCGATGGCAGGCGGTGACAACCCACTACCCAATCTTCGGCGCTCAGGTAATCCAGGTTCATCCACAGGGGCACGCGATCGCGCTCGGCCATGGCTTCCATATACTCAGACGGCAATTGGCAAGCGAACGCGGCGATCACCACATCCGCCGCCGGCGCGTTCTGCCACTCGGCCGGCCAATGGCGCACTTCGACGCCCTCCTGCCATTGCTGGCTCAGCTGCACATCAATTTCGGGGCACATGCGCTCAAAGGCGCGCAGGTCATCAACCCATAAGCGCACTTCGCAACCATGCTCGGCCACCAATTGCCGGGCCAGGCGCCAGGTCACGCCGATGTCGCCGTAGTTGTCGACGACGCTGCAAAAAATATCCCAGCGGGCTTTCATTCCGGGCTCCAACATTCAAAGGCTCGATTGTCCGCATAAATGCGCGGATGCAGAAGGCTTGATCGCGATTATTCTGCACAACGGCTGTGCGACAATCGCCGCCACGCCGCAAATGCCTGCCAGGAGGCCACCATGTCTGATCGCCCGTTGTCGCTGCTCAAGCTGTGTATCGCTATCGCCCTGGGCGTATGGCTGGGGTTTATCGCCATTGCGCTGACCACCTGGCTGGCGTCGCGCTATCTGTTCCCGCAAAGCCTCGCGCCCGTGGCCCAGGCGGTTGAGCAGTTGGCCAGGCCGACGGTGGTGACCCCGGAGCCGCCCAACCGGATGTTCGAGCAATATCAGCAAAACCTGCAAAAACAGGAGCAGCAGCAAACCCTGGACCAGGCCCGCAGCAACGCGCGCAACCTGTCCAACCCCAAGTGCCAGTTCTGGCTGCAACAGGACCAGAACGCCCCCAACGAAAAGACCCGGGCCAATGTCCTGCAATTTTGCGATTGATGATCATGAATAAACACGCCGTCCACCAACTGCTCCTGGAAAAGCTCACCGTCGATCTCGACATCGCCCAACGTGCCGCGCAAACCGCCTACGAAACCGCGACCCACGAAGAAAACATCGCAGAAAACAAATACGACACCCTCGGGCTGGAGGCGTCGTACCTGGCTGCCGGC
Organism: Pseudomonas kairouanensis; assembly: GCF_004682055.1. Taxonomy (GTDB): domain Bacteria; phylum Pseudomonadota; class Gammaproteobacteria; order Pseudomonadales; family Pseudomonadaceae; genus Aquipseudomonas; species Aquipseudomonas kairouanensis. The sequence goes on along the minus strand of NZ_QUZU01000002.1, from coordinate 121,549 downwards.
CAGGCCAAGCGGGTCGAGGAAATCAAACAGGCGCTGGTGCTGTGCCAGAACATGCCACTGCGTGCCTACGATGATCAGCGTGGGATAGAGGTCGGCGCGCTACTGGGCCTGGAGGACGAAAACGGCCGTCAGCAGTGGCTGTTCCTGGCGCCTGATGCGGCAGGTTTGAAAGTGGATGTGGTGGGGCAACCGGTGACCGTCATCACCCCGCGCTCACCCTTGGGCAAAGGCCTGCTGGGCAAGTTCGAGGGGGATGAGGTAGAGATTCTGGTGGCGGGCGCTCGGCAACTGTTTGTGGTTACCGAGGCCAAATAAACCCACTCAGTGAACGGGCAGTTCAACGCCTTCGAACAGCTCTTCCAGTTCCTGCTTGTTGTGGCACTGGATCGCCTTGGCCATGACTTCACGGGTCAGGTGCGGCGCGAACTTCTCGATGAAGTCGCACATGAAGCCGCGCAAGAAGGTGCCGCGACGGAAGCCGATCTTGGTCACGCTGGACTCGAACAACTCGCTGGCATCGAGCACCACCAGGTCTTTGTCGAGGTTGGTGTCCACCGCCATCTTGGCGACGATGCCCACGCCCAGGCCCAGGCGCACGTAAGTCTTGATCACGTCGGCGTCAGCTGCGGTAAACACCACTTTTGGTGTAAGGCCACGGTGGCTGAAGGCTTCGTCGAGCTTGGAACGGCCGGTGAAACCGAACACATACGTCACGATCGGGTATTCAGCCAGGGCTTCCAGCGTCAGCTTCGGCAGCTTGGCCAATGGATGGCCCTGAGGCACAACGACGCAACGGTTCCAGCGATAGCACGGCATCATCACCAGGTCACCGAACAGCTCCAGGGCTTCGGTAGCAATCGCGAAATCCACGGTGCCATCGGCGGCCATCTCGGCGATTTGCATCGGCGAACCCTGGTGCATGTGCAGTGCAACATCCGGGTATTGCTTGATGAAATCGCGGATCACCGGTGGCAATGCATAACGGGCCTGGGTGTGGGTGGTCGCGATGGACAGGGTGCCCTTCTTCTCATTGGAGAATTCCTGGGCGATCTGCTTGATGCTTTCGACTTTGCGCAGGATCTCGCCAGCGGTGGTGATGATGCGTTCACCCGCCGGGGTGACTCGGGTCAGGTGCTTGCCACTGCGTGCGAACACTTCGACGCCCAGCTCGTCTTCGAGCAGGCGGATCTGCTTGCTGATACCGGGTTGCGAGGTGTAGAGGCTTTGAGCGGTAGCGGAAACGTTGAGGTCGTGGTGCGCCACTTCCCAGATGTAGCGCAGTTGTTGAAGCTTCATATGTGTCCCTCAAAGCAAGTAGACGCCACGGGTATCAGCGACGGTATATAACTATATTAAAGGTTCGATGGATAAATCTAGAACTTTTTATCGCTTTCTATCCATCACACGTCATCACTGCGTCGACGTTGCAACGAAGGCACCAGGTAAACCGGCACCGTAGACAACTGCAGCACCCGAGCAGCGGTGCGTCCAAGCGGAGTCGCCGCTGCGGTTGCATGGCTATGACTGCCTACAATAACCAGGTCGACGGACAGTTTGCGCATCTGGTCGAGAATCACCTCACAGGGGTCCCCCTGGATCACCCGTACCGAGCGAATCAACTTCAGGTCCTGCTCCTCGTCCCCCAATTCCTCACGAAAGCTGTCCAGCACCCGCTGCTCGATGGTTGCCATCACGGTGGTCAGCCCCTGACTCTGCCATTCACTCAAGGCCTGCTCATCAAGGTAGCTCTGTAACACCGATTCGGCGAACAGCCCGATAGGCTCGACCACGTGGATCACATACAGGTCCGCCTTGAACGTTCGCGCCAGCGCCAGTGCATGTTGCATCACATAAGGCGCATACAGACCCAGGTCTGTGGCGTACAGCATCGAACGAATCATAGAACCTCCTGGACTGCCAGGATGGCGGAGATGAAATGAGCTTAGCAGCGCCTCGATGACTTCGACTGACTTAGCTCTCGGACTGAACCCTTACCTCATTGCTGATGCCATGGGGCACATGCCCAGTGGCCACCACGTCCCTGGCCTTCTCGCAATGTCCGGCCTGGTCGTCAAAAAATACATCGGCGGCGAAGGCCTCCAGGAACGCGGATTTCTCCAGCCCACCCAGGAACAGCGACTCGTCCAGGCGAATATCCCACTCGCGCAACGTACGAATCACCCGTTCGTGGGACGGTGCCGAACGGGCGGTGACCAGTGCGGTACGAATCGGACATTGCTCGTCTGGAAACTCTCGCTGCAACAAATTGAGCGCCGCCAAAAAGCCTTTGAACGGACCGCCATGCAACGGCTGACGCGCCGACTCCCGCTCGCTGGCCTGGAACGCTTCCAACCCGCCGGCCTGGTACACACGCTCGGACTCATCAGAAAACAACACGGCATCGCCGTCGAAGGCAATCCGCAGTTCTTCGCTGGACGCGCGACGTGGGCCACCGGACAAAATCGTCGCCGCCGCAAAGCCAGCGTCAAGGGCACTGCGCACATCTTCAGCATGGGTCGAAAGAAACAGATGGCAACCAAAGGCTGCCAAATAAGGATAAGGACTACGTCCGCCAACGAAAGCAGCGCGGGAAATATCCAAGCCGTAGTGCTGGATCGAATTGAAGACGCGCAAGCCGGTGTCGGCGCTGTTTCGCGACACCAGCACCACCTCGACCCGAGCCCGGCCGAGGCTGGCGTTGAGACTCAGCAGCTTCTTGACCAGCGGGAAGGCGTCGCCGGTCTCGAGGATTTCTTCCTCGTGTTCGATCTGGTATTTGCGGTACGCCTCGACGCCCTGGGCCAGGTACACCTTGTGGCTGTCGCTCAGGTCGAACAGGGCTCGCGATGAGATGGCCAGCACCAATTTATCGCCCAATCCCTTTGCCATGATGTGCCCCCCATTCAGCGGTTGTGCCGATCAATAAAACTCAAGGCCTGGTACAGCGCCTGCATTCGCGGCAATTCACAGCCGGCAGCCCTGGCCGCAGCCAAGGGTCGCGCGTAGATCGCCGCCAGTTCCAGCGGGCGTTTGTGAATATGGTCGTGGTACATGCTGGGCAGGTAGTCGTCCATCGTTTCGGTCATGGCGAACATCTGTTCGGCGTAGCTGGCGGGAATCTCATGGCCGCAAGCGTTGGCGCCCTGCACCACTTCAGCCATCAACGCCTGGATCAACTCGCGGCTGGACTCGTCCGCCATCATCGCCGTGGTACCGGTGCCAAACAGGACGGAAAGGCCGTTGTAGGGCACGTTCCACACCAGCTTGTGCCAACGGGCCTGATGCACATTGGCCATGGCCTGGGACTCGATGCCCGCCTTATGAAACAGCGCGGCGCCCTCTTCAACAATGGCTTTCTGGCGCTCTTCGTCGTTGGCCGCCGTACCACTGTGATACCCCAGGTTCACGCGCCCCAGGGCCTGGTGCTCGACCACGCCGGGCGCAGAGCGGTACACACCGATGTAGCACAGCCCGCCCAGCAGATGGATCGACGCTGGCAAGTGTTCGCGCAGGCTGTCTTCCACATCCAGGCCGTTTTGCAACAGCACCACTTTGGCGTCCGGCGCCGCGACCTGGGCGAGGGTCGGCGCCAGTTCCACGTTACCTGTGGACTTGGTGCCCACCAGCAACCAATCGCACGGCGGCATATCGGCGGCGTGGGCATAGGCCTGCACCGGATGCAGGTGCAAGGGGCCGTGCACCTGACTGTTCACACGCAAGCCCTGCTCACTGACGGCTGCGTATTCGCTACGCAACAGGAAGTGCACATCGAAGCCGGCGCGCGCCAGCATCAGGCCGTAGAAACCACCGATGGCGCCGGTGCCGATGATGCCAATGCGTGGCGATGGGGATGCAACTGCGGTCATGGCAAATCCTCTGGGGTGCGGGTAAGGGCTTGGTTCACGGCATTGGCAAGGTCATCGAGCGTAAGACGTGTCTGGATCTGCCCGAGGAACTGACCCTCGCATACCACGAACAGCGCGGGCAAATGAAAGATCTGGTAGCGTTCGACCGCACCGCCGTTGTGCCCGGCATCCACCCAGCACACGCGGTCCACCGGCAACGGCCAGCCGGGCACCTGCTGGCGCGCCCAACGGCAACTGGAGCAACCGACACTGGTGAATACCACCAACGAAATACCTGGCAATCCCAGCAATTGCTGGTCAATATCCAGGTCGGTCAATTCCAGTTCCTTCACTATACTGCTGCCACCGCCGTCAACAGGACGGTGCTCGGAGTCCGTGTACATGGGTCGTTTTTTACCTCACCCTGATGATGTCGCTGTCGAGTTAATCCAACGCCCCGCTCCTGCCATCCCCCGCCAACGCCTGCTCACTCAGGGCCTTGGCGGTATCGCCTGCCATTGGCCGCGTGCCTGGCGCCAGGGTACGGCGGTTGATCTGCAAATCCCCTCCCTGGGCCCCAGTGCCCGCTATCCAGGTTATGTAGCCTGGTGCCGCAAGGTAGAGAACGGCTACCGCATCGGCATCGCGTTCACTGATGAACATGCGTTGTTCGGCGCCCGAATGGGCGAACAAGCATGCCGGATAGAACGCTACTGCCGCCAGCACGAAGACGCTGAACCTACGCCCCAGCAATTCGAAGCCCTGGCCCGCGAGTGGGTGTCGCGCCATGCCGTGGAGTTCTCCCACGAGGCCTTTGTGGCGCCAGTGCTGGATTAAAGCGGGCTTTGCCCATTGTCGCGGGCCCGTGTTACGCGCTAAGGTTCCTCCCCCCTGCATTCAAATCATGCTGTGCTCCGCCGCACGGGGATGGCTGGCGGCCGGCACCCGTGACCCTGACGAGTAACACGATGGCTGATTTACCGATCAATGACCTAAACGTCGAATCCAACGAGACCCTGATCACACCCGATCAGCTCAAGCGCGAAATCCCCCTGAGCGACGCTGCCCTGCAGACCGTCACCAAGGGCCGCGAAGTCATCCGTGACATTCTCGATGGCACCGACCACCGCCTCTTCGTCGTCATCGGGCCCTGCTCGATCCACGACCTCAAGGCCGCCCACGAATACGCCGAGCGCCTGAAGGTGCTGGCGGCAGAAGTGTCGGACACTCTGTACCTGGTGATGCGTGTCTATTTCGAGAAGCCGCGTACCACCGTCGGCTGGAAAGGCTTGATCAACGACCCATACCTGGATGACTCGTTCAAGATCCAGGACGGCTTGCACATCGGTCGTCAACTGCTGCTGGACCTGGCGGAGATGGGCCTGCCCACTGCCACCGAAGCCCTCGACCCGATCTCCCCGCAGTACCTGCAGGACCTGATCAGTTGGTCGGCCATTGGCGCACGTACCACCGAATCCCAGACCCACCGTGAAATGGCGTCCGGCCTGTCATCGGCCGTGGGTTTCAAGAACGGTACCGACGGCGGCCTGACCGTAGCGATCAACGCGCTGCAATCGGTCTCCAGCCCGCACCGGTTCCTGGGTATCAACCAGGAAGGGGGCGTCTCCATCGTCACCACCAAGGGCAATGCTTACGGTCACGTCGTGCTGCGCGGCGGCAACGGCAAGCCCAACTATGATTCGGTCAGCGTTGCCCTGTGCGAACAGGCCCTGAACAAGGCCAAGATCAAGCCGAACATCATGGTTGACTGCAGCCACGCCAACTCCAACAAGGACCCGGCCCTGCAGCCGCTGGTGATGGAAAACGTCGCCAACCAGATCCTGGAAGGCAACCAGTCGATCATCGGCCTGATGGTCGAAAGCCACCTGAACTGGGGCTGCCAGGCGATTCCAAAAGACCTGGCCGACTTGCAGTACGGCGTGTCGATCACCGATGCCTGCATCGACTGGGCGGCCACCGAGAACACCCTGCGCAGCATGCACGCCAAGCTCAAGGACGTATTGCCCAAGCGCAAACGCACCTGACACCGTAGTGCGCACACAAAAACGCCGGGCTCAGCCCGGCGTTTTTCATGGTGCGGTTTTATGCCTTACAGCTTCGCGGCATGACGCTGATGGCGCTCCATGTAGCGTTCGACATAGGAGCAGGATGGAATCACCGTGTAGCCCGCCTCTTCGGCGAACTTCAAGGCTTCCTCGGTCAAGGCCGCCGCGATGCCTCGGCCTCGCAGTGCGTTGGGCACGAAGGTCCGATAGATATCCAGGGTCTGCTTGCCGAGGTCCATATAGGTCAGATAGGCACGATGACCGTCCACATTGGTCTCGAACTGATGACCAGCCTGGTCATGGTGGATGGACAACGCCTCGCTCATCACTACTCCTCGCGGGTCTTGGTTTCTGACCCCTACCTTACCGATGTTTTTCCGGCGAAGGAACATCTACGCCACCCCGTGCCGGTTTCGACAACGAGAAACCTCTAGCGCTCACAACCAGCACGAGGGGAATAGTAGGCACCAATCCTGCAATTGCTCAAGGCGCACTCGTCTTCCCCTGCCGCTGGTGGATATAGAAAGGGCCCGATCAACCTGGGATCGAAAGCCTGAACATTGCCGGCAGTTGAACCTTGAGACGAACAGGCGCTCTTAAAGTCACCTCTAGATGTGCGAAAGATGCCGGACGGGACAAACCCAAGCGGAACGTAAGTGTCGGCGTGGATATATAAATTTTTATCTGTTCACAACGTCCAGCACAGGCTGGCTGGACCTTTCAGCCTGGCTCGATTTTTTGCCTGAATGAAAAAAAATTGAACGGTTTTTATACAAACCTTCAAAAGGTTAGCCAAAATAGATTCGGCGCGAGAATTTTTTTTGCTTCTTGCGCTACGTCAGTTTACTTACTACAAGTAATGGGTAGTATGTACGCCGGCTATTAGCTCACTCTGAGAAACTAGCCATCTAATTGAAAGTCCTTGAAGGGGAACACGATGAACAACGTTCTGAAATTCTCTGCTCTGGCTCTGGCCGCAGTTCTGGCTACCGGTTGCAGCAGCGTCTCCAAAGAAACCGAAGCTCGTCTGACTGCAACTGAAGACGCAGCAGCTCGCTCCCAGGCTCGTGCAGACGAAGCCTACCGTAAAGCTGATGAAGCTCTGGCTGCTGCTCAAAAAGCACAACAGACTGCTGACGAAGCTAACGAGCGCGCCCTGCGTATGCTTGAAAAAGCTAGCCGCAAGTAATAATCCCTCGGGGTTGTTATCAAGCCGATCCATTTATGGGTCGGCTTTTTTATTGCCTGGCGTTTGTGCCTGAATCACGGGCAATAAAAAACCCGCCACAGCGCGAGGCCATGGCGGGCTGTTGATCACACCGCGTTATTGCTGCAGATCGATCGGCGCGCTGGAGGCGATGGGTGCCCCGCCCGGTACGCCGATTTCAGTCGGCAAGCCGTCCTCGGCCGCAACCACATCCCGCACTTGATCCCAGTTCACCCGCAACTGATTGGCCAGGTCTTCACGCTTGAGCAAGGCGTTGATCACCGCGGTGTGCTTGTCGACCACCGACGGCGTGCCGTCGTCATTGAGCGGCGTGTGCGCCTCAAGGTAGACCTTGCCGCCGCTGCTGCCGAACTTGTAGGCATCGTTGATGATGCGCACCGACGTACCCACCGGCACCATGCTGGCCATTTCCAGCACGTTGTTGTTGAACATGCGGAAGCAACCATGGCTGGTGCGGGTGCCAATGCCGAACTTCATGTTGGAGCCGTGGATCAGGTAGCCCGGTGTCCCCAGGGTGAACTTGAAAGGGCCCAAGGGGTTGTCCGGGCCAGCCGGTACCACGTTGGGCAGCGGATCACCGTTGGCGGCGTGCTCGGCCTTGATCGAGGCTGGCGGAGTCCAGGTGGGGTTGGGCGTCTTGGCAATGATGCTGGTATGGGCGATGGGCGAACCCCAGCCTTCCCGACCGATGCCCAGCGGGAAGGTGTAGACCACGTTCTGGCCCTTGGGGTAGTAGTACAGCCGGTACTCCGCCAGGTTGATCACAATACCTTCGCGCGGGCCTGGGGGCAGGATGAAGCGCGTGGGCAGCACGATCTCGGTGCCCGCCCCCGGCAACCAGGCATCCACGCCCGGGTTGGCCGCGACCATCTCCGAATAGCCCAGGTCATAGGTAGTGCCCAGGTCGGCGAAGGTGTCTTCGTACTTGGCCTTGATCACCTGGACCTGACCAACGATGTCTTCACCCGGTGGTGGCAAAGGCAACTGCAAGGCTGACGCAGTACCGGCTGCGCAAAGTGCAGCGAGAGACAGGCAGCAGGTGACGACGGAAAGGCGCGACAACATCCGGAAAATCCTTCGCAGAACGACGGGTAGGTAAAAAACGATTGTATACGTGAAGCGGGGTTCTAGCTGCCCCCTACAACTCGAAACGCAACTCTGGCCAGATCGGCGGTGTGCCGCGCTTCTGGGATTCGAGGATCGCCCGGCATAGTGGGCACAGGCGTTGGTCCTGGAAGATCGAGCGATCAACTCGCGACCAACGCGGCTGTGCAGGCAGCAGCGTGCCGCACAGCGTGCGATCGATGGAGCCGCCCAGTTCCAGTTGACGCGCCACCAGGTGTACCCGCACTTCCTGGCAGGCGAACAGATCCAACTGCTCGTCCGGCTCGATCAGTTGGTAGTTAAACAGGGACCAGGCAGGACGCGACATCAGGGGCTCCAAATCGGGGGGGCGCCACCTTAGCCGAAAGCCTGCCGGTAGAAAAGCGTCATAGCAGCGGTTTTAGCGTCGGCCAGACATTTTCCAGCAACTTGCCCTGGGCGCCGACTGCCGGGTGCAGACCATCGGCTTGCATCAACTGTGGATTGCCACCCACACCCTCTAGGAAAAACGGCACCAGCGGCACCGCTTTTTCCTTGGCAAGGGTGCCATAGACCTCGGCGAAGGCATGGGTGTAACGCGGGCCGTAGTTGGGCGGCAATTGCATGCCGAGCAACAGCACCTTGGCGCCAATGGCCTTGGACTGATCAATCATCGACGCAAGATTTTGTTTCAATTGAGCGGGAGGCTGCCCGCGCAGGCCGTCGTTGCCACCCAACTCGATAACCACCACTTCCGGTTTATGCTCTGCAAGCGCCACCGGCAGCCGCGCCAAGCCTCCGGCACTGGTGTCGCCACTGATGGAAGCATTGACCACTTTATCGTCGAAACCTTCAGTCTTGAGCCGTTGCTCCAGCAGTGCGACCCACCCTTTGCGGGTATCCAGGCCGAAACCGGCACTGATACTATCGCCAACGATCAGGACTGTACCCGCCGCTGCGTTCTGGGCCATGCACATCAAGGCCAGGCCAGCACTCAAAAACCACATTCGCATCGGATTCTCCATGGGCGCAAGCATTCTCACCGCGCGGAACCTTAGCAAAGTGGTTCCCAGCGCGGAAGGTGAACTGACTATCCTGCACGAACTGAGCCTGGAACTGAACAAGGGCGATAGCCTGGCTATCGTTGGCAGCTCCGGTTCCGGTAAATCCACCCTCCTCGGCCTGCTGGCCGGCCTCGACCTGCCCAGCAGCGGCGAAGTCACCCTCGCAGGGCAAGCGCTGAGCAGCCTCGACGAAGACCAGCGTGCACGCATCCGTGCCGAACATGTGGGCTTCGTGTTCCAGTCGTTCCAGCTGCTCGACAGCCTCAATGCCCTGGAAAACGTCATGTTGCCGCTGGAACTGGACGGCCGCAAAGACGCCCGCGAACGCGCCCGGCACCTGTTGGAGCGCGTTGGCCTGGGCCAGCGCCTCACTCACTCGCCGCGCCAGCTGTCCGGTGGCGAGCAGCAACGAGTCGCAATCGCCCGCGCCTTTGCGGCCGAACCCGATGTGCTGTTTGCCGATGAACCTACCGGCAACCTCGACAGCCACACCGGCGAGCGCATCAGCGACCTGCTGTTCGAGCTCAATAAAGAGAGCGGCACCACCCTGGTGCTGGTCACCCACGACGAGCGCCTGGCCCACCGTTGCCGACGCCTGATCCGCCTTGAAGCCGGCCTGATGGTCGCGCCCCTGGAGCCTTGATGGCACGTTTGCCGCTGTTGCGCCTGTTCAGCCTTGCCATGCGCCAATTGCTGCGCGATGCCCGCGCGGGGGAATTGCGCGTGCTGTTCTTTGCCCTGCTGGTGGCCGTGGCGGCGAGTACCGCCATCGGTTACTTCGGGGCGCGTCTCAATGGCGCCATGCTGTTGCGCGCCACCGAGTTCCTGGGCGCCGACCTGGTGCTGGAGGGCAGCTCGCCGGCCAGGTCCGAGCAAATCAAGACCGGCACTGAACTGGGCCTGGATCACGCTCGCGTCGTGGAGTTCTCCAGTGTCATTGCCACTGACAATGGCATCCAGCTGTCCAGCATCAAGGCGGTCAACGAGCAGTACCCCCTGCGGGGCCAGCTGAAAAGCGCCGCCGCCCCCTTTGGTGACGAAACACCCGGCGGTGGGCCGAAACCCGGTGAAGCCTGGGTGGAGGCAAGGCTGCTGACCGCACTGGACCTCAAGGTCGGCGACAGCATTGACGTGGGCATGAAGACCCTGCGCCTGGCGCGCATCCTCACCTACGAGCCAGACCGTGCCGGCAACTTCTACAGCCTCACGCCACGGGTGATGATCAATCTGGCAGACCTGGACGCCACCGGTGTAGTCCAGCCGGGCAGTCGCGTCAGTTACCGCGAGTTGTGGCGCGGCCCCCAGGGCAGCACGGTGCTGCAAACCTATCGCGACCTGGTCAAGCCTGGCCTGGCCGCCAACCAGCGTTTGCAGGACTCGCGGGACGGTAATCAACAGATCGGCGGCGCCCTGGGCAAAGCCGAGCGCTACCTGAACATGGCCAGCCTGGTGGCGGTGTTGCTGGCCGGCGTGGCCGTGGCGCTGTCGGCCAACCGCTTCGCGACGCGGCGCTTCGATGCCAGTGCGCTGCTCCGTTGCCTGGGGCTGTCTCGACGTGAAGCCATGTTGCTGTTCAGCCTGCAATTGAGCGTACTGGGACTGCTGGCAAGCCTGACCGGTGCCGTGCTTGGCTGGTTGGCGCAGTTCGGCCTGTTCTATTTCCTACATGACCTGCTGCCCGCAGACGTTCCACCCGGCGGACTGTTGCCAGCCATCGCCGGGATCGGCACAGGCCTCGTCGCCCTCGCCGGCTTCGCCCTCCCCCCTTTGGCCGCCCTTGGCCGCGTGCCGCCGCTGCGGGTGCTCAGACGCGACCTGCTGCCCATCCCGTCCAGCACCTGGATGGTCTATGGCGCGGCGCTGTTCGCCCTGGGGCTGATCATGTGGCGCCTGAGCCTCGACCTGGTGTTGACCTTCGCCCTGCTGGGCGGAGGCGTAGTGGCAGCGCTGGTCCTCGGCGGCTTGCTCCTGCTGTTGCTGCAAAGCCTGCGTCGCCTGCTGGCGCGAGCCTCCCTGCCCTGGCGCCTGGGCCTGGGCCAGTTGTTGCGCCATCCTCTGGCAGCGGCCGGTCAATCGCTGGCGTTCGGCTTGATCCTGCTGTCCATGGGCTTGATCGCACTGCTGCGCGGCGAATTGCTCGACACCTGGCAAAACCAGTTGCCCAAGGACGCACCCAACTATTTCGCCCTGAACATCCTTCCGGCCGACAAGGACGCCTTTGGCGCCCGCCTGCTGGAACTGCAAGCCCAGTCCGCGCCGCTGTACCCCGTGGTGCCGGGCCGCCTGATCAGCATCAATGGCGAAGCGGTGCAGGAAATTGTCAGCAAGGACTCCAGCGGTGACCGCGCCGTGCAACGCGACCTGAGCCTCACTTGGGCCGCCGATCTACCGCCGGGCAACGCCTTGACGGCGGGCTCGTGGTGGTCGCAGCAACCCACCGAGGAGATTCCGGGTGTGTCGGTCGAAGCCAAGGTGGCAGAAAGCCTCAAGCTCAAGCTCAACGATCTCCTGGTGTTCACGGTGGGTGGGGAAAATCGCGAAGCACGGGTCACCAGCCTGCGAACGATCAACTGGGATAACTTCCAACCCAACTTCTTCATGATTTTCCAACCGGGCACCTTGAAGGACCTGCCGGCGACCTACCTGACCAGTTTCTATCTGGCGCCGGGGCATGACCAGCAGATCGTCGACCTGTCCCGCGCCTTCCCGGCAGTGACTATCCTGCAGGTCGAGGCCCTGCTGGAACAGTTGCGCAGCATCCTCGCCCAAGTGACGCTGGCGGTAGAGTACGTGCTGTTGTTTGTACTGGCTGCGGGGATGGCGGTACTCTTTTCGGGGCTGCAGGCCACCCTGGACGAGCGTATCCGCCAAGGCGCGCTGCTACGTGCACTGGGTGCCGAGCGCAAGTTGCTGGTCAAGGCCAGGCGTATCGAGTTCGGCTTGCTGGGTGCCGTCAGCGGACTGTTGGCGGCGCTGGGAACAGAACTGGTGACCTTTGTGCTGTACCGCTATGCCTTTGACCTGGCCTGGCACCCGCACCCGTGGCTGTTGGTGCTACCGGTGATCGGTGCTGTGCTGATAGGCGGCGCCGGGGTGTTTGGCACGCGCCGCGCACTCAATGCCAGCCCACTGACGGTATTGCGCGAAGGCTGAAACAACGCAGGCCCGTACGCCTTTTGGGTACGGGCCCGCATCATTCATTTGAGGTATTCGATACCGGTGATCCACCAGCACACGTCCCCACTGGGGGTCTGCACAATGGCCTCATCGTCCACTTCCTTGCGCAACAGCGCGCGGGCCATCGGTGAGTCGATGGAGATGTAGTCCATCCGATCATAAATTTCGTCATATCCTACGATTCGAAAGCGCTTGGTCTCGCCCTGCTCGTTTTCGATATCAACCCAGGCACCGAAGAACACTTTGCCTTCCTGCTCGGGCATGTACTCGACCACACGCATGTCTTCCAGGCGTTTGCGCAGGTAACGCACGCGGCGGTCGATCTCACGCAGCAGTTTCTTGTTGTACTGGTAGTCCGCGTTCTCGCTTCGATCCCCCAGGGAGGCTGCCCATGTCACCTTGCGTGTGGTGTCCGGGCGCTTCTCTCGCCACAGGTAATCCAGCTCCTTTTTCAGCGCCTCATGACCCTCTTTGGTAATCAGCTTGGTACTCAAACGCATGCATCCCCAGGAAATATCCATTGACTCCAATGCCGCACCCTCAAGGCCTGGCGCCGGCGAACAGAGGTGGATAATAAATGAACGCGCGAAAGTAGCCAGGCCAGCAGGCCGATCGCCTCACAGCAAAACGCCAAATACGCCACCATTTGACGTCTGCTCATCAGGCTTGGCGAAACTGTCCATCGTCCGATCCAGCTCAAGCATCAGCGCATGCAGATTTTGCCGCCCCTCGGATAGCTGAGCCCACAGAACCGCCAATTTTTCACTGCGCTGACGAAGTACCAACTCTTGGCTATAGGCTTGGGTGATCCGTTTTTCCAGGACAGCGGCACGCTCCTCGATCGTTTGCTGCTCGTGGTGTTGCGCGGCGAGTGCTTCGGCCAACTGGGCCTCACGACTCTCCAATGCCTGGACCCGCAACTGCAAGGTGGCCTCCTTTTCCAGCGTTCGGTTACCCAGTTCCTGACGCTCCTGGTCAAGCTCGGCCTGGCCTTGCTGCAGTCGGCTCTGCCATTGCTCAAGTGCCTCTTCTTGCTTGAGCACCGCCGTCTTTTGCGCGGTGAGTTGCTGGGAAACACGCGCAAGGTTGGTCAGGGTACTGTCCACTTCAAACAGTGAACTCTGCTCCGCTGGTACACACTGCAACGGCGGCTCAGCGACCGCAGGCATAGGGCTCGGCGCCTCCTCCTGCGTCGAGGGCACAGCTTGCGGCTCGACCCGTTGCTCCAGCAACGGCGGCAGGGCTTTTTCAGCCGTACTTACCACCTTGGGTGGCGAAATCATCTGGGAAGAAAATCGAATGGACGGGACAATCAGCGTGGCGCTTTCAATCGCCGCGCCCGCCGGTGCAGACGCTCCCAGGGTGATCACTTTCATCACCAAGGCTTTCTTGATGATCACCGAATGGTGGTCTTGGGGCCGCGCAGGCGGCAACTTGCAACCGTTCAAGTCGACAAAATGATAAGGAATCTGAGTTTCGGTTTCGCTGGCAGGCTTGGTGCCGGCTGCGGCCAACGTCAATATCTGCTTGAACACCTGCATCGCAACGTGCAGGTCTTCCTGAGCCTCAACACCACTCAAGAAATAACGTTCAAGCTTCTTGCGTAAAGCTGCAACGTATACCCGGGCACTTCCGGGTTCGGTCTCTTCATCCAGGCTGTACACCAGAAAGTTAGAGCCTATTTGAGGAACGGCAAAACCGCAGAGTAATGCACCGTTGAGTGGAGCATCCTCACCTGAGCGTTCCAGAACAAGGGTACGTAGAAGCATCACGATAATCAGGCCTCACGACAATTAAACAATAATTAAACCACCCATAAACATCCAATTTTGCAACCCCCCCATCATATAGCGATTACTTGCGCAGACTATAAACCCCGCTGTAGGACTTCTCTTATTAGAACACCTCAGCATTTTCAACTTTTGTTATTGAACGTACCCTTTTCCCACTTCGAGCCCCTGCACAGTTCAATTTAGGCGCCTGCTTTAGCAGACAAGTTGGCAAACCAATCCAGCAGAACAACAAAATGATCGAGATAAGCAACCTGACAAAACAGCTGGACAACAAAATCGTAATAAGAGATCTCTCATTCTCTGCCCAGCGCAACGAATGCCTTGGACTGTTTGGGCTTGAGCGCGCGGGCAAGACCACACTTTTAAAAATGGTGGCTGGCTCGACAAGCCCCTCATCCGGTCAGGTGAACATCGTCGGTTTCGACACCCGCACACACGCTCGCCAAACGTGCCAAGCCGTGGGCTACCAGCCCGCCGAGTTCAACCACCCCTCAATGTCCGTCAACAGCTTGCTCAGCTTTATTGCCGAGCTTCGCGGATTTCGCGGCGCCGAAAAACGCCGCCGTGTGGATAGAGCGGTTGCGCGACTCGAACTGTCCCCCTTGCTCAGGTATCCGATCAACACACTTCCCCTGGGCCTCAAACGCAAAGTTGCGATTGCCCAGGCGATCCTGCATACACCCCGCGTACTGCTACTGGACGAACCCTGCGAGGGCCTGGCATCGCTCCAGCAAAGCAAGGTCCGGGCACTTATCCAATCATTGACCGAGGAAATGACGGTGATCGTCGCCTCGCGTGATTGCGAAGCGCTGGTCGATACCTGCACACGCGGCCTCATTATCGAGAAGGGCTGCTTATTGGCGGATGCCCCAATGCCGGAACTGCTGCGCAGTTCACGGTACTTCCAGGCCGTTACCCTGGCCTCATCGTCTGAGCTGGACTTGCTAGCCCTTGCGGTGCTGCCTGGCGTTGCCGGCATCGAAGAGGATCACCAACGTCCCGGCACGGTGACCGTACTGGCCATGCCAGGCCACAGTATCTTCCCTTCCATCAGTGCGCTGATTGCCAACCGACACTGGCAAGTTCACTCACTGAAAATGGAACCCGGTCGCTTTGACGATGTGGTTCATCGCTTGGCCCAAGGGGCGTCCCTTTGAACAGAGTGTTCACGGTCTTCCGACGTCAACTGGCCAATTATCTATGCGCGCCTTCCACCTACTTGAGCATCACCGCGTTCCTGCTGCTGTCGGCAGTACTGGGATTACAGACTCATCAATGGCTGGAACAAGGCAGCCGTCACTTACAGGCATTTTTCCAGATTCACCCGTGGCTGTACCTACTGTTGATTCCCACGCTGTCTACCCAACTTCTGGCGAATGAGCACGAGAGTGGCTTTGTGGACTTTCTGGCCACCCTGCCCCTCAAACCGTCTGAACTTGTCGTCGGCAAGTTTTTTGCCGCTTGGGTTATCGCCGCACTGGCCCTGTTGCTGACCTTTCCGCTGGTGATCATGATCAATGTGTTCGGCACTGCAGATAACTTAGTCATTGCCTCACAATTTCTGGCCAGCTGGTTATTGGCAGGCAGTTATCTATCAGTCGGTTTTTTCATTTGCGCGTTGACACATCAACGCTTGGTCATTTTCCTCTTAACGCTGTGTTTATTATTGATCGCCGGTAGCCTGTCGTCTGTACTTGACGCACTTGAACATCAAACCCCGATCTGGATCATCGACAGTCTGACGTCTCTTAGTCCCTTTCTGCGCTTTGCCATGATCGACCATGGCTCATTCATTCTTCGCGACGGCTTGTACTTCATCAGCATGATGGTTGCCTTTCTAACGGCAACGATTGTGCTGCTCAACTATAAACGCCGCTAAGAAGGTCGTTCTAGATGCGATCCGCCTTGCGCACCGGCATAACCCTCACTGTCATTCTGCTGCTTTTCCTGGCGTTCAACCTGGTTTGGGCCCCCAGGTTTCCCGACCTGCGCTGGGACTTGTCCCCCCATAAAACCAACACGTTATCGCCCGCCGCCGTGCAATTGCTTTCCAATCTGCAAGTGCCATTGGACTTTTACTACTTCCACTCACGCAAGTCTGGCGAGCAAAAACGCTACGGCAGGCAAGTTGAAGAAACGCTCAAGGCATTCGAAAAAGCATCGAAGGGCATGATCAATTTGCGCATCATCAATCCTGCTCCTTTTTCAGAGGATGCCTACAAAGCCAAGCTGTACGGCCTTGAGGACAATCAGGGCTTCCTGGGGCTTATCGGTACCCGTGATGGCCAGGCCGCACAACGTATCGAATCATTCAGCCCTGACAGAGCCCCGCTTCTTGAATATGAAATCAGCCACCTGATCACCCAGCTCCATAATCCGGAGCCCCCCATGATCGGGCTGTTATCAGGTTTGTCACCGGAAGAATCCATTGAGCCGCAGCTGCAGGAGTTGCACCGGCACTTTGACGTTTTGGAGCTGGAACCAGACGCCGATCATGTGCCTGCACGTACTAAAGCACTGATGGTCGTACACCCTCGCAGGCTGCCAGAACAAACCCTGTATGCGGTTGATCAGTTTGTACTGGGAGGCGGCAAGGTCATGATGTTTATCGACCCGCAGAGCAACCGGCAATTGGAGGAAACGCGTTCGCCCGCAGTTCTGGACGGGCTGCTTGCCAGCTGGGGCGTCGCCATGAAGAGCGACAAGATACTCATCGATACCACTTACGCCTCGACCGCCCCTCTCCCGGAAACGTTGACACTGCCGCGAAAGGCAATGGCGACCAGCGATGTCAGCACCTGGAAACTCGATGCGGTAACGGTAGCCAGCAGCGGCGTCCTCACACGTCTTGAAAAAAGCCAGACGGACTTCACCCCACTGCTGCGCAGTTCAAGACAATCGGCGCTCGCACAGCCTGACGAACTGGACAGTGAACTCACCAGAAGCGGCGAACAGCACGTCATCGCTGCCCGCATTCAGGGGCCAGCCTATTCAGCGTTTCCCGATGGGGTGGGTGAACGATCGCCGGGCCTGCAAAAATCAGCACAAATCCATGTGGTGATCGTTGCCGACACGGATGTGCTCGGCGACCACCTGGACAGCCCGGCCCAACGTAGCAATAGCCTGTTCGTGCTTAACACATTGGATAACCTGGCCGCTCCCGATGAGCTTGCAAACATACGTCCTCATGGGGTCACTGGCGCAACATCGCAGGTGCTGGAAAACCTGCGCGAGTCCGCCGAGCAGGCCTATCAAACCCAGGCCAAAGACCTGTTGCGACGGCTAGCGCACACCGAAAAGGAATGGCAACGCATGAACCCACCCGCTACCGCGATGGGCACGGAGGCTGTGGATACCGGCACCCAGCTGCAAGCGCTCAACAAAGAACGGCTAAGCCTGCCGGCGGAACTGCACGCGCTGAAAACACAGGCCTATGCGCCTGTGCGTCGCCTGGAGCGAAACATGAAGCTAGTGCTTATCGTGCCAGTGCCTGCGTTGCTGTGCCTGGTTGCCTTGGGGGTGTACCTGTGGCGGCGGCGGCGCCGTCCCCTACCGCCTTGCGCGCTGTATTGAAACCTCAACGGCGCGCAATCAAGCCTTGACGGGCAATACGCGTCAACTGACGAATCACTTCATCGGCATTGCTGGCACTGGGGGCCTGGATAACGGCCAGGTCAAAGCTGTTGCTGGCGAAACGGGCAAGGGAGTCGCCGTCTTCAACAAACTGAATCAAGAACGCCGAGGGACGCCCGCTACGACGAGGCCAGCCATCCAGGTAACGCAACAGCGTCGGCTGGTGCTTGCCACCCAGGAGGATCTTGGGATTGCGTTGAGTGAGGTCCGCGGTGATCGGGGCCAGGCGAATCAGGGGGCGTAGTGCATTCATCGTGTCGAGTCTCTGCCTCAAAAGTCTGCGGGCAGGTGAGAGGCAACACCGAACCAGCGCTTTAGCGGAATTTCGAAGCAAGGTGATTGCTTCTGTCGGGACCGAGAACGGTCACCCATGGCGCCCCGCAATTAGCTGTTTAAATCGGCGCATGAGCGGCATCCTAGAGAAGCCAATAGCGCGGTGTCAAGAATCCCGAGCAGCAAAAGGCCCGCACATGGCGGGCCTCTTGGGCGTTCTACAGCGAGAGTCAGTTGGCGATGGCGCGGTCGGCAGACAGTTTGCCAGCGCCTTCCAGCAGCACCGCCAGCGAGCCACCCAGCAAGGCCAGTGCAAACTCATACCCGTTGTTGGCCATGAACAGACCGTTGTGGATATGCACCGAGAAGATCGCCACCAGCGACAAGATGGTCAGGCCCAATGCCGCAGGGCGCACCAGCAAACCGATGATCAGTGCCAGGCCCGCGAAGAACTCGGTGCCGCCAGACAACAGCGCCATCAGGGTACCCGGCGCCAGGCCGATGCTTTCCATCCACTGGGCAGTGCCCGCCAGGCCATAGCCGCCAAACCAGCCAAACAGTTTTTGCGAGCCGTGGGCGGCAAAGATGATGCCGACCACAACGCGCAGGATGGTCAGGCCGTAGCCGGCGCGGGTAGACAGGATGCTTTTGATCAGTGGGCTCATGGTGATAATCCTTTTCAAAGTAGGGGTTGGTTGGCCGCTATATTAATCAGATTACAGAATGATAAAAGCCGAAAAAATGCCTAATTAACATCGATAAAATCGATTATTTGCGTGAGGCAATTTTCGGCGTTGGCGGCTCCAGGGACTCCCGCTCCCGATCAAACGCCAAGTAGTACTTGTTGACGCTATTAACATAGCTCACGCCGCCCATCCCCACTTGCTCCATGGCAATGCGTTCAACCTGGAAGAACCACTGGTTAGGGTTGAGCCCCCGGCGCCTGGCCTCGGTACGCATGCCTTGCACGCGCTCGGGGCCCATGTTGTAGGCCGCCAGCACAAACGCCATGCGTTCACGTTCGTTGAGCTTGGGGCTGGAGAAGAACTTGCGACGGATCATCGCCAGGTAGCGCGCACCTGCCTGCACATTGCTATCAAGGCTTTCGATATTGTTCACGCCCACCCGCTGCGCTGCCGAAGGGGTGATCTGCATCAGGCCCGTAGGGCCGCCGCTGTTGCGTGCGCCGGGATCGAGCGCCGACTCCTTGAACGCCAGTGCAGCGAGGTTCAGCCAGTCCATGCCCTGCTCGCGCGCATGCTTTTGCAGCACGGGCCGCAGTTTTTCCAGGCGTTGGCGGTCGACACGCGCCAAGGGATTGCGCACCTGATACAGGCGTCGGTAAATGCGCTGGAACGCTACGTCCTGGTCGGAAGGGGTTCGGTAGGTCTTGAGAAAACGATCAATGCTGGCCCGTAACATCGAGGCGTCCTGACGCACAAACCAGTATTCGTCGCCCGGTTCATTGATGACCACCTGCTTGTCAAAACGCAGCTTCGGCAGGATCTTCGACCAGCGTTCGGCAATCGGTTTTTCGACAATGGTCAGGTGAAAAATGCCGGCCTGGACCATTTCCAACACGTCTTCCACGGCCAGGGTGGGATCGACCCACTCCACTTTTACCGGCGGCTGCTTGTGCAAGGCCAGTTTCTGATTCACCTGGCTGATGGCATCCGCTGCCGCGCTGCCGGTGGTCAACGCCAGGGTTCGACCCGAGAGTTGCTCCAACTTGGTAAACCGTCGCTCGCCTTTGACACCCACCAGCCACAGGGGCACATCGCTGGCAATCGGGTCGCTGGTGCTGATCTTGTGCGCAGCCTTAACGTCCAGCAGTTCACCGGGCGCCACCAGGTCGCCTTCGCCACGGGCCAGCGCGCCGAGCAACTGGTCCTTGGCCTTGGGAATGATCTTGAGGTTGATCGCCTGGCCATCGCGGGCATGGCCATTGAGGTATTGCTCGAAGGCACGCAGGCGGTGGTATTCAACGCCGATGGCCTGGCCCTGCACTTCGCCGGAACTGTTACGACTCTGGTTGACCAGTACGCGCAGGGTTCGGCTGGAACGGATTTCCGCCAGGTCGCGCACCTTGCCGGGCTTGGTCACTTCCAGCGGCCCGTCCAGACGCGCCACCGCCGCCATGGGCAGCAGTAACGTCAGGCACAACATAAGCAACGCCGAGGGTCGGATCATCCGCTCTCCGGAAAAGAATACTGCCCAACGTCCTCGCGAAAAACGAGGCGCTGGGGGTCAGAAACAGAGCGCTTAATGCGCAGGCTTTGCGCGCAACGGTGGCACAGGGAACGGCGCGCGGCCAGGCCCAATGTCACTTGCGACGTTCAAAGACAGCGATAACTCGTTGTAGTTCTTCGATTTTCTTATAAATCTACAGCTCTGATATGCTTTCCGGCCGCAGGCGGAGATAGCACCATGCAACTCATTGATATCGGCGTCAACCTGACCAACCCCAGTTTTGACGAGAAACACCAGGCCGCCCTCGACCGCGCCTACGCCGCCGGCGTGCAGCAATTGGTGCTCACCGGCACCAGCGTCGACGGCAGTGAGCAGGCCCTGGAACTCTGCGTAAAATTCGATCAAAGCGGCCAGCGCCTGTTCAGCACCGCCGGCATCCACCCCCACAGCGCCAGCGACTGGAACGGCGACAGCGCCCAGCGTTTGCGTGGCTTGCTCAATGACCGTCGCGTGCGGGCGGTGGGCGAATGCGGGCTGGATTTCAACCGGGATTTTTCACCCCGCCCGCAACAGGAAAAAGTCCTCGAAGAGCACCTGGCCCTGGCCGTCGAGCTTAAACTGCCGGTGTTCCTGCATGAGCGCGATGCCAACGTTCGGCTGCTGGAGATCCTCAGGGGTTACCGCGACCACCTCACCGCAGCCGTCGTGCACTGCTTTACCGGCGAGCAGCAGGCGTTGTTCAGCTACCTCGACCTTGACTTGCACATCGGCATCACCGGGTGGATCTGCGACGAGCGCCGTGGGACCCATCTGCACCCGCTGGTCAGGGAGATTCCCCGAGGCCGCCTGATGCTGGAAAGCGATGCGCCCTACCTGCTGCCGCGCACCCTGCGGCCCAAACCGAAAAATGGCCGCAACGAACCGGCGTACTTGCCCGAGGTGCTGCGCGAGGTGGCGTTGCATCGCAATGAAAGCGTGGAAGACCTGGCACAACACAGCACCGCCAGCGCCCGCGCCTTTTTCGGGCTGCCTGCGGTGGATTGATGCGGCGCATTGACCCATGTCAAAACGGTTTTCTGCACTAGCGGCACAATAATGGCACCTTGCCAATGCTGTTTCCGCTATCAGAGAAAACCTTCCATGGGTGCCTGGCTTAGCAATATCTCGCTTAAATACAAATTCTGGGCCGTCAACGCGGTCGCCTTCATCACCACGCTGTTGCTGGTGCTGTACGCCGTGCAGCTCGAACAACAGGCGCGCGGCGCTGCGGCCCAGGCTAGCGCGCAGGCCCAGGGGCGCTTGCTCAGCGCCTGGCCAGCGGGCCAGGCATTGCCCAACGACGAGCACTGGCTCACGTTCACCCGTGGCCAAATCCCCCAGTTGGCCGATCAAGACCTGGCGGCCCTGAGCAACGCCAGTGGTTGGGTCGAACTCAACCCCATGCCCCTGTTTGGCGAAAACCCGTTACTGGGCGCCGAAGTGATCGCTCGCGCCGACGGCCAGCAGGTGGCTGTGCTGGCCTACGCGCCAAGCCTGAGCCAGGTGTTCGAGGATCGTTTTGCCCATTACGCCGTCGCCGTGGCGATCCTGATGCTGGCGATGCTCGGCGCCTCGCAATTGCTGATCCGTTTCCTGCTCAGCCAGCTCAACACCCTCAAGGACGTGATGCTGCACGTAGAGAAAACCGGCGACCTCTCGGCCCGCGTGCCTTTGGCGTGCAAGGACGAAGTCGGCCAGATGGCCAGCGCCTTCAACGCCATGCAGGCCGGTTACCAGCGCGTGGTCAACACCGTGGCGCACACCGCCCAGCAACTGGACGACGGCGCCGCCCGCCTGGCCAGCAGCATGAACGACGTACAACACGGCATGCTTGGCCAGCAAAGTGAAACCGACCAGGCCGCCACCGCCATCAATGAGATGACGGCCACCGTCTACCACATCGCCCAACATGCCGGCGCCACCCGTGACCTGTCCCAGACCGCCGACACCCTCGCCGGCAGCGGCCAGGAAGTTGTCACCCGCGTGCAGCGCTCGATTGCCGGGCTCTCCACCGGCGTGCAACAGACCGCCGAAATGATCCAGAAACTTGCCGAAGACAGTCAGAAAATCAACGGCGTGGTCAGTGTGATCCACAGCATCGCCGAACAGACCAACCTGCTCGCCCTCAACGCCGCCATCGAAGCCGCCCGCGCCGGGGAAATGGGCCGTGGTTTCGCCGTAGTCGCCGACGAGGTGCGCAACCTCGCCAAGCGCGTGCAAAACTCCACCGACGAAATCACCCGCATGGTTTCGGCGCTGCAAGCCGGCACTCGCGACGCCGTGGACTTTATGCAGGAAAGCTCGTTCAAGGCCGACGACTGCGTACAGCAAGCCCAGGAAGCCGGCATCGCACTCGCCGAAATCACCGGCGCCGTGGCGCAGATGCGCGAGAGCAACACTCAGATCGCCGTCGCAGCCGAACAGCAAAGCCACGTTGCCGAGGAGATGAACCGCGCGGTGGTGAGCATTCGAGACGTGACCGAAAACACCGTGCAGCAAACGGTGGATTCGGCCACCACCAGCAATCAGCTGGCAACCTTGGCGGGAGAGCTGAGCAAGGCGATTGGGCAGTTGAAGCTGTAGGACTGTTCGACCTGTAATCCTCCCCCTACATCCGAACCTCGGTTTGCCCGAGGTTTTGACGAAACTTCCTAGCTTTCCTGGCGAATAACGCCGACTTCTTTTCCCTACCAACCTCTCCAAAGTCTCTCGCCTGACCCACCAGCGCGAGGGACCGCCGATGCACTTCTCTTTCAATGCCCGACTCAATAGGGCCACGTCTTGATCCCGGTGATTGCCAGGCTGGTCCTGGCCCCCATGGATGCCAAGACGCCGGACATTGAAAACGTCTTGCGTGATTTCCGCGCCTGTCTGAACGACTTTGATGCGTGGGCCGAAAGCTTCTGGAGCTCCTCTGCGCTTGAGGTGGAGCAGGTATTCAAGGTCGGCGATGAAGTCGCACTTGTAGCCCCAGCCTCGTCCCAAAAGCCCCATCGCACAGTCGCCCTCTGCAAAGCCCAGGGCTCATTGACCCTGGTGCATCTGTTCGAAAGCACGCGATTCGTGCCCATCGGCAACACCCCGGTGATGCTGCAAGGCATCGCGTCGGACGGCAGCCCAATGGGCGCACCGACCCATCACGTCATCGGCGCCAGCGGCATTCTTGAGGTCAAGGACTGCACCCGCGACCAGCGCTACCAAATCACCTTCTACCCCAACGTTTCCAAGGATCACGTCAGGGCGCTGTATGCGTCTTATCAGTCGGTGATCAAGGGCCTGGACATTCATCTGCGCGATGAATGGATCAAAACGTTTAAGCCGCTGTGGAACGACTTTGCCCACACCACGCCGCTGGAACGCAGCGCGATGCAGGGCCTGGCATTTTCAAGCGGGATCGCCAAGGCGCTCTACAACCTTTGGGACAACCTCACGCAGTTGTATGACCTGCTGGCGGATCTCAAGGCCAACAGTGAGAAGTTGCGGCACTACATCTCCCAGGCCGAACTGGATGAACTGCTGAAACTGGGCAAAGACGCCATCGCCAGCGGTTTGTTGGTGCTCAGTGATGAGCCGCTGTTGTTCATTTACCTGTCCGCCATGGTCGCCTGGCTGCGCATGCTGCCACCCCCGCAAATGTTTGAAGTGGTCGGTGAGATTACCGGCGAAGTGCTGATCAACCTGTTTCTGATCTGGGCGACACGGGGCATGGGCGTGCGGATTCGCCTGGGCGCGCAAGTGCTGGGCCATATCAAGTCCGGACGGGCACGCAAGTGGCTGGAGAGGCTGGCGGATCGGTTGGGCGGACCGCCTTTGCAACCCCATGTGGACGTGGCTAAACCCTTGTTGCTCGGAGGGCGGGCGACGCCGATCAAGGCCATTCCGGCAGTGCCGATGAGGGCTGGGGATGAGTTGGTTTCGAACCCGGTGGCGATGGCGCGGGATAAGGTCGTGCAGAGGACTGCGTTGGTTCGGCAGGAGCACCTGGATGACGTACCTATTTCGGGGAAAAACCCGCACGGGGATGCCGCTTCAAGTGCTGATAAAACCGCGACCAATGGCTGTCCGGTGTCGATGGTCACCGGGGAGGAACTGCTAACCCTGGTGGATGGAGCACTGGACGGGATTTTGCCGTTTGAGTGGAGCCGGTTGTATCGCACCAGTGCCGTGGAAGTGGATTGCGGCTTGGGGTTTGGTTGGAGTCACTCGCTGGCGCATCGGCTTTCGGTTGCGGGTGATTCGGTGGTGTGGACCGATCATGAGAATCGCTCGACTGCCCTGCCCTTGCCGACCACTGCTCGGCCGGCGATTACCAATAGCTTGGCCGAAGTGGCGATTTATCTGGGGGATTTGCCGGATGAATTGGTGCTGGCGCAGGCGTCGCGTTTCTACCATTTCGTTAACGGTGCGCTGACGGCGATCAGCGATGCGTATGGCAATCGGCTGCGCATTTCCCGGGATTATTCGGGGCGTATTGAGCGGGTGGATAACGGGGTTGGGCGCTCGTTGTTCTTGCGCTACTCGCTCGGTCGAATCGTCGCGGTGGAGTACCAGATTCAGCGGGCCAAGGACTATGAGCCCTACGTCTGGGTCACCGAGCAGAACGTTGTTTCCTACGCCTATGACGCACTTGGCAGGTTGGTTTCGGCGACCAATGCTGTCGGCGAAAGTGAGGTTTATCGCTACGACGAGCAGCACGTCATTCTTGAACGGGGTTTGGCCGGTGGGGCGAGTTTCTTTTGGGCGTGGGAAAGGTCTGGCAAGGCGGCGCGATGTGTTCGGCATTGGGCCAGTTTTTCGCAGATGGACACGCGGTATACCTGGGATGACAACGGCCGAGTCACGGTGTTTAACGCTGATGGCAGCCAGGAAGTCTACGTGCATGACCAGCGGGCGCGACTGGTGCAGCGGGTTGATCCGGATGGTGCCCAGCACTTCAAATCCTACGATGACAACGGCCGGCTGACGGTTGAGCAAGACCCGCTGGGGGCGGTGACGGCGTATCAGTACGACGATGCCGGGCGTTTGGTGGCGGTGTTTCCGGGGGAGGATGAGCCCACTTCCTACGAGCATCACAACGGCTTCGTACGGGTGGTACGGCGCGGTGAAGCCGTTTGGAAATATGAGCGCAATGATCAGGGCGATATCACGCGCAAGATCGATCCTGATGGGCATATCACCGATTACACCTACAACAAATATGGGCAGTTGATTGGGGTTTGGTATCCCGATCACAGCAGCCAGCGGTTGGTCTGGAATGAACGCGGGCAGTTGCTTGAGGAGCAACTGCCCAATGGTGGGATCAAGCGGTATCGCTATGACGATATTGGGCGGCAGATTGCCCGTGAGGACGAACATGGCGCGCTGACCGAGTATCGGTGGGACAGCGTTGGGCGCTTGATCCGTGTAGTACTACCGGGCGGTTTGACGCGGGAATACAGCTACAACCCCTACGGAAAAATCACCGCCGAGCGCGATGAGCTCGGGCGCGTCACCCGCTACGAATACGCGGATGGCCTGCACCTGATCAGCCGTCGCATCAATGCCGATGGCACCCAGGTTAAGTACCGCTACGACAACACCCGAATACTGCTGACCGAGATCGAAAATGAGGTTGGCGAAAGCTATCGGCTGGATTACCACCCCAACGGCCTGATTCAACAGGAAACGGGTTTTGACGGCCAACGTACTGCCTACGTCTACGACCTCAACGGCAACCTGCAGGAAAAAACCGAACACGGTGATGACGGCAGTCAGCTAGTCACCCGTTACCAACGCGACTTTGCCGGGCGCCTTGTACGAAAAACCCTGCCTGACGGAAAGGCTATCGACTATGCCTACGACCGCCAGGGCAATCTCCTCAGCGTCGAAGACGGCCACTGGGCGCTGTCCTACGAGTACGACCACCAAAACCGTCTCACCGCTGAATACCAAGGCTGGGGCACTCTGCGTTACGGCTACGACGCCTGCGGCCAGCTTCAAAAGCTGCGCCTGCCGGATAACAACCGTGTCACCTACAACCACGCCAAGGGCGGCCACCTCGCCACCGTCGAGCTAAACGGCGACGTCCTCACTTCACACCTATTCAAATCCGGCCAAGAACACCAACGCCAACAAGGCCAACTCTTAAGCCATTACCACTACGACGACCAACAACGCCTGCACGCCCACGCTCTCACCCAGCAGGATCATTACCTCTACCAACGCCAATACGACTACGACAAAACCGGCAACCTCACCCGGCTCTTAGATACCCGCAAAGGCGAACACCTTTACCAGTACGACCCACTCAACCGCCTGACCCGCGCCGACCACTCCCAAGACCTACAAGAGCGCTTCGGCCACGACCCGGCGGGCAACCTGTTGATGCAAGACCGCCCCGGCCCCGACATCGTGGCGGGTAATCGTCTGCTGATGCAGGGTGATCAGCATTATGACTACGACGCCTTCGGTAACCTGATTCGTGAGCGACGTGGCAAAGGCCATCAGCTCGTCACCGAGTACCGCTACGACTGTCAGCATCGGTTAATCGGGGTCACCAAACCCAACGGCCAAAATGCCAGCTATCGCTATGACCCGTTTGGGCGGCGTATCAGCAAAACCGTCGACGGCATCACCACGGAGTTTTTCTGGCAAGGCGACAAGCTGATTGCCGAGCACCACAAGGATCAACACCGCAGTTATATCTACGAACCGGATAGCTTCCGTCCACTGGGAATGCTGGAAGGCTTTGGCCCAAAAACAGTAAAGCCCTACCACTACCAACTCGACCACCTCGGCACGCCCCAAGAACTCACCGCTCCTGACGGCGAAATCGTCTGGTCCGCGCATTACCGCGCCTACGGCGAAATCTCCCGTCTCGATGTCGCCAAAATCGACAACCCGCTGCGCTTCCAAGGCCAGTACTTCGACCAGGAAAGCGGGCTGCACTACAACCGCCATCGCTACTACAATCCGGATATTGGTCGCTATCTGACACCTGATCCAGTGAAGCTGGCGGGTGGGATTAACACGTACCAGTACGTGCCCAACCCTACAGGATGGATCGATCCGCTAGGACTTAACGCCAACTGCCCTGGTTCAGGTAAGAAAAAACAAAACTGCGCTTTACCAACTGAGCCAGGTGTACCTGACGTATCTCGAAAAGGCGCATTTAGGGAAGCAAAAAGGGACGCTGGTATACCGATGAATCAACAACCCGATGTGACAACACACCCTAAATCTGGAAGAACATCACAGTACAAAACAGAAAAAATGACTGATTTGAATGACGACAATATATTGGATGAAAATGGCAGGACGATTAATACACGGGTGTATCAATTTACAAGAGCAGATGGCTCTAAGGTTCTCATCCAGGACCATTCTGCCGGGCACACATTTGGGAGAGCAGACGGAATTGGAGATCAAAAAACACATTTCAACTTACGCCCCATTGAAAAGCCCCGAAACGGTCATATTTCCGGAACTAAAGAACATTACGAGTTCAGAGGCAACAGATGAAATATTGGAATGAACTAGAGCAAAATATTTTTTTTGAAAAATTATTTAGCCAACCAATAGCAATTGGAAAAATCGCCCTGTTTTCTCTCCAAATAGAAAACGATAGGCCGTCCTTGGGCATAGGGTTCGACATCCCTGACTTTCCAGATTTTTTACCAAAAAAATGGGAAGGGAAAGGCTACAACACTTGCAGAATGGGGATTGACTGCCACGGCATTCGTGATCTGAAAATACAGAACATACCAGTCAGAGAAGTCTTTTCTGTGAGTATCACGAAGGAAAATGATCAATTCTGCTTTCAAGCAAAAAACAGCAACGCTCTAATCGAATTCAAAGCCAAATTCATTTCACTTTGCGACCCGAATGTCTACATAAATGGCCCAGATGATTATTTTTTCTAGCGTTTCCTAGCTCCCGTGCGCAGGCTCTATGAACCCCATAGCAAACCTTGATTCGAAGATCTGCATCCCCCCACCTAAACTCTGTTCAAGTTGTTTCAACGGACAGAGGATTTTTCATCATGGGCAAACGTCACTCCAATCTCCCCGCCTGGCAATGGCGCAACCAACCCCACAATCACCAGCACCCGACCAACTTGGCGTTGCAGTTGATTGCGGTGCCGCTGTTGATCACCGGCTTTCTGTTGATTGTTTCCGGGGTATTCAGCCTCAGCCTGGCAAGCGTCGCGGTAGGGGTTGTGGGTGTGTTGGCTGGCGTGGCGCTGCAACGCCACGGCCGTAATATGGAAGCCAAAGACAGTCACTCGTTCTGAGGCTCAGCCGAACACCACTACAGTCTGGCGGCTGATGGCGATCAAGTCACCACTCGGGCTCCACAGTGCGGCAGAGGCGTGGCCATAGCCATCGCGAGCATGTTCGATGCTGACTTGATACTGACACCAGTCCAGCGTGGTGAGGGTTTGCAGCGGTTGAATAAATTCGATAGTCCAGGTCAGGGTGCTGCCGGGTGCCGGCTTTTTCAGGTGCGGTAGCACCGACGGTGGCCAGGCATCGACCAGGGCGAGAATATGCGCTTCGGTCAGCGGCTCTTCCTTCACATCGCCCCGCAGGCGAACCCAGCCGCCCATGTCGCGGGACTTGTTACCGGTGAACGGCAGGCCACCAACGCTCCAGCGCATCGCCAGGTGTCGCATGAACTCCGGCGTGACGCCCTTGATATACGGCAGTTCCTGGCATTCATCCCAATGCTTGAACACCGGCGCAGGTTCTGCGGCAACGTCGATCTCGGACTCACGGGACGCGCCAAAGCTGGCCTGTACCAAGGTCGCCACTTCACCGTTTTGCACAACCCGGCCAAGCAATTGGCTGACAGCCTTGCCTTCGCGCAGCACTTCAACTTGATAGCTGGCCGATACATCCGGCGCCACGGGGCCCACAAAGGTGATCGCCAGCGAACGCAGCCCTCTGCCTTCCGGGACCTGGGCGCGCAAGGCTTCGTACTGCAACGCGGCGACCAAGCCACCAAAAGAGGCACGGCCCTGGGCCCACTCAGCGGGGATGGTGACGTCCAGCGGGTTGCTACGGACGGCATCGAGCAAATCACTAAAACCCATGGTGACCTCAGATCAAACAGAACGGATGGGGGATCTTAACCATCACACCCGGCAGGCACAGCGCTTATTCCGGCCAAAAACCGGACCGATCTAGAAACAATCGGCGCTGAGCTTATCCAGTACGCGGTCTGCCCGCCCTTCGGCCTTGGCCATGGTGCGCTGCCATACCGCAACGCAGGGCTGCAGATCCGGTTGGTGCTCGGCTTGCGCCAGCCACTGCCAGCAGTCGTGCCAGTCACCCAGGGCGCTTTGGGCTTTCTTCAAGCGAGGCATGGCATGGGTGGGGAGTTTGTCCAGTTCGGGATAGGCTTCTGCGGCGTAACGCACGCGTTTGATCAACAAGCGCAGGCGATGGCGATCATGGCCGGGATCTTTCAGCGCTGTGTCGAGCGCCTTCCATTGCTTGGCCAGGCGCTTCTCGATGCGCGGGCGCAGGCCCTTGAGCAGTTTTTGGTGCTGGGAGGCGCGGATAAAGCGTGGGAAGGCATCGAGGATCAGCAGCAAATGCGCGAGTTCAGGGCTTTGCGCCACTTGGCGATAGGCCTCGGGTTGCAAGCGCAGGCGCCGATCCGCTGCGTCGTGATAGCCGTGCTGGTGCAAATACGCCGCCAGCACCTCACGGTCGCGCAGCGGCGTGGTCAGTTGGCCCACGTTGCTGGCGGACGACTCAAGCTGCTCAACCCCCGGCAGCCCACGCAGAGGGCGCAACAGGCTGCGCAGACGCCGCACGGTGGTGCGCAGGTCGTGCAAGGCCTCATCATCGGTGACGGCGGCGAGGCGAGCCTGGCAGCTCAGTATCCCTACTTCCAGGCCAATGACCTGAGCGACTAACTGATCGACCAACGCTGACATCCTGCCCTCACCTTCTGATGAAAAATCCTACCCGCCATTACCGGTTAACGCCCGGCGCGCGACTCGCGAATGTAGAAACGTGCTTTCTCAGCCTTGTTGGCACAGCCTTCAAACGCTTCGAATTGTTGCTGGGTCTTGGCGCCAGTCAACAGGGACAGGGCCTTGGAGTAGCTGACCGTGCCGGCGAAACCTTCGGCCTTGGCCAGGTCCAGTTCATGCCAGGCAGCATCCAACTGGGTGCCACAGCTGTCGCGGTACGCAGTTTTCCCGGCGCAACCGGCCAAGGCCAACACGATCACGGGTACACACATCCAGGCTTTCATCGATGACACCTCAAAATAAAGAAAAAACAGTCGTACGTTGTAGACGTTGCCTACATTGAAAAGTGCCTTGTCCTTAGCCTGAAATCGATCGTACCTATTGCCAGAGCATACCCGAGTACCGTGGCTATTCTGGAAAAATAGTGTAGACACCTCCGGCGATTGAAGGCGCCCCCTTAAAAGGCGCATTGTGGGCGCCTGGCTTGGGGAGGACATGGACCATGAAAAAACGTGTTGCCTTGGTACTGGGCTCCGGCGGCGCACGGGGCTACGCCCATATCGGGGTGATTGAGGAGATCGAGCGGCGCAGCTACGACATCGCGTGTGTCGCAGGGTGTTCCATGGGCGCGGTGGTGGGCGGGATCTACGCCGCCGGCAAACTGGACGAGTACCGAAACTGGATCGAAAGCCTCGACTACCTGGACGTGCTGCGCCTGGTCGATGTGAGTTTTCGCCTGGGGGCCATTCGCGGAGAGAAGGTCTTCGGGCAAATCCGCAAGATCGTCGGTGAACTCAATATCGAGGAACTGCGCATCCCCTACACAGCCGTCGCCACCGACCTTACCAACCAACAGGAAATCTGGTTCCAGGAAGGTTGCCTGCACCAGGCCATGCGCGCCTCGGCGGCGATTCCCAGCCTGTTCACCCCGGTGATGCAGGGCAACCGCATGCTGGTGGATGGCGGCCTGCTCAACCCGCTGCCCATCGTGCCGGTGGTGTCGAGCCACTGTGACTTGATCATCGCGGTCAACCTCAACGCCACCAACCAGAAGCACTATCAATTACCCGTGATTCAACGCCCGCCGGCGTTCAAGAGCCGCTTCAACAACCTGGCGAAATCCCTGGGTTCGCACCTGCCGTTTCGCCGTAAACAGGCAGAGCAACTGATGAAGTTGGAGCAGGAGGCCTTGCAGGCTGAAGCGGCGGAAATCAATCCGTGGCTGGAGTCGGCCGAACCTGAGTCCCAGCAACCGGCCGCCGCGCCGGAAAAAGCAGGCGCACCGAAGTCGGCAACCGGTTCATTCATCATCGATAACGTGGGGCCCGCGTCACTGCTGGACTTGATCAACCAGAGTTTCGAGGTGATGCAGACGTCCCTGGCGCAGTACAAGATCGCCGGGTACCCGCCGGATGTGCTGATCAACGTGCCAAAGCGCGTGTGCCGTTTTTTCGAGTTCTACAAGGCACCGGAGTTGATCGCGTTGGGGCGGGAGATTGCCAGCGATACGTTGGACCGGTATGAGAGTGAGCAGCGCTGAGATCTTGGGTGGTGCTGATGGCCCCATCGGGGGCAAGCCCCCTCCCACATTGGACTGGGTTCACACATTTCTATTTGCGAATACAGTCAAGTGTGGGAGGGGCTTGCCCCCGATGAGGCCCGAGCAGGCACCACAAATCTAGGCACTCAACAACCGATACCCCACCCCCGCCTCGGTCACGATAAACCTCGGCTGAGTCGGATCATCCGCCAATTTCTGGCGCAGGTGCCCCACCACAATCCGCAGGTAGTGACTGTCCTCGGTATGGGTCGGCCCCCAGATATCCTTGAGCAATTGCTGCTGGGTAATCACCCGCCCCGGATGGCGCGCCAATTGCGCCAGCACCGCGTATTCCTTGCGGGTCAGTGCCACTTCGGCGCCGTCCAGCAGCACACGGCGATAGGCCAGGTCCACCGTCAACGGGCCGAACCGCAAGGCCGCTTCCTGGGCCTCCCCAACCGGTGCCTGGCGCAGTAAAGCGCGCACGCGGGCGAGAAACTCCTGGATGCCAAAGGGCTTGGTCACATAGTCATTGGCACCGCCGTCGAGGGCTTCGACTTTTTGCCCTTCGCTGGCCCGCACCGACAGCACCAGCACCGGCACCGTGGACCACTCGCGAAACTCGCGCAGCACTTGCTGGCCGTCCATGTCTGGCAGGCCAAGGTCGAGCACCAGCAAATCTGGCTTGCTCAACGCCGCCTGGGCCAGGCCTTCGTTGCCAGTGCCGGCCTCGATCACCTTGTACCCCTGGGAGGCCAGGCTGATGCGCAGGAATTTGCGGATCTGCGGTTCGTCATCAATGACCAAAATCGTTGCGGTCTGGCTCATGGTGTCTCGTCAAAACCATTCAGTGTAGGAGCGAGCTTGCTCGCGAAAAATGCGAGGGCACCGCGTTGATTCAGGGTGCAATCATTGTCGTTAACGCTCTTCGCGAGCAAGCTCGCTCCTACAGGGTAGGTTGCGTCGGCAGTGGCAGGAACAAGGTGATGCAGGTGCCCCGCCCATCAATACCGTCGGCCACACTGATGTGCCCGCCATGGGCGCCGACCATACCCTGGCAGATCGCCAGGCCCAGGCCAGTGCCCTGCCCGCCCCGGTCCCCACGGGCGGCGGTGTAGAACATGTCGAAAATCTTCGCGCGCTCCTCTTCGGGGATCCCAGGGCCCTCATCGGCCACGGCGAAAAACAGCTGGTTGTCAGCGACCCCCGCGCTTACCTGCAAGCGCCCATGAACCGGTGAAAACCGCGCGGCATTTTCCAGCACATTGACCAACGCCTGCTCGATCAACGCGGCGTGTACGTACAGCAATGGCAACTCTGGCGGCACCTCGGCGCGCACGTGCAATGGCGCCAGTAATGCCCGCAGACGGCCAAGGGCACTGCCGACGATATCCCCAGGCGACACCCAATCACGCGCCAGCTTCAAGGCCCCGTGGCCCAGGCGCGTCATGTCCAGCAGGTTCTGAATGTAGCGATCAAGCCGCTCGGCCTCATCGCGGGTGCCTTCGAGCAACTCGCGGCGGTCCTCCAGGGGAATGGCTTCACCAAGGGCCAGCAAGCTGTCGATGCTGCCACGCATGGCGGTGAGCGGCGTGCGCAAATCGTGGGACACCGACGCCAGCAAGGCGCTGCGCAGTTGCTCGGTTTCGCCATGCAGACGGGCAGACTCCAATTCCTGCGCCAGTTGCGCCCGCGCCAGCGCCTGCGCCAGCGGTTGGCTCAAGGCAGTGAGCAAACGACGGCGTTGCCCGCTCAATTCAAGGCCCGGCTTGGGACTGACCCCGAGCAAACCCAGGGGCCCTTCTTCGCCAGACAACGGCCACCACCACCATCGTCCAAACGGCAGCGTGCCCGTGCCCATGCCGGCCGGCTGGTCGTGTTGCCAGGCCCAGTCGGCAGCGGCGCGCTCAGCTTCAGTCAGGGTCAGTGGCGCGCCGGTTTCGACGTTCCAACCGCCTTGGCCGTCGCGATTGACCAGGCATAGTTCCAGGTCGTTCCACCCTTCCAGGTGATGGGCCGCCGCACTGATCACGGCCTGACGGTCTGTGGCGGCCGTGAGTTTGCGCGACAGGTCGAGCAGTTCGCTGGTTTCTTCCTGGGTATCGCGCAGCGCCTGCAACTGCCGGCGTTGCCGCGCCGCCAGGTTGCCGGTGAGGGCTGCCATCAGCAGGAAGAACAGCAGCGTCAGCACATCTTCCTCGCGTTGGATGGCGAAGGAGAAATTGGGTGGAATAAACAGGAAGTCGTAGGCCATGAACGACAACGCCGCACACACCAGCGACGGCCCCAGGCTGCTGCGCACTGCCACCAACAATACGGCGGCGAGGAACACCAAGGAGATATTCGGCAGCGGCAAGACGCTGGACACCGCCCAGGCCACCGCCGCCGCAACCAGGGTCGCCACAACGGCCAGGCCATAGTCGAACCACACCAGGCCTCGAACATCCGGCAAACGCGCTGGCGCGGGGATGTCATCGCTGTCGAGGACGTTGATTTCCAAACCACGGGCATTGCGCAACAAACGCGCCGCCAGCCCGCCACCGAATACACGCCTGCGCCAACGCATGCGCGACTGCCCCACCAGCAGCAGGCTGGCGCGACGTTCAGCGGCGTGCTGGATCAGGGTCTTGGCCACCTCCCCCGCCCTTAGCAGCACCACTTCGCCACCGAGGCGCTCGGCCAATTGCTGGGCATTTTGCAGACGCAGACGCGATTGCTCATCCCGTGCGCGGCCGTTATCGATATGCACCAGGCTCCACGGCAAATGCCGACGCTGGGCCACGCGACTGGCATGGCGCACCAGGCGTTCGGCCTGGGCATCGCCGTCCACGCCCACCAGCAAACGCCCCCGCACCGCCGGCGCGGCCTGGCCGAGTTGGCGATAACCCTGGGCCAGATCATCGTCGACATGGGCGGCGGCGGTCTGCATCGCCAGTTCGCGCAGGGCCATCAGGTTGGTTTGGGTGAAGAAGGCGTCGATGGCCGCGCGGGCCTGTTCCGGCACGTAGACTTTGCCGTCGCGCAAGCGCTCCAGCAATTCGCGCGAAGGCAGGTCGATCAGCAACAGTTCATCAGCCTCTTGCAGCACCCAGTCCGGTAATGTTTCGCGCACCTGCACGCCGGTGATGCCGCGAACCTGGTCGTTAAGACTTTCCAGGTGCTGGACGTTGACCGTGGTAAACACATTGATGCCGGCGGCCAGCAGTTCCTGGATATCTTGCCAGCGCTTTTCATGGCGGCTGCCGGGGGCGTTGGTGTGGGCCAGTTCGTCCACCAGCACCAGCTTGGGCTTGGCAGCGAGCAGGCCATCGAGGTCCATTTCTTCGAGCATCACGCCACGGTATTCACTGCGCAGCAGCGGCTGTTGCGCCAGGCCACTGAGCAAGGCTTCGGTCTCGGCGCGGCCATGGGTTTCGACCACGCCGGCGATCAACTTGACGCCTTGACGCAGTTGGGTGTGGGCCGCCTGGAGCATGGCGTAGGTCTTGCCCACGCCCGGCGCAGCGCCGAGGAAGACTTTGAGCCGGCCACGGCCGTTGCGGGGCAGGTCGGCTAGCAGGGCATCGGCGCGGCCGGAGTCGCTCATGCTGGGGGTTCCTTGAGAAATTCAAATCCACTGGAGATCAATGTGGGAGGGGGCTTGCTCCCGATGGCGGTAGGTCAGTCAGCCTATTTGTTAGAGATACACCGCTATCGGGAGCAAGCCCCCTCCCACAGGGTTCAGAGTTTTTCCAGAGCCATGTTCAGCGCCAGCACATTCACCACCGGCGGCCCCACCAACGGGCTTTCGATGTGCTCATCCAACAAGCGCTGCAAGGTCGACACCGGCACATTCCGCGCCGCCGCCACCCGCGCCAGTTGATAGGCAATTGCCGGTGGTGGCAAGTGTGGATCAAGACCGCTGCCGGAGGTAGTCAGCAACGCCAAAGGCACAGGCCCCTGGCTGGGCACGAGCTGTTTATTGGCATCCTCAACGACCCGCGTCGCCAACGCCGGGTTGCTTGGCCCCAGGTTACTGGCGCTGCTGGAAACGGTTGCAAACGCGCCGGCCGAGGGGCGCGGGTGGAACCACTTGTCACCGGTGAAATCCTGGGCGATCAGGCTGGAACCGCGCACCTTGCCACTGTCATCACGCACCAGGCTGCCGTTGGCCTGGTCGGGAAAGGCGACTTGCGCGACGCCGGTCACCACCAGGGGGTAGGCAACGCCGGTGATCAGGGTCATGAGCACCAGCAGGCTCAGGGCCGGGCGAATCATGTTGGACATTTCAAATTCCTCAACTGAGTTGGGTTTACACCAGATGCAATGCGGTGAGCAGCATGTCGATGGCCTTGATGCCCACAAACGGCACCACAATCCCACCCAGCCCGTAGATCAGCAGGTTGCGCCGCAGCAACGCCGCCGCACTCGCCGCTTGCACGCGCACGCCGCGCAACGCCAGGGGAATCAGCACCACGATGATCAAGGCGTTGAACACGATGGCCGAGAGGATCGCGCTCTGCGGGCTGTTGAGGTGCATCACGTTGAGCACGCCCAGTTGCGGGTAGATCGAGGCGAACAGTGCCGGCAGGATCGCGAAGTACTTGGCCACGTCGTTGGCGATGGAGAATGTGGTGAGCGCGCCACGGGTCACCAGCAATTCCTTGCCGATCTGCACTACGTCCAGCAGCTTGGTGGGGTCGCTGTCGAGGTCAACCATGTTGGCGGCTTCGCGGGCGGCCTGGGTGCCGTCGTTCATGGCCATGCCCACGTCAGCCTGGGCCAGGGCCGGGGCGTCGTTGGCACCGTCGCCGCACATGGCCACCAGGCGGCCGTCGTTCTGTTCGTGACGAATGCGTGCGAGTTTTTTCTCCGGCGTGGCTTCGGCCAGCACGTCGTCCACGCCCGCTTCGGCGGCAATGGCGGCGGCGGTCAGCGGGTTGTCGCCGGTGACCATCACCGTGCGGATGCCCAGTTTGCGCAGCTCGGCGAAACGTTCGCGGATGCCGGGCTTGACCACGTCCTTGAGGTGGATCGCACCAAGCAATTTGCCATCGGCACACACCAGTAACGGGGTGCCGCCGCTTTGGGCGATCTTGTCGATTTCCCGTGACAGCGCGGGTGCGAGGTCGCGGCGTTGTTGGCCGATGAAGGCCAGCAGCGAATCCACTGCGCCCTTGCGGAACACCCGGCCTTGGTAGTCAACGCCCGACAAGCGCGTTTCTGCGCTGAACGGTACGGCGGTCAGTTGGTCGGGCGATGGCTCGGCCTGCGGATGCAAGGCACGCAGGTATTCAACGATGGATTTGCCTTCTG
The DNA here is from genome assembly GCF_004682055.1 of Pseudomonas kairouanensis. Classification (GTDB taxonomy): domain Bacteria; phylum Pseudomonadota; class Gammaproteobacteria; order Pseudomonadales; family Pseudomonadaceae; genus Aquipseudomonas; species Aquipseudomonas kairouanensis. The sequence continues at coordinate 84,359 of NZ_QUZU01000002.1, read as the reverse complement.
CGGTGTCGTCCGCCAGGGAAGCGAACAACGCCCCTTCGGCCACCTCCCTGCCGCTGACACCAGGCGCCGCCACCACCGCCGCACAGCGACGGTTACCAAAAGTGATGGTGCCGGTCTTGTCCAGCAGCAACACATGCACATCCCCCGCCGCTTCCACGGCACGGCCGGATTTGGCGATGACGTTCAAACGCACCAGGCGGTCCATGCCGGCGATGCCGATGGCCGACAACAGGCCGCCAATGGTCGTAGGAATCAGCGTCACCAGCAGTGCGACCAAGAACACCAGCGGCAAGCTGCCATTGGCAAAATGCGCGAACGGCTGCAGGGTCACCACCACCAGCAGGAAGATCAGGGTCAGGCCAATCAGCAGGATATCCAGCGCGACTTCGTTGGGGGTTTTCTGGCGTTTGGCGCCTTCCACCAGGGCGATCATACGGTCCAGGGTCGACTCGCCGGGGTTGGCGGTGATGCGGATCAACAGCCAGTCCGACACCAGCCGTGTGTTGCCGGTGACGGCCGAACGGTCGCCGCCGGACTCGCGGATGACCGGCGCCGATTCACCGGTGATGGCCGCTTCGTTGACCGCCGCAATACCTTCGATGACCTCGCCGTCACCGGGGATCATTTCCCCGGCGGCGACACGTACCACATCGCCTTTGCGCAGGCTGGCGGCGGGCACCACCTTAAAGCTGCCATCGGCTTCTTTACGCCGCGCGCTCAAGCCTTCGCTACCGGCCTTGAGGCTGTCGGCACGCGCCTTGCCCCGCCCTTCGGCCAAGGCTTCGGCGAAGTTGGCGAACAGCACGGTGAACCACAGCCACACGGCGATTTGCACGGCAACGAAGGTCGGCACGGCGGTGTCGGGCACGAAGCACAGCACGGTGGTGAGGATGGCGGTCAGCTCGACCACCAGCATCACTGGCGAGCGCTGCAGTTGGCGTGGGTCCAGCTTGACGAAGGCTTGCACCAGCGCCGGACGCCACAGGGCGGCGATAGCGGTTTTAGCGGGCTCCTGGGTGGTTACGGGAGCGGCATTTTTTGCAGGCATATTCATTTTCATATCCCTCTTTAGCTCTCTATTTAGGAGCAGCCATGCTCAAATGTTCAGCAATGGGGCCCAGCGCCAGGGTTGGCAGGAAAGTCAGGCCGCCGACCAGCAAAATGGTCACGGTCAGCAGGGTCACGAACAGCGGGCCATGGGTGGGGAAGCTGTTCTGGCCAATCGGTGCGGCCTTCTTCATTGCCAGGCTGCCGGCCAGGGCCAGTACCGGGAGGATGTAGCCGAAGCGGCCGATCAACATGCCCAGGCCCAGCATCAAGTTGTGGAAGGGGGTGTTGGCACTGAAACCACCAAACGCCGAGCCGTTGTTGGCACTGGCCGAGGTGTAGGCATAGAGCAACTGGCTGAAACCATGGGGGCCAGGGTTGCTGATGGCACCGGCCGGACCAGGCAGGCTCGCGGCGATGGCGCCGAGTACCAGCACGCCAACCGGCATTACCAGCAACGTCACCACCAGCAATTGCACTTCCTTGGCTTGGAGCTTCTTGCCCAGGTATTCCGGGGTGCGACCAATCATCAAACCCGCGAGGAACACGGCGATCAGCACGTTGAGCAACATGCCGTACATACCAGCGCCCACGCCGCCGAAGATCACTTCGCCGACCATCATGTTGACCAGCGCCACCATGCCACTGAGGGGGTTGAGGCTGTCCTGCATGCCGTTGACCGAACCGTTGGACGCCGCAGTGGTGGTGACGGACCACAGCACGGTGCCGGTGGTGCCGAAGCGTGATTCCTTGCCTTCCAGCGGTGCGGTTTGCTCCACGACTGGGCTGTTCAGGGTCGGGTTGGGCTGGTACTCGGCCCACAGTGAGGTGGCGCCGCCGATCAGGAACAGCGCGAGCATGCAGCCTAGGATGGCGCGGCTTTGGCGCAGGTCTTTGACGTAGTGGCCGAAGGTGAATACCAGCGCTACCGGGATCAGGATGATCGCGGCCAGCTCGAACAGGTTGGCCCAAGCGGTCGGGTCTTCAAACGGGTGCGCCGAGTTGACACCGAAGAAGCCACCGCCGTTGGTGCCCAGTTGCTTGATCGCAATCTGGCTGGCCGCCGGGCCCAGGGGAATCACTTGATCCACACCCTGCATCGTCACCGCATCGACGTAATGGGCGAAGGTTTGCGGTACGCCCTGCCACACCAGAAACAGCGCCAGCACCAGGCACAACGGCAGCAACCCGTAGAGGGTGGCGCGGGTCATATCGACCCAAAAATTGCCCAATGTCTTAGTGGATCTACGACCGATCCCACGGCAAAGAGCGACCAGGACTGCCAGACCGGTGGCAGCACTGACGAAGTTCTGCACGGTCAGGCCGGCCATCTGGCTGAGGTAGCTGAGGGACGCCTCACCGCTGTAGGACTGCCAGTTGGTGTTGGTCATGAAACTGACCGCCGTGTTGAAGGCCAGTGTCCATTCCTGACCCGGCAATTTCTGCGGGTTGAGTGGGAGATAGTCCTGGAACAGCAGGATCGCGAACAACAACACAAAGCCGGCAAGGTTGAAGGCCAGCAGGGCCAGCGTGTACTTCTGCCAGCTTTGTTCCTGATGCTCGTCCACGCCCGAGAGTCGGTAGCAGGCTTTTTCCACAGGTCCCAGTAACGGACTGAGCCAGGTGTGCTGCCCTTCCATCACCTTGTAATAGAACCGTCCTAGAAAGGGTGCAGGCACCAGCACCACGGCAAAGAAGGCAATGATCAGCCAATAGTCATAACTGTGCATGGCCCGCTCCTAGTTCCGGTCCGCGCGTAGCAGCGCAACCAGCAGATAAATGAACAGCGCCACGGCCAATAGCAGTGACACCCCGTCCAGAACGCTCATGGAAGTCTCCCCGTTTAGCGGCGTATTGCCGCGTGTGGGGCAATTGTCGGCAGGAGTGGCGTAAAGGAACGAGAGCGAGGGGGTGGATGGGGCGTAAAGATGGCGTAAAGAGTGGGGTTATGCTGGGTTTACAGGGGGATTTTTGGCGCCTGGGGGGGCCTCATCGGGGGCAAGCCCCCTCCCACACTTTGATCGGTGCCCGGCATGACAATGCGGTCAAATGTGGGAGCGGGCTTGCTCGCGAAAGCGCCGGCTCAGTCAACACTGCACTCAACTGGTGCAATGACAGAAACATTCAAACGCCAAACCGTCTCTTCGGCGACAATTACACCGCTTTACGACACCGATGCCTGGCATGGCATGCCCGCTGCAACACCTTGAATCATTCCAACCGGTTCAGGGAGAGCAACACGATGAACACACAACTCAAACCCACCCTCGGCACCCTGCATTTATGGGGCATCGCCGTTGGCCTGGTGATCTCCGGGGAATACTTCGGCTGGAGCTACGGCTGGGGCGTCGCCGGAACCTTGGGCTTTCTGGTGACTTCGTTGATGGTCGCCGCGATGTACACCTGCTTCATCTTCAGTTTCACCGAGCTGACGACCGCGATTCCCCACGCCGGCGGCCCGTTTGCCTACAGCCGCCGCGCCTTTGGCGAGAAAGGCGGCCTGATCGCCGGCCTTGCGACCCTGATCGAATTTGTCTTCGCCCCACCAGCGATTGCCTTGGCCATCGGTGCCTACTTGAATGTGCAGTTCCCGGCGCTGGACCCCAAACATGCGGCCGTGGGTGCCTACATTGTGTTCATGGGCCTGAATATCCTCGGCGTCAAACTCGCCGCCACCTTTGAATTGGTGGTGTGCGTGCTCGCCGTCGCCGAGCTGCTGGTCTTTATGGGCGTCGTTGCCCCGGCGTTCAGCTTCAGTAATTTCGCACTCAATGGCTGGGCCGGCTCCGACACCTTTGGCGCCCCAGCGATTGCCGGCATATTTGCCGCGATTCCCTTCGCCATCTGGTTCTTCCTCGCCATCGAAGGCGCGGCCATGGCGGCCGAAGAAGCGAAAGATCCCAAGCGCACCATTCCCAAAGCCTACATCAGCGGCATCCTGACCCTGGTGATCCTGGCCATGGGCGTGATGTTCTTCGCCGGTGGCGTGGGCGACTGGCGCACCCTCTCCAACATCAACGACCCACTGCCACAAGCCATGAAAACCGTGGTGGGCGACAACTCCGGCTGGCTGCACATGCTGGTGTGGATCGGCCTGTTTGGCCTGGTGGCCAGCTTCCACGGCATCATCCTCGGCTACTCGCGCCAGTTCTTCGCCTTGGCCCGCGCCGGTTACCTGCCATCTTTCCTGGCCAAGCTGTCACGTTTTCAGACACCCCACCGGGCAATCATCGCCGGTGGCGTGGTCGGCATCGCCGCCATCTACAGCGACGGCTTGATCAACCTCGGTGGCATGACCCTCACCGCCGCGATGATCACCATGGCCGTGTTCGGCGCCATCGTGATGTACATCATGAGCATGCTCAGCCTGTTCAAACTGCGTAAGACCGAACCCCTGCTGGAGCGTACCTTCCGCGCACCGGGTTACCCTGTCGTGCCGGGCATTGCCTTGGTATTGGCGGTGGTGTGCCTGGTGGCCATGGCGTGGTTCAACGCACTGATCGGGCTGATCTTCCTGGGTTTTATGGCGGTGGGCTTTGCCTACTTCCAACTGACCGCCCAAGCCCGCGCCGATGCACCGGCAGATGCGATGCTGACCGGGCTCTGATCTACTTGGGGCAGAACGGGCCTACACTGAACTAGTCAGAAAGCCCGTTACTCAAAGCAGTTATTCCCGTGGGAAAATTCTCCCACGGCAATCTGCCTCAAGGAGAGCCTTATGCCGTGGTATGCGTGGTTGATTTTAGTGGTAGCGATCGGGTCGATCGTCGGTGGCCTGCTGATGCTGCGAGACAGCGCCAACAAGGTGGAACTCACCGACGAACAGCGCAAGCGCGTGGCCGAACGCAACGCCCAGGCGGATGCCAAGGATGCGCAGGACCGCTGAGCCAGGGGCTACTCCCAATCCGCCTTGGCAATCTGCAACCCGTGCTGCCCCTGGTAGGCAGCACGCTCAGGCTGGCTCCAACCGCTCAGTAGTGCCTCGTCCAACTTATAGATCTCAACCCCTAGAGGGCGACATACCGTCAGCGGGTCCTGCGCATCCGGCCCCCACATCGGTAGCGACAAATCCCCACCTGGGCACGTCGAAAGCGCACACAGCAAATCAATCTCGGCAAAGAACTCCAGGTAGTCGCCCTTCTGCGCCGGACACGCCTTCATAAAGTACATGTCGTCATGATTGAGGCCGGTGCACTGGAAAATATTCAACACGTCATGCACGTCGAATTCCGTCAGACCGTGAGGCAATACCGCACGGGTCAGGTTCGAGTGGCAGTGATGGTGGAAGTCCTCACCGGTCAGCATGCGATTCACATAGGGGTCGCAGCGCGTACCAAGCAGGTCGTGCAAACGTCCGCCGTGTTCATCGATGCCATAACTCGCCAGGCTATCGTCGGTGATCGTCACCAGCGGCCTTAGGAATGGTAGGTTCGACCACAAGCGGTCATGGGTACTCACATGCGCGCCCTGTAACTGCCGCGTACGCGCCGCCCACAGGCGTTCGCGAGGGTCGTTGGCGTTCCACACATTGAAGTCGCCGACCTGCGGCCCGACCGGTGTAGTGACTCGAAACACATGCCCCGCCGGCACTTTCCACGCCCTGCCTGTACGAATGGGCACCTCGAACTGATCGATCAGGGTGCGTTGTTCTTTTTGGTCCCGGATGCGCTCATAAAACGCCGTGTCGACCTGCAACGCCGAACCTTTACTGACCTGATAGGCCGCCGGATAGTCTTTGTACATGATTCAGATGCTCCATCAGGGGTGGGAAAACAGGGCCAACGACAGGCGTTCCGAATCATCCAGGTACAGGCTCATCGCCTCCCCTGCCGCCGGCTTGTCCTGCTGGACCAACAGTTGGTAAATCTCACGATCACGCTCCAGCCATGGCGTCTGGAAACGCTGCTCATCGGGCGCAGCGCAAAAAACCAGGCGCAGTTGGGCAATCACCTGAGCGAAGAACTCATCGAACAGGGGGCTGCGTATCAGGCCGACAATCTGCTGGTGGAACACCAGGCTGTGAGTGGCTACCGCGCGCCAGTCTTCGCGCTCGCGAGCCAGGGTGGTGGCGTCTATAGCGTTTTGCATGCGTTCGGACTGGTCTACTGTAAGCGCACCGCTCTGGGCAATGGCCTGCAACTCCAGCGTACGACGCACCACAAACAGATCGCGAACCTCGTCCCGCTCCAACCGCCTGACCATCACCCCCTTGTTGCGTACATACCGTGTCAGGCCTTCCTGCCCCAGGCGATGCAACGCCTCACGAATGGTATTGCGCGAGGCGTTATAGGCTTTTACCAATTCCACCTCGACCAGTGCCATGCCCGGCAAAAGCCGCCCGCCGATGATGTCGGCACGCAACTCCAGGGCGATTTGGTCGGCTAGGGATAGGCTGAGTGTCATTACTACCTCTCGATTGTTGAACAATCTATGAGGTAACCGTAATCACTTTTCGTGCCAACGTACCGCCAATTTGCTTTCGATTCCGACCTATGCATTACTCAAAAAGCCCCTAAAGCCCAGATCCACCAGCGCATCATCAAAAAAGCCTCCGTACGCTTTCGCCGCACCGGCATCGGCGCTACTGGTCTACAGCCGTTAACGAAAAGGCCGATCAATGACCGGCCTCTTGGTGTGTTGAGTGTTTAGTTAAGCGCCAACCTATCGCGATTCTTCTCCAGCAACGCCTTGCCTATCCCCTTCACCTCCAGCAATTCATCTACCGCCGTAAACGGACCGTTGCTCTCGCGGTACGCGACAATCGCCTTGGCTTTGGCGGCGCCGATGCCGAAGAGGTCACGGCGTAGGGTTTCGGCGTCGGCGGCATTGAGGTTGACCTTGGCGGACTGCTCGGTTTTGGAGAGTTGGGCGGTGATGGGAGTTGGGGGTTCGGGTTTGATAGAAGGCGCTGCGGTGGTGGTAACGGAAAGGGTGGTGAGGAAGGCGAAGATTAGGGAGGTTAGGTAGGTGTTTTGCATTTGACGCTCCTTGGAATCGATAAGTGGAAAAGCAGCTTTCCGAAGCTGCTTTTCTAACTTAGGCGACGTTGGGGATTCGTCAAAAGTGGTTGAGTAACAAGGTGTTAAATCAAGGTTCGAGGCGGCGCTGCTGGTAGATCCAGTCGACGATTTCGCCGTCGGGGGAGTAGCCGCTGACTGTGTCGCGAAGGAGCTCACGGATACTCGCGTAATCGTCCTCATCGACCGCTACCAATAGCTCGTTCAGTTTGCCCTTGAGCACATCCCACGACAGATGATCTTCACTGGCGCTCATAATCATCGGGTGCTGTGTCGCGACGACGTTATCGCCAATCAGTAACTCCTCGTAAAGTTTTTCACCGGCGCGCAAGCCGGTGAACTCGATGGAGATGTCACCTTGGGGGTTTTTATCGGAACGTACGCTCAGTCCAGAGAGATGAACCATCTTCTCGGCTAGCTCGATGATTTTCACCGGCTCGCCCATATCCAATACAAATACATCCCCACCCTGGCCCATGGAGCCCGCTTGAATGACGAGTTGGGCGGCCTCTGGGATCGTCATGAAGTAACGCGTGATCTTCGGGTGGGTAACTGTCAGCGGCCCGCCGGACTTGATCTGCTTGTGGAACAACGGAATCACCGAGCCCGAGGACCCTAGAACGTTGCCAAACCGAACCATCGTGAAGCGTGTTTTATTGACGCGGGACACATTGGACTTGTCGCCGAACAGTACGGGGGCCAACTCTCGGCTCAGGGCTTGAAGCGTCAATTCAGCCAGCCGTTTGGTGCTCCCCATAATGTTCGTGGGGCGCACGGCCTTGTCGGTCGAGATCAATACGAAATTGGCAACACCCGCCTGAAGCGCGGCCTGTGCTGTATTCAGTGTTCCAATGACGTTGTTCAACACACCTTCTGCAACATTGTGTTCAACCATCGGGACGTGTTTGTAGGCCGCTGCATGGTAGACAGTATCGACATGCCAGGTCTTCATCACGTCGAGTAGTTTCCCCTGGTTACGCACTGATCCGAGAATCGGTAGAAGCTTCAGTGGCATAGACTCCCGCGCGATGCGTTGCTCCAACTCGGACAGAATGGTGTATAGATTGAATTCGCTATGATCAAACAACAGCAAAGTCGTTGGCCTTAGGGAAACAATCTGCCGACAAAGCTCAGAACCGATGGAGCCACCCGCGCCGGTAACCAGTACAACTTGAGCCTTGACGCAGTGCTCAAGCAAATCAGCCTGGGCCGGGACAGCATCGCGACCCAGCAGGTCTGCAATATCTACTTCTTGGATATCATCGACTTTAACGCGCCCACTAGCGAGGTCCATGAAGCCGGGAACGCTTCGCACGTGGAGTGGAAAGCCTTCGAGGAAGCTGAGGATTTCACGACGGCGGCCGCGATTGGACGAGGGGATGGCTAAAAGGATTTCCTGAGCGCCTGTTGCCTCGATCATTTGTTGAATGTGCTTGGGATTATAAACGTGCAAGCCCGATATGACGCGGTCGGAAATACTGGAATCGTCATCAATAAATGCCACTGGGCGCATGACTCGACCCATTCGCAGTGCGGCGACCAGTTGATTCCCCGCAGAGCCGGCTCCGTAGATGGCGACTTTGATCAAGCCATCGTCACGACTGGTAAAAGGCACGTGCTGCGACGCGGTGAACCAATCCCCCAGGAAATACTGACGCATTCCCAGGCGTAAGCCACCGATCATGATCAGGCTCAGCCACCAATAGTTGAACACGATAGAACGCGGAACTACGTTTTGATGATTGCTGTACCAATAGACCACCAGCGCCAATATCAATGCTGACAAGCTGACGGCCTTAATGATCGCGATCAGCGCATCGTTGCCGAAATAACGCATGACCGCCCGGTACATGCCAAATCGTACGAACAAAGGAATGGCAATGATCGGCGCAGAAATGAACAGCCAGAAATGCATCCGAACAGGATTGACCATTTCATCAATGCCCAGCCGCACTACAAAGGCCATCCACAAAGCGATCCACACCATCAAGACGTCGGTCAGAACCTGCAGAACGCGCTTGTAACGCCTTGGCAAGCCCAGCAGCAGCGTGCGCATCCGATCCATCTTTACTCTCCAAAATGACATTCACCTGCAAATAAAAAATGCAGGGCAGATCTAGCTATCAGAATATTTTAGTCTGCACTTGGATATTCAGAATGATCAGTTCGCATCAAACTTCTCCAACGCTCCGGCGTGAAACCTTACTGCCAGCCAAACCAGTGGGGCATAAGCGAGAGCGAGTCCAAAAAGTCCATCGATATCCAATAGCACGACCGAAAGCGCTACTGGGAACAACCAGAATATATTGATGCCCGCAACCGCCAGCGTGACCGGGCGGTGATAACCAAACTGCCGGGAGGCAAACTGATAGGCGTGACTGCGATGTGCCTCATAGACCTTGTCCCCGCGGACTAGTCGGCGTATCAGGGTGAAGGTGGCGTCCACGATGAAAACCCCCAACATGATCAACCATGCCCAGAACAACTGGGGGGAAACAGCACCGGCCTGCAATGAAAAGGTGCCCAGCATAATACCAATAAACCCGCTTCCGGCATCGCCCATGAAAATTCTAGCCGGTGGGAAGTTCCAAAACAGAAACCCCACTACCGCCATACTGAAAACCAGCGGCGTCCACACGAGTAGTGGCTGTTCAACCCACCAATAGATGACACTCATACCCAAGCAGGCGCAAAGAGCCTCAACGCTTGCAATGCCATCGATGCCGTCCATGAAGTTGTAGAGATTCAATAACCAGACCAGATAAAGAACGGCCAGGAAGTTCCCGAACCAGCCGAGGTCCAGGAGACAACCGAACACCTTGACCGGACCCAGTCCATGTAGAAAAAACAATACCCAGGCGGCGGCAAGAAAATGACCGAGGAGCCGCCAACGTGCGGAAATATGCTCGTGGTCATCCATAAACCCCAGGATTGCCACGCCCATCCCGGCGCCCAATATGGCCCACGCCCATGACCACGGCAAAAGGTCGGCAAAAGCCAGCACAGGGACTGCTGCTAGAAAGCTGATCACAATCGCCACCCCGCCACCCCTGGGGGTTGGAACAGAGTGAGAACTGCGGGCGTTGGGTGTATCGATCAAACTGGTCGATAGGGCATAACGCCTAAGCAACCACGTCAGCAGAAGCGAAACACCCGCCAAGCCGGGGAGTAGCCAAAGGAAATTCATCTTTTATTCTGATCCAGAAAATGACGTGCCGTAGCGTCAAGTGCTTGATCAACACCGATACGAGGTGCCCATCCAAGCAATGAACGCGTCTTGCTGATATCGACCTGCAACGTCCCGCACAGCCGCTGAGAAAATCCGGACATTCCCAAAAGCTTAGCCGTACCCTTGAGTAGCCAGGATGGAACGGGCACTAAACGCGCCGGCGTATGCAGCGCACGCGCCATTTTGCGCAACAGATCGGTGGTAGAAAGGTCCTCATCATCACTGACGAGAAAAACTTGATTGCTGGCGGCGGGATGATCCAGACAAGTCACGATTAAGTCCGTCACGTTATCAAGGGCGACAAAGCTGCGTTTGTTGTGAATAGCGCCCAATGGCAACGGGATGCCTTTGCGCAAAAAACGCATCATGTTTTGAACGTTTGCTTTTACGCCTGGGCCGTAGATAAGCACGGGGCGAATGATGACAATATCCATCTCGAGTTCCTCGGCCAATCGCAACAGCTCTTTTTCAGCTTCCCATTTGGAAAGACCATAGGCGTCGATTGGCTTCGGCCCGTCATCGGGGGTGTAAGGCCTGCCGACCTGGGACTCTTCGCCATTGACCTTGATCGAGCTGATAAATACAAAGCGACGAACCCCGGCTGCTGCAGCCTGTCGAGCTAGGTGCAACGTGGCGCCAACGTTAACGTCGCGAAAAGCCTGAAGCGGATCCTCTGACTTATCGGCCATGATATGCACACGAGCGGCGCAGTGAACGACAACGTCCACACCTGTCAGGGCTGCCGCCCAGGATGTCTGGGTGTCCATGGCGCCGGTGAAATGCGTAACCACGCCCGCAGCGACATTGGTCTCGGCATTACGCACCGAGGCCGACAAACGATATCGATCCTCTGATTGCAAGCGACGGATCAGGTCCTGACCCAAAAAGCCGCCCGCACCGGTAATGAAGATGTGTTCCATCAACGCCGCGTTCCCGAGCGCTTGAAGTACTCCAACAACTTGAATGGAATCTTACTGAGGACCATGAGCAAGTTGGTATAGACGCCATTTCGCCGACAGGCCTGAACGATCTCCCTATTGAGTTTCAGGCTGCTTTTGATACCGGAAGTACTGACACCACCGGAACGCATGCGAACCAATACCTTGTCGATATACGAGAAGCTAAATTGTTTGGTCAGCAGCAACCGAACAAACATCTCATAGTCCGCCGATATCGCGTACAATAAGGAATAGTCACCGACTTCCATGTACGCGTGCTTTCTTATGAACGTGCCCGGATGCGGAGGCATCCATCCAAACCGAAGCTTCCAGGCCTTGAAATGAGCGGCGCGATAGACCCGTGTCACTCGCTGCAGGTCGTCAGGTTTTACGAAAACGACATCGCCAAAAATCAACGCATCGTCTGGTTTTAGACGAAATACTGCAGCAACGCTCTCCAGCGACGAAGGGCTCTCGTAGAAATCATCGGAGTTGAGAATACCGATAACATCGCCGGAGGCCAGCGCGATACCTTTGTTCATCGCGTCGTATATCCCGCGATCCGGCTCGCTCACAATGGTCGCTATAGACTCTGCATACTCCGCGACCACACCCATCGTATTATCTTTGGACCCACCATCCACGATGATGTATTCAATGTCCGAATAGGTTTGCGCCAACACAGATTCAATAGTGTCTCTTATTGTTTTTTCACTATTGTATGAAACCGTGATAATCGAGATCTTCAAGACATCAACCCTTTACGCGACCGTATATATCTTCAAACCGTACGATATCATCCTCTCCCAGATAAGACCCTGATTGAACTTCAATCAGTTCCAGGGGAATCATTCCTGGATTTTCTAGTGCATGCACCTGGCCAATGGGGATGAACGTGGATTGGTTCTCCGTGACGAGGTAGATCTTCTCCCCATTCGTGACGCGGGCAGTGCCACTCACGACCACCCAATGTTCGGCGCGGTGATGATGCATCTGCACCGAAAGCTTCTCACCTGGTTTGACCGTAATGCGTTTGACCTGATAACGCTCGCCCCTATCAATGGAATCGTAAACACCCCAGGGGCGATAAACCTCGCGGTGGTTTACCTGCTCTTTGCGTTGACCGGCCTTGAGTTGATCGACGATCTTTTTGACTTCCTGAACTTGGTCTTTATGCGCCACAAGGACTGCGTCCTTGGTTTCCACAATAATCAGGTCTTGCACACCTACAGTGGTGACCAGTCGATGAGTCGCATGAACGTAACTGCCGGTGGTTTTCTCCGATAGCACATCACCTTTGAACAGGTTGCCTTGCGCGTTTTTCTCGCCGGCCTCCCAGAGAGCCGACCACGAGCCGATGTCGCTCCAACCGGCGTTCAAGGGCACCATTACCGCATCCGAGGTTTTTTCCATCACGGCATAGTCGATGGACACGTCTGGGTTGGTGGCAAAGATGGCGCCGTCAACCCGGGTAAAATGCATATCTTGCTGGCCGCCGGCCAAGGCATCGCGACATACCGACACGATTTCTGGATGAAACTTTTCCAACTCCTGGATAAAACGGCTGGCGCGGAACATAAACATGCCGCTATTCCAGAAGTAATCACCTTGGGCCAGATAAGACTTCGCGGTACTCAAGTCAGGCTTTTCAACGAATTTACTGACCTGAAACCCTCCCCCCCCAACGGATGTGCCCAATTGAAGGTATCCATAGCCCGTCTCAGGGCTCGTAGGCGTAATTGCGAACGTGACCAACTTGCCAGACTCTGCGAGCAAAAGTGCCGTTGAAATGCTCTTCTGAAAGGCTTCGACATCCTGGATCAAGTGGTCAGCAGCCAGCACCAGCATGATCGGATCGTCCTGCTCGCTCAAAGCCTGAAGCGCAGCCAGAGTGATGGCTGGTGCCGTGTTCCGGCCGACAGGTTCAAGAATGATATTGGCGTCTTCCAGCCCCAATTGCCGCAGCTGTTCGGCAGCAAGAAAGCGGTGATGTTCATTGCATATCAACCGCGGCAGCCCGTGCTCAAGCCCATCAAGGCGCTTGATCGTGGACTGGAGCATCGTCAGGTCCGCATCTACCAAGGGTAGAAACTGCTTGGGGTTCAGTTGACGAGAGAGTGGCCATAGCCGGGTGCCTGAGCCGCCCGCCATGATTACTGGGAGAAACATTCAATCATCCTTTGAGACCGAGGTCAGCGCTGCGGTGCAGGCGCGAGTGTAGTATGCACGGGAACCATTAAGTGGATAACCCAAGCCTTGGAAAAGGCTGCTAGGATGGATTTTCAGCCTAGCGCGAACGAGCTTGCAAGGCGTTATCGGAGAACCAGGCATAGGCATCTCGCAACCCGTCCTCGAGGCTGATAGTCGCACGCCATCCTAGTCGCCCTAGACGCGAAACATCCATCAGCTTTCTTGGCGGCCCGTCCGGCTTAGTGGCATCAAAACTCAGCCGCCCCTTAAATCCGGTGACCTTGGCGATGGTTTCGGCCAGCTCTCGAATAGTGCAGTCCTCCCCGGTACCGACGTTGATATGAGAGAGCATCGGCTGGGTATAGGCGCCATACAGGTCCTGATCCAATTCCATGATGTAAACTGAGGCGCCGGCCATGTCATCGACATGCAGGAATTCACGCATCGGCGTGCCGCTGCCCCATATGACAACCTCCTCAACGCCCTGTTCGACGGCGTCATGGAACCGACGCAGAAGCGCCGGTATGACGTGGGAGTTTTGCGGGTGGAAGTTATCATTCGGGCCATACAGGTTAGTGGGCATTGCGCTGCGATAGTCACGCCCATATTGGCGGTTGTAACTCTCGCACAACTTGATCCCGGCGATCTTCGCAATCGCGTAAGGCTCATTGGTAGGTTCAAGAACCCCGGTCAGCAGCGCTTCTTCAGCCATCGGCTGCAGAACCTTGATGGGATAGATGCACGAGGAGCCGAGAAACAAAATTTTCTGCACATCGTGCTGGTGCGCCGCATGGACAATGTTCGCCTGCATTGTCAGGTTTTCGTAGATGAACTCGGCCGGGTAGTTGTTGTTGGCATAAATGCCACCCACCTTGGCCGCTGCCATATAGACTTGCTCGATTTTGTTTTCGGCAAAAAATTCCGTCACCGCGCGTTGATCCAGCAAATTCAATTGAGCCCTGTCGCGGGTCACAATATTGATATAACCCAACGCTTGAAGACGCCGGACGATGGCCGAACCTACCATCCCCTTGTGGCCAGCAACAAAAACACATTCGCTCAATTGACGTGGCATGTTAGTTCTCCAGCGACACCGGCAAGTCATAGCCATGATTCTTCAACAATGCATGACGCTGGGCGACTTTCAAATCCTCGCGAACCATTTCCGCACACATCTCCTGGGCAGTGATTTCCGGTACCCAACCTAACTTCGTCTTGGCCTTGGTAGGATCTCCAAGCAGTGTTTCAACTTCGGCCGGGCGGAAATAACGTGGATCAACACGAACGAGCGTATCGCCGACTTTGAGCGCTGGGGCCTTATCTCCAACAATCGACTCGATGATGCCCCGCTCATCTACACCTGTGCCTTCAAAACGCAAGGTCAGGCCAAGCTCAGCAGCAGACCAACGAATGAAGTCGCGTACAGAATACTGAACGCCTGTCGCAATAACGAAATCTTCAGGTACGTCTTGCTGCAGCATCATCCATTGCATGCGAACGTAGTCTTTGGCATGACCCCAATCTCGCAACGCATCCATGTTACCCATGTAAAGGCACTGTTCAAGGCCCTGGGCAATGTTTGCAAGACCACGGGTGATTTTTCGGGTGACAAAAGTCTCGCCACGTCGCGGTGATTCGTGATTGAAGAGAATGCCGTTACAGGCATGCATGCCATATGCTTCGCGGTAGTTGACCACAATCCAGTACGCGTAGAGTTTCGCAACAGCGTAGGGCGAGCGCGGATAGAACGGTGTGGTTTCTTTCTGCGGTGTTTCTTGCACCAGGCCATAGAGTTCGGAAGTGGAGGCTTGGTAGAAACGGGTCTTTTTCTCGAGCCCGAGCAGACGGATCGCCTCGAGAATTCGCAGGGTGCCCATTGCATCGACGTCAGCCGTATATTCCGGAGACTCAAAGCTCACAGCCACGTGAGATTGCGCGCCGAGGTTGTAAACCTCGTCAGGTTGCACCTCCTGAATGATGCGGGTCAGGTTCGACGAGTCGGTGAGATCCCCGTAATGCAAGATAAAGCACTGATTATCAACATGCGGATCCTGATAGATGTGATCAACACGTTGTGTATTAAAGGAGGATGCGCGTCGTTTGATACCGTGGACTTCATAGCCTTTTTCCAACAACAGTTCGGCCAAGTAAGAGCCGTCCTGGCCGGTGATCCCGGTAATTAGCGCTTTCTTCAGGGTCATGTTTAAGTCCTAAAATTCTTAGAGTTACTGTTAAATCGCATTTAGCATGCAGGTAATGACATCAGGCATCGTCGATTTTGCCTTCCAGCCCAAAACCTGTTCGGCCTTCTCTGGACAGGCGCGACTGACCAATAGATCAGTGGGTCGAAAGAACTCAGTCGATTGGTCGACATGAGCCTTCCAGTCGAGGCCCAATTGTGTGAATGCTTCAGTGACAAAGCTTTCCAGCTTATGCGTTTGACCGGTTGCGATCACGAAATCACTGGGGTCGTCACACTGCAGCATCCGCCACATTGCATCAACGTACTCCGAGGCGGCTCCCCAATCACGCGCGATATCCAGACGCCCAAGCGTCAACCGCTCCTTGGACCCCGCAGCAATTCGTTTGGCCGTAGTCACGATTTTTTGTGTTACAAATCTGGAGGGGCGTAAAGGGGATTCATGGTTAAACAAGATGCCCGTACACGCAAAAAGATTATAAGCCTCACGGTAGTTATCAACCAGCCAGAACGCTGAGGACTTAGCCACGGCATAAGGGCTTCGAGGATGGAAAGCGGTGCCCTCGGAAGCTGGCTCGCCATTGGTATCACCAAAACACTCGCTGGAGCCCGCTTGATAAAAGCGAATCGGACGTTCCGTCATCCGACATGCTTCAAGCATATTCAGTGTACCCAGCGTAATGCTCTGAATTGTTTCAGCAGGCTGCTCGAACGACAGTCCGACTGAAGACTGCCCTGCCAGAAAGTAGACTTCATCTGGCTCGCTACGCTTGAGTGCCATGAAAACACTGCGAAAGTCCTCGGGCACCATCGACAGCAATTTCACCCTGGAGAATATGTCCAGTCGTCTCAGATTTACGAATGAAGAGCCCTGCGCATCCCGGGATGTCCCCCAAACGGAATAGCCCTTACTCAGCAACAGCTTTGCGAGATAAGCACCATCTTGGCCACTCACACCGCAAATCAGGGCGGTTTTTTCTGAATATTCCAAAGTATTACCTTTGTAATGAATTGTAGATCGATAGTGTTTCTTGGCTACAGCGCTGCCATGAAAAATGATTTAAGCGCTCATGACCGAGCGCCACCAATCTCGCAACTTCGCTGTCAGAGTAAACCACCCTTTCTATCGCTCCAGCCATTTCATCATCATTAACAGGGTCGAAAAAAACACCTGCATCACCGATGATTTCAGGCATTGAACTGGTACCACTACTGATGACAGGGCAAGAATGCGCCATCGCCTCCAACGGAGGAAGGCCAAAGCCCTCATAGATAGACGGATAGACGAACGCCTGGGCGCCCTCATAGAGGTCACCCATTAACGCATCGTCCCCACCCATCTGCCGCACCTGACCCACTGCAAAACCGAGGCGCTGCATCAACTCATGTTCGCTTGCGGAGAATCCACCGCCGCCAAAGGCAACAATGTCGAAATCCGACTTCAACCGTGTTGAGCCCGCCACGGCACGAAGCAGCCCGGCGAAGTTCTTGTAGGCAAAGCGCGCCCCGACATACAACAGGTAGGGTCTGGGCCACCGGGCCTGTTTTTTTTCCGCGACCAGTTTGAATTGCTCAAAGCCCAAGTGAACAACAGACAACTTGCTTTCGGGGACAGCAAACAGCCTCATGAGGTCTTGCCGTGTGCTCTCTGAAATACAGATGACGTGGTCCGCACGCTCTACCGCCCGTCGCTTGAGCTGGGATGTCTTATCTTCTGAAGAGAAGCTTTCGGGGTACAGTTCATGGATCATATCGTAGACCGTCAGAACAGTCGGGCACCCCTTGGGGGCCGTGCTAGAACGGGCGTAATAGGTTTCATGCACCACCTGGGGCCGCCAACGGCTCATCGCCACTCGCCCTTGAAGACGGTTATACCCCAGCATGAGCCTAGCTGTATAACGCGGATAATTTTCTATCCAACGCCCATGAACGATCTCGTCAGACAATTCATTTAAATAAGCATTGCGGTATAGGGGCGAAAAAACCCTCACATCGGTACCCGCCTGAGCCATCTGCTCGGCAATGCGGCAAAAATAACGAGAAATTCCACCGTAGTTTTGCAAGGCGAATATTTGATAATCGAAAGCAACACGCATATTATTTTTTCGCTCGAGAGAAGATTAAGCCCCAACCGATTAAAAACTAAGCTCGTAGCGCATCAAAGCCACTGCCAATTTGAACAAGGGCTGCCGAGGCTGCGCCAGCGTCATAGGGCTCATTAATGTATTACAGTGCAATTCTCCACTGAACCCTCTGGATATCAAAGCGAAAAACGAACAACCGGAGCGCCACGAGAACATAGCTTACCCCTAGCGATAAAAAAATCAAAAAAATATTACCGACACTTAAAACGTCATAGATCAACTTGAAAAACCACAATGAACACACTGAAATCATTATTGGGATGACAATTGCTTCCAGGTACCAAAGCTTCGACGGCTTGACACCTAACTTTCTAAAAATAATCGGCGGGTACAAGACAACAAAACCCAAGTTCAGTAACAGCCAAGGCCATGCACTACCGGTGAGCCCGTAGGTACTGGCCAAATAATACGTCAATGGGACCACAAGACGCGCGGCGATAAATTTTGCCAGACGCTGAACCGGGTCCAGCCATGGGCCAATTGCAACGCATAAGGCATATGCATAAACGAACGAACCATCGTACCCACAATCAGTATCACGAGCGGTCCGCTGGCAGCGGCGGCGATATTCGAATCCCTGGTCCACAGCGCAAGCAACGGGTGGCTGTACACTGCAATCCACACAGAAAACGGAACGACCAGCATCGACAGTATCTGACTTGCCCTGATGTATGACCCAAACACATCTGCTGTATCTCCAGAAGCCACCGCTGCAACGAGTTTAGGATAATAAGCATTAAAGACTGGCGATATCATCCTGAAGGCAATCGTTCCTAACGTCCACGCAAGCATGTAATAACCAAAATCCGTCAATGACAGCGTTTTTGACAACACGATTTTGTCGGCCTGCATCAATAAAAACGCCAGGGCGTTTGTCACCCCAACACCAACTGCAAAGCCACGAAGGCGACGCAGCGCCTCAACAGAAAACGGCCGAGATTGCTTCCAGCAGCCCAACTCTCGAACCAACTGAATACGCAAAATAAAAACGGTCAGAACATTTATCACACACTGCCATATGAAGAACCACTCGACCGTAGGTGAAACAAGCCACAACACCAGCACAGTACCGACCGAACGCAACGTTGCAAAAACAAAGGTCGCAATATTTAATTCGACTTGCTTCTGAAGCCCTGTCAGAATGCCATAATAGAATGCGATAGGAAACTGAAGAACCAACGCCACGCCCATGACTCTTAGCGACTGAGTCACCGACTCCAGCTTGCTGGGCGTCACATCAAGCCAATAGTAAGAAATCACCGGTGCCAAACATATGACGACCGTGCCGGCCGTGAGCGCTACACCCCAAAATATCCACTCAACGCTTCTCAGTAGTAAAACCACTTTTAGTTTTTCAGTCGGCGAAGCCGCCTCATATACTGAAGCCTCTGTAGTCGCCACCGCACCGCCCCCCCATCAAGCATCGTCATCGCAGCAGAAAGAATTACAAACAATCCAATTAAGCCGTAACCTTCAACGCCAATAAACTTTAAGTACAAAGGTACAAAGCAGATTCCCATCAAGGCTGCCCAGATCTGCCCCAGGAAGTTCGCTGCTACGCTCTTGCGAGCGCTATTCATACATTACAGCCCTTCAGCACACAACGGGTAACTTTGGGAAAATCAATGAAATTTAAAGACATCTTCTATATTCCGTCGCAATTCAGCCCCTTCGGAAATACGCGGGTCCTGTACCTCCACCACACGTCCAGACTTTACAAAAAACGTATTTAACAACACGACCGAAACAGCACTACCGCTGGATGACTCGACAGCACAAAGCACTTATACCGACCGAACATAAAGCCTGGCGACAATGAGAACCTTAGCATGACGCCGGAGCACTGAAAAGTGTTTGAGCAAGCGTAGACCCTTGATTTAACAGGTAAAGCACCACCTAGCACATGCATGCTGAAGCTTGCGAATCCCCATCCAGAAAAGGAAATTACGTCCTTGAGCGCCCCACCATGAAGCGGTGGGACAACTCGAGATATGCGACTATTTTGCAACTGATGGCACCTTCAGCCATGACAATGTTTTCGCAATGCCCTCCTCCTGCCCTACTGCGGGGTATGCATTCGACTTTTCCGCAGGAGAGCAATTCACAACATTATCAGTTGTCATGTTTCTCAGCCTAAAACTACCAAAAGGAAACCTCAAACCGACAAAATTGCAGGCATCACCAACAAGCGCCAAGCTGTGGAAAAAAAACATCGGCGCCTTGATCGGCTTCCGACGACCTGCAAGCGATACAATGCTCAAACTCCACTCATCGACATTCAGGGGTGGCGTATCACCAATATAATAATATTCAACCCTGTCGTCAGGCGATTGAGAAATAGAAATGATCTGATTCACTGTGTTTTCTACATAACCGTACGTTTTCGTGCTCGACGCATTGCCAATTCGAATATAGCGACCGGCGAGCACTATATCGAAGAAATTTCGATAAGGTTCTCCAAACCAAGGCCCCCAAATAGATGTAGGACGTACGATAGTGCATCTGGGTACCTGCGCCTTCCACTTCTTAACGATGCGCTCACCCTCTACCTTGCTTTTGCCGTATACCGTAGTCGGCGAAACATCTTCGATCGTAGACGGTATATGCCCAGCCCTACAAACCAGCATACTGGAAGCAAATACGGTATGCCTGACGTAATGAGCCGAGGACAGAACCTTGCACAAGTTCTCCACACCCGCAATATTTTCCCGGTAGTCCTCCAGGGTCTTACCACAAAGATCTGTACGCGCCGCAAGGTGAAATACATAATTGGGCTTGAATAACTCAAACGCCTCAGCCAGTAGCTCTAAATCGCAAATATCACAATAGTGGTGGACGTCGAAATTGTCACTATTTCTGGGTGGCGCCACATCAAGGCTTAGAACCGCACACCCCAATTCCTTTAGCCGGCACACCAAGTTGGTCCCTATAAAGCCTGACCCACCGGTAACCAAAACCTTAAAGTTAGTCACGCTGCAACCCCTCATAGACCATAAGATAGCTGGACGCCATCGCAGAAGAGCTATAACGCTCACGAGCAACTTTCAGCACCGCCGCTGCCTTAGACTCGTCGGCCACGCACTTCATCACCGCTGCGTTAAGGCTAGGCACATCATCCACTTTGAAAAAACAAACCGCCTCCTCAGTGAAAAGTTCCCGAAAGATAGGGATATCTGAGCACACGATCTTTTTCGAATGGAGGGCAGCCTCAATCAAAGCAAGCCCAAAACCTTCCGCGCGCGAAGGCATGGCAAATACATCGAAAAAAATATTACATTGGTGCGCATATGGAACGGACGGAATAAAGACACAACGATTATCAACACCCAACGTTACACTCAGCTCTTGCAATGACTTCTTCGCCGGCCCATCACCAATAACCACCAGCCCCACCCGAGCATTTTCACTCAACAACCTAATTAACTGATCAACGCCTTTAGTGGCAGTGAGCACGCAGTACGTACCCAATAAAACATCTACACAAGCCTTTAACGCGCTGATCTCAGTAGCGCACCAATCCTCGATCAAACCATAATTAATAACAACATCCCGACCATTGTAAACCCGGGTTATTTTCTTATTATATGAAAACCTCGAGTAGTACTTAACCGCATCCTCACTCAAAACAACCAAACGATTGTGTCGCAACCAACATACATTCCAAATAAAACTAAAAACAAAAGAGACAAATTTGTTGTAGTGAAAATACAATTCCCTCTCCACATAATTATGCAGCGTACTTACATAGCGCACCTTACCAAATAACGATTTATTTCTGAATACAAAAGCATCAGCTCTCAACAAGTGAGAGTGAACTACATCATAGATAGAAAAATCAAAGGTCCTATAAAAACCAACTCGCTCAAAGCTTACACCCGCGAGCAACTCAATCTCGACACGCTCGTCAAAATAAAGCACCGTAACATCATGCCCCTTAAGAAGCATCTGCTCGCACAACTGCAAAACCACTAAAATAGGGGCTTTATTAACAATGGCCGGAACCACATAGCAGATTTTCATTTCTTCACAGCCCCTCCATAAACCGATAGCAGCCTCATCACCCCACGATCACCCAACACAACACTAAGCACGAAAAGAGTCAATCGCTTGAGAAAAATCGAGTCAACCAAATACACTGGAGATAGAGCCAACTCTTTCCGAAGCCTGAAATTCTCACGAATAATAGACATCATCAAACTCGGCTTATTACTAAGCCCTCCCACGCGATGAGAGACGACTGAAAAAGGATAAAAGCCAGCCTCCTGCGCACGAAGCGCGCGCAGAATAAAATGGTAATCACCTATTACCTTATAACTCTCGTCAAATCCATTCCCTGCGTCAAACAAAGAAGCATGATGAAAGCAACCCGGGTGACGTATCGTCATCTTGTTTTTCAAACCGACACTTGCCATCTCCCAAGGCAGACCAACCTCTGCAATATATGCTCCAGACTGATCGACGAGATTATTTTTTCCATAGACGATGTTAATGCCGCGCTCGCGGGCAGCATCTAGGTGTTCAATTACCGATGATAGCGCCGATGGCGAGCTAAAATAATCGTCACTCCCCAGGAACGTTATCCATTCTGCATCCACCTGCACCAATGCCTTGTTCCATGCATTGTAAACGCCAGAATCCTTCTCACTGGAAAATCTCGCCATTTCGTATTCTTTTATAATATGTAACGTCTCATCAGTGCTACCGCCATCTTGAATATACAAATAAATGTCTTTAAAGTTCTGCGCCAAAATAGAATCCAAACACTCGCGCAGTGTTCGCTCACTATTGTACGTAGCAACTACAATTCCAATTTTCGCCCTAGGCATCCCAGTTCACCCCATCTTAATTCACTTAGATCACGGCCTATCTTTGACTACGTAATTGCACTGACCGACAATACACCTTGTCAAACAAAGCATTTATAATCATAAAAAACACGAAGTGATACTTGTAAAAATACATCACATTACCAAAAGATCCCACCACAACGAATGCCAATAAAAATGCCCTGGCCAGAAGGCTTTTATTTCGCCGATAACTATAAATTACCAACGCAAGGAAAAACGCCACCCCCACCACACCCGTCTCGATTGCAGCGCTTAACAAAAAGTTATGGGCGGGGTAATTAACTCCAGACAACGCGAATATAACCTGGCTTTCAGTGCCGATGCCGTATCCGAATGGATTTTGAATAAATGCCTCCAGTGCAGTGCTGTAGAGAATCTCTCGCGTCGGGTCAAACCGGGAAAAATCTCCGCTAACGGCGGCGATTACCGCTGCTAGCGCCAGGAACGCAAAGAACAAATTCGGCACTCTAAATTTTGCGAAATACAGATAAACCAAAGCGAGCGCGACGGCCAGCACGTCCCCCTTGGACAAGAGCATTAGAGGCGGAAGCAGCATAAACATGCTGAGCAACAAATACATCGTATTCCCGGTAACTTTATACTTCAACAAATTCAAATAGATCGACAGCAGCAATACCGCACCAACCGTATTAATGTGCACACTCAGAAATGAATATGGGCCATTGAAGAAATCCTTATAGTATTGCTGACTTTCCACCAAAATACTTGCTGAGTAGTCCAAATTGAATACCAGATAGAACACTATCAATAGCGCAAACACCGGCCCCCAATTGGCCATCCCATCAAGCATCGCCGTTTTTTCAACATCAGACATCAGCGACATGACAATGATGACAAGCAATACCTGTAGTATACGAAAGAACACATCGTAGTTAACAACAAGGCCACTCACATAAACCAGTATTACCCCGTAAAAAAAATAAAACAGGACAATAAAGATATAACCCAACATCACAGGCTTAGCGTGACGAGCGCACAAATAAACCATACCTATAAAAACAAGCAAAAACTCATCTAACTTGTAATTCACACCGCGAATCTCGAGCATCTTCACGGGAAAAACCATTAAGGCGCCGAGCAAATAGCATAGATACTTCATCGGCATATACCACAGGCTCTATCAAGCATCAGCTTCTCGTGCCTATCAATCTTCCAGCATCTCCGAGGCGCCCCAAGTTGCTTATCACAGTAGCCCCTGTAAAGCCGATCACTGGCTGCTCTCGCCCTCTGAACTACCAAATCGAGGACAATTTGGGGCACAGAGCTAGCTGCGCCATGGGTGGCTTGCCAACTATTTGCTCTCATCCCCCCCCCCCAGTTTGCTTATATTGGAACGCCCTTCCTAACGAGTACTCAGCCCCCCATCAGCCGATGAGGCCTTATATGCTCGCTCCAGGACCCACTCCCCTTGGGCACTCCTTCACGGCAAGCAAGGCTCTGCACGGGATAGCTCAAGGTGATATCGCGCCCAATACTGATCTCAAACTGCGTGGTACTTGGGGAGGAGAACGATTGATGGAAAATTCGGGCGACTACCAATTGCCCTCGCTAGACCTTTCGAAATTCCGAGCGCCTTAAAAATACACGCTGGACTGACGAGCAGAACACATATCACTTACAAACGTGGGATCTCGCATCATGCGAAATCTTCTAAAAAACCAAATCGGGTAATACGCTATAAAAAACAGAGCTAACCGTATAAAACATCCGAACCAATAGTAACGATATTACCCCGAGTATAGCTCAAGAGAAGTAGACACCAGATTACAACGAATCGCCTGATATCGAATTGATGGTAGCACCGACCAATCAACGCTTAAGCCGCTTACAGCTTAGACCTCACTGAAGCCCATCGCCGAGACAAGAGTAATCCGCTCACAAGCGCCTGGACTGCCCCGCTAGCCTCGTTAACACCCCCAAGAAGGGTCCTATCAAGGCACCAACTATCAAAGCAAGCACCACAAACACAGCTACCGGTAATTTGGCGCTTATCCGCCCAAGAAAAGACAAAGCCACACCCTGCTGGTTTTCCAACACGAATGCGATGATCGACAAGATGAGAGCGATCAGGGTCACCCCCAAGAAAATACGCCCTACTTTACCCATGGCAGCTATCCTCAAAGAAACTCAGACCCCATCTTCTTCCTCCTCATTCACCCGATCCCGCAACTCCTTCCCCGGCTTGAAATGAGGCACAAACTTCCCATCCAGACTCACCGACTGCCCAGTCTTAGGATTCCGTCCAACCCGTGGCGCACGGTAGTGCAACGAAAAACTCCCAAACCCCCGGATCTCAATCCGGTCACCCGTTGCCAGGCACTGGGACATTTGTTCAAGCATGGTCTTGATAGCCAGCTCCACATCCTTGGATGAGAGCAGCCCTTGATGGGTGACAATTCGTTCGATCAACTCCGACTTCGTCATAATTTTCCCTTCTTTTTCAAGCAGCTAGGAAAAGCGCTTCGAAGGTTTTAGCATGACTTGATGAATTTGAACAGCCCATACAGCAACTTATATACAGGTTAGATAGATGCCTGCAATACCCGCGTTACACCCTCAATTGCAGATCACCAACATGGTGCGGGTTACGGCGCCGGCGGGGTTCCAGCCGAAGAGGTAGTCGCCCTCTTCGTCCTTGGCGTCACTGGACCTTGTGATCACCTTGTAGCCCTGCTGCTTGCACTCTCGAGCAGCACGGCTCTCGCACTTGTCCCAGCTGTTGCCCAACCCTGAGCAATCGACTTCTATGCCGCTGACGCCGCGCCTGGCATGGGTCTTGGCACTGGTAACAGAGCAGCCTGCTAGCGCTAACACTACGAATACTACGATAAGCCTGTTCATTCAGTTCCTTATTGAAGCCACAACACGGGAGCCGCTTTTGTTAAGACTATAGTCAGTTCTGACACTGCGCTGAACGTCTTGGTTCTCGGCTGTTGGATCAAGGAATTTCAGGCACAAAAAAGGGCGACCGAAGTCGCCCTTTTTTATGGTCTAGCAGAACTTAGTTCTGTTTTTCCATTTGTGCACGCAACAGGTCGCCCAGAGTGGTAGGACCAGCAGCAATGCTATCCGAAGGCTTGTCTTTCAAGCTTTGGATGGCTTCTTTCTCTTCAGCATCGTCTTTCGACTTGATGGAGAGCTGGATTACACGGCTCTTGCGGTCAACGCTGATGATCTTGGCTTCTACTTCCTGGCCTTCTTTCAGAACGTTGCGCGCGTCTTCAACGCGGTCACGGCTGATTTCGGAGGCTTTCAGAGTTGCTTCGATATCGTCGGCCAGAACGATGATGGCGCCTTTGGCGTCAACTTCTTTCACGATGCCTTTAACGATTGCGCCTTTGTCGTTGTCCTGAACGTATTCAGAGAACGGGTCGCTTTCCAGTTGCTTGATACCCAGGGAGATGCGCTCGCGCTCTGGGTCAACCGACAGGATAACGGTGTCCAGCTCGTCGCCCTTCTTGAAACGACGAACAGCTTCTTCGCCAACTTCGTTCCAGGAGATGTCGGACAGGTGAACCAGGCCGTCGATGCCGCCGTCCAGACCAATGAAGATACCGAAATCGGTGATCGACTTGATGGTGCCGGAGATTTTATCGCCCTTGTTGAACTGGCCAGAGAAATCTTCCCATGGGTTAGATTTGCACTGCTTGATGCCCAGGGAGATACGACGACGCTCTTCGTCGATGTCCAGAACCATAACTTCCACTTCGTCGCCGACTTGTACGACTTTCGAAGGGTGGATGTTTTTGTTGGTCCAGTCCATTTCGGAAACGTGTACCAGGCCTTCAACGCCTTCTTCCAGCTCAGCGAAGCAGCCGTAGTCGGTCAGGTTGGTAACACGCGCAGTTACGCGAGTGCTTTCTGGGTAACGAGCTTTGATAGCAACCCATGGATCTTCACCCAGTTGCTTCAGGCCCAGGGAAACACGGTTGCGTTCGCGATCGTATTTCAGAACCTTGACATCGATCTCGTCGCCAACGTTGACGATTTCCGATGGATGCTTGATGCGCTTCCAAGCCATGTCGGTAATGTGCAGCAGGCCATCCACGCCACCCAGGTCGACGAATGCGCCGTAGTCGGTGAGGTTTTTGACGATACCTTTGACTTGTTGGCCTTCCTGCAGGGATTCCAGCAGAGCTTCACGCTCGGCGGAGTTCTCTGCTTCCAGGACGCTGCGACGGGAAACGACAACGTTGTTGCGTTTCTGGTCGAGTTTGATGACCTTGAATTCGAGTTCTTTGCCTTCCAGGTGCGTGGTGTCGCGCACAGGACGAACGTCGACCAAAGAACCTGGCAGGAACGCACGGATGCCGTTAACGTCGACAGTGAAGCCGCCTTTAACCTTACCGTTGATAACGCCCTTGACCACTTCTTCAGCTGCGAAGGCTGCTTCGAGAACAATCCAGCATTCAGCGCGCTTGGCTTTTTCACGGGACAGCTTGGTTTCACCGAAACCGTCTTCAACCGAGTCCAGAGCAACGTGAACTTCGTCACCGACATTGATAGTCAGGTCACCAGCATCGTTGTAGAACTGTTCCAGCGGGATCAGAGCTTCAGACTTCAGACCAGCGTGAACGGTTACCCAGCGAGCTTGGTAATCGATATCAACGATAACACCGGTGATGATGGAGCCTGCCTGAAGGTTCAGGGTTTTTAGGCTTTCTTCAAAGAGTTCCGCAAAGCTTTCGCTCATTTTAATTCCTGTTGATAAGGGCGAAGAATACGCCCATCTCCACACCCCAGACGGTGTGGGTCAGTTTCAGTTAAAAGAAGCCACCGCAGGACTATGACTGGTCCCCTGCGGCCTTCTTGATCACCCGGCGATATCGCGAATGGCGATTTCACTCAAGATGCGTTCCAGCACCTGCTCGATGGACAACTCCGTGGAATCCAGCTGTATGGCGTCAGCCGCCGGCTTGAGCGGGGCTACCGCACGCTGGGTGTCACGTTCATCACGTGCACGGATCTCATCTAGCAGACTCGACAGACTAACACCATCGACTTTGCCCTTCAACTGCAAGTAACGGCGACGAGCACGCTCCTCGGCGCTGGCAGTCAGGAAAATCTTCAATGGTGCCTCGGGAAACACCACTGTGCCCATGTCGCGGCCATCGGCCACCAGGCCCGGCGGCTCCTGAAATGCCCGTTGGCGTTGCAGCAGGGCATCACGCACGGCCGGCAGCGCAGCAACCTGGGAGGCCCAGGAGCCGACCTGCTCATTACGCAGGTCATCGGTCACATCGTCGCCTTCGAGGATAATGCGTTGTGGATGACCTTCCGTCGCGCCGACAAACTGCACATCCAAGTGCGCCGCCAGCAGCTTCAGGGATTCTTCGTTGGTGAGATCGACGCCATGGTTGCGTGCGGCAAAGGCCAGCAGGCGATACAGCGCGCCGGAATCCAGCAGGCACCAACCCAGGCGCTTGGCCAGGATGCCGGCGATCGTGCCTTTGCCCGAGCCGCTTGGCCCGTCGATGGTAATCACCGGTGCTTTGATATTCACAATTGAGCCTCTTGGGCAACACGGATGCCGACTTGGGCACACAGTGTAAGAAAGTTCGGAAAAGACGTAGCTACATTGGCGCAGTCACGGATACGAATCGGCGCCGTCGCCAGCAGGGAAGCCACACTGAACGCCATGGCAATCCGATGATCACCCTGGGCATGGACTTCACCCCCCCCTATCAGGCCACCGTCGATGATAATCCCATCAGGGGTCGGTTCACACTTCACCCCCAGCGCCAGCAGACCATCGGCCATGACCTGGATACGGTCAGACTCCTTCACGCGCAGCTCTTGGGCGCCGCGCAACACGGTTCGACCCTCGGCACAGGCTGCCGCAACGAACAGCACCGGAAACTCATCGATAGCCAACGGCACTAGCGCCTCGGGAATCTCGACCCCCTTCAACGGCGCTGCACGTACGCGCAGGTCAGCCACAGGTTCGCCGCCGACTTCGCGAGGGTTTTGCAGGGTGATATCCGCGCCCATCAGCCGCAGGATGTCGATCACCCCGGTACGTGTAGGGTTGATGCCGACATGCTCCAGCAGCAACTCGGAGCCCTCGGCAATCGAGGCGGCCACCAGGAAAAACGCCGCAGAGGAAATATCCCCCGGCACTTCAATATGGGTCGCCGTCAGCGCGTGACCCGACTCTACCGACGCCGTCGCCCCCTCCACCGCCACCGGATAACCAAACCCACGCAACATGCGCTCGGTATGGTCACGGGTCGGCGCAGGTTCGGTCACCGCCGTCTTGCCCTCGGCATACAGCCCAGCCAGCAACAAGCAGGATTTGACCTGGGCGCTGGCCATTGGCATCGAATAAGTCAGACCTTTAAGCACTTGACCGCCACGAATGGTCAGCGGCGGACGCCCTTCTGGCCCCGTCTCGATCACCGCACCCATTTCCCGCAATGGCTTGGCCACGCGACTCATCGGACGCTTGGACAGCGAGACATCACCGGTCAGCACGCTGTCAAAGCTCTGTGCCGCCAGCAACCCGGACAGCAATCGCATCGACGTACCGGAGTTACCCAGGTAAATCGGCCCCGGCGCAGACTTCAAACCATGCAAGCCCACCCCATGAATGGTCACACGCCCATGGTGCGGCCCCTCAATCACCACGCCCATGTCGCGAAACGCCTGCAGGGTCGCCAAGGCATCTTCGCCTTCAAGGAACCCTTCGACCTCTGTCACGCCATCGGCCAGCGAACCCAGCATGATCGACCGATGGGAGATCGACTTGTCGCCCGGCACCCGAATACGCCCGCTCAAGCGGCCACCCGGGTTGGCGATAAAGGTCAGCTCATCGGCGTTCACTGCGGTTTCCACATAGGCCCGGCGCGCCAGGATCTTGCTGAAATGCTCACGCGCCATCCGCGCACGGGTGAACACGCCCAACAATTGGTGGCCATCCCCGGCATCGACCGCGTCACGCAAGGCGTCGAGGTCACTGCGGAAGGTATCCAAGGTACGCAACACCGCTTCGCGGTTGGCGAGGAAGATGTCGTGCCACATCACCGGGTCGCTACCGGCAATGCGCGTGAAATCACGGAAGCCACCGGCGGCGTAACGGAAAATCTCGAGGTTCTCGTTGCGTTTGGCCAGCGAATCCACCAAGCCAAAGGCCAGCAGGTGCGGCAAATGACTGGTCGCCGCCAGCACTTCATCATGGCGCTCGACCTGCATATGCTCCACATCCGCCCCCAGCTCGCGCCAGAGACGATCCACAACGGCCAGCGCGGCCGGATCGGTCTGCTCCAGCGGGGTCAGGATTACCTTGTGGCGACGAAACAGTTGCGCGTTGGACGCTTCCACCCCGCTCTGCTCGGAGCCTGCAATCGGATGCCCCGGTACAAACCGCACAGGCATGCCGCCAAACGCCAGTTTCGCTGCGCGCACCACATTGCCCTTGGCGCTGCCGACGTCCGTGAGGATCGCCTGGCCCAGATCCATGCCAGCCAACAGCGCCAGCAACTTTTCCATGGCCAGGATCGGCACGGCGAGCTGGATCACGTCCGCCCCCTGGCACGCGAGCGCCAGGTCTGCCTCACAGCGATCCACCACACCCAACTCAACCGCCAGCTTGCGCGATTGCGGGTCCAGGTCCACACCGACCACTTCGCCGCACAGCCCGCTTTCACGCAGGCCTTTGGCAAAGGAGCCGCCAATCAATCCAAGGCCGACCACCACCAGGCGACCGATCATAGGCACAGCAGGTTGCAATGCAGTGACATCAACCACGGGCCAGAACCTTGGCCAGCGCCTCCAGGAAGCGGGCGTTTTCTGCCGGCAAGCCGATGGTGATACGCAGGTGATTCGGCATGCCGTAGTTGGCCACCGGACGCACGATCACGCCTTCACGCAGCAGGCCCTGAAACACCGGTGCGGCCACCTGGCCGAGATCGACACAAATGAAGTTGCCCTTGGACGGGATCCAACCCAGGCCCAACTCACGGAAACCTTCCTGCAACTGTTGCATGCCGGTTTCGTTGAGGCGACGACCCTCTTCCAGGTAGTCAGCATCTTTCACTGCCGCACAAGCCGCCGCCAGGGCCAGGCTGTTGACGTTGAACGGCTGGCGTACACGGTTCAGCACGTCGGCGACGACGGCTGTGGAAAGGCCATAGCCAACCCGCAGCGACGCCAGGCCGTAAGCCTTGGAGAAAGTGCGCGACACCAGCAGGTTCGGGTACGCCGCCAGGAAATCCAGGCCGTCTGGCAGGTCGCTGCCTTCGGCGTACTCGATGTAGGCCTCGTCCAGCACCACCAGCACATGCTCGGGCACGTCCTGCAGGAAGTCGTCCAGTGCCTGCGCGTCGAACCAGGTGCCGGTCGGGTTATTCGGGTTGGCGATGAAGACCACACGGGTCTGAGCATCGATGGCGGCCAGCATGGCCGGCAGGTCGTGCCCCCAGTCCTTGGCTGGAATGACGCGCGCATCGGCACCCACTGCCTGGGTAACAATCGGGTAAACGGCAAACGCGTGCTCGCTGAACACGGCGTTCAAGCCCGGCGCCAGATAGGCGCGGCCGACCAGTTCCAGAATGTCGTTGGAGCCGTTGCCCAGGGTGACCTGATTCAGTTCGACCCGGCATTTTTCCGCCAACAACGACTTGAGTGCAAAACCATTGCCATCAGGGTAACGGGTCAGCTCGGCCAACTCCTCACGAATCGCCGCCAGCACCTTAGGATTCGGACCCAGCGGGTTCTCGTTGCTCGCCAGCTTGACGATTTTGGACGGATCCAGATTCAACTCACGCGCCAACTCGTCCACAGGCTTGCCCGGAACGTAAGGCGACAGTTGTTGCACGCCCGGCTGTGCCAGGGCGAGGAAGTTGCCACTCATGTTAAAGCCTCACAAAACCGCTTTCGGGTAAGAGCCCAGCACTTTGAGTGCTACGGCTTCCTGACTGATCTTTTCGAGCACACCCTTGACCAGCGGGTCGCGATGATGGCCGACAAAATCGATAAAGAACACGTAGGTCCATTTACCGCTGCGCGAAGGACGTGTCTCGATGCGCGTCAGGTCAATCCCGTTGTCGTGGAACGGCACCAGCAACTCATGCAGCGCACCGGGCTTGTTGCTCATGGAGACGATGATCGAGGTCTTGTCGTCGCCGGTCGGCGGCACTTCCTGGTTACCGATCATCAGGAAGCGCGTGGAGTTGTCCGGGCGGTCCTCGATTTTCTCAGCCAGGCGCGTCAGGCCGTACAGGCCCGCCGCCATGTCCCCGGCGATGGCCGCCGAGTTCCACTCACCCTTGACCCGCTTGGCCGCTTCGGCGTTGCTGGACGCCGCCACGCGTTCCACATTCGGGTAATGGGCGTCCAGCCACTTGCGGCACTGGGCCAGGGACTGGGCGTGGGAGTAGATGCGGCTGATGCTGTCGGTCTTGGTGTTCTCGCCCACCAGCAGGTGATGGTGAATGCGCAACTCGACTTCGCCGCAGATCACCATGTCGTGCT
Organism: Pseudomonas kairouanensis; assembly: GCF_004682055.1. Lineage (GTDB taxonomy): Bacteria > Pseudomonadota > Gammaproteobacteria > Pseudomonadales > Pseudomonadaceae > Aquipseudomonas > Aquipseudomonas kairouanensis. Next base: position 52,255 of record NZ_QUZU01000002.1, on the reverse strand, counting down.
CAAGGAAGCTGTCGAGGGTGTGGTTGACCGCGCCCTCGGTGGAGTTTTCCACCGGTACCACGCCAAAGTTCACCGCACCAGCCGCCACTTCGCGGAACACCTCGTCAATCGCGGCCATTGGCTTGCTGATCACAGCGTGGCCGAAGTGTTTCATCGCAGCGGCTTGGGTAAAGGTGCCTTCCGGGCCTAGGTACGCCACTTTCAGCGGCTGCTCCAAAGCCAGGCACGACGACATGATTTCACGGAACAACCGCGCCATCTCTTCGTTGCCCAGCGGGCCCTTGTTGCGCTCCATCACACGCTTGAGCACCTGGGCTTCACGCTCAGGCCGGTAAAACACCGGCACCTCGCCTTCCGCCAGGGACGCCATCTTCACCCGTGCCACTTCCTGGGCGCAGCGCGCACGCTCACTGATCAGTTCCAGGACTTTCTCGTCCAGGCTGTCAATGCGAACCCGCAGGGCCTTGAGTTCTTGCTCAGACATTAGCCGTGTTCCTTTTCGAACTCTGCCATGTAGGCCACCAGCGCGTTGATCGCGTTGATGTCGACAGCGTTGTAGATGGAGGCGCGCATGCCACCGACCGAACGGTGACCCTTGAGGTTCAACAGGCCGCGGGCGTCGGCACCGGCCAGGAACGGCTTGTCCAGGCGATCGTCAGCCAGGCGGAACGGCACGTTCATCCACGAGCGGTCGCTGAGGTTGATCGGGTTGCTGTACAGGCCGCTGGCGTCGATAAAGTCGTACAGGGTGCGCTTCTTCTCTTCGTTCAGCTTGCCCATGGCGGCGACACCGCCCTGCTCTTTCAGCCACTCGAACACCAGGCCGGAGAGGTACCAGGCAAACGCCGGCGGGGTGTTGTACATCGAGCCGTTATCGGCCGCGACCTTGTAGTTGAGCATGGTCGGGCACAGCGAACGGGCGCGACCCAGCAGGTCTTCGCGGATAATGTTGACCAGGATGCCGCTGGGGCCGATGTTCTTCTGGGCGCCGGCGTAGATCATGCCGTACTTGGACACATCGATTGGGCGCGAGAGGATGTCCGAAGACATGTCGCACACCAGCGGAACGTCGCCCACTTCTGGCACCCAGTCGAACTCCAGGCCGCCGATGGTTTCGTTCGCCACGTAGTGCACGTAGGCAGCGTCCTTCGACAGCTGCCATTCGTTCTGACCCGGAATGGCGAAGTAGTCGTAGGGCTTGGCAGTGCCTGCTACGTTGACGTTGCCGTAACGAGAGGCCTCTTCAATGGCCTTCTGGCCCCAGATGCCGGTGTCGATGTAGTCGGCAGTGCCGTCTTCCGGCAGCAGGTTCAGCGGCAGCTGGGCGAACTGCTGGCTGGCGCCGCCTTGCAGGAACAGCACTTTGTAGTTGGAAGGGATGTCCAGCAAGTCGCGCAGGTCCTGCTCGGCCTTGGTGGCAATGGACACGAACTCATCGCTGCGATGGCTCATTTCCATCACGGAGAGGCCTTTTCCGTGCCAGTCGAGGAGTTCACCCTGCGCGCGCTGCAGGACTGCTTCAGGAAGCGCCGCGGGACCGGCACAGAAGTTATAGGCTCTCTTGCTCACATCCAATCTCACTCTGATCTGGTGGTAGTCACACGAACATATCAGCCGACAGCCGATCCAATATGGGAGCGGGCTTGCTCGCGAAAGCGATCTGACAGGCGACATCTTTAGTGAATGTCAGTCCGCTTTCGCGAGCAAGCCCGCTCCCACAAGGGATCTCCTTAGCTGTCGATATTTCCATCCGGACAAACAACAAGGGGGCGAATCTTCATCCGCCCCCTGTGTGCCCGCTTATTCCTGCGGTTCTTCTTCGTCTGCGGCAGCATCGAGGGTCGGTTCGTCGACGTTGTCATCGCCGGTTGCGATGACCTCACCTTCAAACTCCTCGCCTTCGAGCTCTTCGCCTTCGACTTCCGACGGTTCCTGCACACGCTCCAGGCCGACCAGTTTTTCGTCCTTGGCCAGCTTGATCAGGGTCACGCCCTGGGTATTACGGCCCAGGCTCGACACCTCGTCAACACGGGTACGCACCAGGGTGCCCTGGTCGGAAATCAGCATGATCTCCTCGCCATCGAGCACCTGCACCGCGCCAACCAGGCGGCCGTTGCGGTCGTTGCTGACCATGGCGATTACGCCCTGGCCGCCACGCTTGTACTCCGGGAACTCGCTGATGGCTGTGCGCTTGCCATAACCACGCTCGGAAGCGGTGAGGATCTGGCTGCCTTCTTCCGGGATCAGCATCGAAATCAGCTTCTGCCCTTCTGGCAGACGCATGCCGCGCACACCGCGGGCGGTACGGCCCATGGCGCGAACGTCGGACTCCTTGAAACGCGTGACCTTGCCACCATCGGAGAACAACATGACTTCACGCTCGCCATCGGTAATGGCAGCGGAAATCAGTACGTCGCCTTCGTCCAGTTCCAGGGCGATCAGGCCCACGCTGCGCTGGCGACTGAAGGATTCCAACGGGGTCTTCTTCACGGTGCCCTTGGCGGTGGCCATGAAGATGAAGTGACCTTCGGTGTATTCCTCAACCGGCAACATGGTGGTGATGTATTCATCACTGTCCAGCGGCAGCAGGTTGACCAGTGGGCGACCACGGGCGGCGCGGGAGGCTTCCGGAATTTCGTAGGTCTTGAGCCAGTACACCTTGCCCTTGCTGGAGAACAGCAACAGCGTGGTGTGGCTGTTGGCGACCAGCAGGTGAGCGATGTAGTCCTCATCCTTCACGCCGGTAGCCGATTTACCTTTACCGCCACGACGCTGGGCCTGGTACGCAGCCAGCGGCTGGGTCTTGGCGTAGCCACCGTGGGAGATGGTCACAACGCGCTCTTCTTCCGGGATCATGTCACCCAGGGTCAGGTCCAGGCGTGCATCGAGGATCTCGGTGCGGCGCACATCGCCGTATTCGGCGCGGATCACTTCCAGTTCTTCGCGGATCACTTCCATCAGGCGCACGGCGCTGCTGAGGATGCGGATCAACTCGCCGATCTGGTTGAGGATCTCCTGGTACTCGGCCAGCAGCTTCTCGTGCTCCAGGCCGGTCAGGCGGTGCAAGCGCAGTTCCAGGATGGCCTGGGCCTGCTCCGGCGACAGGAAGTACTTGCCTTCGCGCAGGCCGTATTGTGGGTCCAGGGTCTCTGGACGGCACGAGTCGGCGCCGGCACGTTCAACCATGGCCACCACAGCGCTGGATTCCCAAGGGGTGCTGATCAGCGCTTCCTTGGCTTCCGACGGGGTTGGCGAGGCTTTGATCAGGGCAATCACCGGGTCGATGTTCGACAGCGCAACCGCCTGGCCTTCCAGGATATGGCCGCGTTCACGGGCCTTGCGCAGTTCAAATACGGTACGACGGGTGACCACTTCGCGGCGGTGACGCACGAAGGCTTCCAGCAGATCCTTGAGGTTCAGGATGCGCGGGCGGCCGTCGATCAGTGCAACCACGTTGATACCAAACACGCTTTGCAGCTGGGTCTGGGCGTAGAGGTTGTTGAGGATCACCTCAGGCACTTCACCACGACGCAGCTCGATCACCACGCGCATACCGTCTTTGTCGGACTCGTCGCGCAGCTCGGTGATGCCTTCGAGCTTCTTCTCTTTGACCAGCTCGGCGATCTTCTCGATCAGACGTGCCTTGTTCAGCTGGTAAGGGAGTTCGGTGATGACGATCTGCTGGCGGCCACCGACCTTGTCGATGTCTTCGATCATCGAGCGGGCGCGCATGTAAATGCGGCCGCGACCGGTGCGGTAGGCTTCGATGATGCCGGCACGACCGTTGATGATCGCGGCAGTCGGGAAGTCCGGGCCCGGGATGTATTGCATCAGCTCATCGACGGTCAGCTCAGGGTTGTCGATGAGGGCCAGGCAACCGTCGATGACTTCACCGAGGTTGTGCGGCGGGATGTTGGTGGCCATGCCCACGGCAATACCGCTGGAACCGTTGACCAGCAGGTTGGGGATCTTGGTGGGCATGACAGCCGGGATCATTTCGGTGCCGTCGTAGTTCGGCACCCAGTCCACGGTTTCTTTATGCAGGTCGGCCAGCAGCTCGTGCGCCAGCTTGGTCATGCGCACTTCGGTGTATCGCATGGCCGCAGCGTTGTCGCCGTCGACCGAACCGAAGTTGCCCTGGCCGTCTACCAGCAGGTAGCGCAGGGAAAATGGCTGGGCCATCCGAACGATGGTGTCGTACACCGCAGTGTCGCCGTGAGGGTGATACTTACCGATCACGTCACCGACAACACGGGCAGATTTCTTGTACGGCTTGTTCCAGTCGTTACCCAGCTCGCTCATCGCGAACAGCACACGCCGGTGCACGGGCTTCAAGCCATCGCGCGCATCAGGCAGTGCCCGCCCGACAATTACGCTCATCGCGTAGTCGAGGTAGGACTGTTTCAGCTCGTCTTCGATATTGACCGGGAGGATTTCTTTGGCCAGTTCGCCCATGAGAAGCCTGATTCCTTTTTCGGGTGAAACCTCGTCACATCCATATGGGACGAACGAAGCTCGCCGCTGCCGGCACGGTGCCTGACAACGACTTACGACAAATCAACGAGTTATGACACGGATCTGCGCGTTATGGGCAACCCCTCGGGGTGGCCCTGGAAACCGCCGGATGTTATCACAATCGCCGCCACGCACCTATCCCCCTGATGCGCATGGAGCATAGTTAGTTGACGGGTGACAGGCTTGAGGGGGACGAGAGGGGCTTAGAGAAGGATCCAGCCTGTTTTTCGAGGGGAGATCCGAAGAATTTATTGACTTAAAGGCCCCTTCGCGAGCAAGCCCGCTCCCACATTTGATTTGTGAACACATTCAAAATGTGGGAGCGGGCTTGCTCGCGAAGGCAATCCAACAGGAACCAAAGCCCTCAATGCAGACGCTTACGGCACATCAACTTGGCCAATTTGGCTGTATCCGGGCGCTCAACGATGCCCTTTTCCGTCACGATCACATCGATCAAATCAGCCGGCGTAACGTCGAACACCGGATTGAACGCCTCCACCCCCAAGCGCTGCCCGACGATCTCCAACAACTCACCCGAGTCACGTTCTTCCAACGCAACGTCATCGCCAGTGGCCAGCATCAAGTCAATGGTCGAACTCGGCGCCACCACCATAAAGCGCACGCCGTGGTGCATGGCACACACGGCAAGCTGGTAGGTGCCGATCTTGCTGATCACATCACCATTGGCGGTGATGCAGTCGGCGCCGACGATCACCCAGGTCACGCCCTTGGTCTTGAGAATGTGCGCACCCGCCGAGTCGGCATTCACCGTCACCGGAATGCCCTCACCTGCCAACTCCCAGGCAGTCAGCCGCGAACCCTGCAACCACGGCCGGGTTTCGTTGGCGTAGACCTGCTCCACCAAGCCCTCCAGGAAGGCCCCGCGAATCACCCCCAGCGCCGTGCCGACGCCGCCTGTCGAGAGCGCACCTGCGTTGCCATGGGTCAGGATCGCCTGGGCGTTGCCCTGATGCTTGCGGATCCGCTCGACCCCCAATTGGGCCATGACCAGATTGGCTTCCCGATCACTCTCATGAATCGCAATGGCCTCGGCTTCCAGCACCGCCACCGGATCGGCGTGCTTCTTGACCCGGTCCAGGCGGTCGCGCATGCGTTTGAGCGCCCAGAACAGGTTCGACGCGGTCGGCCGGGTATCGGCCAAGAGTGCGTAGTCTTCTTCCCACGCAGCCTGCCAGTCACCGCCCTCGGCAATCCGCTCACGGGCGGCGAGCACCAGGCCGTAGGCGGCGCTGATTCCAATCGCTGGCGCACCCCGCACCACCATCGAGCGAATAGCCGCCGCCACTTCTTCTACGGTGCGGCAGGTCACCCAGCTTTCCAGGGACGGCAAGGCACGTTGATCGAGCAGGTGCAGCGTGCCATCGCGCCAATCGATGGCCTTTACTTTCTCCGCAGCCAACAGTCGATCGCGCATTCCCTACTCCGCACTCATGAACAAAAGCCGCCGATTATAGCGATCCGCCAGCCAGGACGCTCGGGTATACTTCGCCCCTCTTTATATAGCTGCCTGGGAAGAAGCCTTCGATGACCACCACTGCCGCCCCGCTCGACTTGCTGCTACTGCCGACCTGGCTGGTACCCGTCGAACCTGCCGGCGTGGTGCTCAAGGAACACGGCCTGGGCATCCGCGACGGACGCATTGCGTTTATCGGCCCACGGGCAGCAGCGCTTAAACTCAAAGCCACTGAAACACGTGAGTTGCCCGGCATGCTGCTCAGCCCTGGCCTGATCAACGCCCACGGGCACGCGGCGATGAGCCTGTTTCGCGGCCTGGCCGATGACCTGCCGCTGATGACCTGGCTGGAAAAGCACATCTGGCCCGCCGAAGCCAAATGGGTCGATGAAGCCTTCGTGCGTGATGGCACCGACCTGGCCATCGCCGAGCAACTCAAGGGCGGTATCACCTGTTTCTCGGATATGTACTTCTACCCTAAGGTGGCCAGCGACTGCGTGCATAACAGCGGTATGCGCGCGCAGATCGCGATTCCGATCCTCGACTTCCCGATCCCCGGCGCCAGCACCGCCGATGAGGCGATCCGCCAGGGCATCGAGTTGTTCGGCGACCTCAAGCACCACCCCCGCATCAAGATCAGCTTCGGCCCCCATGCGCCCTACACCGTGGGCGACGACAACCTGGAAAAAATCCGGGTGATCGCCGAAGAACTCGATGCCGCCATCCAGATGCACGTTCACGAAACCGCCTTCGAAGTGCAGCAAGCGGTCGAGCACACTGGCGAGCGGCCATTGGCGCGCCTGGGTCGCCTGGGGCTGCTGGGCCCACGCTTCCAGGCCGTTCATATGACCCAAATCAGCGAGGACGACCTGGCTTTGCTGGTAGAAAGCAACACCAGCATCATCCACTGCCCGGAATCCAACCTGAAACTGGCCAGCGGCTTCTGCCCGGTGGAGCGTCTGTGGCAGGCTGGCGTCAATGTGGCCATTGGTACCGATGGCGCCGCCAGCAACAATGACCTGGATTTATTGGGGGAAACCCGCACGGCAGCGATGCTGGCCAAGGCCGTCGCCGGTTCTGCCACCGCCCTGGACGCCCACCGCGCGCTGCGCATGGCTACGCTCAACGGTGCGCGAGCCATGGGCCTGGAGAGCGAGATTGGCTCGCTGGAAGTGGGCAAGGCTGCCGATATTGTGGCCTTCGACTTGTCGGGGCTGGCGCAACAACCGATCTACGATCCGGTCTCACAGCTTATCTATGCCACCGGACGCGATTGCGTGAAACACCTTTGGGTCGCCGGCAAGCAGTTGCTCGACGACCGGCAATTGACCCGCATGGATGAACAACAGTTGACCACCACGGCCATTGCCTGGGGCCAGCGCATCAGCGGGCACAGCGAATAACGAAGGGTTTGAGCCCGCATGCTCAAGCCCTGCAACCCGATTTTTCAGCTTTAGAGGATTCACCATGAGCAACGTCGACCACGCCGAAATCGCCAAATTCGAAGCCCTGGCTCACCGCTGGTGGGACCGCGAAAGCGAGTTCAAGCCCCTGCACGACATCAACCCGCTTCGGGTCAACTGGATTGACGAACGCGTCAACCTGGCGGGCAAGAAGGTGCTGGACGTCGGTTGCGGCGGCGGCATCCTCAGCGAGGCCATGGCCCAGCGCGGCGCCACCGTAATGGGCATCGACATGGGTGAAGCGCCATTGGCCGTGGCCCAACTGCACCAGCTGGAATCCGGCGTGAGCGTGGAATACCGCCAGATCACCGCCGAAGCCCTGGCCGAAGAGATGCCCGAGCAGTTCGACGTGGTCACTTGCCTTGAAATGCTGGAACACGTTCCAGACCCTTCCTCGGTGATCCGTGCGTGCTTCCGTATGGTCAAGCCCGGCGGCCAGGTGTTCTTCTCCACCATCAACCGCAACCCCAAGGCCTACCTGTTCGCCATCATCGGCGCCGAATACATCATGAAGCTGCTGCCGCGCGGCACCCATGACTTCAAGAAATTCATCCGCCCATCCGAATTGGGCGCGTGGAGCCGTCAGGCCGGCCTGACCGTCAAGGACATCATCGGCCTGACCTACAACCCGCTGACCAAGCACTACAAGCTGGCCAACGACGTTGACGTCAACTACATGATCCAGACCCTGCGCGAGGAGTAAGCCTGTGAAGTTGCGAGCAGTACTCTTCGACATGGACGGCACCCTGCTGGACACCGCGCCGGACTTTATCGCCATTTGCCAGGCCATGCGCGCCGATCGCGGCCTGGCGCCGATCAACGACCAGCACATCCGCGATGAAATTTCCGGCGGTGCGCGGGCGATGGTCGCCGTGACCTTCTCGATGGACCCCGAGTCCCCAGGCTTTGAAGAACTGCGCCTGGAGTTCCTGGAGCGCTACGTCAAGGGCTGCGCGATCCACAGCAAACTGTTCGACGGCATGGCCGAGTTGCTGGAAGACATCGAGAAAGCCAAGCTGGTCTGGGGCGTGGTCACCAACAAGCCGCTGCGCTTTGCCGAACCAATCATGCAGCAACTGGGCCTGGCTGAGCGTTCGGCGCTGCTGATTTGCCCGGACCACGTAAAAAACAGCAAGCCGGACCCGGAGCCGATGATCCTGGCGTGCAAGATGCTCGGCCTGGACCCGGCCAGCGTGTTGTTCGTGGGCGATGACCTGCGGGACATTGAGTCCGGCCGCGATGCCGGTACGCGCACCGCAGCAGTGACCTATGGCTATATCCACCCGGATGACAACCCGCGCCACTGGGGCGCGGATGTGGTGGTGGATCACCCGCTGGAACTGCGCAAGGTGCTGGATAACGCGTTGTGCAGTTGCTGAGTGTTCGCTAGGTTTGCGGATTGATGGAGATCCAAATGTGGGAGCGGGCTTGCTCGCGAATGCGCAGTGTCAGCCACAGACACTTCAACTGACCCACCGCATTCGCGAGCAAGCCCGCTCCCACAGGGGATCTTCAGCGCTTACAGATTTGGGGTTTAAACCTGCTGAATTTTGTCGAGGCTATTTATGTTTGATTACTCTGCACGTCCAGAACTGCTCAAAGGCCGGGTCATCCTGGTGACCGGCGCCGGTCGTGGGATTGGCGCCGCAGCGGCAAAGACCTACGCCGCCCATGGCGCCACCGTGCTGTTGCTGGGCAAGACCGAAGCCAACCTGGCCCAGGTGTACGACGAGATCGAAGCGGCCGGCCACGCTCAGCCGGTAGTGATCCCCTTCAACCTGGAGACCGCCCTGCCCCATCAATACGATGAGCTGGCAGCGATGATCGAAAAAGAGTTCGGCCACCTCGACGGCCTGCTGCACAACGCCTCGATCATCGGGCCGCGCACGCCCATTGAGCAGTTGTCTGGCGAGAACTTCATGCGGGTGATGCATGTGAACGTCAACGCGATGTTCATGCTGACCAGCACCTTGTTGCCGCTGCTCAAGCTGTCCCAGGATGCGTCGGTGGTGTTCACCTCCAGCAGCGTAGGGCGCAAGGGTCGGGCGTATTGGGGCGCTTATGGCGTGTCGAAATTCGCCACCGAGGGCCTGATGCAAACCCTGGCCGATGAACTCGACACTGTCGCGCCAGTGCGGGCCAACAGCATCAACCCAGGGGCCACGCGCACCAGCATGCGGGCCCAGGCGTATCCGGGGGAGAACCCGACGGACAACCCGACGCCGGAAGAGATCATGCCGGTGTACCTGTACCTGATGGGGCCGGACAGTACGGGCATTAATGGGCAGGCGTTCGACGCGCAATAGCCGGAACGTAGCAGGACTAAATGTGGGAGGGGGCTTGCTCCCGATAGCGGTGGGTCAGTTGAGCAATTCTTCACTGATCCACTGCAATCGGGAGCAAGCCCCCTCCCACATTTGTATTGCGGGGTGTTTAAGAGCTTAGTTTTTCACCACTTCCTCAAGGGTGAAGCGGCCCAGCGGGTTTTGCAGGAAATTGCTGATGTTGCTGCGTGAGATGTTGATGTAGGGGCTGTAGTACAGGTCAATCCAGTTCACATCCTGCTTCGCCAATTTCTGCAACTCCACATACATCTGCTCACGCTTGACCGGGTCGGCTTCGATGCGCGCCTGGGCCACCAGGTCCTTGACCTTGTCGTTCTTGTAGCGGGTCATGTAGTTCTGGTTGGTGTCGTGGCCCAGCACAAAGGTGGTTTTCTGGTCCGGGTCGAGGATGTCGTTGGTCCAGTACATCACTGAGATGTCGTATTCGCCGTCTACCAGCATCTGCCAGCTCTGGGTCGGGTCGACCTTTTGCAGGTTGGCGGTCACGCCGACCTTGGCCAACTGATCTTTGATGATCACCGCAATCTGCTCGTCGGCTTCATTGCCGGCGTTGACCACGTAGTTCAGCTTCAAGTCCTTGGCCCCGGCGGCGGCCAGCAGTTTCTTGGCTTCGGCCGGGTCGTACGGGCGTTGCAGGTTGTTGGCGTAGTGGTACAGCGAGCCCTTGGGGATGTAGGAATAGGCCACGGTGCCTTGACCGAAGGTAGCGGTCTTCACCAGCGATTGCTTGTCGATGGCCATGTCCAGCGCCTGACGCACTTCCGGCTTGGCCAACAGGCCATGTTCGTGGTTGATCAACAGGTGATCTTCACGGGTAGACGGGTCGGAATGCACCACCACGTTTTTGTCTTTCTTCAGCTCTTCAACGCGGGAGAAAGGCACGAAGATCGCAGTGTCCAACTCGTTGTTCTGCACCATGCGCATACGGGTATTGTCGTCGGTGACCGAGACCCACTCCACGCCATCGAGGCTGACGTTCTTGGCCTGCCAGAAATTCGGGTTTTTCTTGAGAATTACCCGATCACCCTTGCGCCACTCGTCCACGGTAAATGCACCGGACGTCACCGGGTTTTCCGCGTAGGCGTCTTCGCCCATTTTGGTCATGGCTTTTTCCGACAGGATCGACACGGTCGGCGAAGCCAGTTGGGACAGGAACGCAACCGCCGGGGTGGCCAGGGTGACCACCAAGGTGTTGGCATCAGTGGCCTTGGCCGTGTCGATCAGCTTGAACGGGTCGCTCCACAGCGAGGCCTTGTTGTCGCGGATACGCAGCAGGCTGAATACCGCGTCTTGGGCGGTGATGGGCGAGCCGTCAGAGAACTTCGCATCGCGCAGTTTGAAGGTGTAGGTCAGGCCGTCCTTGGATATCTCCCAGCTTTCTGCCAGCCCCGGTTCCATCTTGGTGCCCAGGTTGTCGACACGCACCAAGGTGTCATAGACGTTGGCAAAGACCCAGGTATCGCGGTTTTGCGCGCTTTTGATCGGGTCGAACGTGGTGCTGTCTTCACGGCAGCCGATGGTCAGTACACCGGCGGCCTGTGCCAGACCGGCGGTCAACGACCACGCAGTCAATGTTGCAGCGGCAAGCAACTTCAGGTGGCGCGATTGCATGTCATAACTCCTTGTTTATAACGGCAGGTAGGGTCAACGGTTGTTCAAGCACGCAACTGTATCGATGCTCGTGCAGGAAATGGGTGGGCGGCAACACCACGGAACACATGGCGACGGCGTGCCGGCAGCGCGGGTGAAAGGCGCAGCCTGTAGGTAAATTCAGTGGGCTGGGTGGCTCTCCCGGCAAGGGCTCGGTAGGCAGGGGCCGATGGGGATCAATCTCCGGAATCGCCTGGATCAACGCCGCCGTGTAAGGATGGCGCGGCGCGGTAAACACCGCCTCCACCGGCCCCTCCTCGACGATCTTGCCCAGGTACATCACCGCCACCCGGTCGCACAGGCGACGCACGATGGCCAGGTCATGGGCGATAAACAGGATCGCCAGGTTCATGCGCTGTTGCAGTTCCAGCAACAGGTTGATGATCTGCCCCTGAATCGACACATCCAGCGCCGCCACACATTCGTCGGCGATGATCAGGCGCGGCTCCACCGCCAGCGCCCGGGCGATGCCCACACGCTGGCACTGGCCACCGCTCAGAGAGCCGGGCTTGCGGCCAGCCAGTTCGGGGCGCAGGCCCACCAGGTCGAGCAGTTCGCCGACACGAGCGTCGATCTGCCCAGCCGCCACCTTGCGCTGCACCCGCAACACTTCGGCGAGGGTTTCGCCGATGCTATGGCGCGGGTTCAGCGCAGCGTATGGGTCCTGGAAGATCATCGCGGTTTCATGGCGCAGCCGCGCGATATCGATGGGACTGCCGTGGGCCATGTCGATGCCATCGAATACCACTTGCCCGGCGCTGATGGGGCTCAGATGCAGAATCGCCCGGCCCAGGGTGCTTTTACCGCTGCCGGACTCGCCCACCAAGCCCAGGGTTTCGCCCGCCGCCAGGCTCAGTGACACGCCATTCACCGCCCTCACCCACTGTTTGTTCAGCCCGAACAGGCCAGTGCCGGACGCAGCAAACTTCACCTCCAGGTCCTTGATCTGCAACAGGCTCATGGGTGCGCTCCCAACGGGTAGTGACAGGCGACTCGTGCCCCCTCGGGCAAACGCTCGGTGCACAGGGCGCCCGCCTGTGGGCAACGTGGGTTGAAGCGACAGCCGGCGGGCAATGCATCCAGCAACGGCGGCTGCCCAGGGATAGTGCGCAGCAAGGCATGGCCACTGCTGTGGGCCGGTTGGCAGTCGATCAGCCCGGCGGTGTACGGGTGCTGGGGGCGGGCCAACAGGTCGTACTTGCTGCCGTGCTCGCACAGGCGCCCGGCGTACATCACCGCGATGCAATCGCAGGTCTGCGCCACTACGCCGAGGTCGTGGGTGATCATGATGATCGACAGGCCGCGCTGGTCGCGCAGGTCCAGCAACAGACGCAGGATTTGCGCCTGCACCGTCACATCCAGGGCGGTGGTCGGCTCGTCGGCGATCAGGACCTTGGGGTTGCAACCCAGGGCCACGGCGATCATCGCCCGCTGGCGCATGCCCCCGGAAAACTCGTGAGGGTAGTTGTCGACCCGTGCCTGCGGATCGGGAATGCCGACCTGACGCAGCACGTCGATGGCCTGCTGGCGCGCCTCTTTTTTCGACGCGCCTTGGTGCAGGCGAATACCTTCGGCGATCTGCTCACCAATGCGCATCAATGGGTCGAGGTGGCTGCTGGGGTTCTGGAAGATCATGCCCAGTTGCCCGCCGCGTACGGCACGCATCCCGGCATCATCGAGTGACAACAAGTCCTGCCCGGCAAGCCTGACTGCACCGCCCTGCACCCGCAGGTTCGGTGATGGCAACAAGCGCATCAGCCCGCGACACGCCAGGGTCTTGCCCGAACCGCTCTCGCCCACCAGGCCTAGGATCTCACCCTCGGCCAAGTCAAAGGACACGCGGTCCACCAGGGTGACCTCGCGCCCATTGTTGCTGGCAATCACACTTAGGTCCTGCACCTGCAACAGGCTCATGAGCGATCCCCCAGCACTTGCGCCACACCATCGGCCAGCAGGCTGAAACCCATGGCCAGGGTCACAATGGCCAGCCCTGGGAACGTACAGATCCACCACGCGGTGGTGATAAACGCCTGCCCTTCGGCGACCATCGTGCCCCATTCGGCGGTGGGTGGCTGCACGCCAAGGCCCAGGTAGCTCACGGCAGCGCCATTGAGCAGTACCAACACGGCGTCGGACATGGAGAACACAATCGAGCCGAACATCGCATTGGGCAGCAGATGCCGAAACAGGATGCGCCCATGGCCAAAGCCCAGGCTCTTGGCGGCCAGGGCAAAGTCGCTTTCCTTGAGCACCAGGATCTGCGAGCGGATCAACCGCGCATAAGACACCCAGCCCACCAGCGCCATGGCGATGTAAAAACTCTGCAAGCCCGGACCGAGGATGGCCATGATCGCCAGCATCAGCACCAGGAACGGAAACGCCAGGATCACGTCAATGACTCGCATGCAGACGCTGTCAAAACGCCCGCCGATATAGCCGCAAACCGCGCCGATAAAGGTGCCGATCATGAATGGGAAGATCACGCCGATGACCGCCAGTTGCAGGTCGACGCGCGCGCCCCAGATCACCCGCGAGAGAATGTCGCGACCGTAGTTATCGGTACCAAAAGGATGGGCCAGGCTAGGCCCGAGCAGGCTGATATCGGTGTTCTGCGCAATCGGATCATAAGGCGCAACCCATGGCGCAAAGAGCGCCAGGGCGAGCCACAGCAGTAGAATCAACAGCCCCCACGCAGCGGTCAGGCGACCATTACGCAAACCGAAACGCAGGCGCAAACGCCACGGGGCAATCAAGGGGCGGCTGCTCATTGCATTTTCACCCGCGGGTCGAGGGCCACGGTGACCACATCGGCGGCGAAGTTGACCACCACCGTTGCGCAGGCCAGCACCATGGCGACGCCCTGCACCACCATGTAGTCGCGCGTGAAGATGCCACGCACCAGTAACTGACCTATGCCGGGGATGGCGAACAGGCTTTCGATCACCACCGTGCCGCTGATCAGCCAGCCGATATTGACCGCCAGCAGGTTGACCGCCGGCACCAGGGAGTTGGGCAGCACATGGCGACGAAACACCGCCGCTTCCGGCAACCCGCGGGCACGGGCGGCGGTGACATGGTCGGCCTGCAACTCCATCAACATGCTGGCCCGCAGGTTGCGCACCAACACCGCCGACAGCGCCAGGGCGATGGTCAGGCACGGCAGCACCATGTGATGGGCCTTGTCCAACACGGTACGGCCGTAGCCGGACACCGGGAACAAGCCCCACTGCACACTCAGCAACAGGATCAGCATCAAGCCCAGCCAGAACGCCGGCATACCGAGGCCCACGGTGGTGAACACGCGAATCAGTTTGTCAGGCCAGCCGCCTTTATTGCGTGCGGCCAAGGTGGCCAGCGGCACCGCGATCAACAATGCCAGCAGCACGCTGCCGAGCACCAGCACCAGGGTGGGTTCGATGCGGGTGACGATCAATTTCAACGCATCCACCTTGTACAACAGGGATTGGCCAAGATCGCCCTTGAGCAGGTTTTTTAGAAAGTAGAAATACTGCAGCCACAGCGGCTGATCGAGGCCGTACTGGGCGCGGATTTTCAGCAAGGCGTCCGGCGTGCTGCGTGACCCGAGCAAGGCTCGCGCCGGGTCACCGGGGATCGAGCGCACCAGCACGAAGGTAATCAGGCTGATGCCCAGCAGCACCGGCAGCAACTGCAAGGGCCGGGACAGTACAAAGCGATAGCGCGCCAGGTTCATCCGTCAGCCTCGGTGACGTGCGAGGAAATCCAGCAACACCGGGAAATACGCCTGGGGTTCTTCGTAGAACGGCATATGGCTGCTGTTGGGAAACACATGCAACTGGGCGTGTCTGGCGGCCATCTTCATGCGCATGGCGCAGGCCGGGGTGAGTTCGTCGTGCTGGCCGGTGGTGATCAGGATCGGCATCGTGAACTCGGCCATCTCCTTGAGGCGATTCCAGTCCTTGAGGTTGCCGATGTAGAGAAATTCGTTGGGGCCTTGCATGGTTTCGTAGGGGCCCATGTTCCAGTCGCCGAGGGAGCGCTTGACCGGTTCGGGCCATTCGTCGAGGCGGCACACGTGGCGGTAGTTGAGCAAGGTGATCGCGGCCTGGTACTGCGGGTGGTCCAGGGTGCCCATGGCTTCGTGGCGCTGCATCATGGCCACGGTTTCGCTGCCGAGGGCGCCGCGCAGGCGCTCCAGTTCCTGAGACAAGTGGGGGATGTCGCCGACGGTGTTTTCCAGAATCAGGCTTTTCAGCGCATCGGGGTAATGGATGGCGTACTCGATACCGAGCCAGCCGCCCCAGGAATGCCCCAGCAGATGCACGCGCCCCAGCCCCAGGGCCTGGCGTACGGTTTCGACTTCTTCGACATAACGGCGGATTTCCCACAGGGAAACATCGGTCGGTCTGGCTGATGCGCCGGTGCCAAGCTGGTCGAATGCAACCACTCGCAGGTTATGGTCCTTGAGCCAGCCATGGGCGTCGCGCAAGTAGTCACACGGCAGGCCCGGCCCGCCGTTGAGGCACAACAGCACCTCATCGCCTTCGCCAAAGCTGTAGACCACGAGGTTATGGCCGTCGACTTGCACGTTGAATTGCTGGTCGGGGGTAATTTCACGCCACATGCATACATTCCTTGTGTTGTGTCGGCCTGGCAGGTAGCGGCCGTATATCGGGCCAACACTACCGAGGATGCCGTGCGTCCATAACCTAGCATTTCTTATAGGTTTGGCCTGGCAGTCCTTTGCCGGGGCGTGGCATTCTACTTGCAGCAAGTCGAGATTCAAATGAATTCGGGAGCCGAACGGATGCTGGCCAAGCTGACCGCCTTCAATCAACGTCTGATGCCGGGCAGGAGCCTGGACGAGCAGATGGACAACACTTTCATCCTTGCCCAGCAGTTGGGTTTTGATGCCCTGGTGTACGACTACACCCCCGTGCCCATCGACCAGGATGGTGCACTCATTACCCCGTCGGTACTGGAACTGCGCAATACCCCACCCGACTGGCACAGCCTGTGGTGCCGCAAAGGGTTTTACCAGATCGATCCCGTGCAGCATCTGGCCCTGAGCACCGTGTCACCCTTCGTATGGTCCTACGAAGCCAAGGCCGATACCGCCCTGCAGAAGATCATCGACCCCTGCCACGCCCCGGTTTCGTCCTACCTGCACGACCAGCAACTGACCTGCGGCGTCAGCGTACCGATCCACCTGCCCCGTGGCGGCTTCGCGTCGTTGACCGGCCTGCGCACCGGCAAGGCCCATACGGTGTTGCAGGAGGCGCAGCAGACCCTGTCGGACTTCAGCCTTATTACCCACGCATTGCAGGAAGCAGCCTACCCGCTGTTCAGCAAGACGCTACGCAGCTATCCGCATATTCACCTGACCAAACGGGAACGCGAGTGCCTCAAATGGGCCGCCGACGGCCTGACCGCCGCGCAAATCGCCAGCCAGCTGAACCGCTCCTTGGCGGTGGTTACCCTGCACCTTGCTTCGGCGATGCACAAACTGGGGGCCAAGAACCGCGTGCAAGCGGTGGTGCGCGCCACCCACTACCGGCTGCTTGAAGACTGACCCGCGGACAAAACCTAGCTGTTTTGCTAGTTACCGGAATGTCGCGCGCGGATTATCGTACCCCTGATCCTTTTTTTTCAGAGCAGGGTACGAAATGGAATTCATTGAAAAGATCCGCGAAGGGTATGCGGCATTTGGCGCCTACCAGACCTGGTACCGCGTCACCGGTGACCTGTCGAGCGGCCGCACACCGCTGGTGATCATCCACGGTGGCCCCGGCTGCACCCATGACTATGTCGACGCCTTCAAGGATGTGGCTGCCAGCGGCCACGCCGTGATCCACTATGACCAACTGGGCAACGGCCGCTCCACCCACCTGCCAGACGCAGACCCTTCCTTCTGGACGGTAGGCCTGTTCCTCGCAGAGCTGAACAACCTGCTGGACCATCTGCAGATCAGCGATAACTACGCCATCCTCGGCCAGTCCTGGGGTGGCATGCTCGGCAGCGAGCACGCCATCCTGCAGCCAAAAGGCCTGCGCGCATTTATCCCGGCCAACTCGCCGACGTGCATGCGCACTTGGGTCAGCGAGGCCAATCGCCTGCGCAAATTATTGCCCGAAGGCGTGCATGAAACCCTGCTCAAGCACGAAGCCGCCGGTACCTACCAGGACCCGGAATACCTCGCGGCGTCGCGGGTGTTCTATGACCACCACGTTTGCCGGGTCAACCCGTGGCCAGAAGAAGTGGCACGCACCTTTGCCCAGGTGGACGCGGACCCCACGGTTTATCACGCCATGAGCGGCCCGACCGAGTTCCATGTGATTGGCAGCTTGAAAGACTGGAACTCCATCGGCCGCCTGTCAGCCATCAAGGTGCCGACCTTGGTGATTTCCGGTCGCCACGACGAGGCCACGCCGCTGGTGGTCAAGCCGTTCCTGGATGAGATCGCCGATGTGCGCTGGGCGCTGTTTGAAGACTCCAGCCACATGCCCCATGTGGAAGAACGCCAGGCGTGCATGGGGACTGTGGTGAAGTTTCTGGATGAGGTGTGCTCGCTGCCTTACAAAGAACTCAAGGCTGGATGAGTTTCACATGTGGGAGCGGCGCTCCCACACTTTTAGACCTCGGCAGCCTCAGGCACCGCGCTCTTGTGGGTATCCGCCACCAACGGAATCTCCCGGCCCTCGGCATCGAACAACTTGCCGCCCTTGAAATAATCCCCATCGCGCAGCTCCGACACATCGCGAAAGCACAAGCTGCGCTCAGTCCCCGCCACAAACACCGATTGCTGGTCCGAATTACCGGTGGTGAAGTGGTTGAACGCCAGGTTCAGCAAGATCGCCATAATCGCCGACGAACTGATGCCCGAATGGAAAATAGTCGCGAACCAGCTTGGGAAATGATCGTAGAAACTAGGCGCGGCGATGGGAATCATGCCAAAACCGATGGAAGTGGCCACGATGATCAGGTTCATGTTGTTGCGATAGTCCACCTTCGACAGCGTTCGAATACCGCTGGCAGCCACGGTGCCAAACAGCACAATCCCCGCCCCACCGAGTACCGATGTAGGCACCGCCGCAATCACCCGGCCCATGAAGGGCAGCAGCCCGAGGATCACCAGGAACAACCCGCCGGTGGCCACCACAAAACGGCTCTTGACCCCGGTAACCGCCACCAGGCCGACGTTCTGGGCAAACGCACTCTGGGTGAACGAGCCGAAGATCGGCGCGAACATACTCGACAACATATCGGCACGCAGGCCGTTACCCAGGCGTTTGGAGTCGACCTTGGTGTCGATGATTTCGCCCACCGCCAGGATGTCCGCCGAGGTTTCCACCAAGGTCACCATCACCACGATACACATGGAAATGATCGCGGCCACATGGAAGGTTGGCATGCCGAAATGGAATGGCGTAGGAAAACCGAACATCGGCCCCTGGGTGACCCCAGAGAAATCCGCCATGCCCAGGAACACCGCGATCACCGTGCCGATCACCATCGCCAGCAGGATCGACAGACGCGAGATGGTTGCGCTACCGATTTTGCTCAGCAACAGCACCAACACCAGGGTCAACGCCGCCAGACCAATGTTGGACATGCTGCCAAAATCCGCCGCACGGCTGTTGCCGCCCATGGCCCAGCGCGCCGCAACCGGCATCAGGGTCAAGCCGATGGTGGTGATCACGATGCCGGTCACCAGGGGCGGGAAAAACTTGGTGATCCGCGAGAACACCGGGGTGATCAATAACCCGATAAACGACGCCGCCATCACCGCGCCGAGAATCGCTGGCACCCCGCCGGCGCCGTCGCTGCCGACAATCGCCACCATGGTCGCCACACCAGCAAACGACACGCCTTGCACCAGCGGTAACTGGCAGCCAAAGAACGGCAAGCCCAGGGTTTGCAGCAAGGTGGCCAGGCCACCGGCAAACAACGACGCGGCGATCAGCAGGCCGATATCCGCCGGCGACAACCCCGCCGCTTGGCCGACGATCAGAGGGACGGCCACGATGCCGCCGTACATGGTGAGCACATGCTGCAGGCCGTAAGCCATGTTGGCGGCGACGCCCAGATTTTCATCTTCAGGCCGCTGCGGTGACGCCTTCGGGATAGTCATGGTGAGGGGATCTCTGTTTTTGTTGTGCATTCACTGTATGCAAAGCAAACAAGAGATGTCCATAGAGTTGTATACAATCAATCCCACAACAGCCCCTGGCCAACGTTTACAAAAATCCATTCAGCCGCCCTGCCCTGTGGCTTGAAGCCGTGCGCAAAAGGACCTGAAAAAAATGCTCAACCGCAAACTGCGTATCCACGCCCCCGCGATCTACTACTTCGACATGGTGCGGCGCTGTCATTCGATTCGTGAGGCGGCGCGGCGCCTTAACGTGGCGTCATCGGCGGTGAACCGGCAAATCCTCAAGCTGGAAGACGAGATGGGAGCGCCACTGTTCGATCGTTTGCCGGGCGGGCTGCGGGTGACCGCTGCCGGCGAAATCCTCACCCGCCACGTCACGCTGCTGTTGCAGGATGTGGAGCGGATGCGCGGCGAATTGGATGGCTTGCATGGCGTACAGACCGGCCACGTAGAAATTGCCACCGTGGAAGGGGCTGCCGTCGAACTGTTGCCCGCCGCCCTCAAGCGCATGCGCGAGCGTTATCCGCAGGTGACGATTGGCGTGACGGTGCAAGGTTCACAATTGATCCCCAGTGCCGTGATCCAGGGCCAGGCCGACCTGGGGCTGGCGTTTGCCCTGCCTCGCAACGGCGAAATCACGCAGTTGTGCGTCGGGCATTTCCGCTTGGGTGCGCTGATGACGCCCGCGCATCCGTTGGCCGGTGAAACCAGGCTCAGCTACGGGCAATGCTGTGAACACGGAGTGATCCAGGCCAAGAGCGAGCTGTCGGTTCATCACCTGATCGCGCCGTTGCACAAACCCACCGCAGCGGCGAACAAACCCTTGCTGCACAGCAACTCCATGGAGCTGGCCCGGCAGTTGGCGCGTCAGCAATTGGGCATCGCCTTCCAGACCCGTATCGGCATCGAGGCCGACCTGGCACGCGGCGAGTTGCTGCATATCCCCTTGAGTGACCAAGGTGGCATCTTCAGCGACCTGGGCGTGTACGCCCGCAAAGACCGCGACCTGCCAGTGGCCGTGCAAGCCCTGACCCACTTATTGGGGGAGGAAATTGCCTTGCGCGAACGCGAAGAAACACCCTGGACGCCGCGTATTTCCTGACTTTTGCGGCAGTTTCCCTGCTGCCGTTTCGGCATCGGCCCAGGCGAGATTCTGTTCTTTGGCGCGCACCGCCCTTGTGCTGATACTGCGCCCGACGGCCCCTGCAAGGCCGGCATGAGCCAAACGCCAAAGGAACTAAAACAATGAAAAAGGCACTGCACGGCGCAACCGTATTGCTCTCTCTGCTCGGCGGCGGGGAGGCCGTCGCGGTGGAATGGATGAACAACAGCGTAGGGTTTCGCTACGGTCAGCAGTTCACCAATCCGAACAACCCCGACGATTTCAGCAAGCGTATCTACAGCTTCACTCACGCCAGCGGCTATCAGTACGGTAGCAACTTCCTCAACCTGGACGTGTTCCTCTCCGACAGTCGCGACCCACGCAAGGGCACCGACCACGGCGGCAGCGAGGTGTACGCGGTGTACCGGCACCAGCTGTATGCATCCCGCGTGTTCGATGTGCCGCTGGGTACCGGTGTGATCAAGGACTACGCCTTGACCCTGGGCTTCGATGCCAACCGCAACAACAACTTTGCCTCGGCCAAAAAGCGCGCCCTGGTGATCGGCCCGACCTTGAAGTTCAACACCGTGGGCGTGCTGGACCTGAGCCTGATGTACTACAAGGAAAAGAACCACACCGGCATCCCCGGCGCGCAGGAGTCGAACCACACGTTTGACGATACCTACATGCTCAACCTGACCTGGATGCGCCCGTTCGAAATTGCCAACCATGGGGCCAAATTCCAGGGCTTCATCAATTACGTCGGGGAAAAAGGCAAGGATTACCACGGCCGTGATACCGCACCCGAAGCGCTGATGCGTACAGCGCTGATGGTGGCCGTACGACCGGGTAAAAACGTAAAGCCCAACCTTTACCTAGGGGTGGGCTACGAGTATTGGCACAACAAGTTCGGTGTGGACGGCGGCCGGGGTAGCCGTACGTCGACGCCGACGGTGAATATGGAAATCACTTTCTAATGCATGCCGCCTAGCCACTGAAGAAACCCAATCAAAATATGGGAGCGACGGTGCCACATCAGGCCTTTGCCAACTGCGCACTGTCGCTTTTCGGCCGAGCCAACCAATACCCCAACACCGCCAACGGCGCAGTCGCCAGCATCACGATCACGGTAATCAACAGTGGCTGGTCAATCATCGACGACACCAACAAGCTGCTTAAAAAGCACAAACCCAGTTGCAGGGTGTTTTGCAGTGCCGCCGCCTTGCCGGAATTTTCCGCAAAAGGCATCAGCGCATTCGCCACGACGATGGGGTAGCTGGCGCCGTTGACCAGCGCCATCAGGCAGAACGGAATCAGCAAGGTAGTGAGGGTCGGCACCGTCAGTGTGGCGACCAAATACAACGCCACCATGCTGATGCAATAGGCAAGCAGCAACCAGGGCAGCAACGTCTTGCCCTGTAAATGCTGCAGGGCGCTGCGGCAGCTGTAACCGCCCACCAAAAAGGCCAAGGTCGGCAGCACATAGCTCAGGCCGATATCATTCGGGCTGTAGCCCATATCCCCAAGAATGAAGGGTGACGCCGTCAGCCAGGCGAAGAAACTGGCGGAGCATGCCGCAAAGATCATCACGTTGCCGGTAAATACGCGAGAGGTCAGCAATTGGCCGTAGCCCAGGCGTGACGTTTGGCCTTCAACCGCCTGACGTTTCGGTACGGCGCGCAGGAATAATGTCGGCAACAGCAACAACAACGACACGCCCAGCAACACCCCGAAGATCGCCTGCCAGCCAAAGTGATTGAGCACCATTGCCCCCAGCAGTGGCGCCAGGGCGGGGGACAGTGACATCAGCGGCATGATGCTGGCGAACACACGATGGGCCTTGTCCGCCGGATAGCGGTCGATCACCAGTGCCTGCCAGCTCACAGCGGCGGAGCACACACCAATTGCCTGCATAAAACGCAGCGCCAACAATTGCGGCGCGGTCTCGACCCAGAACATTCCCGCACACCCCAGCACAAACAGGCCAAGACCGGCGAGCAGGATGGGCTTGCGCCCCAGTCGATCGGACAACGGCCCCCACAACAACTGCCCCAGCGCAAAGCCGGCGAGGAACACACTCAAGCTGGCGCCCACCGCGCCGGCGCCAATTTGCAACTGCTCGCCCAGGGCGCCGAACGCCGGCAAGTACATGTCCATGGCGAGGTAACCGAGCATGCTCAGCCCCGCCAGGTACCCGGTAAAACCAAAAGAATTTTTCATCACAACCTTGTAGATCCTGCCATCAAACTATTTGCTGACTGGCGCCCATTATGAAGCTGACAGTTTCTGTGTGAAGCGATAATAATTGGACGTTCCCATCAATAATTTTGAAGGCACTGCCATGTGGTCTGAATATTCATTGGATGTTGTCGATGCGGTAGCGCGCCACGGCAGCTTCAGCGCCGCCGCCCAGGAATTGCATCGCGTGCCGTCAGCCATCAGCTACACGGTGCGTCAGATTGAAGAGTGGTTGGCGGTGCCGTTGTTCGTGCGCCGCCATCGCGACGTGGAACTGACCCCGGCTGGCCGTCTCTTTATAGAAGAAGCCCGGGGCGTGATGAAGAAAATGCTCGGCACTCGGCGCCTGTGCCAGCAAGTGGCCAATGGCTGGAGCGGTCAGTTGAAGGTCGCGGTGGACTCCATCGTCAAACCCCAGCGGTGTCGGCAGTTGGTGCTGGACTTCTATCGGCAGTTTCCCGAAGTGGAGTTGTTGCTGGAATACGAGGTGTACAACGGCGTGTGGGACGCCCTGGCCGATGAGCGCACCGACATTGTGATCGGTGCCACCAGCGCAGTGCCTGTGGCCAGCCGCTTTACGTTTCGCGACATGGGCTTGTTGAACTGGTTGTGTGTGGTCAGCGCGACGCATCCTCTGGCAACAGTGAATGGCTTGCTCAGTGATGATCAACTGCGCCCGTTCGCTTCGCTGTGCATGACCGACACCTCGCGCAACCTGCCCAAGCGCGATACCTGGACGCTGGATAACCAGCGGCGACTGGTGGTACCGAACTGGTCGTCGGCCATCGACTGCCTGCGCGATGGCCTGTGTGTCGGCATGGCGCCCGCGCATCAGGTGTTGCCGTGGATCGAACGCGGTGAACTGGTGGCGTTGCAATTGAGCCGGCCATTTCCCGCAAGCCCCTCGTGCGTGGCGTGGGCCCAGGACAAGCTATCGCCGGCGATGGCGTGGTTGTTGGATTACCTGGGGGACAAGGAGACGATGAACCAGGAGTGGCTCAATGGGCATGACCTCTGACACCCACAGAAAGCCCCTGTGGGAGTGCCTATCAAATAAGCAAACGGGTGATGGCCCGCACAATCATTTCCACTTCCTTGGCGTCCAACGTCAGCGGCGGCAGCAACCGAATGATCTTGCCCCGCGTCACGTTGATCAACAAACCGTGCTCCTGAGCCGCCCGTTGGGCCAGGTCGCGATAGGGGCTGGCCAACTCGATGCCAATCATCAAACCCTGCCCGCGAATGGCCAGTACCTGCGGATGCTCAGCCAACTCTACCCGTAACCGCGCCAGCAGGCGCTCACCCTGTTGCGCGGCGTTGTGCAGCAAGCCTTGCTCTTGGATGATATCCAGCACCGTGCACCCCACCCGGCAGGCCAATGGATTGCCACCAAACGTGCTGCCGTGGCTGCCAGGGGTGAACAGTTGGGCCACCCCCGCTCGGGCCAGGCAGGCGCCGATGGGCACGCCGTTGCCTAGGCCTTTGGCCAGGGTCATCACATCGGGCACGATGCCTTCATGCTGAAAGGCAAACCAGGCACCCGTCCGGCCGATGCCGGTCTGGATTTCGTCAAGCATCAACAACCAGCCGTGGCGGGTGCAGTGGTCGCGCAGGGCGTGCAGGTAACCCGGCGGCGCCGGCAACACACCGCTTTCGCCCTGGATCGGTTCCAGCAGGACCGCCGCGATACGTGAACCGAATGTTTGGGTGATGGCCTCAATCGCGGCGATATCACCAAAGCCGACCTTGAGAAAATCCCCCGGCAGCCGCTGGAACCCCAAGCGCACCGATGGCCCGTCACTGGCGGCCATGGTGCCGAGGGTGCGGCCATGAAAGGCGTTTTCCATGACCACCACCAAGGGTTCCTCGATGCCTTTTTTCCAGCCGTGCAACCGCGCCAGCTTGAGTGCCGTCTCGTTGGCTTCGGCACCGGAGTTGTTGAAGAAGGCCCGGTCCAGGCCAGACAACTGGGTCAAGCGCTGGGCCAAGCGTTGTTGCCAGTCGATGCTATAGAGATTGGAGGTGTGCAACAGCAACCCTGCCTGTTCACTGATGGCGGTCACCAGCCTGGGGTGGGAATGCCCCACATTGGTGACCGCCACTCCGGCCACGGCGTCCAGGTATTCGCGGCCTTGCTGGTCCCACAGGCGCGTGCCCAGGCCACGGGTAAAGCTGAGGGCCAAGGGTTGGTAGGTGGTCATCAGGCAGGCGGCGGTCATGGTGGCAGGCTCCAGTGCATCGTTGTGATGGGCACCAGTATCGTTAGCCACCCAGACTGGATAAACTGCGCATTCCTGCAATGACTTTGAACCAGGGCTTGATAATGGATTTGTTCCAGGCGATGTCGGTGTACGTGAAGGTGGTTGAAACTGGCAGCATGACCGCCGCCGCGCACGCCTGCGGTATGTCCACCACCATGGTGGGCAACCACCTGCGCGCCTTGGAACAACGCCTGGGCGTCAGCCTGCTCAAACGCACCACCCGCAAGCAGAGCCTCACGGAGTTTGGCGGGCAGTACTATCAACGCTGCCTGGAGGTGCTGGGATTTGTGGCCGACTCCGAGCAACTGGCCGAACAGGCCCACAGTGACGTTCCCAGGGGCACCCTGCGTATCACTGCCCCACCGGCGTTCGGCACCGAACGCCTGGCGCCGGCCTTGAGCGAATTTTCCCAGCGATATCCGTTGATCAAGCTGTACGTGGTCCTCAGCAACCAGCGCATGGACATGGTCGACAGCGGCTTTGACGTCGCCATCCGCCTGGGAGAGTTGGAGCCCTCCAGCCTGATCGCGCGCCCCATGCAGGACTACACCATCACCCTCTGCGCCTCCCCGGATTACCTCGCGCGGCGCGGCACGCCACAAACGCCCGACGACTTGCAACAGCATGACTGCCTGGCCTTCGCCTACCCCTCCACCGACGACTGGCGCAACGCCGACAAGCTGTGGCGCATGACGGGCGAAGACGGCGAGGTGGAAGTCCCGGTGTCCGGCTCACTGACCATCAACAGTTCGCAAGCCCTGCGCCAGGCGGCCGTGCAAGGCATGGGCATCGTGATGTTGCCCGATGCCCTGGTACAGCCAGACCTGGCGAGCGGCAAGCTGGTGGCCTTGTTGACCACCTACCAACTGCCGAGCCGGCCCATGCATCTGCTGTACGGCCAGGACCGCTACCGCCTGCCGAAGCTGCGGGCGTTCGTCGACTTTGCCATGGAGAAGTGGGCGCGCTAGAAGCCCACTCCCAGCGCACGCAGTTGTGCGCCAGTGCGTTCGGCGGATACATGGTGGATACCTTGCCAACCAAGGGCCACAGCAGCCTCGATGTTCCCGGCAACGTCATCAATGAAGACCACTTCGCCAGGCTGGATGTCTGGCAAGTGCGCACGAACCTGGCCAAGGCTGGCCTGGTAGATCGCGGCGTCGGGCTTGATCAGCCGTAGCTCGCCGGAGACCACGATGTCGCGAAAACACTGTAGGAACGGGTAGTTGGCCAGGGCGTAGGGAAAGGTTTCGGCCGACCAGTTGGTCAACCCGAATAACGGGATGTTGGCTTGATGCAGCGCTTTGAGGATCGCTACGCCTTCGGGCAACGTACCGCGCAGCATTTCATGCCAACGGTCGTAATAGGCCTGGATCAGACGCTCGTGATGGGGATATTGCTCGATCAGGCTGCGAGTGCCTTCGGCCAGGGAGCGGCCGGCGTCCTGCTCGGTGTTCCAGGCCTGGGTGCAGATATTGTCCAGGAACCATTGCCGCTCGTGGTCGTCGGCAATCAGCTTGCGGTACAGGTGCTGCGGGTTCCAGTCGAACAGGACACCGCCGAAATCAAAAACTACTGCACGAATCGTCATCAGATCCTCCGTTAGCATGAGTGATAGCTGGAGGAGTCTGGCAGATCTGAAAGGCGAGAAGGCGCGATTGCGAGTAAGACGATTCTGAAAAAACACAGAGGTCAATGTGGGTGGGGGGCAAGCCCCCTCCCACACTTTTGACCGGGTTTAGGCTTGGACTAAACCATTGATCTTCACGGTTGGATTCACATCAGCTTCGTAATCCACGCCGTCGATCTCAAAGCCGAACAAGCGCAGGAACTCCGCCTTGTAGCCGGCAAAATCGCTGATCTCGTTGACGTTGTCGTCGGTCACCTGGTTCCACAATGCAGCCACGGCGTCCTGCACCTTAGGCTCCAGTTCGGCCAGGTCGGCACGCAGGCGGCCGTCGGCATCGAGCTTCGGCTCGCTGCCGTACAGGCTGTCCTTGAACAGGCCGTAGACCTGCTCGATGCAACCTTCGTGGGTGCCTTGCTCTTTCATCACCTTGAACAGCAGCGACAGGTACAACGGCATGATCGGGATGGCCGAGCTGGCCTGGGTAACCACGGCCTTGAGCACCGACACTCGGGCGTCGCCCTTGAGTGCGGCAAGGTTGTCGCGCAGGGTCAGGACTTTTTTGTCCAGGTCTTTCTTGGCTTCGCCGATGGAGCCGTTCCAGTAGATGTCCTGGGTCAGCTTCTCACCCAGGTAGGTGAACGCGGTGGTTTTGGCGCCTTCGGCCAGTACGTCGGCGTCACGCAGGGCGTCGATCCACAGCTGCCAGTCTTCGCCGCCCATCACTTTGACGGTACCGTCGATTTCTTCCTGGGTGGCAGGCTCAAGCGTGGTGTCGACCACAACGCCTTTGTCGGTGTTGATACCGCGCAGGGTCACAGCCTTGCCGATCGGCTTGAGGGTGGAGTTGTGCACCACGCCTTGCGGGTCGGTACGGCGTGGCGCGGCCAGGCTGTAGACCACCAGGTCGATCTTGCCCAGGTCTTTCTTGATGGTTTCGATGGTCAGGCGCTTGATCTCGTCGGAGAACGCGTCGCCATTGATGCTCTTGGCGTACAGGCCTTTTTCGACAGCAAACTTCTCGAACGCGGCGCTGTTGTACCAGCCGGCCGAGCTGAGCTTGCCTTCCTCGCCTTCTTTCTCAAAAAACACGCCCAGGGTGTCGGCGCCGCAGCCAAACGCAGCACTGATGCGCGCGGCCAGGCCGTAGCCAGTGGAGGCGCCAAGGACCAGCACCTTTTTAGGGCCGCCTTCGATGGTGCCGTGTTGGGTCACGTAGTCGATCTGTTCCTTGACGTTCGCTTCACAGCCAACAGGGTGAGCGGTCACACAGATAAAGCCACGAACCCGCGGTTTGATGATCATAAAATTTCTGCCTCTTCCAAGGGGTCGACGGCCAGTGGTGGCCATTCAACTTCATTCGTACCGGTCTATGACGTCCGAAAAACCGAAGCGTCACGATAGTCGCAAATCTTCTGTTTACAAAATCCAATCGGTAAAACGCGTGTCGGGTTGAAAACTGTGTAAAGCCTTCACAAATTCGCACTATTTATAACGCTCAAACGGCGCAGGACGCCTTATCATGGCGTAGTTGTTTCAATATGTTTCAAAACCCCCACCACTCGCAGCCAGGGATCCGGACCTGTCGAATGGCGTCCTGCTGGAGCTCAGCTGCATGAACAAGCCTGCCTTGCGTAAAAAAGCCCTATCGGTCGCCTGGGTACTCGGCGTACTGCTGATCATTGATGTGTTCCCCGAAACCACCCTGGTGTTTCTTGGCCTGGTGCTGGTCTGCGGCATTTACGACTTCCTGCGCAACGGCCTGTATGACGCGCCGACCTTCAAGAAATACTTTATTGGCAGCGGTCGTAACACCTGGTTGCTGGCGCCGTTCAACACGCTGTTTGACTTGCTGAGTTCGCGCAACCGCCACGTTTATACGATGCGCGACCTGCCGCCCGCCTGGCGTGAAGACCTGCAACAGGTGATCGACGACGCCATGGCCCACAAGGATGAAATCATCGGCTACCTGGACGAACGCATGGCCGAGAAAAAGCGCGGCATGTTGTTTTTCCAGTGGTACGGACGCCCCATCGAAACCGCCCTCGACATCCCGGCACTGCGGGAAAAACTGCCGTTCGTGAAAACCATTGGTGTGTCGGTGTTCAACGAAAACCGCTCCACGTCCTTCCACTTCGGCCCGCTGCGCATGATGTTCCGCGTGCTCTACAACATGGCGCCGGCCCCTCATCACGAGGGCGTGTACATCCAGGTGGGCAAGCACAAGCACTACTGGCACGACGATCCGCTGTTTATCTTCGATGACACGCTGATGCATGCGTCCTTCAACAAAAACGATGCAAAGCGTTACTGCCTGTTTATCGACATCGTGCGGCCGACGCCACTGCCGTCGGTGCTCAACGCCGTGATCGCGGGGTTTGCCGGAATGGTCTTTACCCTGCGTCGGGTTTTCTACAAAAATTGGAAGCTGATTCAGTAGGTTCTGCGGCATGATGGGGGTGGACGGTGTTTGCACCCGGCCTTGAATCTGGGGTAAACATTCGGCTCGTGCGACTGTAATCGTCGCCCACCATTCTCAAGCCATCGCAGCGCCCTTGTGCTGCGGTGGCTGCGCTTTCAAGGAATCAGAATGCCCCAACGTCAAGTCATCAATGCCTCCGTCAGCCCCAAGGGCAGCCTCGAAACCCTGTCCCAACGTGAAGTGCAGCAACTGAGCGAAGCCGGTACCGGCAGCACTTACACCCTGTTCCGCCAGTGCGCCCTGGCCATCCTCAATACCGGCGCGCATATCGACAACGCCAAGACCATCCTCGACGCGTACAAAGACTTTGAAGTGCGCATCCACCAGCAAGACCGCGGCGTACGCCTGGAACTGCTGAATGCCCCGGCCGATGCCTTCGTCGATGGCGAAATGATCGCCAGCACCCGCGAAATGCTGTTCAGTGCCCTGCGCGATATTGTCTATACCGAGAACGAACTGGGCAGCCAGCGCATCGACCTGAGCAACTCCCAAGGCATCACCGACTACGTGTTCCACCTGCTGCGCAACGCCCGCACGCTGCGTCCGGGTGTCGAGCCGAAAATCGTGGTGTGCTGGGGCGGGCACTCGATCAATACCGAAGAGTACAAATACACCAAGAAAGTCGGCCACGAACTGGGCCTGCGCAGCCTGGATGTGTGCACCGGGTGCGGCCCTGGCGTGATGAAAGGTCCGATGAAAGGCGCGACCATTTCCCACGCCAAGCAACGCATCACCGGCGGGCGCTACCTGGGCCTCACCGAGCCGGGCATCATCGCGGCCGAGGCACCGAACCCGATCGTCAACGAGCTGGTGATCCTGCCGGACATCGAAAAGCGCCTGGAAGCCTTCGTGCGCGTGGGCCACGGCATCATCATCTTCCCCGGCGGCGCGGGCACGGCCGAAGAGTTCCTGTACCTGCTGGGCATCCTGATGCACCCGGACAACCGCGACCTGCCCTTCCCGGTCATCCTCACCGGGCCAAAACACGCCGCGCCCTACCTGCAACAATTGCACGCGTTCGTCGGTGCCACCCTGGGTGAAGCCGCGCAGGCGCATTACCAGATCATCATTGATGATCCGGCAGAAGTGGCGCGCCAGATGACGGCCGGCCTCAAGGCGGTGAAGCAGTTCCGTCGCGAGCGCAACGACGCCTTCCACTTCAACTGGTTGCTGAAGATCGACGAGGGCTTCCAACGCCCCTTCGACCCCACCCACGAGAACATGGCCAGCCTGCAGCTGAGCCACGCACTCCCACCCCATGAACTGGCGGCCAACCTGCGCCGCGCGTTCTCGGGGATTGTGGCGGGCAACGTGAAGGACAAAGGCATCCGCCTGATCGAGCAGAACGGCCCGTACGAGATCCATGGTGACCCCGCCATCATGAAGCCGCTGGACGAATTGCTGCAGGCGTTCGTCGCCCAACACCGCATGAAGTTGCCGGGTGGTGCGGCGTATGTACCGTGCTATCGCGTGGTGCAATAGCGCCATCAGATGGTCATAGCTTGTGGCCCCATCCAGGCCTTGGTAAAACTGCGCTCAACCTTGCCCGGGAGAACGCCCTACGTGCGCACGCTTGTCCTTGCTACCTTGCTTATCGCCGCCCTCCAGGCCAATGCCGACGCCATCGCCTGGCCCGACCTGCCGCAAAGCTGCTTTGTCAGCGGCCGGTCCGCCACGTCGGCAGACGTCGACACAGGTTGTGCGGCATTTCTGATCAACGTGAAGGGTCAAGCTGCCGGCACGCCCATCAAGCTGGATATCCCGCAGTACGCGCTGCATGTGGACGAAACCACCGGCAAGGAAACACCGGTGATCATCATCCAGGCCGAAGAAAACGGCGAAATACAGGCAGTGGGCTACCGCGAACTGGGCACCGATCAACTCGGCGCTGCGCTACTGCGGGAGGTGCGCCTGCTGGGTATCAAAAAACCGGGCTAGCCACGGTTCAGCGAACCCAGCCACCACCCTGCCAGTGGTAACCGTCATTGCGCTGGACCCAGTGCGGGTGCACATACCGGTAACCTTCGCGCACCGGCTCCCAATGGCCGTGTACGGCCACGTATCGGCCACCTTCCCAGCGCCAGTATCCGCGCGACCACACATACCCATACCGTGGTGCAGGCTCGACTTCGATCACCTGAACCGGCGGCGGCTGTGGAGCGATGACCTCCACATACTCACGCTGCAACGGCCTGCGCTCATGCACAACCCGCTCCTGCACACACCCGGACGCCGCAACGACGACAGCCGCCAATGCTGCATAACGTAGCAACATACAACCCCCTCGGGCGTGACCGCCCACCACATACACCGGTAAAAATGCCCCCCTTGCTCTAACCGCGCGCCTGCTTGGCCCTGGGATATTTTTAACAGGTCGTGTCTGTCGGGTTGCTGAACCCCTCACGACCGAAGTGCCGCACAACCGCGTCGACAAAATGCCGCAGCTTGGCGGTGCGTTGCCGATTTGCCGTGTAGACCAGATGCATCGGCCGACTCGGCGGAGCAAACCCCGGGAGGACTCGCACAAGCTCTGCGCGCTCCAGGGCCCCGCGCAGAAAGTCTTCTGGCCCAAGGACAATGCCAAAACCATCCAGCGCGGCCGACATGAGGGCCCGGCTTTCATTGACCTGCAAGCGGCTGGACACCTGCACTGCGTGGGCAACCGACCCGTGCTGAAACACCCATTCCCGATCAGCCGGGCGTGACCAAAAGACATAGCCCAGGCACTCATGCTGCTCAAGATCAGCGGGCACCCGGGGTACGCCTCGTTTCGCGAGGTAGGCCGGCGCCGCGCAGGCCACCAATTGATAAGGCGCCAAAGGCCTGGCGGTGAGGCTGGTGGTTGCCAGCGGGCCAATGCGAAAGGCCACCTCATACCCCTCCTCCACCAGGTCGACAAAACGATCCGTCAGGTGCAGGTCGATTTCCACATCGGGATGATCACGCAGGAATTGGGTCACCAAGGGCATCAGGCTGTAGGAGCCGAAGGTCACGGGGGCGGTGATTCTCAGCTTGCCGCGCGGCGTGTCATTCATGATCTGCGCCAGCGAATCGGCAGCCTCGGCTTCCGTCAGAATGTGTTTGCAACGTTCGTAGTACGCACCGCCCAGCTCCGTCAGGCTTTGCCGGCGGGTGGTGCGGTTGAGCAAACGAGCGCCAAGGCGCTGCTCAAGGGCTGTAACGTGCTTGGCCACCATCTGCGGGGACATGTTCAGGCGCTCGGCGGCGCGCGCGTAAGAGCCCAACTCGGCGGCCATCACAAAGGCATTCATGCTGGAAAGACGATCCACTATTCACAACTCCCAGTAACAACATCGACACCAAAACGATTATTTATCGTCATTTGGTTGCCAATCATCATAGCCACTCCTACCCGTTACCGGAGCAACGTGATGAAGATTGGTGTGATTGGAGCAGGTTTTATCGCACGCGCCGTGGCCCAATTGGCATTGGCTGCGGGGCATGAAGTGATGTTGAGCAACTCCCGGGGCCCACACACCATGAGCAGTGTGGTCAGTGGCATCCCCGGCGTGCAGGTGGGCAGCGCTGAAGACGCTGCACGGTTTGGCGATGTGGTACTGGTTGCCATCCCCTTCGAGCATTACCGCAGCGTGCCCGCGCAATGGCTGGAAGGTAAGACGGTGCTCGATTCAAACAACTACTACCCGGACCGCGACGGGCACTGGCCTGCGCTGGACCGTTTTGAAACCACCACCAGCCGGTTGCTCGCCGAGCATTTTTCGCAGTCACATGTGGTGAAGGTGTTCAACGCAATCTTCGCCTCAGACCTCACGCAGGATGCACGCCCCCATGGCGCAGCGGACCGCCGGGCATTGCCGGTGGCCGCCGATGATGCCGCAGCCAAGGCGCAGGTGATCCAGTTGCTCGACGGGCTCGGTTTCGATGCAGTGGATGCGGGCGGGCTGGATGAAAGCTGGCGGTTTGAACGGGCCAAGCCGGCCTATTGCGTGCCGCTGGACAAGGCCGGGTTGAAGGCAGCGCTGGCGGCAGCCGAGCGAACGGTTCAATTGCCGCCTGCTGCACGCCCCCACGTCAAACCCTAGCGACCACAAAAAAGCCCGCTGACCGTTACCGATCAGCGGGCTTTGATGTTTCAGCGTGGTCCTGGGACCACCGCCGATACTTACAGCGCCAGGTCAGACGCTGGCTTGCTCGGCTCGGCCGCAGGCTTGGCAGCCTCGGTCGGCTTTGGAGCAGCCATTTGCGGGATCGCAGGCGGTGGGGTCAGTTGCAGGACTTCGGCCGTGTAGGCCCATTCCTTGGCAACCGCTTCCGGGCTGTCGTTCAGCTTGGTGCCGTAGCTCGGTACGATCTGGTGCAG
The DNA here is from genome assembly GCF_004682055.1 of Pseudomonas kairouanensis. Taxonomy (GTDB): domain Bacteria; phylum Pseudomonadota; class Gammaproteobacteria; order Pseudomonadales; family Pseudomonadaceae; genus Aquipseudomonas; species Aquipseudomonas kairouanensis. The sequence goes on along the minus strand of NZ_QUZU01000002.1, from coordinate 18,628 downwards.
TTTTGCCTGCCACTCAGGGGTCGCAACCTTGTCCTTGAACACCTTTTGCAGCACGGTCAGCATGATCGGAGCCGCGGTGGACGCGCCTGGCGATGCACCCAACAGGCCTGCAATGCTGTTGTCAGCGGAGCTGACCACTTCGGTACCGAGTTTCAGGACGCCGCCCTGCTCTTCGTCACGCTTGATGATCTGCACGCGCTGACCGGCTTGCCACAAGCGCCAGTCTTCTTTCTTGGCGTTCGGGAAGTACTCTTTGAGGGCGTTGTAGCGGTCGTCATCCGACAGCATCAGTTGGCCGGCAAGGTACTCGACCAGTGGGTATTCACGAATACCGACTTTGGTCATTGGCCAGATGTTGTGGGTGGTGGTGCTGGTCAGCAGGTCCAGGTACGAGCCTTCTTTGAGGAACTTGGTGGAGAAGGTCGCGAATGGGCCAAACAGGATTACACGCTTGCCGTCCAGCACGCGGGTGTCCAGGTGCGGAACCGACATCGGTGGCGCGCCAACCGAAGCCTTGCCGTAGGCCTTGGCCAGGTGCTGCTCGGCGATCGCCGGGTTATCGGTGACGAGGAACGAGCCACCTACCGGGAAGCCAGCGTATTCCTTGGCTTCAGGAATGCCGGACTTTTGCAGCAGGTGCAGTGCACCGCCGCCCGCGCCGATGAACACGAACTTGGCGTCGGTTTCGGTCTTGGTGCCGTCTTTGAGGTTTTTGTAGCTTACGCGCCACGAACCGTCGGCGTTCTTGGTGATGTCCTGCACTTCGCTCGACAGTTTCAGGTCGAACTTAGGGGTGGTTTGCAGGTGGGCGACGAACTGGCGGGTGATCTCGCCAAAGTTCATGTCGGTACCGATCGGCGACCAGGTGGCGGCGATTTTCTGGTTCGGGTCACGCCCTTCCATCATCAGCGGCACCCACTTGGCGATCTGCGCCGGGTCTTCGGAGTACTGCATACCGGCGAACAGCGGGCTGGCTTGCAGGGCTTCGTAGCGTTTTTTCAGGAACTTGATGTTGTCATCGCCCCACACAAAGCTCATGTGCGGCGTGGAGTTGATGAACGAACGTGGGTTCTTCAACACGCCCTGACGGACCTGCCAGGACCAGAACTGACGGGAGATCTGGAACGCTTCGTTGATCTCGACCGCTTTGGGGATCTCAACGTTGCCGTTCTTGTCTTCCGGGGTGTAGTTCAGCTCAGCCAGCGCCGAGTGACCCGTACCCGCGTTGTTCCAGCCGTTGGAGCTTTCCTGGGCAACGCCATCGAGGCGCTCGACCATTTCCATCGACCAGTCCGGCTGCAGCTCATTGAGCCATACACCCAGGGTTGCACTCATGATGCCGCCGCCGATCAGCAGCACATCGACTTTCTTTGCCTCTTCCGCGTGAACGGAGCTGATCCCCAGCGACAAAGCCAGCCCCAGCAAGGCAGTGTTTACTTTTTTAAACATCAGTAGCACCTATGATAAAACGCCATCCGCCCCACTACCCCAGATCATGCGCGCGCCGTCATCACGCTGCGCCAGGCAACGCAGCGCGGGGTTCGCACATTCACTTGAGGGCCGCAGGGTGGGCACACAAGGCCGATGTATCGACCTCACTTTTATGTCCCTTCTGCGCTGACTTCTTATCATTATTGGCTTCAGCTACCTGGGCGACAGCGACCGACCGGAACGTATACGGATGTACGTACCAGAAAGAGACTAGACCAAGATGGCGCGCAGAATATCACGCCCGGCGTCGGATATGGACTCGCCGGTCGGACGGCAGCACTTGGCCAGCTTTTAAGATCCGTCTCATGGGCCTGGCAAACGCGGCAATGCACCATGGATTGGCTTACTCAAGAGGGGTAAGCGGACAACCTTCCACCTCAAAAGGGCATTGCAATGCTGAACAAACTGAGCAAATTCACTCTCGCTTTCGGTGCTTGCTGGGTCATGACGGCCACCTGCGCACAAGCGGCGGACGGCCAGATCGAATTCACCGGTTCCGTGACCGATAACGCCTGCACCATCAAGACCGGCGACGCCAACAAGTCCGTAACCCTGGACCCTGTGCGCATTGCCGACTTCGCGCCAGCGGTGGGCTCCATTGCCAAGGAGAAATCCTTCACCATCAGCCTGGACAACTGCAGCGTCGCCACCAAGAAAAACGTCGCGATCACCTTCAGCGGCCAGCAGGACGCCAACGACTCCACCCTGCTGGGCCTGACCGGTCAAAACCAGGTACGCGGCGTAGCGATCCAGATCGCCGACAGCCGCACGGGCAAAAAACTGCCCCTGAACACGGCAACCGCTGACTACGACCTGCGGATCCAGTCCAACACCTTCAACTTCACCGCTGCCTACGTGCGCACCATCGCCGACACCACTTCCGGCCCCGAAGGCGACGAAGTCACCACCTCCGGTATCGGCACGGGTGAGGTCTATGCCCTGGCCAGCTTCGACGTCACCTACAAGTAAGCACTTGTCACCACCGTGGGCCCGCGTGGCCCACGGACTTCAAAGGTCTTCCCCATGCGTTTGAAACTGTGTTTTCTACTCGCCCTGTTGCCGCTCTGGCACAGCGGCGCAGCCAATGCCGCCGTGACCGTTGGCGCCACGCGGCTGATCTACGATGGCGCGGCCAACGAAGCCAACCTCACCATCAGTAATCGTGAAGATACCTCGCCCTACCTGGTGCAATCCTGGGTCAGCCGTTTCGGCAGCGGTAACGACGAGAGTGTCGACAGTTTTATCGTCACCCCTCCGCTGTTCCGGCTTGATGCCAATAAGGAAAACATCCTGCGCATCATCTTCACCGGCGGAGCCCAGGTGCCCCTGGACCGCGAAAGCCTGTTCCTGATGAACGTCAAGGCGATCCCGGCCATGAGCGACGATCAGAAAGGCAAGAACGTGTTGCAGATCGCCCTCAAGACCACCATCAAACTGTTCTACCGCCCGGCCGGCCTGAAGGCTTCGCTCAAGGATGCGGTGGCGCAGGTGAAGTGGAACGCCCACGCAGGCGCACTGGCCTTCACCAACGCCTCCAAGCTGCATGTGGTGGTCAGCGAACTCAAGCTCAACGGCCAGCCGATCACCCAGGCACCGGATGTGCTGTATCCCGGTGAACACAAGGAATTGCCGATCCAGGCCAAGGCCGGCGATGAACTGGCCCTCAGTTACATCGATGACTACGGCAGCACCGTGGAAGCGCCGCTCATCCACCTCAACTGATTCGCCCGCGCCACCTTCCAGGAACGCCCATGTCCCGTTCATTCCCACTCATGCGCCCACGCGCCGTGAAGGCGTTCGGCTGCCCGTTGCTGGTCGCCACCGCCTTGCACCTGGCGCCTGCCCAGGCCGGTTACCAGTTCGATGCGTCGTTCCTGGAGATCGGCGGAGGGCAGAGTTCGGCCGCAGTGCAGCAGCAAGTGGCCGCCATGAGCGAAGGCCAGTTGCCGGGGATTTACCGAGTGGACGTATCGATCAACCAGCGGTTTGTGGACAAACGCGACCTGCACTTTGTACGTGCCAGCGGCGCGGCGCAGCAATCGGCCACCGGGTTGTTTCCGTGCCTGGATGCCGAGTTCTTTCGCGAACAAGGCGTGGCCGAAAACGCCCTGCAAAACCGTAGCGATGCCGACCCCACCTGCGTCGCCTTCGACCAGGGCCTGGTCGGGGTGAGCTATGACTACGACTTCAATCGCCAGACCCTGTCGATTGAAATCCCCCAGGCCTACATGGGCAGCATCCCCTTCGAAGTGCGCCGCCGCCAGTGGAGCCAGGGCGAGCACGTGGCGTTCACCAACTACAGCTTTTCCGGTAGCCAAGCGGAGTCTGACGGCATGCGCCGCGAGGACCAGTTCGGCAGCCTGCGCAGCGGCGTCAATGCCGGGGCCTGGCGTTTGCGCAACTTTTCCACCTGGAAAAAAGGCAGCGGCGATACCGGCCAGTGGGAGTCCCTGGAAACCTACGCCCAGCGCGACATGGGCAACATGATGGCGATCGCCACCTTGGGCGACTCCACCACCGAGGGCGACCTGTTCGACGCCATCCCCTATCGCGGCCTGGGCATCGCTTCAGACCTGGACATGCTGCCCGACCAGGCGCGGGAATTTGCCCCGGTGGTGCGCGGCATCGCCAACGGCCGTTCGCGGGTGACCATTCGCCAGCGTGGCTACGTGATCCACGAGCAATGGGTGCCCTCGGGGCCGTTCGCCCTGGCCGACCTGTACCCTACCGCCAGCAACGGCGATATCGAAGTGACCGTGGAGGGCCCCGACGGCGAGCGCCAGGTCTATACCCAGTCGTTCTCGTCGGTGCCCTACATGTTGCGCGAAGGCCAACAGAGCTACTCGGTGTTTGCCGGCCGCTACCGCCCGGCGCAATCAACCACGGAGCAGGAAACCCCAACCTTCATCCAGGCGTCCCTGCGCCGTGGCCTTACCGGCAGCACCACGGTGTTCGGCGGTACGCTGCTCAGTGACCGCTACAACGCCGGCCTGCTGGGGTTCGCCCAGGACTTCGCCGGCTTTGGCGCGATCTCCCTGGACGTGACCCACGCCAACAGCCAGGCCCTGGGCACGGACAAACGCAATGCCAGCGGCCAGTCGTTCCGGTTTCGTTATTCCAAATCCCTGACGGCCACCGACACCAACTTCAGCCTGATCGGCTATCGCTACTCCACCGGCGGCTACTACTCGTTCAATGAAGCCTTGAGCAGTCGCACCAACGACACAGGCCTGGCCAACTACCGCAGCGGCCATATGAAAAGCAACTTCACCGCCAACGTGTCCCAACAACTGGGCGAGTACGGCGGCCTGTATGCCAACGTTTCCAAAACCGCGTATTGGAACAAAACCAAGCCGGACACCTCGGTGCAGGTGGGTTACACCCTGAGTTCGGGCAGCATCACGTACTCCCTGGGGCTTGGTGTGAACCGGGGCGCCGAGACGCAAAACCGCACGCTGTCGCTGAACATCAGCATGCCCCTGGGCGGCACGCGCAGCCAGCGGGTCACCGCCAGCACCAGCCAGACCTCCAACGGCTCGGCCTCACGTACCGCCACCCTCAGTGGCAATGCCTTCGAAGACGATACCCTGGCCTACAGCGCGGGCGTCTCGCAACAGGTCAGCGCCAACCAGCGCAGCATCGGTGGCACCTTTGCGGCCCGTTATGAAGCGCCCAACGCCATCCTGCATGGCGCCTATAGCGAGTCGACCGGCAGCCGCCAGTTGGACATGGGCATCGAAGGCTCGGTGGTGGCCTACGACAACAACCTGATGTTCAGCCAACCGTTGGGTGAAACCAACGTGATTGTGGCCACCCCCGGCGCCGCCAATGTGGGCATCGCCAACAAACGCGGCGTGCGCACCAATGCCAACGGCTACACCGTGGTGCCCCAGGCGCTGCCGTATCGCAAGAATCGCGTGTCGCTGGACACCCAATCGATGCCCGAAGACGTCGACATTGCCGAGTTGGTACAGGAAGTGGTGCCCAATCGTGGCGCCTTCGTGCTGGCGGATTTCGAAACCCGGCGCGGCAAGCGCATTTTGTTTCACATCCTCGATACCCACGGTGAAGCCGCGCCCTTCGCCGCCCGCGCCGAGCTGTTCGCGCCGGACGGCCGCGCCCTGGGCTACACCCTGGTGGCGGACAAGGGCCGTGCGTATCTCACCGGCGTCCCCGAACACGCAAGGCTGGTGATCAGCGTGGACGGCCAGCCATGGTGCACTCGCCAATTGCAACTGGCAGACGACAACCGCGCCGAACGCGGAATTACCCAACTCAATATTCAATGTGAGCGCGCGGCCGATGGGTCGGGCGCCAAGGATTCCTAAGTGATGAACCTCAAGACCCTGTTGCTGCTTGGCCTGTTGCTGCCGCTTCAAGCCCACGCGCTCATCGCAGGAAACCTGGAATGCCGGGTGGCTGGCACCAACCTTAACGGCTACGACTTTACCGCCGGTGAGCAGATGGCAGTGCCGCTCGAAGGCACCTGTACGGTCAAACGCACGTTTCCCTACAGCGCTCGACTCAATGTGTCGATCACCCCGCAAAGCGGCACAAACCCGGCAACGTTGTACATCATGAATTTCTACGACAAAAACTACCTGCCAGAGCTTCCGCTGGGCAGCTACAGCGGCGCCTGCCTGGGCGGGCCGTGTGTGCGGCGGCCGATCAACACCCAGATCCCCTACACCTATTTCATCGGCGGAAAGGCACCTGATACGCCGGGACGGCGCGCGGCCTTCGTCTCGTTGGGCGTGACGTCTTACGGGTACCCGAACTATGCGGAGTGGTTCCAGACGGTATGGTTTGTTTACAACGTCGCCGCTGCCGGCTGCACCTTGAGCTCCCCCAGCGCCGTCAACCTGTCGTTCGGCAGCATCAGCAGTGGCGATTTGAGCAACCAGGTGCAATCGACCAGCGTGTCGGTCAATTGCCGCTCTGCGGTGCAGGCTACGGTTTCACTGGCGCCCAGCCAGGCGGTGGTCAGCGCCACCACCGGTGTGTCGCGCACCACGCTGAACGGCCTGAACATGCAGGCGCTATGGACCGACACCCGCAACCCGGTGAACTTCAGCAGCCCGCGTTACATGCAGATGGGGGTGGGCAACAACAACATTAACCTGAGCTTCCAGCCGCAGCTCGCCCCCGGCCAATCCCCCGCCGGCGCATTCCAAAGCCAGTACACCCTGACCATCGACTACCGCTGAGGACATGCCCATGAACGCTTCCCTGCTTGCCCTGTTGCTGCTCGGCGCCAGCGCCCAGGCGGCCGATACGGTCAACATCACCGTACGCGGCACCCTCACCCGGCCGCCCTGTGTGCTGAGCACCAGCACCACCTTGATCGCCGAATTCGGCGAGGTGCGCACCGACCAGGTGGCCAGCGCGTCGACCCGGCCGGTACCGGTGCGCATGGTGTGCCCGGCGAACTCGTCCCTGACCGTGAGCTTCAGCGCCAATAGCGGCACGCACACAGCCACGGTGGCCAAGACCAGCATGGACACCCTCGGCGTGTCACTGCTGTGGGCCGACACCAACCTGCCAGCGACGCTCGACGGTTCAACCAAGGCCTACAGCAACTTGAGCGGCAACGTGGATATCAGCCTCAACGCCAAGCTGATCCCGCTGGGCGTGCAAACGCCGGGGGCGTTCAGCTCGTCCATGGTCATGACGATCAACTACCTATGAAAGCCTTGTTATGGACGCTGCTGGCCCTGAGCAGTGCAGTGGCCGCGCAGCCAGTGGACGAAACCCGTATCGATGTGAGCGGCAAGCTCATTGCCCCACCGTGTTCGCCACGTTTTCCCAGCACCCAACAGGTGGACTTGGGCACGGTGAACATCAGCCAATTGGCCGATAACAGTGCCGTCGCCACCGAGGTGCCGCTGGTGTTCGATTGCCAGGCGGGCAGCCAGGTCAGCCTGACCCTCTCGGCAGGCTTGGGCAGTGTCGACACCCACACCCTGCTCACCAGCCGTCCAGCCCTGGGCCTACGTTTTGCGCTGTTGAATAAAAACGCCAAGGCCGACTTGGGCCTGGGCGACATCGGCACGTGGCCGGTGAGCGACCAGCCGCTGGAGCTGACCTTGCAGGTCACGCCGGTATCGGTGGGGACACTGCCCGAAGCGGGCAGCTACAACGCCATGCTGTTGATGCAAATCACCTACCGCTGATTACTGGAACTGCCGGGCCTCGATGCAATAGGTCAGCAGCGCCTGGTCACTGTCCACCTCCAGTTTGCGCATGGCCGAGATTTTCTGTGCACTGACCGTCTTGTTGCTGCGGCTCAATTGCCGGGCAATATCGCTGACGCTCATGCCCGTCACAAACAGACGCAACACTTCGATCTCTCGGGGCGACAAGCTCTGAAAGCGCTGCGTCACCTGGTTCGAGTTGCCTACCACGGAGGTCGCCGCGGGCTCCGGCGGTTGGTAGCTGCGCTGGGCACTGATCGCGTTCAGGGCTTTTTCGATCTCACCGTGCAAATGGCTTTTCTGAATGACGCCGGCCACGCCCAACTCTTGCAAGCGTGTGAGGATCAGGGTGTTGGAGATCATGGTCAGCACCAGCACCTGGGTGCCTGGAAAGTGACGCAGAATGTACTCGATCAGCTTCAGGCCATCGCCATAGGTGTCGTCGCCGGGCATGTTGAAATCGGTGATCAACACCTGGGGCTGGTGGGCCCGCAGCCGTTCGATCAACTGACTGGAACTGACCGCCTCGCCCACCAGGTGATAGCGTGAGTCGCGCTGCACGATTTCACGCACGCCCACCAGGACGATGGGGTGGTCGTCGGCAATGACAACGTTCATTTTTCGCATTATTTATCTTCCTTGTCGTGAGCGGAGGACTCGGCCAGCAAGCACTGCGCCACCGCCGTCAGCCGCGCGCACAGCACGCGAATCTGTGCGCAGGCGCGTGGATCCAGCGGACCTTCGTAAAGGGCGTTTTCCCAGGCCTGGCAACTGCTCGACAACACGCTGGCACGCACACTGGCCAGCGCGCCGTTGAGACTGTGCAGGCGCTCGCGCACAAAGGGGGTGTCGACCGTGGCCAGGCCCTGCTCGATCTGCTGCACATCAGCGAGCAAGGTTTCGCCCATCAGACGGCGCATGCTCGGCGACAACTCGATCCAGCCATCACGGTCCCCCGGCGGCGGCGTGCTGGCGGTGGTTGCGCGCCGACAGTGAGCCATCAACGCCTGGCGCAACATGCTCAAGCTCAGCGGCTTGACCACCCAGGCATTCATGCCCACGGCCAGGCAGCGTTCGCCCTCTTCGCGAAGAGCGTTAGCGGTGACGCCGATAATCGGCACCTGCACCCCTTGTTCGCGCAGGGCGCGGGCCAGGTCATAGCCGTTGAGGCGTGGCATGTTGATGTCGGTGATCACCAAGTCGAACGGCTGCGAGCCCCAGATTTGCAGGGCGTGCTCGCCGTCACGGGCCACGGTGGGCTGGGCGCCGAGGGCTTCGAGTTGTTCGCGCAGCACGGCTTGGCTGACCGGGTTGTCCTCGGCCACCAGCACCCGCACGTTCAGGCACGGCGCATCCAGGCAAGGCAACGCCAGTTCCGGGGTGGCCACCGACGGTGCGCTGTCGATAACCGGCAACGTGATGAGCAGGGAAAAACTGCTGCCCAGTCCTGGCTCACTGACCACACGCATGCTGCCGCCCATCAGTTCACTTAAACGCGAACAGATCGACAGGCCCAGGCCCGCACCATTGCCGTCCTGGCCGCCAGCCACTTGGTAAAAGGGTTTGAACAACTGCTCCAAGGCTTTTTCGGAGATGCCCACGCCGGTGTCGGTGACTTGCCATTGCAACGCCACTTGCCGCTCAAGCATCTCTTGCACGGTCAGGCGCAGGCGCACCCGGCCCGAGTCGGTGAACTTGATCGCGTTGCCCAGCAAGTTATGCAGGATCTGCCTGATGCGCCCCGCATCGCCGCGCAGTTGCGCGGGCACCTGCCGGTCGATCTCGGCATCGATCTGCAACCCTTTGTTGCGCCCGGTGGCGCTGAACGCCAGCACCGCCTCCTCCACCAATTGGCGCGGGTTGAACGGCGTTGCTTCCACGGCCATTTGCCCGGACTCGATTTTCGATACATCCAACACGTTGCTGATCAATTGGAACAGCACAGTGGATGAGCCTTGGATGATTTCCAGGTATTGGCGCTGGCGCTCGCTCATATCGGTGAGGGCCATCAGTTCCAGATTGCCCAGTACGCCGTAGAGCGGCGTGCGGATTTCATGGCTCATGGTGGCCAGAAACACAGTCTTGGCCTCGTTGGCTGCCGTGGCTTCCTGGCGCGCCTGGTTCAGCAACTGGGCTTCGCCCACATGCCGGGTGATGTCGTTGCAGCCGCAGAGGAACACGTCCTCGCCCTCGTAGCGGGCAGCCACCATCACCACCTGCAAATAGCGCCCTTCTACCGCCAGGCACATCTCGCCAGGGGTGTCGGTGCCGTGGTTGGCCTTGAGCACCTCCAGCAGCGGCGCGGTGCCACCCAAGTGCATGGCGCGCTGGTTTTCCAATAGCAACTGGCAGTCGCTGCGCCGCACCACGCACAGACCGGCCGGGGCGTTATGCAGCATGATGCGGTTGAAGGCTTCACTTTCGAACAAACGCTCCTGGGCGCGCTGGGCCGGGCTGACGATGCGGGTTTTGTACCAGTGGTTGATCCACCAGCCCAGCAGGATCGCAGCAAGAAAGGTCAGGCCCAGCCCCAGCAACGGCCATTTGGCGTAGCGCAAAAAGTCCTGGTAGCTGATGGCGTACAAACCCGTCCAGTGCGCACCGCCCTCGCTGACCATCTTGAAGCGCAAACCCTGGCGGTTGAAGCTCAGGCCCAGGGGCACCGTGCGCTCTTGCCCGAGACTGCCCAGCAACACGTCGCCTTCCGGCGCGATCAAGGTGAACTGGTTGTAGACCGACAACCTGAGCACGCGCTCGATTTCATCCACCTGGGAAGTGTCCACCACTGCGGCCAGCGTCAAGAGGCCCTGGGGCTGGTTGGCTGGCAACACGGCCGCTGGCGCATCCAGGCCGATCATGGCGACCACGCTGCGGCTGTTGCGATACAACTGCAATGGCGCGCGCAACCAACGCACGCGGCTGTCGGTGAGCAAGGTGCGTTGGCTTTGCTGCAGTTGCTGCAAGCGGCTCACCACTTCGCGGTACTGCTCGCGCAATAACGGCTGGTGCTGGCGCAAACCACCAATGCCCGGCACGGCCAGGCTTGCGACGTCGTTGGGGGTAAACACGAACAGTTGGGGCGAGGCGTAGAAGGAGCTGGCCCAGTAGCCGCCATAGTAGTCGGTCAGTTGCACGCCAAAGGCCAGCGCACGACGGGTGTCGTCCGCCGAGAAGCCGTCATCGTGGGCCAGGGTGAACGGCAGCGACAGCGCAAACCCCTTGGCCTGCACCAGCACCTGCCCAGCATCGCGCTGCAACTCCACCATCGACGTGGACTGCACCGCCGGCAGCGGCGGCGCATTGCTGCGGCTGTAACCTTGGGCCACATTGCGCAGGAAGGCTTCGTGCTCATGGATGATTTCCACCACGCGGGCGAAGTGGAACTCGACCTTTTCCTGTTCGGCATCCACCAGGCGCGACACGGCCCAATAGCAACTGCTGGACAGCAACAAAGCCAGCCCCGTCAGCAATAACAGGGCTTTGTTCAGGCGCTGGGAACTTTGCGCCAGTTTATCCAGGCGCAGACTTGCATGTTTCATCGTCAATACCGCGAAAGCCTGAATCAGGACGTGGGGCCTATGCATGATCCCGGCATTGGCCAATAACGCCCGGCGTACCGGACGACCCTTCCTTCGGGCTTCTTGACTGTGTGACCCTGCGCGTTCAGATAAGTGCTGGCGCAGGGCCATCTTCCATTAACAAAGCGCTGAACTTGTCCGCTGCCACACCTTGGGAGATCAGAAAGCCTTGCACCTGGTCGCAGCCGATCCTCCTCAGCACCGCCAGTTCGGCCTGGGTCTCGGCGCCCTCGGCAATGGTGGTCAACCCCAGTTTGCGCCCCAGGTCGACGATGCTTTGCAAGGCTGAGGCCAGGCTGTCGTTGTCGGCACAGCCATGCACCAGCGAGCGGTCGATCTTCACTTCATTGAACGGTGTAGAGACCAGATTGAAGTAGGAACTGAAACCCTTGCCGAAATCATCCTGCGCCAGCCCGAAGCCCATCATGCGCAAGCGGCATGCTCCAGCGTAGTAGTTGCTGGGGAGCAATGTGGTGGAGCTTTCCATCAATTCGAAGGTAATTTGCCGGGGCTCGGCGTCACTTGCCTGCACCTGGGCCAAAAGCTGGTCTACCAAGTCGCACTGGTCGAGCAAATGGGTGGGCAAATTGATCGACACCGGCAGGCGGTAACCGAGCTGTGCCCACTGGGCCTGGGCGGCCAGAGTGTGCTTGAGGATGCAGGTCAGCAGTTGAGCTTCCAGGCCCAGGCGCTCGACTTCCCCGAGGAATTGTCCCGGCATGAGCAAGCCCTCCACCGGGTGCACCCAACGAGCCAGGGCCTCGGCACCGACGATGCGCCCGTCGTGCAGGGATTTCTTGGGTTGGAACCAAGCCTGGATCTCGCCATTGGTCAAGGCGCGCACCAGATTGTCCTGTGCCAGGGTGAGTGTGCGTTGGCAGCACGGGGTGCGGGCCTGCTCCATCAGCTTGTCGAGGCTGTCGCGCAGGGAACGTACCTGGGGTTCGTGCACTGGCTTGGAGAGCAGCCCAGCAACTGTAAGACCCAGGTTATCCGCCACTTGCCCGGCGCCCACCAGCATGCGTCGCGAAGAAACACTCATCAACGCCAGGGCCGGCGGTGCCTGGAGGGTGGCCAGTTGCTGGATCAACTGCACGCCATCCATGCCCGGCATCATCAAGTCACTGAGCAACAGGTCGTAACGTTGGCGGGCCAGGCGCCGCATGGCGGTCGCGCCGTCCCACACGGCATCGACCTCGAAGCCACCGATGGCCTGGAAGAGGTTGATCAGATACTCATGCTGAAAGGGGTGGTCTTCCACGATGAGCACGCGATAAGCACTCAAAGCACACTCCCTTGATAGCGGTGCAGGCATTGGTAAAGCGCGCGCAGGGTAAAGGGCTTGACCAGGCAGTGATCCATGCCCGCATTCAGACAGCGCTCGGCCTCATCGAGCATGGCATTGGCCGTGGCGCCAATTATCGGCAGCGCGCAGCCCAAGCGGCGCAGTTGCTCGGTGAGTTCGTAGCCGTTCATGCGCGGCATGTTGACGTCGGTGAGGATCATGTCGAACGCGGTGTCGCCCCACAGGGACAGCGCTTCCACTCCGTCGCCGGCCAGTACCACGGTGCAGCCGAGTTCTTCAAGCTGATCGCGCAGGATCAACTGGTTGATCAGGTTGTCTTCGGCCACCAACAAGCGCAGGTTCAGGTTCAAATCCGCCGGAACTTCACTGCTGGCGGGCGACAAGTGTTCAGCAATGCCCTGGGCGCGGCTGACCGCGCGATTAAGGGCGTGCAGGTTGTTCAGGCCGATTTGCCAACATGCGCCAGGCCCCTGGCAAAACCCGTGTTCGTCGGCGGCGGCCATGACCCGCGGGCCGGACCAGCCCAGCCGTTGGCCGATATCGGCCGCGCCGGGGTAGAGTTCCACCAGTACCGCGCCAGGGTCGGTCTCCACCGACTCAGGCAAACCCAACTGCACGCGCGCGCCCCAGCGACGCAACCAGCCGCCGATGCTTTCGGCCAGTTCACGTACCGGGGATACCACATAGATCCGTTCACCCAACAGTGGCAGCGCCCAGGGCTCCCCGGCGCTGACCTGCTCCAGCGGCAAAATAAAGGTGAAACTGCTGCCCAGGCCCGGCTCGCTGACCACCCGCAACGTGCCATTCATCAAGTGCACCAGACGCTTGCAGATCGACAGCCCAAGCCCGGTGCCCGCCACCACATTGGCATTGCCACTGGCCTGAAAAAATGGCTCGAACAAATACTGCTGATCCTGGGCCGCAATACCTTTGCCGGTATCCACCACTTGCCATTGCAGCGTGGCGCGCTCTCCTTCGCGGCTCTCCAGGCGCAAACGCAGAACGATGCGCCCGCTCTCGGTAAACTTCAGCGCATTGTTGAGCAGGTTGTTCAGAATCTGGCGGATGCGCGTGACGTCGCCTCGCACTTGGTCGGGCAGCTGCGGGTCCAGGCAGGCAAACAGTTGCAAACCTTTGCTTTGAGCAGCCCCGGCGTAGCCCTGGATGACCTCCTGTACCAGCTCCAATGGCGAAAACACGGCGAGTTCCAGGGACAGTTGCCCTGCCTCGATCTTCGATACATCCAATACGTCGCAGATCAGCTGCAACAGGTTGGCCGAAGAGCCTTCGATGGCATTGAGGTAACCGCGCTGCTGGTTGTTGAGCTCAGTGCGAGCCAGCAGTTCCAGGGTGCCCAGCACACCATACAGCGGGGTGCGGATCTCGTGGCTCATGGTCGCCAAAAACAGGGTCTTGGCCTCGTTGGCTGCGTCCGCCAGGGTGCGCGCCTGCTGCAGGGCCAACTCCACCTGCTTGCGTTCGGTGATATCGCTGAATGCGCAGATCAGCACTTCCTCGCGCTGATAACGGGTGGGCGCAAAGCTCAGGAACAGGTGACGACCGTCGGCCATTTGCAGTTCGTCGGTGCTGCTTTGCTCGGCGTCATCAAACGCCCGGCGGATCCAGTCGTGGCACAGTTGCCGGCGTTCGCGCCCGCTGCCCAGCCATTGGCGCGACAAGGGATTTTCCAATACCACTTCGCCGTCACTGCGGCGCAATACGCACAGCGCAACCGGCGCGATACGAATCACGGCACTGCTGAACGCCTCGCTTTCTACCAGCGCTTCGATGCGGTTGGCCGCCGGAATGATCAGGCGCTGATCGATACGCCGCACCAGTCGCACCATCAGCAGGCTGGCCGACAGACACAACAACGCACAGATCAGCAACGGCAGGGCCAGGCTGGGCAACAACGAGCCCAGTTCCAGGCTGTAGACGATTTGCCAGTGGGAGTAACCCAGGTGCTTGCGAATAGCCAGGCGATCCGGCAACCAGCGGCTACCCTCCCAGCCGAAACGGGCTGTAGCCTGGTGCTGGCGCAATACCTGCGCTGCGTTGGGCTGATGGGGCGCGCTGCTGAAAATCAGCTGACCGGCGCCGTCGAGCAACATGAAGTCGCCGGCTTTTTCGTGTTGCAAGGCACTGATCAGGTCCGGTCCATCCATCTCCAGGCCCAGCCACCCCGAAGCGGGGCTGCGCTCGTCCAAGCGAGTGAAGATATACAGCGGTGAATCCAACTGGCTCTGTTCGGTCAGCCATAACTGGTCGCTGACCGAGACCTTGCCGGTATCCACCCCCATCAGCCGTCGCAGCACCGATTCGGGCACGGGGTCCGGGGTGGCCGCCACTGTGAACAGCCGCTCTACCACAGGCTCGGCACGCTGGGCCACGTAGATCAGGTTGACCTGGTTGGACTGCATGTAATTGAGCATGCGGCGGGTCAACCACAGGCTCCAGCCATTGCCCGCTTCGCCCAAGGTGATGTGCACCTCCTCGGCCGGCACTTCATTGAGGTTGCCCTTGGGTGGCGTGACATGCCGCACGGTAGAGAGGCCCAGGCTCTTGAGCAGCGTCTGACGGCTGACAAAAAAACTCTGCGCATCGGAGATGGCCTCGTTCATGTAACTGCGCCGCAGCGAAATCTCCTCGTTAAGGGCAGCACGCAGGTAACTGTAGGCGCCCACGTACACGCCCAACACCAGCGCAAGGGCAAACAGTCGCAACAATTTGCGGGCGGCCTTGGGGGTGGAGAAGGAAGAATCGAGGGGTTGCAGAAAATGTTTGAGCTTCATCCTCGCAAGGATGAAGGTCGTTGCGGGCTGGTTGAATAAGACGGATCTCAAAGGCTTGACACCGCGCTTACCGAAACGCCATTGAACTCTCAGGCAAAAGGCCGTTCTAGACACCTTCGCCGCTGCCTGCGTAGCATCGGCGCCTCCTTCGTGTGCAACCCATCAAAAAATAGAGCGAGCCATGTCTACCCACCAAACATCCGGCCACCTCCTGCCTGCGCGCAGCGCCGCCAAAATGGAAGCTGCCATGGCCGTAGGCAGCTTTGCGATTGGCACCGGCGAATTCGCCATCATGGGTTTGATGCCCGACATCGCCAGCAACCTGCACCTGAGCGAACCCCAGGTGGGTCATGCCATCAGCGCCTACGCGTTGGGGGTGATGGTCGGCGCGCCGCTGCTGGCGATCCTGGGCGCCAAATTGCTGCGCAAGCATATGCTGCTGTTGCTGATGGCGTTGTATGCCTTGGGTAACCTGGCCACTGCATTTACTCCGACCTTTGGCTCGCTGGTGGCGTTTCGCTTTATCAGCGGCCTGCCCCATGGCGCTTACTTCGGCATTGCCGCCGTGGTGGCGTCTAGCATGGTGCCCAGTGATAAACGTGCAGGCGCCGTCGCCCGGGTCATGATGGGCCTGACCCTGGCGATGCTGCTGGGCAATCCGATTGCAACGTTCCTTGGCCAATACCTGGGCTGGCGTTCGGCGTTTGCGCTGGTGAGCGCTATTGCGCTGTGCACCATCGCACTGGTCTGGCGCTTTGTGCCCAACCGCCACGACGAACCCCGCAGCGACCCACGCAAAGAACTGCGCGCGTTTACCAAACCCCAGGTGTGGATGGCCCTCGCGATTGGTGCCATCGGCTTTGCCGGGATGTTCTGCGTGTTCAGCTACCTGGCCCCCACCATGCTCGAAGTGACCAAGGTCTCACCGCAATGGATACCCTTCGGCCTGGCGGCCTTTGGCGTCGGCGGGATTATCGGCAATATCGCCGGCGGCAAACTGTTCGACCGCCTGCAGTTCCGCGCAGTGGGCTGGATTCTGGTGTGGTCGATGGCCGTGCTGGTGTTCTTCCCGTTTGCGGCAGGGTCTTTGTGGGGGGTGCTGCTGGGCATTGGCCTGGTCGGCACCATGATATCGCTGGCCGCACCGCTGCAGATCCGCCTGATGGACATCGCCCACGAAGCGCCGAGCCTGGCGGCGGCTTCCAACCACGCCGCATTCAACCTTGCGAACGCGCTCGGGCCGTGGTTTGGCGGGATGGCCATTACGGCTGGGCTGGGTTGGACGAGTACCGGCTATATCGGTGCAATGACGGCACTGGTGGGGCTGGGTATTTACCTGATCGCCCGGCGGATGCGGGGCGGGCATTGATGTGACGGGGGCAGCAAAGCCTGCCCCCGAATGACCAATGGCAGATCGTATTTTTTTCTCTACAATCGGGGAACGTCCAATAAGGAATTTTTTGTGAGCATGTCAACCAATCCCAAGCTTCGCCCAAATGACGATGAGATAGATTTGATTCCACTGCTTCAATCACTTTGGGTCCACAAACTAACGATTTTGACAACAACCGTTGCAGGCTCACTTATCGCTCTCTCGGCCTCTACTGTAACGCCCGACCAATGGACAGCGAGCACCTATATCACCAGATCGTCACTTTATAACTTATACAAAGAAATCAATAACAATATGGGTAGCGCCCATGAAGATTCAAAAGCCAGCGAGCTCCGACTGTACAACTCAATACAAAACGACCTTTTTTATACAGCGATGGGGGTGATGGCCTCTCAGTCGATCACATTGAAAGAGACCACGCCCAAAACTGGCAAAAACGAGCCCATCCTCTATATCGTTTCGGCCACTGCGACCACTTCGGAACACGCTGCTGGGCAATTGAAGGCTGCCTTGAACAGCGCAAACAAAGAAGCCATATCGCTCAACCTGCCTGCTTTAGGAGGCGAAAACACTGTCAGAGCCTTCAATACGCTAGATGAAGTCAAGATCATCAACAGTAAGAGCCCCAAGAAACTTACTGCGCTCGGTGCGTTTCTGGGATTCTTGCTTGGAAGTACTTTTGTGATAGGCAGGTTCCTGATTCGGCAATACAAAAATACCCGCGTCGCTTAAGCAAGTTTCATTAACAAAAAACAATCAGCACTGCGCAGCTAGAACATAATCACAAGCATAAATGGCTTCACAAAACGGGTTGCTTTCATAAAAACTTCAGCACTTAAAACGGCTTTACAACACTCCTGCATCCCACTATTGGATTTTCATACATTTCCTGACCGCTCCCCCTGAATTGATACGCGTAAACGCGTAAAAATATCCATTTGGGGGAGTACAGCCACAAGAAAAAACCAGACAAATACCCCAGAGTCAATCAGGGACCCCCTTAATCTCGCCCAAATGAACTTAATTTAATTTTCAGACAGGTAAGGTTCAGGTTGGATCCAATGTCATCAGTCTGTAACATGTCCTACATATTTCATTTATGACAAGGACGTGTTTTGAGCTTTCCTGACAGAAGTGTGCTTCAGAGCTTTCCCACAACACTCAACCATCGCAACGCGACGGTTTTCACCGCGAACAGCACTGACATCAGTGCTCAGCAGGCGATTCAGGATCTGATCGACGCACGCCACCAGTTGCAAGACCGCATCAGTGCCCCACTGAAAGGGATGGAGAGCGACCTGTTCGCCAAATCCCAGCCGCTTGACAGCCTGCGCCCCAAATTGAGAGTCACCTTCGGCCGCGCAAAGCGCGATGGTGCGTTCGACTGGCCGGTGGAGGAAGTGATCAACACCTTCGGCGCCCAGCAACGCGGCGCGCCGGTTGCCAACCTGTACGGCTTCGGCTATCGCAAGTCCGCACTTGGCTTGGTCCAGGAGTTCTTCATATTTACCGAGATGCTGGACGGCCACCTCAATGGGCTTGAGTGGCTCAACGAGGAACGCGGCATTCAGAGCCTGATTCGTGTGTCTTTCGACCTGCTGCATGCCTTGCACAGCAAGAAGATCGTGCACATGGACTTCTGGGCCAACAACGTGATGATCAACCTTGAACAGCCCACGCTCGCCAAAGCCATCGACCTGGAAAACTGCTTCCTCAGCCCTACGGAATACTTGACCGAGGTGCTGGCATTCCAATTCGGCTTCTATTACCGCCGGGAAATTTTCCGATTCGTGATCGAGCGCGACTACGACCAGCTGGTTTACGAAGAACTGGGCAACTATGCCGGCATTGATCGAAACCGCTTTGATGAGATG
>NZ_QUZU01000001.1 GCF_004682055.1 Pseudomonas kairouanensis | reverse complement strand
TTAGGAAAAGGCAGGGGGAAAGAGATAAGCGCAGTCAGATCGTCGAGGCTTCCTGGAACGTAGCCCCATTGAAGGACTATTCCACCTAACCAGGATGGAAACGATACGTAGCCATTAGTGGTGAGACTTACAGAAAACCCGAGCCGCAATTTTTTGGGCGTGGCGATAGTGGTGTCATCAATGCCTGCATCCATTTGCGCAGAGGTGGCAACTTTGGCAGTGCCTTGGCTGGTCTCTGTGGCCTGGGATGCAAGAGAGGCAATTGCAGCGATATCGATGTTTCCCTGATTAATAGGGCTGTTCCATGCCTTGATACACCACATCACCGCCAAGTTACGGCCGCGAGTCTCAGTCGATGTTCGCACCGAACGCGAAGCATCAAAGTTAAGGCTTGCGCCCATCTGCACGGTCGAAGCGTCGTTAATTCCGGAAGCGGTTCTGTACGTGACGCCGAATGCGCCTGTTGCTGTCAGATTTCCCTCGCCTAGAAATTGATACGCTGCGGCGGGGTCTGCTGCAACATTGCCGACAATGTTCTGCAGGGTATCGCTCTGATAGCTACCAACCCCTCGCCCGGCATCCACCCCACGCCCATGATCCCACCCACGCAAAAACTCCCCACGAGTCTCCGGCAGCCGGAAGCTCCCAGCCCCCTCATCGCCCTTGTTAAAAGCCCCACCCAGAAACGCAGCTAAATCTGGGTAAACGGTCGCGCTTTTAACGCTGCCATCAATCTCCAGAAAACCAGGTGGAATTTCATTCACTGGAAACGCAAGTATTGCGCCCACTGGCAACGCCGAAGCCTTGGCAATCAACCCCTCAATCTCAGTTTTCGAATACGTCCCCTGCTTCAGGTAATCCATCACCCAAGCCCGAGTCGCCTTCACCACCGTGTCATCGATCAACAACGTCACAATCGACGCATTACTTGTCTCGAAAATCGAGCGGATATAAAACTCTTTCCCCGAGCCCGACGTTGCCAACACCGGCTTATACGATTCCGGGTACTTCACGATGGCATACAAGATCCCGGTGTCCGTCCATAGCCCGGCCTCCCGCACATACCAGCCACCCACATCCGAAGGAATGGTGACTTCGGCCATCAACCAACTGGCATTCTTCTCATCTTGAAACAGCGCATTCAGCGGCCCACGCCAGACTTCGCGCTTGAGTGCCTTGGCGCTGGCGTCCGGGTTGTACACCGCGCCATTGCCGTCACCGACGGAAATGTGTGCGAGTTTGATCGGTACGCCTGCGGCCTTGCAGGCGGTTTCGTAGGCGATCCCCGCGTCGGTGAGCAGGGTGTAATAGTCAGCCATTTAGTGCTCCTGTGGATAAAGGGTGGTGGTTTCGACGCTGTAGAGAGCAGCCGCCAAAAACGCGCGGCCCGTGGCTTCAACGCCGGCCAGCACGTTGGGGTAGATCGTGGTGAATTCGCCGCACAACGTGGCGGCGCCGATGCTGTGGCGGCCGGTGGCGCTAAGCCCTACGGAAATCGACAGGATGTCGCGCTCGCTTTTGGCGTCGGCCAGGCGGTGGTCGAGTCGGGCATCAACCGTTTCGCTGTAGGGCAATTCGGTCCAGGCCCGCACGGCAAAGCTATAGGGCACGCCCGGCGGTGTTTGCTCGTACCAGGCCCGCACGTCGGGGCTCAGTTGCAGGCCCTTGGCGGCGTTTTCCAAGGCCTGGCGCGTACCGGCCTGGCGCGCGGTGGGCCAGGCGAGTTTGACCGTCAGGCGTTTTTCGGCCTCGGGGGCGCTAGTGCTCCATTCGCTGACGGCGCGGTCCGCCGCGAGGTAGGGCAAGAACGCCGCAGGTGTGCGGTCTGGGTCCATCAACTCGGGAAACGGCGGCATGACGCGTTCAAGCAAGTGGCCGAAGCCCAGGTCCAGGGCCTTTTCCAGCGGTGAGCTGTTGGCGGGTAACAGACTTGTCTTGGGCTCACTCATAGCGTGCGCACCTCCACCTCGACACCCGTGCAGTACGGGGCCTGGAACGCCGAGCAGATAATCGGCGCCAGCGGTTCAAGGATTTGCAATTGCGCAGCGCCGGCACTGTGGATGGCGTAGTCGATCCAGCTCGGGTCCACCCGGCCCTCCAGGCGATGGCAGGAGTCCGCGTAGGTTTGCAGCAGCTGCTGCGCGGCCACTTGGGTCAGGCCCGAATCCGGACCTGCGTTGATCTTGGCCACCACGCGGATTTTGTAGTGCTGGATCTGCGCACTCTGGACGCTGACCAGATCGGTTTCGGGTCGTACATCGGGGCGTGCGAAATGTCGCCGCACACCGTCAAGCAAATCGGCAGATGCACGGCCGTCACCGTCCCTCGCAAGCACCGTGACCATCACCTCGCCAGGGGCGGAGCGGCGTCCGTTGCCATCCTTGACCTGGGCCGCGTAGCCGTCCGGAGCAAAGGTATAGCTGACGCTGACCACGCCAGGCGTTGCGCTTTGCACCTTGACCGACGGCCGCTCGCCCAGGGTGAACACCTCGCGGCGGTACTGCATGCGCGACCCCGCAGCCGGGGCGTGGGGGGCCAGGTAATAACGCAGGCGGGCGTCTTCGTCGCGCTCCAGAATCGGCGGTACCGGCGGGAAGGCGGCCGGGTCGCCGGGGTCAAGTACCTGGCGCTCCAGGCCCATATCCGCCAGGCGTGCATCCAGGTTGCTACCGGTGGCCCACCACGCCAGCATCTGCTTGATGCGCGCATTGTATTTGCGCTCGTGGGTTTGCAGGCGCACACAAAACGCCTCAAGGGCCAGGGTCAGCAGCTCACTTTCATTCTCCAGGCTGACCTTGAGTTTGGCCGCGCTGTGCGGCGCACGGGTGGCGACGTAATCGACGACAAATGCCTTGAACTCCGCCAGTAAAGGCTCGAACGCATCCACCGCGATAATCGCCGGCTCCGCCAGTTGGTTCTGGCCTGGGATCAGCATGCTCATGTCGCGACCTCGAAGGATTGTTGGCGGTTTTTCCAGGTGCCGGCAAAACGCAGCAACACACCGGCACCCTGGCGGGTGGCGACGATGACCTGGGGCTGAAAGTCGGTGATGCCGTTCTGCGCGTTGTAGAACGCTTGGGCGGCGTGGCTTTGGGCGAGGATCAAAAGGTCGTCGCCCAGGTTTTGACCGAGCAGTTGTGGGATCAGCGAGCCGTATAACGGACGCTTCTGGCGAGTACCCACGGGGGTGGTCAGCGCTCGGGTGGCACGCTGTACAAACTGCAGCCAGTCATCGACGGCTGCCCCGGTATTCCTATCGATTCCGATCATGGCAAATCCTTATGCGCTGCTGATCACACGGCCTTGGTGGTCCACCACCGGGCCGCTCAAATGCACCCCGGCGGCATCCAGCACAATGCCGGTGGCGCCAAGTTGCAGGGTGATGCTGTCTGCCGTGAGCACCAGCGTGGCCGTGCCGACAGTGACGTTTATCTGCTCACGAGAGCCGCAGGCGCTGGTCGGCCCGTTGCTCCAGTTGAGCGTGTGACTGACATCGTCATAGTCACTTTGAGTGCCGTCCTGATAGCGACGCCGGGTCAGCGAAGCCACGTTGGAAACCGACGGAAACTGACTGCTGTTGAGGCCGAACAAGGCAACGGACTGCGCGCCCCCTTCCCCGCCGCCATAGTTGAGCAGCAGGCATTGCTCGCCCACCGAGGGAATGCGGGTTTCAGTCTGTGCACCCGCACTGGGGTTGAAGAAACGGATGGCCGGGCTTAGCAAGTCGCCATGCCTGACCTTGCAGGTGGCGCTGGCAGCGTCGACCTCCTGGCATACACCGATCCGACAGAAACTCTCTGCACGTCGATACAGGTCTTCGAGCTGGGCTTCCATTTCTGCCAGGCGCTCGACAATCGGCCCCAGTTGCAGGCGTAGTAATGCGTCGAACATGGACTACTCCTGTAAAGGACGATATTGGTCCGGGTCGTTGATGTCCGAGACCTCCCAGGTGCGCGCAAACAGCGGCTGGCCTGTGGGGTCTTCGAGTAGTGGCGGGCCGATATAGAGGTTTTGGATGAAGGATACGGTCCAGGTGTCGTAGTCCGTTTCTGCGCTGGTCAGTACGCCAGGCGCCGCGACGATCGCGGTGGGCACGTCGCACTGATCCGGCGGCAAGCCCCAACGGTTGTCCACGGCCAGGTCCATCAGTTGGCTGGCAAGGTCGCAGGCGTCAAACGGCGCTGCCCCGCTGGCGACCAGGGCCTTGAGCGAGACTGACAAGGCATGTGCCTTGCGCCCTTCAAAGGACCGAGCGCCGGGGCCATTGCGCTCGATGCTGATAAGCACGCCGCTTTGAGCGCCAGCACCGGTAACGTCCTGGTAATTGCCTACATGCAATTGTGGGAAAGCACTCTTGAGCGCCTCCCCGATCGCAAAGGGCAGTTGGGAGGGTTTTTCGATAGGTGTCATGTTGTTGCGTCCTTGCAGCGGTTACTGCTGATCCGGGCGGTTGACGCCAATGCGCTTGGCCGCCCAACGTTCATAAAGGCCGATGGCGACATCCGCGCCGGCCATGGCCGTGAGGCAACCAATGGCGCCCGCGGTCCAGATCGACATGCCGGCGGCGTAGCACAGCATCAAGGCCGAGACCCCGCAGACCATGCACGCTCCGGACCGCAATGCCAGGCGCCGTATCAACGACCAACCGCGGGCACCTTCCTTGTCGGCGCGCCACATTTCGCCGCTGACCCCGCCGATCAAGGCCAATACGATCACCAGCCAGATAGGCATTTCCGCTAACGCTTGCTGCTCGTTTGTCATGTCACGCCTCCTGGCTGAGCAATGCCGGCAACGCGCCGGGGTTTAGGTACTTCCATGTGTAGGTAGGCATTCCAAAAAGCCCGGTTGTCCGGGCTTTTCAGTAATGATGTCCTCGATCTTTCGGCGCTACTGGCGCGGTACGGATCTTTCCTCGATGTTTTTCCGACCACGATCCCTGTCTGCCGGATAACTGCTTCTGGTGTTTTACGCTGCACACCCGGGTCAGTTGCCAACCCTCTGAACCGTTGAGGCCGGTTCATCGCTGCCTGTTTTTGTAACGCGGTAAAATTAAAGAGCGTCGGCATCCTTGCCGGTGTTACTTGGCGTCCTTGCCATCGCTCTGATGGCGTCCTTGCCAATGTTGCGTGCCTTCCCTGTCTTCCTTGGCAGCATCCTTGCCGCCTCCACCAGGCCTTGTTGGCTGGCTTGAGATGGAGAATATGCATGTATGCATATACAGTCAATGCACAAATGCATTTATTTTTACATACAAATGCGCAAGTGCATTTAAAGCCTTGAAGGTAAAGGGATTGCCAGTTTTTCACAGGCGAAAAAAAGCCCGCTCATTAGCGGGCTTTGTCTTACACAAGGAGGTTAACGGGCGTACATGCCCCACCAGAACACATGGCCAAGGATGCTGATCTGCTCATCCTGTATGTCCTGGAAGCTGTAGTCCTCGTCCGGATGCTCATCGCGATTAAAACTGCGCAGGCGAATCCCGGAAGGCAGGCGATAGAGCTGTTTGACCCGCAATTGGCCGTTGTGATTGATCGCATACAAATCGCCATCCACGATATCGCCAATGCCGCTCTTGCCCGCGTTCACCCCGACCGTCGCCCCATCACGCAGCACGGGCAACATGCTGTTACCCCGCACCGTCACGCACTTGGCCTGGTCGAACTGCACACCGTTATGCCGCAGGCTGCGTTTGCCGAACCGCAGGCTGGCCTTCTCGCTTTCCTCGATGACGAATCTTCCTGATCCAGCAGCCAATTCAACCTCGCGCAGAAAGGGGATCGACACCTCGTCATCATTCACGGGGGTGTCGTCGTCCCACAGGCTTATGTCCTTGAGTTCCGAATGCATCGGATCACGCGCATCTTCCCGCGAAACGCCCAGGGCCACGCGTCCGCGCAGCTGGTCGGTGCCGATGCCAAAGTACTCGGCGATGCGGGAGATGTGTTTATCCGACGGGTCAACGATCTTGCCGCTGAGGATCCGGGAGAGGGTGGATTGAGGCACGCCGGTACGCCGGTGAAGCTCCGTGGGGGAGATCCGGTCGCGGTCCAGTAGCTCTCTTAAGACGATAGAAACGTTGCGTTTTTGCATAACGCGGATAGTGCCGGGGGTTTAGAGCATTGGCAAATGCTATTTTGCATGGAATATGCATTATTAATGCATTTGCCATGCCCGTTACCGGGCCTGCGAACGTCCGACCTTGCGTGTTAACCTTGCCGCCATCGCAAAATCGCTGGGCCGAATGCCCCACCTTTGCCCCACTCCTTTCAACGAATTTGCTAACTATCTGATGAGTAAGAACACTTCCGACCTGTCCTCCCACACCCCGATTGTGTAGGGGTATGTGGTGGTTTTTTGGGGAAAGGCCCGTGGTTGTGGGCCTTAGCCCCTATATGCATCGAGTTGCAAAAATGCATAAATGGCATTGGATGGCATAGATTGGCGTATGGTTTGCCCCATTTTTGCCCCAATGATCGACGCTCGTAGCACCACAGTAACGATCCGCCCGATGATGGATTGACGTAGCCCGCCCCCCCCCGCAAGCTCTGCCTGCAATGCGCTGTGCGACAGCTTCAGTAGCAATTGGCAAGCAATCACCTCTTGATCAGCTCGCCTCTACGCCAGAGTTTACGGTCGCGTTAGGCAAGCCGCACGATGAACAATATAATTTTCCTTCAATCCGCTATCGCTAATAGCAAACTGTTCAGTAGAGGCCTTACAAGAGGTCCACGCTGAGACTTGGAGTTTTCTTCTAAACCCGTAGCGCGTCAAAAGACTGCATTGACTCTCAGCGAATAGGCATAGGTGCTGTACCGCTTTTAACGTCCTTTCAAGGGCGACCACAGACCTGAATGAACTGCAATAGCCTGCCTGCAAAAAGGCCTTTAGACTGGAAATCGCCAAACCAAAGTGGAGTCAAGGAACGATGGCAAAACCAACAGAAATACCTTTCCACAGCGCTCGCCATTTGCTGGACTATTTGTCCCCTCTAAACCCTACTTGGGATGCTGGAAGATTCATATTTAGAGGTCAGCCAAGTGATAAATACAAGCTGACACCATCGGTGTGCAGGCGTGGAACAGGTTCATTCGCCTATGGCTCACCAAGGAGGGTGTTTGATGCATCAACCGCTGGGCAAGTGGCCTTTGAGCTGGAGATATTGAGGCGATTTCTGATTGGCTGTGATCGCTCAGGGCTAAATGTTCCGGGTTACACCGAACAATTGAGCGGAACTCTTGCCGATGGTTGGGGTTCGTTCCAAAGCCCGCACATTCCTTGGCCATCTACTCAACTTTACGAAATCATGGCCGTAGCTCAACACTACGATGTGCCCACACGCCTCCTAGACTGGACTGAAAGAAGCTTTGTCGCCTGTTATTTCGCTGCCTCATCGGCAAACCTTGAGATTGATTGCAGGGAGATGCCGAGGCTGGCTATTTGGGCTCTTGACACTACTTCTGCAATACACTGGAAAACAGTGAAGGTGATTAGGACTCCAGGGGGAACGAGCAAAAATCAGGCGGCTCAGTCTGGTTTATTCACCACGCATGAGGTTAAAGGCTATAACCCAGACGACTTGTATCAGGTTGAAGCGCTAGAGGATGTTGAAGAGATTTACAGCACGACAGGAAGCCACACACCAATTGTCAAAATGACCTTGCCGGTTGAGGAAGCTCCCGCTTTACTAGATCTTTGCTCACGACTTGGCGTTGATGGATCAACACTCTTTCCCGGCTTCCATGGTGTGGCAAAAAGCGTAAAAGATTGGGCTAACATTGAGGTTGGCGTGAGGCCGTCTCAGTCACTCATTCAGGAGTACAATGAAGACGGCTATGATCCAGACTTCCATTAAACAGCAGTCGCCCGGTGTTCTTTCAAGGCATTCGTAGCAAAAAACTATTCGAGAACAACCATGGACAACAATAGCTACTGTGCTCTCTGCGAAAAACTAATTGACAGCTCCAACAATTCTCGCGAGCACATCATCCCCCACTCAATCGGTGGCCGACGCAAAATTCGATCGTTCATTTGTATCGATTGCAATAGCCGTTCGGGCGATAGCTGGGACGCAGAGATTTGGCAGCAGTTTTCACACATTGCAATGATGCATGGTGTTGATCGAGAACGAGGAGTTCCGCCCAATATCAAGATTCAGACTATCGACGGAGAAAGTTATCTCCTGCTTCCAGACGGCACCATGACAATCCCAAACTCCACTTACCGAACCGAGCCCGGTGAGAATGGCCAGAGAATAAAGATATCGGCAAGAGATAAACCAACCGCATACAAAATGGTCAAGCAGGTAGCTAGAAAGAATTCAAAGTTGGATGTGAATTCATTTTTGAGCGAAATGACAGCAACGGAGACACCCCTTGAGTCACCAGTGACCTTTTCTGTTCAATTTGGTGGAGAGCTAGCCGGCCGTTCAATGGTCAAAACTGCGGTTGCACTGGCAGCTGCTGCTGGAGTGAGTCCTACGTCCTGCGATATGGCGAATCAGTACTTGAAGGGCGCTGCCATAACGCCACCCTACGCTCATTTTTATTTGCGCGACTTAGTATCCAATCGACCTTCGACCCATGCTTTTAATTGTGTAAGCGTAGTCGGCCTTCCCGAGAGGAAAAAATTAATAGGCTACGTTGAATATTTTTCAATGTCACGGATCGTCATTATCCTGAGTGAGCACTATGATGGGCCCGATTTAAATATCACTTACGCGTTCAATCCCGCAAGCGCTACTGAACTCGAACTTAATGTAAACCTAAATCTATCCGACAATGAGCTAGAGCTAATACGGTCAAATGAAGCACTGACAGATGAAACTTATGCTGCTGCTCTCAATAAAGGATTCGATCTAATATATAAACGTAGTCAATTTCGATTGATAGAGCGAGAAGCTAGCAACGCTTTCGATCATGCATGTCAGTCAATGGGCATCACGAGTGACAGCATAATTCCGCCCGAACGCGCTCAAGAATTTTCCAACCTCGTTATCAATCAATTCATATCAAAAATCGCGCATTTAATCCGTCAATAGTTGCACCACACTCATCACCCGTCCAAGTTCACAACAAGGGTTCGGGCCCCGTCACTCACACCACTAGTTTCAATATCCTCCATCCTGTCCTGGCTCACCTACAATTGAAATAAATACTATCGCACCGGAGAAACTTGGCCCACTACAGCCTCCATTCGCTCATCCCAACCGCTATTTACAAGCTACCGCCCATAATTGATCAAGTTTAGTTGTATAGCTGTGACTCATCATCTCGCGGCGCATTGCCCAAGCTGGATTGTTAGGCACGCTGGCTGAACGCAGCGTTCCCATACCCCAACGACTATTGATCTCGTCTAGCACGGTCATCACTTGGGTTGACTCGGCAGGCTGAGAAGTAGCGAAAAGATCATCGGTGTACTCGCCAGGCTGACACAGGCTGAGCAGCATCACTTCGGCCTTACTGTATTTGAAGCCTGGCCGATAAATACGGTCGACCGCATCAACAGCCGCTTTTATCAGCAGTCGCACGTCGTCGGTGGGGTAGGGCATATCAACCACCACCCCATTGGCATACTTCGCCTCCTCTGGGTTGAACATGCCAGTGCGGATGCACACCCGCACCTTCTTGCACAGCGATCCCTGGGCGCGCAGCTTCTCAGAGGCACGCATCATGTAGGTGGCCACCGCCTCTTTGATAGGCGGCAGCTCCGTCAGCCGCTTGCCAAACATGCGGCTGCAGCAGATCTCCTGCTTTGGCGGATCCGGCTCATCCAGCTCCAGGCAAGGCGTGCCGCCCAACTCCCTGGCCGTCTTCTCGATCACAATGCTGAACTTCTTACGGAGTGTCCACGGGTCGGCCTTAGCCAGGTCCATGGCCGACTTGATACCCATGGCATCGAGGTGGAGTTTCATCTTGCGGCCTACGCCCCAAACTTCCGCCACGTCCGTATTGCGCAGCACCCAGTCACGCTTAACCGGATCAGTGATGTTGACCACCCCACCGGTTTGGGACTGCAGGCGCTTCGCGGTGTGGTTTGCAAGCTTCGCCAAGGTCTTTGTGTGAGCGATACCAACACCGACCGGGATGCCTGTGCAGCGAACCACCTGGGCGCGAATCTGCCGACCCAATGCATCCAACCCAGCGATACCAGTCAAGTCGGCAAACGCCTCATCGATGCTGTACACCTCGACTGCTGGCACCATCGCCTCGATCAGGCTCATCACGCGCTCGCTCATGTCGCCGTACAGCGCATAGTTGGAGGAGAACGGGACAATGCCGTGCTGCTTGAGCTTGTGCTTAATCTGGAAATACGGCTCACCCATTTTGATGAAGGGCTTCGCGTCGTAGCTACGGGCGATGACACAACCATCGTTGTTGCTCAGCACCACGATGGGCACCTTCGCCAGATCGGGCCGGAATACGCGCTCGCAGCTAGCGTAGAAGCTGTTGCAGTCGATCAGTGCGAAGGTCGGCTCTTGCTTAGACATGGCTGCGCACTGTGCTAGTGATCACACCCCAGATCGAAAGCTCGTCACCTTCAAGAACGTAGCGTGCCGGGAACTTGGGGTTTTCGGAAAGCAGCACCACCTCCTGGCCGCGCTTACATAGGCGCTTGCATACAGGCTCATTGTTCAGGAGTGCCACCACTACATGTCCATGTATAGCCTCAATGGCACGATCCACCACGGCGAGGTCTCCATCGAAGATCCCGACGCCTTGCATGCTTTCTCCGGTGATAGCTACCAGGTACACATGCGGCGCGCGGATGTTCAAAACTTCATCCAGCGAGATGTGCTGTTCGATGTGATCCGCTGCCGGCGACGGAAAGCCGGCGGGCACCTGGAACGAGCACAACGGCAGCTTCGCGCCGACTTCAGCGATAGGACCTAAAATGGTAAAGCTCATGACGGCGCCTTTTACATATACTGTACGAATGTACAGTTAACTTTGTAGGACGCTTGCGGTCAATTTTTCTGTGGGAAATTTCGACAAATGGAGGGCCGCGCATGTGCGGGCGATTTGTACAGTACGAAGGGATGGCGATCTTCATCGAAGAGCTAAACCCACAAATAGAACTATTCAGTGGGTACGACGCCGTGCCGATCAATCGCTACAACGTCGCTCCAACGACACGGGTGCAAGTGCTGCACACCGCAGAGAATGGCCTGCATATCGATGCAGTCAGATGGGGATGGGCGCCGTTCTGGGCCAAGGGCAAACGCCCTGACCCAATCAACGCCCGTGTGGAGACGGTCACCACCGGCAAATTCTTCAAGCAACTGTGGCCGAATGGCCGAGCCGTGGTGCCGAGCGAGGGGTGGTATGAGTGGGTCAAAAACCCCGACAATCCGAAGAAGAAACAGCCTTACTTCATTCGCCTGAAAAGCCAGAAACCTATGTTTTTCGGGGCACTCGCCCAAGTGAGCCCTGGCCTGGAGCCCCACGAAGGAGACGGTTTCGTGATAATCACCGCCGCCAGCGACCAAGGAATGGTGGATATCCATGATCGCAAGCCATTGGTGCTGACGCCTGAGCATGCCAGGGAGTGGCTGGATCCACGCCTTGCGCCAGAGCGCGCTCAAGAGATAGCGGCTGAGTGCTGCCAGCCAACCGAGGATTTTGAATGGTATGCCGTTGGTAGAGCGGTAGGGAGCGTGAAGCATCAGGGAGCCGAGCTACTGCTCCCGTTATCTTCAAAGGATGATTAG
Organism: Pseudomonas kairouanensis; assembly: GCF_004682055.1. Classification (GTDB taxonomy): domain Bacteria; phylum Pseudomonadota; class Gammaproteobacteria; order Pseudomonadales; family Pseudomonadaceae; genus Aquipseudomonas; species Aquipseudomonas kairouanensis. The sequence goes on along the minus strand of NZ_QUZU01000001.1, from coordinate 491,528 downwards.
CCCTGCAAGTACTCCTCGAGCAGTTGAGCGGCCGCCGGGAAGCCTACCCAGGTTGCATTGTGATCAAGCCCACGGCCAGCCAGCACAACAGCCGCCAACTCGTTAAGGTCAATCTCTCCTCGCGAGGCTGCTGCAAGAAGCTGAGAGGGGAGGACATTCAAGTGGTGGGCAGCAGTTTCCATGGGGTTCATCCTTCGTTTGCGTGACCACAGTAACGCTCTACCATAAACACATAGCAAGCCATCAGATCGAATATAGCCACCATCAAAACAGCCCCCCTAGCGCGGCTGGCTCCCAGTTCATGATCACCAATTCCCCGCTGACATCGGCCCTTCCCTGCCGTTGGTTTGTAGTGCTGTAGCGAATATCGACCGTTTCAAAATGGAAGCCCTTAAAGACCTGCCGAATGTCCGGGTGATCATTGATGCTGACCATGACCTTGCCTTTGCAGCGACGCATAAAGTCGGCCATGCGCTCGTAATTCTCAAAGGGAAAATCCACACCATAACCAGCGGTCTGCCAGTAAGGCGGGTCCATGTAGTGGAACGTGTGCTCACGGTCATAGCGTTCGGCACACTCAAGCCAGCTCAGGTTTTCGACGTAGGTACCGGACAACCGCTGCCACGCAGCAGACAGGTTCTCCTCAATCCGCAGCAGGTTGATGGCCGGGCCAGTAGTCGCAGTACCAAACGTCTGCCCCGTAACCTTGCCGGCAAACGCATGGTGCTGCAGATAGAAAAAACGGGCTGCACGCTGAATATCGGTGAGGGTTTCCGGGCGGGTCATCTTCTGCCACTCGAACACCTGCCGAGAACTGAGCGCCCACTTGAACTGGCGCACGAATTCTTCCAGGTGGTTCTGTACTACGCGGTATAGCGTCACCAAGTCGCCGTTGATGTCGTTGAGGACTTCAACCGGCGCGGCCTGGGGACGCATGAAGTACAGCGCAGCTCCGCCGGCAAACACTTCGACGTAGCATTCGTGAGGTGGGAAGAGCGGGATAAGGCGGTCGGCCAGGCGGCGTTTGCCGCCCATCCAAGGGATGATGGGTGTGGACATATAAAAGCAAGACCTTTGCTGTATGAATAAACAGTGCTAGGCTCGCTCCGCTTTGTGCACGAAGCAGGAGCCTTGGCTGGACTTGCAGGGACGTTCTGCGGGGAAGGTGGCCGGGCTGGATGTTGACGCATCCTGCCCGGCCGCTCCTTTTACTTCGGTGTAGAGACTTCTTTTGCGTAGGCCTGACAGGCCCGCAGGGCGATCAATCCGTGGTCGCCGGCATCGGTGATTCCGATAATTCGTTGAGCATGCGCTGGGTCAAGTTGGGCTCTCGCGGGGCCATGAACCACGCGGCCGGTGGCGGTGGTGGTTGGCACTGAACAGCCGCTGGTGGTTTCGGTGGTGGCGAGAACGACTGACAGCCGCAGATCAGCAGTAGCCAGGCGATCACGCAGACGAGCCTGCTTGGTTTGCTCATCGGTCAATTCCTTGTGGTGGGTTTCATCGTTGCTCTGCAGACGCTGCTCCAGGGCCAGGCGTTTGTCCTGTTCGGCACGCTGCAGCGCAGCAGAGGCTTGGGATAGCTCGTTGAGCGTGTCCGCATGCACCCTGCCCTGGCGCTCCAGCTGTTGGCCGCAACGCCAGCCTTGAACGGTCCAGGCCAATGCGGCAGAGCCGAAGGCCAATATCACCAGCAGCAAAGCGACGGCAGCGATACGGAACTGCGCGGGGATCAGGTGGAGGAGACGCATAACACCGCCCTCGCCCTGGCCCACAGCTGCAGCCGATCTTCCAGGCCGTTGAGCCCGCCATTGATCCGGCGGGTGATGGTGTTGAACTGTTCCTGGTCCGCGAGCGCGTTCAACCCGTTCACGGACCAGAACCACGCCGCCGACTCTGCCGCCCATTGCGGCAGTTCCAGCAGCTCCGGCGTGCGCAGCAATCGTTCATCACCAAACAACGCCAAGCTGCAGCGCAGGTAGTTGTCATGCCCGGTGACCTGGATCAGCCCACGGCCGCGATAGCGTTGGCCGTCACCATCGGCGGCAGGCGTGTTCCCCAGTTTGGCAGCCAGCGGTCCGGTGTCGTACTTGCTGAGGTATTGATCGCCCCCCAGTTCACGCACGTACTGCAACTGGCCGGACTCGTGGCCGACCTGGGCAAGGAAGGCCGCCTGGCGCTTCGGTGTGTCGATCTTGCGCTTGGTCATGGCGGCGTTTAGCGCGGATACAAAAACGCCCGCTTGGCGGCGGGCGTTGGGCATGATGCGTTGGAGTTGTTGCTCGGTGATGGACATCGCTTTTTCCCAGGCAAAAAAAGACCGCTCAATGGCGGCGGGTGGTGAAGCAGGTACGGCCCGTTACAGCTCCAGGACTTTGACCTCTTTGGACTTCTTCTTTTTCTTTCCGGCCGCCTTGGCCTTACCCTTCTTCCCTGCGTTGCATTCCACGGTGGTGCTCCAGCCAGACTGGGTGAACACCTGTTCAACCGAGTCGACCAGGAACTCGCCGTCCAAGCCGTCCTTGAAGCCCTGCGCATTGATCTGCCGCTCGGTAAACAGATCTGTACGCCCGACCATCTCCAGCCGAACCTCAGCAGTCGAGCGGTTAAACGCGGCGAGGCGGGCCTTGGCGGCCTGCTCGGCGGCGGATTTGTTCGGGTGGATATGCCGGTCGGTATGAACGGGCGGCAGCCCTGCAGGCGCATCGTCGTTGTCCAGGGTCAGGTTAACCAGCTCGCCGGTTTTCTTGTCCTGGTACTTGGCCTTGACGGCTTTCTGTGTGGTGCGGTCAGTGAAACGGAATTGCCAGCGGCTGACGTCACTGCGGCGGATGGTGATCGCTGGCAGATTCTTGCCACTGGCGGTCTGCCCGCTTTGGCGTGGCAGCACCAACAGTTTTCCGTCGGCGACCTTGGCCGTGCAGTCGTGATCCTTGGCGAGCCGGGTGATGAAGTTGAAGTCCGATTCGCTTAACTGATCCGCCCGAGGCACCACCGTGGCGACGGGGCATTCAGGCTTCCAGCCGTTGCGAGCGGCAATGTCGCTGACGATCTTGGACAGCGGCACATTCTCCCAACTGCCACTGCGGGTCGTTTTGCCGCTGCCGCGCATGTCGCTGGCTTTGCCACGAATGACCAGGGTGTCCGGCGGGCCAGAGACTTCGATGTCATCGACCGTATAGCGGCCCAGGCGGGCCAGCGCTTTGCTGTCGTAGCCCAGGTAGATCTGTATCGCTGCCCCTTTTTTGGGGAGGGATACGGCACCGTCACGGTCGTCGATGCGCAGTTCGAACTCGTCCGATTCCATGCCGGGCTTGTCGAGGGTGCGCAGCAACAGCAAACGGTCATTGATCAGCGCTGTGATGTCAGCGCCATCAGCGACGATCCGAAAGATTGGCTTCAAAAGTAAACCTCCAAAAACAACAAAGCCCCGCACGATGGCAGGGCTTGAAGGGGTGTTGCGAGTGAGGATGTCAGTCCTCGACGATTAAACGATTGTCACTGATCTCAACGTAACTTTGGCAAACAGGGCAGTCGATCCCTTCAACCTTGGGCTCAATCAACAGCGTCTGGGTACACACAGGGCAATCCCCAACCCTCTGCTTTTCCCTGAGGCCGAAGGTTTTCCACACCATCGCCAGGAACACGCCGGCAGCCATGACCCAACCGACAATCGGAATGAATGCCAAAAGAATGCAAGCGATCAGACCGAAGATAAACCAGTTTGACCGATAGCTAAGCTCGCCCCAAAAACTCCGTTTGACCAGCCGAATTTCGCTGACTCTTTCCATAGAAGACTCCACGCATGCAAATAAGCAAGGGAGTCTATCAGCGCGCCGATTTTATGGGCAACGAGCTATCAGTCCCACAGCTGCACCTGCTCATCTAAAGGCTCAGGCAGATCAGGAAAGGTGATCAGCAACCCCGTGCGCAACGGTTGCGGTTCATCCGCTAGCAAGCGATTGGCCGCCAACACAGCCTCGACCGTGCCATTCAAATGCCCGTAATGCTGGTAACACAAGGTATCCAGCAGGTCGCCATCAGACGTTCTGCATATCATCACCATAACGCGTGAACTCCAAACTAAAGGATTGCTTACGCGGAATTCCGCCAGCCAGCAACGCGCCCTGCTCCTCCTCCAGGTTGCGTAAGCACCAGGTGCCCAAGACAAAACCGTAGCCGGTGGTCAGGTTCAGCGGCAGCAACTGCCCACCGATGGAACGCAGCGTATCCAGTTGCTTGAGCCCGCCTTTGAACGTGGGAAAGATCGCACCCTTGAGGCTGAGTTTTTCCTCCCCCATCCCCACAGCCTGCTGTGCTGGCCGACGACTGAGGCGCTCTTGCGAGGCCCAGCGAAACTCCGTCTGCCGGCGCAGCTCGTCGAACGCCGCAGTGTCCAGGTTGAAGTAGAACGGCTGGGCATTGGTTTGCAGCGGTCGCAGGATCAGCAAGTGCGGGAACGGCTTGACCGCTTCCGCCAGGGGGGTTGCATTCGGCGCCAGGGCGCTAGTGGGCAAGATATTCGCCAGGCTTGGGCTGACCTTGCCAGCCATTTGGTTAATGGCGGTGCTGGCCCGGACGGCCTGTTCCTTCAAGGTGCCCAGGCGCTCATCAATCGCCGTGATCGCACGCGTTGCTTTGCTGTAAGTCGACAGTACTTCACCGACCTTAGACTGCGCCGCGCTAATCCCGCGCATCACCCGCTGCAGCTTTTCGCCGACACCTGGTGGCACACCGGGGATGCTGGACAGCTCATCAGCCGCCCCGGTGATTTCGCCAATGGCGCCGTTCACCGGCCCGATCATGCCGTCGATGCTGTGCCGGCCCGCCTCCCCGGCCTGGACCAGGGATTTGAAGCCGGATTGCAGTTGCTCCATGTAAGCCATGACAACTCCTTAAACGTGTGGGGCATCGAACAGATTGCGCCGCCCTTGCTCCCGGCTGAATTCCTCAAATAGCTGACGCATGTGCGGCATCATTTCCTGCGCCAGTTGCCGTGGATCCTTGACGTCGCCCTGCACCGTTACATCCACAGTCGGGGAAAACTGCCATTGTTGGTCAATTCGCGGGGGATCTGCCTTCGCAGCGGCGCCGGCACTGAGCAATGCAGGTACTGTCGCCGCTGATGGAGCCGTCGCCAGCGAACGAGCGACATCTCCCATCAGTGGGCCAGTCGCCGGTGTCGGCGCATATTTCGCAAGCATTGACGTGCCTGGCCCGCTGGGCTTCTGCAGCAGCAACGGCGAGGGCTGAGCCAAGCGTTCTACCGGTGTTTCCGGCCCACCAAACGCAGCCTTGCCCACCGCACTGCCCAGCTCACCGCCGCCCCAACTACCGAGGAAGCCGCCGATCAGCCCACCGACAACGGTGCCGATCACAGGTACCACCGAACCAATCGCGGCACCAGCTGCAGCACCGGCCAGCGTACCGGCCAAGGTTCCGGCTGCGTTGCCGTAGCCTTCGGCTTTTTCATCGCGGGTCGTGGCATTCTGGTAAGTATCAGCCGCTATCAGGCCAGCCTCGATCAACGCCAACGGCGCTGTACCTTTGGCAAACCCAACACCCTTACCAGCCATGGTTTGCGGGGAGAATTTGCTGGCGACCACTTCGACTGGAGGAGCAGACACAGGACTGGAAGTCGGGGCCTTCGAGCCCCGACCACGCTTACCCTTGCCACGCCGTCGCTTACCATCACCACCGTCGAGCCCGCCGGCACCGCTTGACGGGTTGGTGACAAACACCCGCTGGATCACATTCGGGTTGCCCATCAGCGAGCCACGGGCAACGTTCATCAGTCCCTTGCCGATCTTGATCGCATTGATAGCAGCGCCCAGGCCGACCACACCAGCTGCCAACACCGTGGCCCCGCTGATCACCGTTGGAAACCTTCCAGCCAACTCCCCAAGCCCGTATGCCAACTTCGCTAGTCCATCTGCCGCAATGTCCGTCAGCGGCCGCACGGCATCACCGATACGCGTCATCGACGATTCAATGCCGGCAGTTGCGGTCGCCCACTTGCTGTTGGACGTCTCCCGCGCCTTCGCCGCGTCCGCCTCGATCTTGGCCTTGCCATCCGTGGCTTCAATGGTCGACATGTCGGCCTTGATCTTGTCGCCGTATTTGATCTGCGCGAGCAGGCCGGCACTGGCGCTCTGGTCGCTGACGATGTTCGCCAGCCCTGCCGCTTCGGTCAGGGCGATCATGGCCTGCGCTTCCTCTGCGCTGCCGTCCACCGAACCTTTGATCTTGGCCTTGAGTGCCTCGATTTTCTTGGCCTTGGCCGGGTCCTGTCGTTTGATCAACTGCTCGCTGAGCATGATGAACGCATCGACCGGGTTGGCCGCCTTGCCGCTTTTTGTCGCGGCGAGGATTGAGCCGGCCAGGTCGTACCCTTCCTTGGCAAACCGTTCCTGGCTGGTGTTGCTGATCACCGCGTTGAGCAAGTTGTTCATGTTGGTGGCCGCAGCAGCCGCATCCTGGGTTTGCGAGAACTGGGACTGCAGGCTGGCACCGAGGAAGCGCACCGCCTCGGGGCCTTCCATGCCCAGGCGCTTGATGTTGCCAAGCATGGCCGGTAAGTACTTGGCCATCTCTTTGGGCCCGAACGCGCCGATGTCGCCAGCCGCTGCCACTTGTCCCAGCATCGCCGCCATGTCGCCCTGCTTTACCCCCGCTTCCTTGAAGGAATTGATCAGGGTCGCGATGGTGTCGGGCTCCATGCCCTGGCCGTCGATCAGGTCGGCAATCTGCCCGGCGTAGGACGTTGCCACATCCCAATCAACACCCTTTTCGATTAGGGCGCCGACCGACTGCGCGAGCAGTTGCTGGCTCATGCCCTTCTCTGCCGCGACCTTGCTGATGCTCGCCGCCAGTTCGGCCTCATCGCCGGTACCGGCGGTGTGTGCCCACAGCGACATCTGGCGGATCTGCGCCTGGTAATCGCCGGAGACTTTGGTCGGAATCGCCAGCGATGCGGTGAGCGCCGCTGCTTTGCCGAGGGAGCTTTTCATTCCCTCTTTGCCCTGCTGGATCTGGGTGTGGCCCAGCGCCTTGAGTTCAGCGCCCCGCGCTACCTGGCCGAGGGCCTGGTATTCCTTGCGCAGTTTGCCGACCTCAATGCCCTGCTCTTTCAAGCTTTTGAGATTACCTTCCAGCTTTTTCAGCAGGTCACCGGCCGAGGCGGCGCCGGTGTCGTGGGCCTTTTTCCATTCGTCACGCAGGCGGATGGTGTCGCCGATGGTGCTCTGCAGCACGCGGGCCTTGGTGCCGGTTTCGCCAAGCTTCTTGATGCGGCCTTCAACATCCTTGAAGGCGGCGCCGACCGTGGAGCTGACGACGCCGCCGATGACCAGGCCGAGCGCCAGGTTATTTGCCATGGGATTACTCCGGGCCGGGATGCGGGGCTCAGTCCGTGAGCCACCAGATCATCGTGGAAAAGGGCATGGTCTCGATTTCGCCCGCTGCAAAAGAGAACTCCGCAGCCAAGCGTTTCGCGACCTTCTTCTGCAGTTCGGCGCTAAACCCCGTCGTCCTGCACCAGGCGAAAATAAGCGGCCTGCAACCGCTGGTAGTCCGTCAGTTTGAGCCCCTCCAGATCCTTGGTGCCGGCTTCCGAGAGGGAGGCGAACAGGTGCATCTCGCGCAGTTCGTCATCGCCGCCGCTGGTGGCATTGGCGGCACGCACTTCGCGTACGGTGGGAGAGCGAAGTGTCAGACGGTCAACCATGACGCCGTTGATCTCGCTCGACCGAGACAGCGTAATAGCGGCGCTCTCGGCGGTGACGGTCAGCCAGGTAGGCAGTTTTTTCAGTGTGCTCATGATGAACGGCTTCCTTACATACCCAGGTCGCGGCGGACGCTGGCGAGTTGATCGACACCGTTGATAACCCGGACGCAGTTGATTGGATCGATTTCGAACATTACCCGGCCCGCGACCTCTAGCTTGTAGTAGCTGCAGGCCACGGCGTACTTGAACTCGGCAGCTTCACCGGCCTTCCAATCGCCAGGATCTACCTCTTTGAGCATGCCTCGGACAGTGGCGACAACACCCGTGGTCGCGCCTTTCTGGCCCTTGAAGGAACCACGGAACACTGCGTTGAACGCAGTCTGATCGGCCAGGCCGTAAAACTTCATGGCCTCAGGGCGCACACCTTTACCGGCGAAACTGGCCTCAAGTTTCTCCATGCCCTGATCCATCTCCACCGGGGCATCCATGCCCCCTGCGCGATGCACCTCGGTTTTCAGGGTCATCTTAGGCAGCGTGAAGCTGGTGATATCCCCGGCAAAACTGACGCCGTCGATATGGGCGTTCATGTTGTAAAGCGTTTGCGGAACCATCAGGCGTTCTCCTTAGGTGTTGGTGTCGAGCACTTCGGTCAGCCACTGGTTGGTGACCTCGACCCGGAAGTTGGGGTTTTCTGCCGGCGGCACATCGGTAAAGCGGATGTTCCAGTAAACCTTGCCCTGTTCCAGTTGGCTGGCCGTGTTCAACGTGGGGTCGGCGAACACTTCGAAGTTGATCACCGCACCCTGGTTTTTCAGGTCACGCATGAACGCGCCGAGCCCCTCGGTCACGTCGCTCACGTAGGTCTTGGTGATCGAGCGGTCGACCGCCCATTTGTGGCCGTAGAGGATCGCGTCCATGACGATGTCCATGGTCCGCACGCGGGTGACAAACGCCCACTTCGGATCGCTGGAACAGGTGCGGTTGCCCCACAGGCGGTAGCCGTCATCACGAATGATGGTGGTGATCTGCGCGTTGTTGAGCAGGTTGGCCCGGCAGGTTTCATCACCGTCCAAAAACTCGATGGGGCGACCGGTACCGGTGACACCCACGAACTCCTTGTTCGATGGTGAGGCCCAGAAGCCGTACTCCGAATCGGTCCAGGCGAAGAGCCCGGCGACCCAGGCCGAACACGGCGCATCGACGGTGGCACTTTTCCCGGTGTCCCAGTACTGCACGCCAGGGTCGACCAGAAACACGCGCTTGCTGCCGAAGTTTTCGCGGTACTCCATCACCGCTTCGTCGGTGGTGTTGGGGCCGTCGATGATTGCCATGGCGCGCAGTTTGTCGCTCAGGGCCACCAGTGCCGTGGCAGCCGGCAAAGTCGCGGTGTGTTTGGGCGCGGCCAGCAAACGCGGCTGAGCGTTGAAACGGCTTTTGCCATCGAGCAACGCCTGCATGCCGGTACGCGTGCCGTTTGCCAGCACGCCGCCGATAATGGCCGAGGTCTGGGCGGCGGCGTCTTCCACCTTCGCCACACCGCAAGCGACGATCACCGCTTTGGAACGCACGTAGATGGCCTGGACCGCCTTGGTGATGGCCGCGTCAGCGCCCCAGGCGGCGATGGCTTCGCTTTCGCGGGTGATCAACAGCAGTTGGTTGGGCAACGCACTGGCGTCGGGGCCGGGGGTAAAGGTGTCGCAAAGACCGATGATGGACGACGACGGCACAGCGATAGGTCGCGCGCCGGTGTCGACATTGGTCACGGTAACGCCGTGAAAGAATCCACTCATGATTGAACTCCAGAAACGAGAAAGCCCCGCGTAAGCGAGGCCGTGGGATGTTCGTGGTACGCAAAAGAAAACGCCCCGTCAGTGCGGGGCGTTATTCGGTTTGATCGACGATCCAGGCTGGAGCTATGGGGCGATGATCGGTGTCCGGAAAGTATGGCGATTGCGGCCAGTCGCGTAGGGCTTGAATGTACACAAGCAGGTCGCTGTACTGCTCCGAACTCAGCGTGGTTGCTCCCCCAATTTCAAGCTGATCCCGATGACGATCACGAAGGCCTATTGCCGCTAACATGACCTGGTCGCGCCAGTTGCGCTCCTTCGCCGACAGATCGGGGCCAACCGGGACTGGGATATCACCAAGCGTGGGCCGGCCACTGTCATCCAGATATATCAGGCGCCCCTCACGTAGCCCATTCAGCAATGCCACATGCTCGGCAGAGGTGATTTCAGTGGCATCCGAAGGCACATTGTTTCCGCTGATTTGGCTGCTGAAAAAGCCGCCAGCTACTGCGCTATAGAACAATTTCATAGGGTTAACGTCCCAGCAAAAAGAGCTTAGGGGCCACGGCGTAACTCGAGTTATTCATGGCCTGCATATATACGCGGCAGCTCGAAAGCCCTGGCGCACCTGTCGTTTGAAAGCTCGAATTGGCAGCAGTGTTGTCAGCTTCGATGTGGGTCGACACATGGTGAATCCACACACTTTCAGTGAGCGAAATTGGGTATGCAATTGCCTGGGAACCCTCAACGCTGACCGCAACGCCGGTATTCCATAAAAAGATGAACCCACCAAGCCAGGACGGAAAAGCGATGCAGCCAGCTGGCCCGGTCATGATCAAGAAACCACCACGCAGTTTCTTAGGTGTGACAAAAACTGCGTCATCAGTTCCGGCGTTTACCTGGGCCTGAGTGCCAACCTTTGCCGTCCCCTGATTAGCCTCAGTAGCGGACGCGACAAGCGAGTTAACCTGCGTTTTGGTATAGGCATCAGAGATGCCATAGCCACCCAGCGTCGTCGCTTTGTCAGCCTTTAAGTTCAGCGCCGCATCCATTTGTGCGCTGGTATAGGCATCGTTAATTCCATACGCCCCAAGCGTAGTCGGATTGGAACCCGCCAGGATGCGCCCGTTCTTATCGACCGTTACCTTGGTGTAAGCACCCGCACTGACGCCCGTGCGCCCCACCGCCATTTCAAAGGCCAGCGCAGTGGTGCCTAGTACAATCGGCGCATCAGTCACCAACTGCCATACACTGTCGCCATTGTCTGTGCCCTTCTCGACGTGCACGAACAAACCCGGTGTCACTTCAATACTGGCGTCGGCATCTTGCGCTCGCACCCAGGCGCCGCTGGCAGCCACGTAGATGCCGTTGGCTTTACCCTGGACCTGATTTTTTACCAGCACCCGATTGCCCTCAACCACAGGCACGCCATCAATGGTCTGCGGTCCATTGAGTGCAATCGCCGTAGTGGTCGCCGCCACAACAGAATGCTTGAAGTCCTGCTTGTTCATCGCCTCGGTGATTGCGAGATCCACGTATTCACGGGTTGCCAGCACCACCGCTGGATCAATCTTCAACACGATATTGGCGATGCTGGAGACGATGAAATTCATCCGCACAATCTGCGTGCGGCCTGACCCCTGATCCAGCGCCGGCTTGAAGCTTGGCGCACAGTTGGAAACGGCAACCAGGTCACCGTCCGAGTCGTACAAACCGATCTCGCGGATCCACCAGCCACCGATATCCGCCGGGATCACCTGCTCCGCGATGATCACCGCCGCGTTCACTGGGTCAACGCGCAGTTGATTCAGGGGCGCTCGGCGTTGCTCGTTGATCAGCTTGGTCTGGGTCGCACTGGGGATCGGGTCGGTGCCGTTGGCATCGCCAACGCCCAACGCGGTGAGATTCCAGGGAATGCCCAACGCATTGGCATTTGCCAGCTTCGCGGCCCCCACGTTGGTGAGGATCGCCATAAATTGCGAGTTGCGATCAATCATGGGTAAACGTCCAGAGTGTCTATGCTGTGTTCGCGCCCGACCGTGCTGATGTAGCCCGTGACTTCAATGTCACGCTGAACCGGTGGGTACACGTCGATTACATCGCCTTCGTAGAGGGCGACTCCGATGTTTATGAGGCCTTGGGTTTCCAGGCTGATTGCCAGCCCGGTAAGCGGCCGGCTGACGGGCTTGGCGTCATCGATCAGACGCTCGAGCTCCAGGTACATCTCTTCCGTGATGCCGGTGTCCAGCACGCCCACCTTCAAGGCGAAGGTGCCTGGCACGCCAAGCGGCACGGTCTGCCACCACTCGATAACCTCGATCAGGTAACCCAGCGGCTCGACCACACGGCGCAAGGCGCCGATGGTGCCCTTGTGCGCGTGCACGTAGAACGCGGAGCGGATGGCCGAGCGCTTGACCGCTTCCGACCATTTGTTGTCCCAGCGGTCGACCGACCAGGCCCAGGCCAGCCACGGCAGCAGATGCGCCGGGCAGGTGTCGGGGTTGTACAGCGTGCGTAACGGGATCTCGGTCTTTTCAGCCAAGGCGGCCTCGATGGCGCGCTCCAGCTGCGTGCTGTTCAGGGGGAGCAAGCTGGTCATGTCGAGCCCCCGAGGACAACGCTAAAGCCCGTGCAATACGCCGCCTGGGCTTTAGTGGGTTTCAGGTCGACCCAGTCACGCAGCTCGACCCGGCCGACACCGCTGATATGCAGCTGGGCATCGACCCCGGATTGAGCAACCTCCAGGGCCAGACGCTTGCGTGGATTGATCCAGGCCGCGAGGCGCTTGGTGGCTTCGGCGAGGATCGCATCGTTTTCCGGGCCGGCGCCTTGCATGTGCAGCACGGCATCGATCCGGTAGTTGAGGATCTCGGCGCTCTGCACAGTGAGGCGGTCGCCCACCGGGCGGATATCATCGTCGCTGAGCTTGGCGTACACCGCGTCAAGTAGCGCCTGATCGGCCTGGCCGCTGCCGTTCAGACTTAGCACGGTCACCTCCACGACTGCCGGCGAAGGGCTTTCGGCCGTCGCATCCGCCACCAGCGCCGAAGCGTTGCGCGCATGGAAGATGTAGCTGTTACGCGGCCCGGCAGTGGTCAGTCCTTCGTACACCAGTTGGATGCGTTCACGCAGGGCGTCGTCCGATTCCTTGACCTCCTCAACCGGCGGCACTGCCAGCAGGTTGGCCGGCTGAATGACCAAACGCTGCAGTTTGACGTTGCCCGCGAGCTGGTCGAGGTCTTCTTTTTCGGCGTAAGCCAGCATCAGCGCCTTGGCCGCGTCGTTGACCCGCGCCCGGTTCTGCATCTTGCCGTACGCCCCCAGCTCCACCAGCTTGACCACCGGGTCGCTCTCCAGGGCTGCCGACCAGTTGTCGCCCATGTACTCGCGAAAGGCTGCCATGCCTTCCTCGTACAGTGCCTCGTAGTCCAAGGACTCCAGCACCTGCGGCGCCGGCAATGCCGATAAATCCACCGTGCTCATGCCGACACCTCCAGCAACAGGCGTTCGCCCAGGTATTCACCGGTTAATTTGAAGTCGATGCGACCGCCGACGACGGCAACGACCTGCACCTGTTCGAGCTTTAGCCGCGGCTCCCAGCGCCCCAGCGAGTGGGCCACCTCGGCCTGCACCGCGCTCTTCCAGCCAGCGTTAACCGGCAGGTCGACAAAGCGCCGGACCTGGCTACCATATCCAGGCCGCATCCGTCGGCTGCCCAAAGGCGTGCTGAGGATGTCCCCAATGGACTGCCGGAGATGGTCGAGCCCGGACAGCGGTTGGCCGGTGCGGCGATCCATTCCGATCATCGGGGTTACTCCTGTACCAGTTCCGCGTGGGCCTTGAGGAAGGCGAGCTGCTCGTCGGTGGTGGCCGTCACGCGGGCCTTGGTCACGGCCAAGGTGCTGCCATCGGGCAGGATCAGGGTGCGCGAAGTGAAGAGCGTGTCGCGGAAAACGCGGCCAGGCTGTGCATCGTCCTGGCTGTCGGGTTTGGTCTTGCTCATCAACGGATGCTCCTAAAACGAAAAACCCGCACAAGGCGGGTTGGGATCAGTGTTTGTGGTTCGGCGTGTTGCCACCGACATCGATGACCTGACCGGCACTGTTGATGTCGCCGGTCGTGTTCAACGTGCCGTTGATGAGGGTTGCGCCGTCGATGGTGACGGCACCCACCAAGTTGATCTTGCCCGACACCAATCGCATGCTATCCGGAGTCATCTCCAGCGTTGTCGCGCCGACCTTGACCATGACGGTGCCCGCCGGCAAATCGATGGTGTAGCTGTGGGCCTGCCAGTCGTAGACCAGCGAACCACCGTCATCGAAACGCCAAACCTCAACGTGGTCGCGGTTGTCGGGCTGGGCACCGGCATTGCCGTACAGACCGGGAATGAAGGTGCCCATCGCAGGCTCGCCACTGGGGCTGATCAATCCGCCCTGCTCGCCCATGCTCGGCACCCGCCAATGACGCGCCTTGCCAGCGGCCAGGCTGTGCCAACGCACCCAGGCACTGACCCAGTCGCCCGACTTCACACGCACCATGGCGGTGGACAGATCCACCGCCACTACAACGCAGGGCATCACCGTCGAAGCGATCATTCTGTCGTGCTGGGCAACGGCGTAGCTCATTGCAGATCTCCCGGTTTGATCGGGCCAATGCCTGGCCCAAGGTCGATGACCAGTGAGCCCGGTGGTTCATCCGGCCACGGCCATTCCTCGGCGCCCAGGTAAACCGTCTGATCCCACTCCACCAACCAGACGAAGTAGCCGTCCAGTTCGGGCTTGGTCCAGTCCTGGGTGGAGCGCACGAACTCGGCGCAGCCGACCTCCAGGCCCCAGCTCTGCGCCCGTAGCAGTACCGCCAATTGGGACGCCAGCTGCACAGCCTGCCGTTGCGGGTCGGTGCTGATCGAATCGACGATGATCCGCGCCTCGAACTTGCAAGTCAGTGAGGTTTCACCGGTACCGAGATCCTGCGCGGGTTCCATCTCGGCCATTTCCAGCAGCACCACCGGCGTGGGAATGGTGGTGTCTGCGGACAGGTCCGGCCAGAACGACACGCCCTGAATCCCCGGCAAATGCTCCTGCAGGTGTTGCTCGATGGCCTCATACAAAAGGTCGAGGCTGAAAGGTTGATCAGACACGGGCGGTCCCCTTGAGGTACTTCTGCAGTTCAAAGTTGAGTTCTTGCTTGAGGATCTCCAGCAAGCGCTCATCGGCCTGTTTGACCCAGTTGTCGAAGTGCGGCCGCACCTGGTCAAGCGAGACCTTGGCTTTCGCCAGCGGGAAGCGGTTGTCGCTTTCCGCGATGAAGCCAGAGCTGCGACGGCCCTGCGTGCTGCCGGGGTAATCCGCCGCGTTGAAGTGCTTGCTCGACGTGCGGATCCAGATATCGGGACTGCCGCCATACACCTGCTTGAAGAACGCGCCCTGGTAACGCCGCCCCGCCACCGAAACACCGGCACGGGTTTGCCGTGCCTTGCCGATCCGGCTGGCCTCGATGGCGTTGACCCCAAACCACAACTTGCCGCGCATCGCCCCGCCGCTGACCGGGTAAGCCCGTAAGCGTTGCCGGACGGCGCCGATGGCGATGCGTTCCTGTTTGCCCACGGCACGGGCGATATGGGTACGCAGCCAACCCAACGTCTTGTTGATCGCTCGACGTTGAGCCGCAGCAGCGGCCTTGGGCACCAGCGCGCCGAACTCGCGCAAGGCCTGGGAATGCACCGCAGATGGCTGGATGTTGAGCATCCCGCTGTCGCGAGTTTGATGGACGTAGCTGCCGACGCTCATGGTCGCTTCCTTAAGATCAGAGTAACCAGGCCATTGCCGTTAGGCTCCAGCTGCAACAGGTCGTAATCACCGCCGCCATCCAAAGCCGGCAGGTCAACGGTGACCCGCAGACCTTTGCGCAGGCCGTCCGAATCCTTCACGCGGATCTCGAAGCGTGGCTCGCGCAGACCGGTGTGGACCTTGCCGAATTGCGGTTGCTTCCAGGGCGCGGAGAACATGCCCAGCACCGGTGTGTCGCGGCCTTCGATCTCGGCACTGTCACCCAAGGTTTCGAACACCACATCGTCGAGGTCGTCGATCAGATCGCGGAATGCCACGATCAGAGTTCCAGCAGGATCTGCGCCAGTGGCCGCGTGCACAGGTGCAGCGGGTTGGACTGGGCTTCACCGGCCACGCCCTTGTTGAACGGCAGCGGTTCGATCTTGCTGTAGTACGGGATGCCCTGGGTGTTGACCGTTTCCATGTAGTCGGCCGGTGCGAAGGACGAGATATACAGGTCCGGCACGCCTTCGGGGATCAGCAACGCTTTGTCGTCGTGGACGAACGAAATACCCGCCACCTTGCCGCGATAGCGCTCCCAGACGATCCCGCCAAACTCAAAGCTTTCACGGGCATCGCCACGCAGAGCTGCTGCTTGCATGGTGTTGAGGTAGGTCTCTTTGACCGACTTGTGGACGATCAGCTTGTTCCAGAAGTTCTTGCCACAAAAGGCGCGGGAGCCGCTGCTGGTGATACTGCCCAGCGCCTCCTCCTGCATGTCGAGGGCTTCGCCGGCGCGGACACGCAGTTCAGTGTCGGGATTGCCCAAGCCCATTGGCAGCTTCTTGCGAGTGACGCCAAACGTCTTGTAGATATCCAGCAGCGAGGTCTTGCCATCCGCGTCCAGGATCTGCCCGTTCAAGGCGCCCATGCGTTGGAATTCGTGAGTGGCATCCAACTGGCGGCGGGCCTTTGCCAAGCGCTTGTTAACCACATCCTGCACGGACTGCAACTCAGTGCGCGTGCCGAAGGCGCGAATACCCTGGATCTCATCAGCCTTGATGGTGAAGCGTTCCGGCAGGTGCACAGTGTTGAAAGGAATCAGCGTACGTTTGGTCGCGCCGACCACCAGACCCGAGGTGCCGCGCTCGCCTGCTGGCACCAGGACCAGGGTGTCGCCGTCCTTCTCGATCTGCACGGTGATCGTGCTGATGCCTTCCTCACGGAACAGGCCCAGGCTGCTGATGCGGCCCGGCAGGTATTCCTGGTCATTGATGGCAGCGGTCAGCGAGGAGACGCTGAACGCATCGTCTTCAAAAATGGCGATATCGGCCATGGGGGTACTCTCCAGAAACGAAAAATCCCGCACTCGGCGGGATGGATAAACAGGGGTGATCGTTTTAACGGACGATCAGGAAATGGGCGGCCAGGGCCTTCTCGGCAGCGGGGTCGAGGCCGGTCAGATGGGCCTCGCTAACCTCAGCCAATCGCACCACGGCACGACCGCGACGAACCACATCCGACTCACCCAGCGGCCCGTAGAGGATTGCGATGGCGTTTTCGGTGCCGTCCTCGGCGAGAGGGTTGTACGGGGCGAATTCACTGCTGAGCGTGACCAGCCCCAGAATCTGACCTGGCTCCAGAGCCGGCCCTGCCGCGACGTCGATTGCTTCGCGGGAAATGTTGCCAGCGCCTTCGGACAGCAGGAACTCGCCCGCGTGCATCGATTCAATTTTCATGGTCTTGCTCCTTTCGAGGTTCCGTTCTGAGCCGCCTGACGGCTGGACCAGATGGCGTGGGTGTCGACCTGTTTGGCCTTGATGGTTTTGTCTGGGTCATTGTCCAGCGGCAGGCTGTTGTTGATTTCAAAGCCACCACCGCTGCCCACCAGTTTGTCGAACAGGCGGGCACGCACTGCGGCTTCATCCAGCCCGGCCGTGATGAATTCGCCGGTCAGCTCTGGAAGGCGTGCGGCAACACAGAGGCCGTGGAGCGCTTTCGCATTGGTCAGTGCTGCCTGGATCACCGCTTCGCTTTCGAGCTTGGTAGCGGCTAGCAGCGGCTCCACCAGGTTGCTAATGCCTGCCGCAGCGCAACCCTGCGTGACCATCAGTGCCAGCTTGGCCGCATCCAGCACCGGGGCCGGATCGGGTTCCGGTGGCTCGACTTCCGGGTCTTCGTCCAACTGGGCGAGCAGTTCAGGCGGGGCATGCTGGAAACGTTGCAACACGCTGCCTTGGCCGAGGCAGGCTTTGACCTTGAGGCCGTCGCCCACCTCGTCGGCCAGGCCCAGCGTCACCGCCTCGTTGGCCGTGAGCCAGGTCTCGGCGTCGACCATGCGCCGCAGCTCGGCCTCGTCGATATCCGGCGCTTTGGATTTGTACGCCGCGATGATCGCTTCCAGGGTCTGGTCCAGCGCGTCGGCAACCTTGCGCAAGTCATCCGCATCCCCCGCTGCGTACGTCCACGGGTTGTGAATCATCAGCATGGCGTTGGCCGCGATCACCACCCGGTGTGCGCCACACACCGCGACACTGGCCGCGCTGGCAGCCAGGGCATCAATGCGCCCGGTGCAGCGCTCGCCCAGCCGGGACAGCGCGTTGTGGATCGCCAGGCCGTCGAACAACTCGCCGCCGATGCTGTTGAATGCCGCGATCACCGGCGACACGCCGTCATCCATTGCGCGCAGATCCTGCACAAACTGATTGGCAGTAACGCCCCAGGCGCCGATCTCGCCGTAGACGAAGATCTCGATGCTGCGCTGCTCGGCTTCGCCGCTGGCCTGGAAGGTGTACCAGCTCTTGTCGGCGACCTTGACCTGCTTGCCCGCCTTGTCATAAACGCGGGGCTTCGTCTTTTTGCTCATGGTAGTTCCTTGTCATCAATCGTCTCGATGGCTTCAAGAGTCGAGTAGTTAAGGCCGAGGTCCGTGGCTCTGGCGAGGTCAGCGGCGTTTTCAGAGTCGATGGTTTCCGCGTCGTAACCGTTACGCAGGCACATCTCACTGCGCGAGCCGAAGCCCGCCTGCACTTCCATCCGCCGCGCCTGTACGTCCTGCACCGGCTGGATATAGGCCCAGCCTTGCGGCACCCAGCGTGTGCGCAGGTATTCACGGCGGCGTTGCGCGTAGTCCGGTAGCACCAACGCACCGGACAACACCGCCATATCCATCCAGGCCGCGCGCACGGGACGACACAGCTGATGCACATACACGCCGAATTGCAGTTGCTCCAGGCGACGCCGGAACTCGTTGAGTACCACCCGCAGCGCCCGGTCGTTAACCTCCCGCATGTCGCCGGTGAGGATCTCGTAAGGCGTGCCCGAACCCGCCGCCGCAGCCATCAGTTGCTGACGCATGAAGTCTGGGTAGTTGTTGCCGGCGTCCGGTGGCTTGGAGAACTCCACCTCTTCGCCTGGCCCCAGCTCCTGCATGGTGCCGGGCTCCAGGGCGACCATTGGCGTGAAGCCATCACGGTCGGTGGTCAGTAGCTGCCCGGTGACAGGATCGCGTGGCGTTTGCCCGCTGTCCGGCGCCGGGCGCTTGATGAAGCCAGCGAACAGGTTCGCTACTTCCTGACGAAACAGCACCGCGTCATCGTAGTTGTCCAGGCTGCGCAGGCGCTTCAATACAGGCGCCAAACGCGGTACACCGCGCAGCTGCCCCGGCTCCATCGGTTCAAAGATATGCAGAACCTGCGCCGCCGGCACACGCACCAACTGGTTGTAACCGGCATTCAGCGACGAGGCGTCGCGTGGGTGCGACAGGTACATCCAATAGGCCACACGCTTGCCTGCCGGGTTGAACTCGATCCCGGCGCGGATCACATTGCCATTTTTGGCCGGTTCGAACTTATCGTGCGGGACAAACTCAGGGGCCAGCGCCTGCAATTGCAGCGGCACCGCCAAACCTTCGCTCGGGCTGCGTGGCCGCAACCGCACAAAACACTCACCGGCCGTTTCAACGGTGCGCGCCACCAGGGCCTGCATGCCGTAGAAGTCGGTCAGCTCATCGGCGTCGGCCTCATCCACCCAGTCGTCCCACAGCTGCTGCTTCAACTTGCGCAGTGCCGCATTGTCCGTGGTAGGTCTGGGCGTGATGCCGGTGCCGATCAGGTTGCTGACGCGCTTGTCGATGACGTTGAAGGCGTACGGGTCATTGCGCACCGCCGCCCGCGAACGCGCCCGCAGGTTGCGCAGGGCCGGGGTGTTGATGCTGTTGATGCCGTTGTCGGTGGCTTCCCAACTGGCCGAACGCCGGCCCTCCCCGGCGCCTTCGTAACTGGCCTTGATGTTCGACGGCAGCAAGAATCCATTACGGGTGAGCGTCGGATAATGTCGAGCCATTAGATTCCCTTGCCTCCGTGGGTGAGCCGAACCACGCGAGAGCGCGGCCCGGCGGCTTGGCTCAGTGAGGTGCGGATCTCGTCACGGGCCTTGAGCAGTTCGTCGATGGAGCGGTATTCCACGGTGCGGTCGGTGTAGCGCACGGTCTTTTCACCGCGTGCAATGGCGCGCTCGATGGCTTCGAGGTGCTTCGGGGTAAACGACATATCAGCGTCTCTTCAAGTAACCGCTGGTGGAGCTGCGGCGTTGTGGGGGTGCGGCGGGTCGCGGTTGGGCGACGGGGGCAGCAGCTGGTGGTGCAGCAGGAAGCGCCTGACGTGCCACGACCGGTGCCGGTGTTTCATCAACATCCACACGCTCGCCCTGCACAGGCTTGACGCCCAATGCATCGTCGAACAACCCGGACTGCGCCAGCGCTTGCCGTACCCGCTCCCAGTCATGTTCCTGGTAGCGGTTGATGCCGAGGTAATGCGCCATCGCCAAGCAGTACACCATCAGGTCGAGCGCCTCGTTGCGTTCAGCCTTGCCCTTGACCCACTCGATGCGTTTGTAGCCTTTGACGTATCGGGCGACCTTGCGCTCGGCCACGCACTGGGCGAAGAACTCGTCCGGCAGGTCGTTGGCAAAGTGCAGCGCGCCGGGGCCGTCCTCGAAGGCGTAGCGGTTGTAGATCCAGTCCTTCGCGGTGTCGGTGCCGACAAACCACAGCTCGGCGCCGCCGCGTTCGGTCTGGCCCTTCCAGGTCACGTCGACCATCGACGGCCGCTGAGCGATCACCGGTCTGCCGGGCTTGCTCGCGCCCTTGATGGCGAAGATGCTGCGCCAGCGCCGCACGCGGCAAAACTGGTAGACCTCGTCGGTGTGGTGACCACCGGAGTCGACACCCGTCGCCAGGATCGCCAAGGCCACACCGCACGGATGCCGGTAGCGAACCTTGAGCTTTTCGTCCAACACCGCCCAGGTGCGTTCATCCGCAGGGTCGCCCCAGATCACCTGGTGGTCGACTACCCAACGCTCCATGCCGACGCCGAAGCCCATCACCATCAGCTCCAGGCGGTTGGCCTGGACGTCGACGGCGCCGGTCAGCATCAGCACGCCCACCGGCATACTGCCAAGGGTGTAGGTCGCCAGCCGTGCCCGAGCGATCAACACCTCGGCCTTGGTTTGCTCTTGCGCGCTGTCCCAAACCTTGGCGAGACGGGTGTTATAGAACACCTGCATCAGACCCATGTCGCCCTTGGCCTGGGCCTTCTTGGCCTCCTCGAACTCCTCGGCCAGCGAGGCCCAGTCCTTCCAGCCAATCGGCGAGTACAGCGCGTTGAGGTGAAAGCCCACCGTCTTGCCGTCGCCGCTGCCATGGGCACGCCATTCGCCACGGGCGAGCATGTCGCTCTTGTGGTGTTCCTCGATCAGCACGTCGCACTCAGGCGCGGCGCACTGGTAGTGCACCGTGCTGTAGTCCTTGCTGTAGAGCAGCCGCTCCCACTCCAGCACCTGCATATGGCCGCAGGTCGGGCATGGCACGTAGTAGTAACGCTGGTCGCTGGACTCGAACAAGTCCGCGATCCGCGAGGCGCCCTTGATCGTCGGCGAGCTGGAGAAGTAGATCTTCGCGTTGCGGCCAAAGTTGGTTGCCCGCGTTTCTGCCAGCACGATGGGGTCACCTTCCTGGCCCACATCGTTTTCCCAGCGGTCGACCTCATCGCCGTAGATATAGCGTGCCGACAGCTCGGACAAGTTCGCCGCCGAGCCTGCCGTGGTCACGTACAGCGAGCCTCCCTCGAACTCCTTGGTGTCCATGGTGTTGCGGGCATCCCGCGAGCGGCTTGCTGCGACACGCTTTGCCAGTTCCGGAGTGGCCTTGATGGTCTTGCTGATCCGCCCGGAAACCCGCTTGGACAGGCCCAGGCTCGGCAGCAGCGCTAGGATGTTGGACGGCGCCATGTGGATCAGGCCGCCCATCCAGTTCAAGGCGATCTGGGTCTTCATCAGCTGCGAAGCCACCATGGTGATGACCCGCCGGCAAGGATGCGCCGGTGACAGGCAGCGCATGGGTTCGCGAGCGTAGGGCGTGCGGTCCGTGCGGTACTGACCGGGCTCAGGGGCACCCGTGTCTCGCGGGATGCGCATGTACTCGTCGGCCCACTCGTCGATCCAGAGGTCTGGGTCAGGACGTAGCCCACGGAAATACGACTCACGGTACGCACGGTCACCGTCAGGGAATTCCGTGTTCATAGTCAGCTCGCTGTCATCGCTCGTTCAAGGTCGGACGAGGACATGCGCTCAGCCTCTTCCAGTGATTTACGGAGTGTCGCCGTCAGGTGTTTTTCGATGTCCCAGGGGTCGGTCATGACAGCCAGCTTGTGGGACAGCTGAGGCAGCAGGCCGAACAGCTGATCGCGCAGATGGCGCCCCGCGTTGTAGGCCCCTAGCTCCACAGCATCCCTGGCAACCAGCGAGCCCTGTGCCTTGTGCAACTCGATCTCGGCCAGTTGCGCCAGGTTGTGTTCGCGCATGGCGCGAGCCTTCTGGAAGTCGTGGCCCTTACCGGAGATTGGCTGCTGCGGCGCAGCCGTGTTAGTCGGCTCGACCAGGGGGGACAGTTGGCTGTAAACGTCACGCTGGAGCCGATCTTGCTGGTGGCGAGCCGCGACAGCGGCCTTGCTCGGGTCGGCGGTTTCGAGGATCAGCGCTTCGGTTGCCAGCACGTCGACCATCTTGCCGTCCGGCGACAGCACCAGGCGGTTGTTGCCTTTGAGCCAGGTGATGTAACTCGGCGTCCTGCCGATGCGAACCGCGAAAGCGCTTTTAGACAGGAACAGTGGATCCGTCATAAGCCCTCCTTTTCAACGGCTTTTCAATGGAAACCTTTCAATTTCAATGGATTGAATTTCAGTAAGCTGGCAGCCCACCCGCTAACGCTTTCCCGCGGGTTTCATGCCCCGTGCCCCTCGAATTTCGCCAGGGTCCCCGGCGACCTTTGGGTGCTTCATTTTGGTGCAAGTCACGTATTCCGTGGCCTCCAGCCCATCACGCCCGACCATTGCCCGAGGGTGGCACGTCGCACACGCCCAACCGCTTGGCGGCCCAGCGTTCGTACAGGCCGATGGCGACATCGGCGCCGGCCATCGCGGTAAGGCAGCCGATGCTCCCCGCCGCCAGGACCGACATGCCCGAGGCGTGCAACAACATCATGGTGGAAAGCCCGCAGACCACGCAGGCCCCGGACCGCAGCAGCAAGCGGCGCACCAAGGACCAGCCGCTCACCCCTGCCTTGTCGGCCCGCCATGCCTCGCCCGAAATCCCGCCGACCAGGGACAGTACGATCACCATCCAGATCGGCATCTCAATAAGCGCTTGCTGCTCGTTCGTCATCGCCCTACCCCATAAACGCAAAAACCCGGCGCAATGGCCGGGTTCAGTGTGGTGGTGTGTCCCGCTGCTTGCGGTCGCACCTATCGAAGATGGGTACTTTTTACAGGTGGAATATCATGGCAGCAAGCAGGTTTTAATGCCATGGCGCAATACAGGTGCAATACAGGTATGACGCAGGTGCAACGCAGGGACAACGCATTCAATCGGCTATCGCTTCTGGTGCCCTGTCTGACCTGTCCCACTATTCTGGATCGAAGTAGGACAGCTACAGGCGCCTGAATACGGGGCTCTGCCCCACTGTCCTACCTTTTTTAATATTCTCTTGTGTATAGAGAGAAAGTTAAAAGCACGCGTGCGCGCCATGGGCGCGAATACGTGCCCGCTATGCTCATGTGTGCGTGGGGCGGGTGAAGGTTGGACAGTAGGACAGGTCAACAACGGCGCGGCCTGCGCCTGTCCAACTGCGCTGAATGGCAGTCGGACAAGGGCAGACAGTAGGACAGAGGCACGCGCAGTGATGCCAAGGGTCATGCAGCCTTCCCCATCAGCATGCCGTCGATTGAGACGTGGGCTTCGTGGAGGCGCCGGTAATAGGTCGGCGCACTGCAACCGCAATACAGCATCTTCTGCGAGAGGAAGCTTTCGTGGTTGCAGTAGTGCTCGCGCACGATGACGGACAGCTGCGGCGGCAAGTGCTTGTTGACGATCAGCTCGATATCGGCCGACTCATCAAGCAACACCCGACTGCCACGAGTGCCACGTATCAACTCGCCCTTGCACTCCATCAGCATGGCGATCATGTTGCCGCCGCTTGGTCCGCCTGCATTTTCCGGCACCGGCGAGTGCAGATCCTGCGCCCATAGTTTGAGCATCTCGTCGATTCGCTTAATCATCGAAGCATGGCTCCTCGATCACCGCCTGCTGCAATGCCGACGTGCGCCCCCATGTCGCGGGTTTCTGGTAGGACCAAGGCCGCACCCCACTCTTTGCCAACGCGGGCATGCGCTTTTTCCGCCAACCCAGCCGGTGCATGATCGCGCCGACACGCATCTGCTCAGGTTTGCCCCAATGGCCGAAGTCCAGCTTGAGCGCCTGCGTCAGGATCTCGTTGCCCGTGGCGGTTTCACCGAGCTGCGACTCCTCCAACCAGCTCAGGATTGGTCCCTCCCATTCGTCCACCACGAAGCGTTCGTCCTGGGCCTCAGCAAACATCCAGGACTCATCCTTGGTCACCCACCAGATATCACCCGCGTCAAAACAGAACAGCGCCTCGGCCCATAGCTGGTCGCGGATCTCGCGCAGTTGCTCCAGGTCGACCTTGTTACAGAACACCGGCCAGTAACGGCGGTTGCCCGTAGCGTCCTTGAGGTACTCCTCTTGGTTGGTGGTGCCCACGAAAACACACTGGCGTGGCACGTCGTTCGTTCTGCGGCCGTAGCTCTCGCGGTAGGTGTCGGTGGACGCGGAGAAGAACTGCTTGGCCTTGGTACTTTCGGCCTTGTTGAAGCTGTCCAACTCGCCCAGCTCGACAATCCACTTGCCGCGAATCGCCTGAAAGCTGTCCTTGTCGCCGAGGGCAAAAGGCGTGTCCATGAACCACTCGCCGCCGAGGACGCCCATCGCCGTGGACTTACCGGCGCCCTGCCCGCCTTCGAGGATCATCACCGAGTCGGCCTTGCAGCCTGGACGCATCACCCGTGAGACCGCAGAGATCAGCCAGCGCTTGCCGACCTTGGCCGAGTACTCGCTGGCATTGACGCCCAGCACGTCTGTTAGCCACGTTTCGATACGGGGCACGCGGTCCCATTCCAGCTTCTCCAGGTACTCGCGCACCGGGTGGAAGGCGTGGTCGTGGGCAACCACGCTGACCGCCTCGATCACATGGGAGGCTTTGACCCGCAGGTTGTACTGCTGCGCGAGCCACTTCATCACTCGCATGTCATCGATGTCGGCCCAATCGCCGGCACCGCCACCGAAGGGCGCAGACCGCAGCTTGACGATCTTGGAGCTGAACACGCTGTAACCGATGACACCGGCCCAGCGTTCGTCGTTGCCCAGGATCAACTCGACGTTTTGCATGTGCGCGATCAGTGAGCCGTTTTCGGTGCGTGCGAGTTGGTCTTTCCAACCACCAGCTGCAGGAGGCTTGACCACTGCCAGCACCTGACGGCGGACGGCCTCCAAACCCTCGGCGACGTGCAGGTCGTTGAAGTCGGTCCACTTGATCTCGCGCTCGCCGGAGAACACCGGGGCGACCACTTGACCGCCGACGACCAGCGCTGCGTTGGCAGCCTTCTCTTCGCCTGGGTTCCAGGCGTCACCGTTGGGGCGTTTGGTCTTCCAGTCGTCATCGCGGCAGATGATCAGGGGGCAGCCGGGGAAGCGTTCGCGCATAGCCTTGGAGACCGGCAGCAGGTTGCCCGCATCGAAGGCGATGGCGACGGTGAGCGAAGTCGCCATGTGCAGGCTTGCGCCCGTGGCGTAGCCCTCACACACCAGCACCGGCTCGCCGGGTTCAGGGTGCGGGCCGATCAGGTGGAAGGCGCCCTCTTTCGACATGCCGTAGGGCCAGTAGGCCTTGTCACGCCCGGTGTCCTCTTGCTTGGCTGGGAAGATCACCTGCAGGCCGACGATCTGGTCGCGCACGTTGCACATGGGCACTAAAAAAGCGCCGGTACGGGGCGCATAGCGAACCTTGAAGCCAACGATCTGCTTTCGATCCAGGTACGCGCTCTTGCCCTTTTCGGGCATGCGCTTGAACAGTCCCGCAGCACGGTTGGCCGCACGGCGTGATGCGTTGGCCGCGATCTCGGCGGCTCTGCGCTTGGCGTCCTCCTGCCGAGCGCGCATGACTTCACGCTCTTCGGGGCTCATGCGCCCGGCCTTGACCTTGATCTTTTGGGTATCGCCGGAGCGCCAGTCACCGAAGCTGCCGAAGATCAGCGTCTCGTTTTTTTCGGTGCGATGTTCGTGGATGACGTACCAGCCGTTTTTTTCCTTGCCCTTGTCCTGGGTGGTTTTGCAGCGGGTGAGTTTGCTGAAGGTCAGGGGTTGGGTGGGTTCGAGGCCGTAGTCGGCGAACTGATTCAATACCTCATCGAGCATGGCGGGCCTTCCTGGCTTCGTCGATGGTTTGGCAAGTCACACACTGTGTGCAGCCAGGGATAGCAACGCGGCGCTCCAATGGGATTGGCGTCTCACACCCTTCACAGAACATAAATGAATGCGGGGCAATGGCCGGTTTATTGGCATTGCGTGCGGCAAGCGCCTGATCCAGACGCTCTTGCACCAGGTCATTTGCAAAGTCAGCGATATCAGCCACGGTCCGTCCCCCGAGTTGTCTGGTTGACGTATTTGGCGCGATTGAACATCCCCAGCAGCCCCTGAATGCCGCGAAACACCTGCAGGCGAATCTCGGCCAGTTCCTGATCACTCACAACACCGTCGCCAATGCTCTTGGCCCAGGTATCAGCCAAGTCAGCCACCTGCCGGAAGTACGAGGCAATCCCGGTGGTAAGCGTTTCGGGCATATCGCTGGTATAGGTTTCCGCCAGCTCCTGCCAAGTCGTGTCGCCGACCAAGGCATGTACCGCATCGAGAATACGGCGATCCTTGGTCAGCTCCAGGATCTCGCCGAACTCTTGGATGTTGACGGTGTGTGAGGGATGGGTGGGAGACAACTTGTGCTGCAACGTAGTGGCGTTTCGACCGGTTGTGGCGGCGATTGCTGCGGCACCGCCCGGATAGTCCCGTGCGGCGTGGTACAGAGCTAATTCGAGCGTCAGAACTTCCCTTTGCGCTCGGTCAACACAGCTTAAAGCTACTCGGCTCATGGCATTAATCCTACAAAGTTGCCAGTGCCCCGCGACATGCAGTGGTGATACATTTGCCGCGTGGCTTGAAAGGGCCCAAACGCCGGCCAGATCTTAGGGATCGCAACCGGCACCGTGCCGAGGCGAACAATCCGTTGTTCACCTCTGGCGCAACAGCTGCCTAATCTGTGGTGGAAAAGGCAGCAACCCAAGACATCCGTGTCTTGGCAGCGCGATAAAGGGAGGTGGTTTGCATGTGGTGTGCCCTCCTACCTTCGTCGCGACCCGACAGCACTGTGGTGGTGTGTGCCGGGAGGAACTGGGCGGCCCTTGGGTCGCCTTTTTTCTATGCCGCTTTTTGAATATCCGACTCGGGAGGAAAAACATCATCAAGCGTGCAAGTAGCGCCAAGTTGGTTCAACGCGGCTGTAATCGCACGGCACTCGCTCAGACCTGGCATCCGGTGGCCAGACTCGTAGTTACTTAGCCGAGCCTGGGTCCACCCAAGGACCTCCCGAAGATCCCGCTGTTTGATCTGCGCCTCCTTACGGATGCAGCCGATTCGGTTCATGTACTCAGCTCCTTTTGACTACGCACACTCTAAACACGGTTCGTGATTATTTCAACACGATAAGTGAGAAAAAAACATTTCATTACGTGATAAAAAATCACCATGGATACTTTAGGTTCCCGCATTCAGCGGATCAGAAAACAGAAACGACTCAGCCAAAAGAAGCTTGCTCAGGCTTGTGGCTGGGAATCTCAATCTCGTATCGGTAACTATGAGAGTGATCTCAGAAAACCGAGCATTCCGGATCTTCAATTGATCGCCCCTGCCCTGGGAGTCTCGCTATCAGATTTGCTGGAGGGCATTGAAGGCAGCCAGCTTGTGGCATCGCAAGAAGGGCCGACTGAAAATGAGCCGGTGCTGTGGGGCTCTGAAAGCCACACCACCCTTCATGCCGGCGCCATGAAGGAAGGAGTAGTACCCGTGGTTGGATCCGCAAAACTGGGCGCTGACGGCTACTTTGAGGCTTTGGACTTCCCCACCGGCCACGGCGACGGCTATCTGCATATCTATAGCGATGACCCCAATGCCTACGGGCTTCGCGTGATGGGTGACAGCATGCATCCGCGCATAAAAAACGGGGAATATGTACTCATTGAACCCAATAAAAACTACGTCACTGGCGATGAAGTCATGGTGCAAACCCTTGACGGCCGATCAATGATCAAAGAGTTCATCTACCTGCGCGACGGCATCTTCCGCTTTGATAGCGTGAATCGTGATCACAGCCCTCTACACCTTGATCAAAACGACGTTTCCAAGGTTCATCTGGTAGGCGGAATACTGAAATCATCACGCTTCACGCATGAGTAATACAAAATAATCACATAACGTGTTGACACGAGAAACACACTGCGTGATATTTGCCTCACTCTTCCACCACAGAGCGAGGCAACACCATGCACACCACAGCCACCCTGCACGTCCACCCGGCCGCTGCTAACCCCTCCCGCATCTTCGAAATTCGCCGCCTGGCACAAGACTGCGGCTGCGCTTTCATCGCGTCCAAACCCAAGCTGAAACAGCGCACCGCGCCTGCCCCATTCGACCCAAACGGCGGAGGGCAAGCGGCATGAGCAAGTACAAACTCGACAACCGCACCCTGGCGCTGCTCAAGGCCCAGGTCAGCCTGACCGAAACCTTTAACCACCATCTGCGCGCCGACACGCAGCGCGAGGCTCTGGCCTTCCGCCTGAACGTCGAGCGCCGCAAAATCGACACGCACTTCACCGTTGAACTGGGCAGCGAACGCCACACGCTGACCTTGACCAACAGCAAGAAGATGCATCTCAAGCTTGCGGACTTCATTGAAGATATCGTCAATGGGCCAACCACCCCTGCCGATCCATCCTCTCTGCCGCACGCAGACCGCCGCTACGGTGTGTTCGAGACCGAACACAAGCAGCAGGTATTCGACCTGGTTCAAACCGGCGGCGCCCTGAGTCTTGATATGGGCTTCGAGCAACCGATCAACCTGGCAATCCATCGCAGCAAAACCCGCGCTGGCATCACCACCATCATGAGCATCGGCGTCAGCAAGCCGCGCACCAAGTGCTTCACGGTGTACGGCAGTGACGTGGAGATCTACTCCATGGTCGCCGAGTCCATCACCCACCTGGCTGCCGTGGCGACACCCGCCGCGCACGCAGCCTAGGAGGCCGAGATGGAACGTAGCCTGGAAAAAGCCGCCAAGTACTTTGGCCTCACACGCCCAAAGCTGATCGCGCTCATGCGTCAAAAGGGCCTGCTCAACGACCGCAACCTACCTGCCTTCCCGGTACGTGATCGCGAGTACCTACGAGTCAAGGACAGCAACTGGTATCACGAGACCGCAGGCATGCAGTACAGCCAGTCGACCAAGGTCCGACAAGCTGGCATCCGCTGGCTCGCCGAACAGTTGGGGCT
This sequence comes from Pseudomonas kairouanensis, assembly GCF_004682055.1. Taxonomy (GTDB): domain Bacteria; phylum Pseudomonadota; class Gammaproteobacteria; order Pseudomonadales; family Pseudomonadaceae; genus Aquipseudomonas; species Aquipseudomonas kairouanensis. The sequence continues at coordinate 462,243 of NZ_QUZU01000001.1, read as the reverse complement.
CGAACTGCCAGCCATACCGGTAGACAACCGTGACGTGGCCTAGGGAGTACGCCCGCCAGATCGTCGCCATGCGCACACGCGAGGAGCGCAACGCCGCGCTCCTCGAAGTGCCGGAGCATCTGCGGGAGCTGACCAAACGCCATTGCCTGAATGCCTGGAACCACCCACAGAGGAGGAAAAACCATGAACAACGCACTGATTGATCAACAGATCCTCGAACTGCTGCGCATCCCCGCCAATCGGCGAACCCCGGATGACATCGCTAAAGCAATCAATGGAATTGCAGCTGCTGCCCAATTGGAAACAGCCCCACTGTGCCCGATCCAACACGAGGTGCTCAAACTCCAGGCAATCGTGGAGTTCCTTGCCGAGGACATGCGAGCGGAGGAACACAGCGTGACTCTTGAACTATCGCCCACGGGTGACGATTGGAGAGCACCTCTCTCCACGCTTATCAAACTGGGCCCCGGTTCGCACTTGATTGGGTTTGGCAAAACGGCGGAAGAAGTCCTCAGAAACTTACGTAAACCGAGCTGGGACAAGGTGTCCGCATGAAAGACACCGGCCAAACCCCACTCCGCCTGCAGTTGCCCCCGGACGCATCCACCGTCGAGATGCTGCACCAGCTCTTTGGCGATGTGCTGATCCCCCTGGAAAAGCTGCGCGTGCATTACTTCAAGAACCTCAATGAAAAGACCTTCACCGAGGCGGTTAACAGCGGTCGCATTCAACTGCCGGTGATCACCCTAGACCACAGCGTCAAGGCATTGCGGTACGCACACATCAAACACGTCGCTGCACTGATCGACGCCCGTGCCTACAAGGCCGACGAAGAAATGCCACGGCCACAAAACGATTCGACCGAGCAAGTCCAGTAACCCAGACGGCTGCCACCACCAGCCAACAAAACAACCAGGAGCACACCACATGACTGCAATTCAAATCTGCGCACTGATCGGCATTTTTACCGGCCTCGCGATCCTCTACTGGGTCGGCTACAAGGGCGGCCTTACCGATGGCCGGGCAGAGGGCATCGAGGAAGGAAAGTGCATTCAACAGTCGGACCATTCGGAGGCGATCCGTAATCTGAACCTCTCGCTCGAACATGCCAGGGAGAGCCACAAGTCTCTTTACCAGCATTACACCCGAGCCTTGGCAGCGGCGAAACTCGGCGAGACTGATCGCCTCCTCCTTTTGGCAATTGCCGAGAAACTCAAGCTGGCCGCAGATACATTCCGTGCGGTCAACTCCAAAAGCCAAGCCACTCAAGCCCTGGCTCTACGTGACAAAGCCATCAGCATGGCGGCACTTCTGGAAGCAATCGCACAGGAGAAAGCAGCATGAATCGCGCCATCCCCATGCTGCGCCTGACACCCCAAGCCGCCGGCACTCTGCAACAGCAGCACACCAAGGCGACCCAGGAATTACGCGCACTGACCCGGTACAACAAAGAACTCGACCGCCAGTTGAAAGCGCTGATCGGCCACGACGCACTACGCCAACTGCACAAGGCAACTGACAAGGCCCTGCTGCTGGCCGATCTCGTGAGGGAAGCCGCATGAACTGGATCCTCACCTCCACCGGCAAGCGCTTCGACCTGTTCGAGCCAGACGCCGACATGATCGACCCACGGGACATCTCGCACTCGTTGGCCCAACTGTGCCGCTTCAATGGCCATACCCGCGAGTTCTATAGCGTTGCGCAACACAGCTGCATCGTCGCCGAGCTTGTGCCAGACGAACACAAGCTCGCGGCATTGCTACACGATGCCACCGAGGCGTACCTGGGCGATATGACGCGGCCGCTCAAGCAGTGGATGCCCACGTATCAGGGTTTCGAGGATGTGCTCTGGCAGCGGGTGTGCGAGCGGTTTGACCTGGCCCTCGTACTACCCGATTGCGTGCACCAGGCCGACCTGGTTGCGCTGGCGACCGAACGCCGCGACCTCATGCCAACCAATCCGGCTATCTGGAATTGCTTGGTCGGTATCGAACCCATGGTTGAAAACATCCGCCCATGGCCTGCCGCCGAAGCTCGACTCACCTACCACCAGCGCCTGATGGACCAACTCGCTATCGAACACCGGAGGAAAGCGGCATGAAGAACCACCAGGACAACACCAGCGCCCTGCCCGCTTTGCTCCGCGCTGCAGGTGGCGTCGATACGCTAGAAACAAACAGTCTCTGCTGCGCAGCAGCAGGCATTACTGCTTCTCTCAGCGCCACTGCCGAGGCACTTGTACCCCACGAAAAGCTGCGCGGGGCAGCGCTCGCTGATGCAACGCTGAACGCTCAGAAACGCGCGCCCGCGCAGCCTGCCGTGGGGTATATGCGCTCTCAATCAGCGGTTGCAGGGCCGATTCTGGATGGGGGTGGCGCATGACAGCCTTCAATCCACGCCCAATCTCATCCGCCGTCAAAACACAGTTCGGCCTCGACTTCGCCGGCGAGATCCGCGTTGACCTCTTCGCCGGCGGAGGCGGTGCGACCATGGGCCAAGAGATGGGCACCGGTATGCCGGTGGACATCGCCATCAATCACAACCCCGACGCCATCAGCATGCACAAGCGCAACCATCCCAGCGCCGAGCACTACATCACAGACGTCTATGACGTGTGCCCACGCTTGGCGACACGTGACCGCCCAGTTGCGCACCTGCACGCCAGCCCTGAATGCACCCACCACAGCCTTGCTGCCGGCGGACAGGCGCGTAGCACCACCAGCCGCTCCCAATCGTGGGTCATCCTCAAATGGGGAGGCCAAGCCAGCCCACGCATGATCACCATGGAAAACGTCGTGCAGATCCTCCAATGGGGTCCACTGATCGCAAAGCGCTGCTCCAAGACTGGCCGAGTGATCCGCCGGGATCTGACCGTTGCCGCTGCCGGCGAGCGAGTGCCGGTGCAGGATCAGTACCTGGTGCCCGATCCAAAGCGTAAGGGACAGACCTGGCGTCGTTTCGAAAGCATCCTGCGCTCCATGGGTTACGACCTGATGTACGGCAAACTCAAGGCTTGCGACTTCGGCGCCGCTACCACCCGCGAGCGCTTGTTCCTGATCGCACGTCGTGACGGACAGCCACTGCGCTGGCCGGAACCAACGCACTTCAAGAACCCGGTCAAGGGGCAGTCTGGGTACCGCACCGCCGCCAGTTGCATCGACTGGTCGATCCCATGCCCGAGCATTTTCCTTACCAAGGAAGAAGGCCGTGCTGCTGGCGTCAAGCGTCCACTGGTGACCAACACGATGGAGCGCCTGCGCAAAGGCGCTAAGCGCTACGTCATCGAGCACAAGACCCCGTTCATCGTCAGCGTGAACCACACAGGCAACGACCTAGCGCGCTGCCAATCTGTGGACGACCCTGCAAAAACAATCACCGGCGCCCACGGGTTTGCCCTTGTCACGCCGCAACTCGCGCCATTCATTACCGAACATGCCAATGGCAGCATTCAGCGCAACATGCCGGGTGATGATCCTCTACGTACCATCTGCAGTGGTGTTAAGGGGGGTCACTTCGCACTGGCCGTTGCCTATGTTGCACAACACAACGGCGGGTACAACGAGACGCCCGGACATCATCCCGTAAAGCCCCTGACTGCCATCACCACCACAGGCAGCCAGCAACAGATCGTCACCGCCCACCTTTCGACTCTTCGCAGGAACTGCGTAGGCAAGGGTATGGACGAGCTGGTGCCCACAATCACGGCCGGCGCCGAACATCACGCCCTGGTCGAGTACAAGCTCGCACCAGAAGTCGAGGCCGGGGCCATGCGCGTCGCCGCCTTCCTGATGGGTTACTACGGCAGCGACAACACCTACGACCTGCGCGACCCAGCCGCAACCATCACCACGCGGGACCGCCTTGCTCTTGTAACAGTGACAATCAAGGGCATGCCGTATGTGATCGTCGATATCGGCATGCGCATGCTCACCCCGCGTGAGCTTTACCGTGCGCAGGGCTTCCCCGACAACTACGTGATCGACCGTGGGCACGACGGACGGAAGTTCAGCAACAAGACCCAGGTGCTGATGGTAGGTAACTCAGTTTCACCGTGGCCGATGATGGCGCTGATCAGTGCCAACAAAGACGTGGACGAAAGTGAACTGATGGGAGAAGCCGCATGAGTTTTCCCCGCTGGGTAATGATCAGCCGCGCTTCCGAACTCACCGGCTACAGCGAAGACGCTATCCGCCACAAAGTGAAGAACGGCACCTGGGCCCAAGGTCGTGTCTGGCGCAAGACGCCGGACGGCCGCATTGCAATCAACATGACGGAGTATGACAAGTGGGCCGAGAGCGCACCTCAGGAAGCGGCCTAGAAATCGAGCTGGCAAAGCACAAGGGCATTGAGATACACGGCGGATATCTGCGCCTGGTATTCATGTGGCGGCGTATACGCTACCGCGAATCCCTTGGTCTTCCGATCACTAAAGCCAATATCAAACACGCCGCCCTTTTAAGGGCGGCGATACTTCACGAGATCAAAACTGGGCGTTTTGACTATGGCAGACACTTTCCGGACTCGAAGCAGTCAACCAGCTACAGCAGTGTGAAAGACGAAAAACTCGGGGCATTGCTGGAGCGATACAAGCCGCTGAAGGCTGTCGACATCACGCCAATGACCGAGGAAAAGTACGGTTATGCCTTGGACATATGCACCGAGTTGGTCGGCATAGATCGCCTTGCTGGCGTGTTGCTACCTGAAGATATCCAGTTGTTGCGAACAATGCTGATCGCCGATAGAGCTCCTTCAACCGTTAACCATTACCTGGCGACATTTGCCGGGTTCTTGAACTGGTGTGAAGCAAATGGGTACTGTCGTAAGGGTTTATCAGAAGCTTGCAATCGTTTTGCCATGCAGGGTCAAGAGCCAGATCCGCTTACTCGTGACGAATTCCAGCTGCTGGTAGATAAAGGATGCCTTCACCCCCAGGACTCTGCAGCGATCACATTGGCGGTTTATACCGGGCTTCGACCGGGTGAACTATGCGCACTTGCCGTTGAAGACATCGACCTGGACGCGGGGCAGATCAACATCACACGCGCCATAACCGCAAACGGCACGTTCAAGGTTCCTAAAACGGGAAAGCCGCGAACTGTTTTATTAATGCCGCCGGCCATCGAGGCCTGCCGGGTTCTGATGTTGCTAGTTGTTGACCACCCTAAGCAATCTATTGAGATTTTCCAAAACAGGCATGAGAGCCGAAAGGATAAAGTTACTCCACTGCTTTCTCCCTCCACCCAAGCACGCAAAAAAATCATCAATACTTGGTACGTCCCCACAGCGTGGAACACAAAGTGGGCAGCCATTCAAAAACGCTCTGGAATACGCCCTCGGCGACCGTACCAAACTCGGCACACCTATGCCTGCTGGTGTCTGACTGCTCGTGGTAATCTCGCATTCATTGCAAAGCAAATGGGTCACAAGGACTTCACCATGCTGGTCGACGTTTATGCGAAGTGGATGGATGATGAGTCAGAGGATGAACTACGCCTCATATGGGCTGGGATCGCGCACGCCAAGAACCGTAGGCCATAAAAAAGCCCGCAACGCGGGCTCTACTTTTGAAAAGTTTTAGCATATGCCGCTTCTAGGGCTGCTATCAGCTCTGCAAAAGCAACATTAACTTGATAAATCGTTGCACAGTCGGGCGCAAGTGCGACTTTCTTAGCGGCTAGCCACGCGTTGTGCCCGGTGACTTTTTCACTAACAGCAATAGCATTGATGGAAGAACCATGCTCACCAGGAAGGTTGAGATGAGATAGCGCTTTCTCAACCCGCATGAGTGCCGGGCCGATCTTTGAGCTTAACCTCTGAGCCTCCGCCTGGCTTGCCGTAAGAAAATAGGATACTGAATCACCCTCAATTTCTTCCAACAGCATTATAGTTCTATCTAAAAACTGACGATTCTCCTTTCGTGTTTCTCGACGGTTGTTATCTCTCGAAACATAAAACCACCCCAGCATAACTAACAGAGCAGGAACCAAAACCCTAGCCAGCTCCCAACTCAACTCCCAGTACTCAAACTGCACCACAACACTCGCTGCTTGCTCAGCCACTCTCTATGCTCTCCGTGCACCATCAATCCGACGCCAAATATCATCGATATAGCTTTGCAACTCAAATCGTATTTCCAGCCGCTTATGCAGTTCTCTGGCGGTAAATCCGTGATTTCGCACTAAACCTGCAAAAGCTTCATCTAAAAACGAAGAACCTAACGCCAAAACGCCTCTCAAATCGACTATGACTTTCGAGTCACTCTTGAGGGCAGGCAAAAGCACGTCCTCTCGAAACTCTTGACCTGAAAAATCACCATCGTCTCTGTTACGGACACATGGCATTTTAGTAAAAGTTTGGCTCACATTGATCATAATGTCACTCATTTATCCCGTCCTGACCAGCGAGATTGAAGGCCGCCACAGGGACCCTCCATTGCACTACTGTACCCATAATACTTTCTGGCTCACTACGGCCGTATGTGCGCGCCGTAGGACCGTCATGACTATAGACACCACTATTACTGTAAATCCCTAAATTCCCAACCCTTTGGGTTGTTACAACCTTCAAAATATCTTTAAGACCTTGACCACGATGATTCAAATTAGTTCTCGACCTACCAAGCTTCATCGCAAACTTTATGAGCTGGTGATCTTCCCGTTTTTTACCAATCATGGTCTTGACAAAATTCTCTAACTCTTCACCTCGAGTCTCAGGAAGCGAACCAGGAATACCCACACCCAGATCACAAATAATCAGGTGGATTTCTTTGTTTTCCTGCTTCGCGAAAATCCACCATTTTTTCGGAGAGTCAATCGCCATACCATCTGGGCGTGCAGAAATGTAGGCATGCTCGCTAGAGTTGGCAACCGCCTCTGCCATCCCACTATTCACCGCGATACGGAGTTCCATATTTCGGCCACTAGTAAGCAGAGCAGGGAGATTACCCACTACCGAATCTAAGTTACCCTCAGTCCCACTTTGATAAAGCCATACAACGACCTTCTCACTGTCGATTGTTTTTATTCTCGGCGGACAACCAAGCTTTTCCAATATAGCTACATGCTGAAAAAGCTGCTCAACAACCTCATCCTCTGGGTATATGGCAGATATCCTAGAGTTATACTTAGGATCTTCCAGGAATCGCTCCAACTCTGCAATTAGCAGAATTGTACCGCAGGGCAATAGCTGGGTAACCTTGGAAAAATCTATAGTAACCATAGACACATTTTTATTACTCAAGTGTTCTCTGAGCAAACTCAAAGCATCTAACAGCAACCCCCGATTATCCGAACGATTGAGACCGATTTCTGCAGGCAGCACGACCTTCCGATTGCTGAATGTCCTATTGCTTCGCTCAGACGCCCGCTCGCGAGCCCTCTCGCTACGCAAGCTCGATTTAGCTTTGCGCATCTGCCGCCGCCAAGCCCTAACCGGCTCAAGCCTTGTCAACCGTTTCAGGCGATTCCTTTCACACTTATCGAGGCGTTTCATACGCTGACCAAAGCTAATTTAAAATGGGCTGATTTTACGCAATCCTACCATGCAGTCAGCCGTTTGTAGTTCCCAGAAATGGGTAGCAACACCATATCTGACGAAAGAGGAGATAGTCGGTCGTGGTAGAATCCGAACCGGGTTCGAAACCGAGGAGCGGATAATGCTGCACGACGATGCCGGAGCACTGCCAATCGTCCGCGTTTTGCCCCATAATTGCCCCACGAAACCTCACAAAAGTCTCCAACTCTTTGATGAACAAGGCAATTACCGATCTGTCCTCCCACACCCCGATGATGCAGCAGTACTGGCGCCTGAAAAACCAGCACCCTGATCAGTTGATGTTCTATCGCATGGGCGACTTCTACGAGATCTTCTATGAAGACGCGAAGAAGGCCGCCAAGCTGCTGGACATCACCCTGACGGCGCGCGGGCAGTCGGCTGGGCAGTCGATTCCGATGTGTGGCATTCCTTACCACTCGCTGGAAGGTTACCTGGTCAAGCTGGTGAAGCTGGGCGAGTCGGTGGTGATCTGTGAGCAGATCGGCGATCCGGCCACCAGCAAGGGGCCGGTGGAACGTCAGGTGGTGCGCATTATCACACCGGGCACGGTCAGTGATGAGGCGTTGCTGGATGAGCGTCGCGATAACCTGATCGCTGCCGTGCTGGGGGATGAACGCCTGTTCGGCCTTTCGGTGCTGGATATCACCAGCGGCAATTTCAGCGTGCTGGAGATCAAGGGTTGGGAGAACCTGCTGGCGGAGCTTGAGCGCATCAATCCGGTTGAGCTGTTGATTCCGGATGACTGGCCCAAGGATCTGCCGGCGGAAAAGCGTCGTGGGACCAAGCGTCGCGCACCGTGGGATTTCGAGCGTGATTCGGCGCTCAAAAGCCTCTGCCAGCAATTCTCCGTACAGGACCTTAAAGGCTTCGGTTGCGAAACCCTGACCCTGGCCATTGGCGCCGCCGGTTGCCTGCTCAGCTACGCCAAGGAAACCCAGCGCACCGCCCTGCCCCATTTGCGCAGCCTGCGCCATGAACGCCTGGATGACACCGTCGTGCTCGATGGCGCCAGCCGTCGCAATCTGGAGTTGGACACCAACCTGGCTGGCGGGCGCGATAACACTCTGCAATCGGTGGTCGACCGTTGCCAGACCGCCATGGGCAGTCGTTTGCTGACCCGCTGGTTGAACCGCCCGCTGCGGGACTTGAGCGTGCTGCAAGCGCGTCAGACCTCTATTACCTGCCTGCTGGACGGCTATCGCTTCGAGAAACTGCAACCGCAGTTGAAGGAAATCGGCGATATCGAACGCATCCTGGCGCGCATCGGCCTGCGCAATGCGCGGCCTCGCGACCTGGCACGCCTGCGCGATGCCCTCGGCGCCTTGCCACAGCTGCAAGCCGCGATGACCGACCTGGACACCCCGCACCTGCAACAACTGGCCGTGATCGCCAGCACCTACCCGGAGCTGGCTGCGCTGCTGGAAAAGGCCATCATCGACAACCCGCCGGCGATCATCCGTGACGGCGGCGTATTGAAGACCGGTTACGACAGCGAGCTGGACGAACTGCAAGCGTTGAGCGAAAACGCCGGGCAGTTCCTGATCGACCTGGAAGCCCGCGAAAAAGCCCGCACCGGGCTGGCCAACCTGAAAGTCGGCTACAACCGCGTGCATGGCTACTTTATCGAGTTGCCGAGCAAGCAGGCCGAGTCGGCCCCCATCGACTACCAGCGCCGCCAGACCCTCAAGGGCGCCGAGCGTTTTATCACCCCGGAACTCAAGGAGTTCGAAGACAAGGCACTGTCGGCCAAAAGCCGTGCCCTGGCGCGGGAGAAAATGCTCTATGAAGCCTTGCTCGAAGACCTGATCAGCCAACTGGCGCCGCTGCAAGACACCGCCGCCGCCCTGGCCGAACTGGATGTATTGAGCAACCTCGCCGAACGCGCGCTGAACCTGGACCTGAACTGCCCACGCTTCGTGAGCGAGCCGTGCATGCGCATTGTGCAGGGGCGCCACCCGGTGGTGGAGCAGGTGTTGACTACACCGTTCGTCGCCAACGACCTGTCACTGGACGACGATACCCGCATGTTGGTGATCACCGGTCCCAACATGGGTGGTAAATCCACCTACATGCGCCAGACCGCGTTGATTGTGCTGCTGGCCCATATCGGCAGCTTTGTACCGGCAGCCAGTTGCGAGTTGTCCCTGGTGGATCGCATCTTCACGCGGATCGGTTCCAGCGATGACCTGGCCGGTGGCCGTTCGACCTTCATGGTGGAAATGAGCGAAACCGCCAATATCCTGCACAACGCCACCGAGCGCAGCCTGGTGCTGATGGACGAAGTGGGCCGTGGCACCAGCACCTTCGATGGCCTGTCCCTGGCCTGGGCGGCGGCCGAGCGCTTGGCACACCTGCGTGCCTATACGCTGTTTGCCACCCACTACTTCGAGCTGACCGTGCTGCCGGAAAGCGAGCCGCTGGTCGCCAACGTGCACCTCAACGCCACCGAGCACAATGAGCGCATCGTGTTCCTGCACCATGTGCTGCCAGGGCCTGCAAGCCAGAGCTACGGCCTGGCCGTGGCCCAACTGGCCGGCGTACCAAACGACGTGATTCTGCGCGCCCGCGAGCACCTCAGCCGCCTGGAAACCACGGCCCTACCCCACGAAACCGTGGTCGCCAGCCCAACCAAAGCCTCCAGCAAACCCGCAGCGCCGCACCAGAGCGACATGTTCGCAAGCCTGCCCCATCCGGTGCTGGAAGAACTGGCCAAGCTTGACTTGGATGACATGACGCCACGCAAAGCGCTCGAAATGTTATATGCACTGAAGGTTCGGATATAACGCTCAGCCTTGCAAGCTGGTAGACTCTCGCGCGGTTTGGGATGCTGCAGGCTTTTAGCCTGGCCTGCAGACTATCGCTCCCGAACCTCGCGAGCCCTGCCACAAAGGGTTTCGCTGCCGCCGCCTGAGGAGAGAATTAGAAATGACCTTCGTCGTCACCGACAACTGCATCAAGTGCAAGTACACCGACTGCGTGGAAGTATGTCCGGTGGACTGCTTCTACGAAGGCCCGAACTTCCTGGTCATTCACCCGGATGAGTGCATCGATTGCGCCCTGTGTGAACCAGAATGCCCGGCCGTCGCCATTTTCTCCGAGGACGAAGTCCCGGCAGAGATGCAGGAATTCATTCAGCTGAACGTCGAGCTGGCGGAAATCTGGCCGAACATCACTGAACGCAAAGATCCGATGCCAGACGCAGCGGAGTGGGATGGCAAAAAAGGTAAGATTGCAGACCTCGAACGCTGATAGCGTCGTCGCCCCCAAAAGGCCCCTTGCGGGCCTTTTTGCGTTTCTGGAGAGTGGGTTTCACTTTCCTGCGGGCAAAAAAAAGGGGCGGTTTGACCCGCCCACATTTTTTCCCTAGTCCCTGTATTCCTTTTCATCATCCTGATGAATCGCATCCTGCGACGTTCCTTCAAACCATCGGTCCTTGATGGCTGTGTCAGTCCGTAGACACAGGGCTGATGTTAGAGGGTTCCAAAAGAAGTTCAACGGCATGCAACGTCGGAACTGACAGGCCACGGCGTTAGCACACCGCTAAATATTTGTTCTATTTCAATAGGATAGAAAAATCTCGCGATGCTTCGAGTCGCTCTTGTCGCTTTAAAAAACCATTCGCTTACCCAAAAGTAAGCGAATGCTTACACCAGCAATTGCGTAAAAGCGTAACAAGCACCTGTTCTCACTCAATCGTCGCTGACAGTGATCGTCGGCATCGCCGGCGCTGCGGCTTCCTGCAGCACAATTCGTGCACCGACGTGGCGGGCCAGTTCCTGATAAATCATCGCGATCTGGCTGTCCGGCTCAGCGACCACGGTGGGTTTGCCACCGTCGGCTTGCTCGCGGATCAGCATCGACAGCGGCAGCGAAGCCAGTAGCTCGACGCCGTACTGGGTGGCGAGCTTCTCACCGCCGCCTTCGCCGAACAGATGCTCGGCGTGGCCGCAATTGGAGCAAATGTGCACCGCCATGTTTTCCACGACACCCAACACCGGGATATTGACCTTGCGGAACATCTCCACGCCTTTTTTCGCATCGAGCAGGGCCAGATCCTGAGGCGTGGTGACGATGACCGAGCCGGCCACCGGAACTTTCTGCGCCAGGGTCAGCTGGATATCGCCCGTGCCTGGCGGCATGTCGATCACCAGGTAGTCCAGGTCGCCCCACGCGGTCTGGGTGACCAACTGCAGCAGGGCACCCGAAACCATTGGCCCGCGCCAGACCATCGGCGTGTTGTCATCGGTGAGGAAGGCCATGGACATGACTTCCACGCCCAGGGATTCGATGGGCATAAACCACTTCTGGTCCTTGACCTTCGGTCGCGTGCCTTCGGCGATGCCAAACATCACGCCTTGGCTCGGCCCATAGATGTCTGCGTCGAGAATCCCCACCCGTGCACCTTCACGGGCCAGGGCCAGGGCCAGGTTGGCCGCAGTGGTGGATTTACCCACGCCACCCTTGCCCGATGCCACGGCGACCACGTTCTTGACGTTGGCCAGGCCTGGGACCTGCGCCTGGGCCTTGTGCGCAGCAATCACGCACTGGATGTCGACCTTGGCGGCACGCACACCGTCCAGGCCTTCAATGGCCATTTGCAGCATCTGCGCCCAGCCGCTCTTGAACAGGCCTGCGGCATAGCCCAATTCCAACTGGACCGACACCTGGTCCCCCTGCACCTCAATGGCGCGGACACAGCCGGCACTGACCGGGTCCTGGTTCAAATAGGGGTCGGTGTACTGGCGAAGAACGGCTTCCACCGCTGCGCGATTGACGGCGCTCATGGGCTACTCCCGAAAAAGACTGACTGAAACAGGCGGCTATCCTAACCGTTCCAGCCGCCCAGCGGCACGCTTTCGCAGGCAATGACGATGCGCAAACAACGCCACGGGGTGAAATATATTTCCCGGCGCTTTATAGTGGCCGACCTCCGTTTCATCAAGTAGCCGAGCCCCATGTCCGAGCCACGCAAGATCCTCGTCACCAGCGCCCTGCCCTATGCCAATGGTTCCATCCATCTTGGCCATATGCTTGAGTACATCCAGACCGATATGTGGGTGCGCTTCCAGAAGCATCGCGGCAATCAATGCATTTATGTCTGCGCGGACGACGCCCACGGTTCGGCCATCATGTTGCGCGCCGAAAAGGAAGGGATCACCCCGGAACAACTGATCGCCAACGTGCAGGCTGAACACAGCGCCGACTTTGCCGAGTTCCTGGTGGATTTCGATAACTTCCACTCCACCCATTCCGAAGAAAACCGCGAGCTGTCGAGCCAGATCTACCTGCGCTTGAAGCAAGCCGGGCATATCGACCAGCGTTCGGTCACCCAGTACTTCGACCCCGAAAAGAAAATGTTCCTGGCCGACCGCTTCATCAAGGGCACCTGCCCTAAATGCGGCACCGAGGACCAGTACGGCGACAACTGCGAAAAATGCGGTGCAACCTACGCGCCGACTGAGTTGAAGGATCCGAAGTCGGCGATCTCCGGTGCTACGCCGGTGCTCAAGGACTCCCAGCACTTCTTCTTCAAGCTCCCGGATTTCCAGCAGATGCTGCAAACCTGGACCCGCAGCGGCACCTTGCAGGATGCCGTGGCCAACAAGCTCGCCGAATGGCTCGACAGTGGCCTGCAACAGTGGGACATCTCCCGCGATGCGCCGTACTTCGGCTTCGAGATCCCTGGCGAGCCGGGCAAGTACTTCTATGTGTGGCTGGATGCGCCGATCGGCTACATGGCCAGCTTCAAGAACCTGTGTGACCGCACGCCGGAGCTGGACTTCGATGCGTTCTGGAACAAAGACTCCACCGCCGAGCTGTACCACTTCATCGGCAAGGACATCGTCAATTTCCACGCCCTGTTCTGGCCGGCGATGCTGGAAGGCTCGGGCTACCGCAAGCCCACCGGCATCAACGTGCATGGCTACCTGACGGTCAACGGCCAGAAGATGTCCAAGTCCCGTGGCACCTTTATCAAGGCGCGCACCTACCTGGACCACCTGTCGCCGGAATACCTGCGCTACTACTACGCCGCCAAGCTGGGCCGTGGCGTTGATGACCTTGACCTGAACCTGGAAGACTTCGTACAGAAGGTCAACTCGGACCTGGTGGGCAAAGTCGTCAACATCGCCAGCCGTTGCGCCGGCTTTATCCACAAGGGCAACGCCGGTCTGCTGGTGGCCGAAAACGCCGCGCCGGAACTGACCGATGCGTTCCTGGCCGCCGCGCCAAGCATTGCCGATGCCTATGAAGCTCGCGACTTCGCCCGCGCCATGCGCGAGATCATGGGCCTGGCCGACCGCGCCAACGCCTGGATCGCCGACAAGGCCCCCTGGTCGCTGAACAAGCAGGAAGGCAAGCAGGCTGAAGTCCAGGCGATCTGCGCCACCGGCGTCAACCTGTTCCGCCAGTTGGTCATCTTCCTCAAGCCGGTGTTGCCGTTGCTGGCGGCTGATGCCGAGGCGTTCCTCAATGTCGCGCCGCTGACCTGGAACGACCACGCCACCCTGCTCAGCAACCATCAGCTGAACGAGTTCAAGCCGCTGATGACCCGTATCGATCCGGTCAAGGTCCAGGCCATGACCGACGCCTCGAAAGAGGACTTGGCCGCCAGCCAGACCGACACGGGCGAATCGGCACCTGCCGGCAATGGCGAACTGGCCAAGGACCCGCTTTCCCCGGAAATCGAGTTCGATGCCTTTGCTGCTGTTGACCTGCGTGTGGCGTTGATCATCAAGGCCGAAGCGGTGGAAGGTGCCGACAAGTTGCTGCGCCTGACCCTGGACATCGGTGACGAGCAACGCAACGTGTTCTCCGGTATCAAGAGTGCGTACCCGGACCCGTCCAAGCTCGATGGTCGCCTGACCATGATGATTGCCAACCTCAAGCCGCGGAAAATGAAGTTCGGCATCTCCGAAGGCATGGTGATGGCGGCGGGCCCTGGCGGTGAAGAGATCTACCTGCTCAGCCCTGACAGCGGCGCCAAGCCGGGTCAACGTATCAAGTAAGCCTGTAATAAAGCCCTGTCGTGCAAACGACAGGGCTTTTACGCTAGTCCCCCCTTCTCGCTTGCCGGATAATCAGGCCCTGTTTGTTTAACCGGCATGCCAGTGATCACAGCATGAACCTCATTCAACGTATCGACGCACTGCTGCCGCAGACTCAGTGTGGCAAGTGCGGGCACCCGGGCTGCAAGCCCTACGCGCAGGGCATCGCCCAAGGCGAGGCCATCAACAAGTGCCCACCGGGTGGGCAAGAGACTATTGCCGGCCTGGCGCAGCTGCTGAGCATTCCAGTTCTAGAGCTGGACACTACGCGCGGCGAGGCACCTGCGCAGATTGCTTATATCCGTGAAGCAGAATGCATCGGATGCACCAAATGCATCCAGGCGTGCCCTGTGGACGCAATTGTCGGCGCCGCCAAGCTGATGCACACCGTGATCGTTGACGAATGCACCGGCTGTGACCTGTGTGTGGCGCCCTGCCCCGTCGATTGCATCGAGATGCGCCCACTGGCGACCGTGGTGCCGATCGTGGGTGGCCTGGCGAGCACGGATCACGAGCGTCGTGAACGTGGGCTCAAGCGTGATCGCGCCAGACGCCGGTTTGAACAACGTAACGCACGCCTGCAGCGCGAAGAAGAACACAAGCTCGCGGAACGCCTGGCGCGCGCCAAGCGCTCGGCGCCTGTGGAAACACCGCAAGAAGATACCCATCAAGCGGCAAACGACGCGGCCATCAAGAAGGCCAAAATCGGTGTTGCGATGAGCCGTGCCCAGTTGCACAAGTCCTTAAAGGCATTTGGCCACCCGCCGACCTTTGAGCAGCAATCCCAGTTGATCCTCCTGCAGCAACAGTTCGAAGCAGCAGAGCAAGCACTTGCCGTGCTGGAAGCGAACAGCCCGCCCCTGCCCACGAAAGCCAAAGACCCTGAGCTCAAGCGCGCAAAAATCCAACTGGCCATGCGACGCGCCGAACTGAAAAAGGCCCAGGACCAGAACGCAGACCCGCAACAACTGGCCACCCTGAGCGCTGCACTGGCCGTTGCGGATCAAGCCCTGCATGCTGCAGAGGCGATCTCGGAGCAACCTTTGCCGGACTTACAGCGTATACAAAAGCGCCCCATCGACAGCGACCTGCGCCAACTAAAGACTGCCTTGGCCTACGCACGCGCCGATGTCAGCAAGCTGCTACGCCAACCAGGGGTCAGCGTGGATGAGCTCAACGCCGCCCAGCACAAGCTCGAAGAAGCACAGCGCCGGGTCGACGCCCATGTTGGAGACTGACGGGTAGCGTGTTACCCCCCATTGATAGCTGTCGGGCTTGACCCGGCATTCCGCTGACCGCCTGCAAGGAACCCTCAGCCCCATGAACGCCGCCAAACGCCTGGAAATTTTCCGCAGACTTCACGAAGACAACCCAGAACCCAAGACCGAACTGGCGTACTCCTCGCCGTTCGAGTTGCTGATTGCGGTGATTCTGTCGGCCCAGTCCACAGACGTTGGCGTAAACAAGGCCACGGCCAGACTGTACCCAGTGGCCAACACCCCGGAAGCTATTTATGCCCTGGGCGTGGAAGGTTTGTCGGAGTACATCAAGACCATTGGTTTGTATAACAGCAAGGCCAAGAACGTCATCGAGACGTGCCGCCTGCTGGTGGAGTTACACGGGAGCCAGGTGCCCCAAACCCGTGAAGCACTCGAAGCCTTGCCGGGTGTGGGCCGAAAAACCGCCAACGTGGTGCTGAATACCGCCTTCCGACAACTGGCCATGGCAGTGGACACGCATATTTTCCGTGTGAGCAACCGAACCGGAATCGCCCGTGGCAAAAACGTCGTGGAAGTGGAAAAGCAGTTGATGAAGTTTGTACCCAAGCCCTATCTGCTGGACTCCCACCATTGGCTGATCCTGCATGGGCGCTATGTTTGCCAGGCCCGCAAGCCACGTTGCGGCAGCTGTCGCATCGAGGATCTGTGCGAATACAAGGACAAGACCTCTGACGATTGAGGGATCATTGTTTTTTTCGATCAGTCGATTGAAAAAATCTTTTTTACCCATTCATGGATTATCGTTATAAGGAGCGCCAACGGCAGTCTTAGTCCGGAGTGAACCTTATGAGCACTGGCAAAGAACAACTGGAAGTGGAAGACGATCTCGTTGAGTCGGATGACGATGAGGCACAAGCCCCTGCGGCAGAGGTGGCCAAGACCAATCTGAGCAAACGCCGCACTATCGATAACCTGCTGGAAGAGCGACGCTTGCAAAAACAACTGGCCGATTACGACTTCGACTTCTGAATCGCGTAGTCGACCGCCGGAAGCCTCCCTGACGGAGGCTTTTTTTGCCGTTTGATGAGGCTATGCGGTGTGCGATGCCCTTTCCTAGACCAACCCGTTGCGCTGGGCCAGCTCGATCAGGTCCACGAGTGAACGGGCATTGAGCTTGAGCAGCAGGCGGGTCTTGTACGTGCTGACGGTCTTGTTACTCAGAAACATACCGTCGGCGATCTCCTTGTTGGTCTTACCCCGAGCCAATTGCTGCAATACCATCATTTCCCTGCCCGAAAGGCGTTCGACCATGTCGGCTTCACCGGCATTGCCCATGGTGGAGCGTACCGAGTTGAGCGCCTGGTTCGGGAAGTAGCTATAGCCAGAGAGCACCGCCTTGATCGCACTGAGCAGTTCCGTCAGGTCCTGCTGCTTGCACACGTACCCGGCAGCCCCCGCCTGCATGCAGCGCATGGAGAAATGACCTGGCGCCTGGGACGTCAGCACCAGCACCTTGAACGGTGCAGGTTGTTTAGTGGACGACAGCCGACAAATAACTTCCAGGCCATCGAGTTTGGGGATTCCAATATCCAGTATGACAATGTCCGGCATATGCTCCCGCGCAAGTTGCAACGCATCGACACCGTTATCGGTCTCTGCAACGACCTCATAACCGTGACGTTCCATTAGCATACGTACAGCAAGACGAATGACGGGATGATCATCCACGATCAGCACTTTATTCATGTGAAAGTCCAATTTCGCTGTTCGAATTATTTAGAGCAAGCACAATAGCCTAGTCGTTTCCTAGTTGGCATAGCATTCCCCCCCAGGCAACAGCAAGCAGAGACCCAACCCACAACGATAAAGGAAACAGCCTACAAAAAAACACTGCCCCAGATGTATCTAGTTTTATGCAGCCTTTCAGACCTTTCCGGAGACGTACATATTTGGAGTTAATTCCCTGGAGAACCCATAGGGCTGGGTAAGGGTGCCGCACAGGGCTTTCAGGAAATGCCCCTTGCGGGGCTCCCGAGTGCAGGAGAGCGGGCGGGTAAAACCCGATGATTTCAGTTCCATCAAACATATTTATTTACACCCTTAATTCCTACAGAATTTTCGGCAACTTACCGACTTACTGCACTCTGATGAGTGAATTTTCTGTAAGACTAGTTCCTACGCAGGTGTAAAAATTTCATTCCCACTAAAGAATTACGCAGCGCGTCCGAGAACGCCTACGAATGTTTAACAACTATAAACACCACGTTCTATTCTAAATTTTCCAGCCAAAAAAAATGGCCCCTTGAACAAGGGGCCATTTCTTCACAACACACCTACCAATTAGAACAACGAGCGGCCTTTATTGGCGGCAATGCGCATGCGCAATGCGTTCAACTTGATAAAGCCTGCTGCGTCCGCCTGGTTGTAGGCGCCGCCGTCTTCTTCGAAGGTGGCGATATTGGCGTCGAACAGCGAATCATCGGACTTGCGACCGGTAACGATCACGTTGCCCTTGTACAGCTTCAGGCGTACGACGCCGTTCACGTGGGCCTGGGAAGCGTCGATCATCTGTTGCAGCATCAGACGCTCTGGGCTCCACCAGTAGCCGGTGTAGATCAGGCTGGCGTACTTGGGCATCAACTCGTCTTTGAGGTGAGCCACTTCGCGGTCCAGGGTGATGGACTCGATAGCCCGGTGGGCGCGCAGCATGATGGTGCCGCCCGGGGTCTCGTAGCAGCCACGGGACTTCATGCCCACGTAACGGTTCTCGACGATGTCGAGGCGGCCGATACCGTGTTCGCCACCGATACGGTTCAGGGTCGCCAGTACGGTGGCCGGGGTCATTTCGACACCGTCCAGCGCGACGATGTCGCCGTTGCGGTAGGTCAGTTCCAGGTACTGCGGCTTGTCTGGAGCGTTCTCCGGGGAGACGGTCCACTTCCACATGTCTTCTTCGTGCTCGGTCCAGGTGTCTTCCAGCACGCCGCCTTCATAGGAGATGTGCAGCAAGTTGGCATCCATCGAGTACGGGGACTTTTTCTTGCCATGACGTTCGATCGGGATTGCGTGCTTTTCAGCGTAATCCATCAGCTTTTCACGGGACAGCAGGTCCCACTCACGCCAAGGGGCAATCACTTTCACGCCTGGCTTGAGGGCGTAGGCGCCCAGTTCGAAACGCACCTGGTCGTTGCCCTTGCCGGTGGCGCCATGGGAAATGGCGTCAGCGCCGGTTTCGTTGGCGATTTCGATCAGGCGCTTGGCGATCAGCGGACGTGCGATGGAGGTACCCAGCAGGTACTCACCTTCGTAGACGGTGTTGGCGCGAAACATCGGGAAAACGAAATCGCGGACGAATTCTTCGCGCAGGTCGTCAATGTAGATCTCTTTGACGCCCATGGCTTGCGCCTTGGCGCGTGCAGGTTCGACCTCTTCGCCCTGACCCAGGTCAGCGGTGAAGGTCACCACTTCACAGTTATAAGTATCCTGCAGCCACTTGAGGATCACCGAAGTGTCCAGGCCGCCGGAATACGCGAGAACGACCTTGTTTACGTCGGCCATGCCATCACTCCACGGGGTTGTACGGAAAGGCGACGATTCTACCGACCAAAACCGTGAATTTACAGGGGCGCGACAGCAAATGAAGATAAAGCGACAGATTATGTCGAGAGGGCGACCGGTGGTCGCACCTTAAGACGTTGCGGCCGGGTTACTCGGTGCGGCGGCCTGGGGGGCCGGTTTCTCGGGGGCTGCCACCCGTTCGAGCTGAATACTAACCCGGCGGTTGCGCGCCCGGTTCGCGGCATTGGTGTTGGGGACCAGTGGGTAGCTTTCGCCATGGAAGCGCAGGGTGATCTGCGATTCCTGGATGCCGTTGGCCTTGAGGTAGTCCATCACCGCCAGCGCACGACGCCGCGAGACATCACGGTTGGTCAAACGGTTGCCGCTATTGTCCGAGTGGCCATTGAGCTCGATATGGTTAACCGTGGGATCGGCTTTCATGTAAGCAAGGATCACCGACAGCTTCTGCTTGGCCGCCGCGTCCAGCTCAATGCCTGCGCCAGGGAAACCCACCGTAGTCTGCTTGACCTGGTCGTAATTCATTGCCAGTAGCTTGGTGGTACACAACTGGTAGTCGTTGTAGGCCTTGTTGAATTTGACCGGCAACAAGCGAATTTCCGAATAGCCTCCTTCGCGCCCGTAATGCCGCACGGTGGGACTGCGACCTTCCAGCAAGCCCGTGAACAGTCGACCGGCCTGGGCTTGCGAGCTATTAAAAAGCACATCGCCACTGCCCACACGCACCGCTCCAAGGTTGATATCACCTCGCCCAGGCTGCCAGGGTGCAGCGGCAGCCAGCAACGTGGCCGAACCTGCGCCCAATGAGCCGTTGTAGGCTTTCAGACGAAACGTGGCCTGCTCGCCGGCCCGGCGTACGAACTCACCCGAGCCGAAATCGGTGATCGGCTGGGTGAGGCGGCACTCGAACTGATCACCCTCTACCTTCCACTCAATATTCTCCAGGCGTGTCTGGAACGTGAGGGCCATCGCGGGCAGGCTGGCGAACACACTGAGCAGGGCTAGATATTGCTGGCGCACGGGAGGCTCCACTGGTTTCTACAACACTTCAAAGCGTCATACATCGAAAAGGCATACAAAAGGCTATCGGATGCATCCTGCAAAACTTGATAGCGAGTGCCTGCAAGAGTCTTTTCCGGTAGCATTCGCCCCAGATTGACCCGCCTGGAATCCCCAATGTCCGACCGCCTGACCCTGCTGCGTCCCGACGACTGGCATATTCATCTTCGCGATGGTGCTGCGTTGCCCCAAACCGTGGCCGATGTGGCGCGCACGTTTGGCCGTGCCATCATCATGCCTAACCTGGTACCTCCGGTGCGAAACGCCGCTGAAGCCGACGCCTACCGCCAGCGTATTCTCGCTGCGCGGCCGGCCGGCAGCCGCTTCGAACCGTTGATGGTGCTCTACCTCACCGACCGCACCCAGCCCGACGAGATTCGCGAGGCCAAGGCCAGCGGCTACGTGCACGCCGCCAAGCTGTACCCGGCGGGCGCGACCACCAACTCCGATTCCGGCGTGACCAGTATCGACAAGATCCTGCCGGCCATCGAAGCCATGGCCGAAGTCGGTATGCCACTGTTGATCCATGGTGAAGTCACCCGTGGCGACGTGGACGTGTTCGACCGCGAGAAGATCTTCATCGACGAACACATGCGCCGCGTGGTCGAGCTGTTCCCGACCCTCAAGGTGGTGTTCGAGCACATCACCACGGCCGACGCCGTGCAGTTCGTTACCGAGGCTTCGGCCAACGTCGGGGCGACCATCACCGCGCATCACCTGCTGTACAACCGCAACCACATGCTGGTGGGTGGGATTCGGCCGCACTTCTATTGCCTGCCGATCCTCAAGCGCAACACCCACCAGGTGGCCCTGCTGGATGCCGCCACCAGCGGCAATCCGAAGTTCTTCCTCGGCACCGACTCGGCGCCCCACGCCCAGCACGCCAAGGAAGCCGCATGCGGTTGTGCAGGTTGCTACACCGCGTTTGCGGCCATCGAGCTGTACGCCGAAGCGTTCGAACAACGCAATGCCCTGGACAAACTCGAAGGTTTCGCCAGCCTCAACGGCCCGCGTTTCTACGGCCTGCCGGCGAATACCGACCGCATCACCCTGGTTCGTGAAGACTGGACCGCCCCTGCCAGCCTGCCGTTTGGCGAGCTGACTGTCATCCCGCTGCGCGCCGGTGAAACACTGCGCTGGCGCCTGCTGGAGGAAAGCAAGTGAGTGAAGACCATTACGACGACGAACACGAGCACAGTGGTGGCGGCTCCCGTCATCCGATGGCCGAGCGGTTCCGCGGTTATCTGCCGGTTGTCATCGACGTAGAAACCGGTGGTTTCAATTGCGCCACCGACGCGCTGCTGGAAATTGCCGCGACCACCATCGGCATGGATGAGCAGGGCTTTGTGTTCCCCGAACACACCCACTTCTTCCGCGTCGAACCGTTCGAAGGCGCGAACATCGAAGCCGCCGCTTTGGAGTTCACCGGGATCAAGCTCGATCACCCACTGCGCATGGCGGTGAGTGAAGAAGCGGCGCTGACCGATATCTTCCGTGGCGTGCGCAAGGCGTTGAAGGCCAATGGCTGCAAACGCGCCATCCTGGTCGGCCACAACAGCAGCTTCGACCTGGGCTTCCTGAACGCGGCTGTGGCGCGCCTGGACATGAAGCGCAACCCCTTTCACCCGTTCTCCAGCTTCGACACCGCCACACTTGCGGGCCTGGCTTATGGCCAGACCGTGCTGGCCAAGGCCTGTCAGGCTGCCGGTATCGACTTTGACGGTCGTGAGGCCCACTCGGCGCGCTACGACACCGAGAAGACAGCCGAGCTGTTCTGCGGCATCGTCAACCGCTGGAAGCAGATGGGCGGCTGGGAAGATTTCGGCGACTGAGATTATTTCCCGCACATAAAAAAACCGGCCTTCTCAGGCCGGTTTTTTTGTACCTCGATTCTGGCTTACAGCTTGCCAGCATTCTCGGTCAGGTAAGCCGCAACGCCTTCTGGCGAAGCGTTCATGCCTTTGTCGCCTTTTTTCCAGTTGGCTGGGCAGACTTCGCCGTGCTCTTCGTGGAATTGCAGGGCGTCGACCAGGCGGATCAGCTCTTCCATGTTACGGCCCAGTGGCAGGTCGTTAACGATCTGGGAGCGAACAACGCCTTTGTCGTCGATCAGGAAAGCGCCACGGAAAGCCACGCCGCCTTCGGACTCAACGTCGTAGGCCTTGGCAATCTCGTGCTTCAGGTCGGCTGCCATGGTGTATTTGACTTTGCCGATGCCGCCATCATTGATGGCAGTGTTGCGCCAGGCGTTGTGGGTGAAATGGGAGTCGATGGAAACGGCCACCACTTCAACGTTGCGCGCCTTGAAATCGTCCATGCGGTGGTCCAGAGCGATCAGCTCCGAAGGGCACACGAAGGTGAAGTCCAGCGGGTAGAAGAACACCAGGCCGTATTTGCCTTTGATGGCTTCAGACAGTTTGAAGCTGTCTACGATTTCGCCATTGCCGAGGACGGCTGGTACGTCGAAATCCGGGGCTTGTTTGCCGACGAGTACGCTCATTGGGTATCTCCTGATGTAAGGGTGACGATTGAAGTAAAAGGACCGCCTCCAGCCTGCCCTATATAAGCGACAGCCCTGTGACGCAGTCACGCTTCGTAAAGACCGACCATCATACACTGAAAAAACCGTTCGTCAGTGCGGGCGCTTTGCCAGCCAATACCCTACGAATCTACTTTGACAATCATTCTCGTTAACATTAAGATCCATCGCACTTAAGCCTTAAACCCGCGACGGTTCTCCCTTATGTATGTGTGCCTCTGTACTGGCGTCACCGACGGACAAATCCGCGAAGCAATCTATGAAGGTTGCTGCAGCTACAAGGAAGTGCGTGAAACCACAGGCGTTGCCAGCCAGTGCGGCAAATGTGCTTGCCTTGCCAAGCAAGTGGTGCGGGAAACCCTGACGCAGTTGCAAACAGCCCAGGCTGCGCTCCCCTATTCAGCAGAATTTACACACGCCTGATTGGGCGTGTTTTAAAGAACCGGACTTAGTGTCCGGTTTTTTTATGCCCGTAATTCAATTAGTTAGCGCCAAGACGCGGAACACAAACATTCTTATTCCGATTAATTTTCATTTATTATTCAATAACTTAGGTTTGACACTAGGGTTTTCGCCGCTCAAACTCCGCCTTATATACAGCTATTACAGGGCAGGACCCCAGTCATGAAAGGCGACATCTCAGTCATCCAGCAACTCAATAAAATCCTTGCCAATGAACTGGTCGCGATCAATCAGTACTTTCTGCATGCGCGCATGTATGACGATTGGGGCCTGGAAAAGCTGGGCAAGCGTGAATACAAAGAATCCATCAAGGCCATGAAGGACGCCGACGCGCTGATCAAGCGCATCCTGTTCCTCGAAGGCCTGCCGAACGTGCAAGACCTGGGCAAGCTGAACATTGGCGAGCACACCCAGGAAATGCTCGGCAGCGACCTGGGCTTTGAGCGCAAGAGCCACAGCGATCTCAAGGCCGCCATCGCTCACGCAGAAATCAAAGCTGACTTCGGTAGCCGTGAACTGCTGGAAGATATCCTGGAAGACCAGGAAGAACATATCGACTGGCTGGAAACCCAACTGGGTCTGATCGACAAAGTCAGCCTTGAAAACTACCTGCAATCGCAGATGGGCGAAGAATAAGCCCCCAGCACGCAGGTACAAAAAAAGCCCCGCTCTCTCACGAGAAGCGGGGCTTTTTATTGCAAGCGCATCAAGCGTCGGTCTTGGCCGCCGCGTTTGCTGCTGCTTCTTTGATCAGCGTTTGCAGCGAACCATCAGCCGCCATCTCAACGATGATGTCGCTACCGCCGACCAGTTCACCGGCGACCCACAGTTGTGGGAACGTTGGCCAGTTGGCGTACTTTGGCAGGTTGGCGCGGATTTCAGGGTTTTGCAGGATATCCACGTAAGCGAACTTCTCGCCACACGCCATGATGGCTTGGGATGCCTTCGCGGAGAAACCGCACTGAGGAGCGTTTGGCGCGCCCTTCATGTAAAGCAGAATGGTGTTGGCAGCAATCTGCTCTTTGATCGTTTCGATGATATCCATGGAACACCTCGGCTGGAACTTTGCGACTCACAGGTCGGCACGGTGGCGCATTGTAACGCAAAATTCCAGCATGGTGCTCAGGCCGCTGCGACCTGCACCGGTACACCATTGAGCGCTGCATTGCCCGATAGCTCATCCAACTGCCGCTCGTCGGTCAGATCATTGGCACTCGCCCCCGGCTGGCTACTGGCGATGGTCATCTGCACGCCAGGCCGGCCGTGGCCCCAGCCGTGGGGCAGGCTGACCACGCCGGGCATCATGTCCAGGCTGGCGACCACTTCCACCTCGATCATGCCGATGCGCGAACTCACTCGCACCCGCTGCCCATCACTCAACTGCCGACTGGCCAGGTCGTCAGGATGCATCAGCAACTGATGCCGAGGCTTGCCCTTCACCAAACGGTGATAGTTATGCATCCAGGAATTGTTGCTGCGCACATGGCGGCGCCCAATCAACAGCAGTTCGTCGGCGACAGGCGCCGGTTGCGCCGCAAAACGCGCCAAATCGGCGAGGATCACCGCCGGTGCTGCCTGCACCTTGCCATCTGCGGTCTTGAGGCGCGGGGCGAGATTAGCCTTGAGCGGCCCCAGATCCACCCCATGTGGATGATCTGCCAGCATCGCCACCGACAACTTATGCTCGGACGCATCACCGTACACCCCACCCCGCAGCCCGAAATCGATCATCTGCGCCGGCGCCATGGTCGGCTTGAGCACCACACCCGTCTGCGCCGCAAATGCCTGGGCCAGGCCCACAAAGATTTCCCAGTCATGCAACGCACCCTGTGGTTTGGGCAAAATCGCACGATTGAAACGGGTGACGTTGCGCACCGCAAACATATTGAAAGTCGTGTCGTAATGATCGTTTTCCAGTGCCGAGGTGGACGGCAGGATCAAGTCGGCATAGCGCGTGGTTTCGTTGATATAGAGGTCGACGCTGACCATGAACTCCAGGCCATCCAGGGCCTGTTCCAATTGACGACCGTTGGGCGTGGACAACACTGGATTGCCGGCCACGGTCACCAGCGCGCGGATTTGCCCCTCGCCTTCGGTGAGCATCTCTTCAGCCAGGGCAGATACGGGCAGCTCACCACCATATTCCGGGCGCCCCGAAACACGGCTCTGCCAGCGATTGAAATGCCCACCGCCGGTAGACGCCACCAGGTCCACCGCAGGCGTGGTACACAGCGCCCCGCCGACGCGGTCCAGATTGCCGGTCACCAAATTGATCAACTGCACCAACCAATGGCACAAGGTGCCGAACGCCTGGGTCGAAACCCCCATGCGCCCGTAACACACGGCCTTGTCAGCCGCTGCAAAGTCCCGCGCCAACTGGCGGATCTGTTCAGCCGGCACCGCACACTGATGGCTCATGGCCTCGGCGGTAAACCCGGCAATGGCGCGCCGCACATCGTCCAAGCCTTCTACCGGCAAATGACTGTCGCGGGTCAGCTTCTCGCCGAACAAGGTGTTGAGCACCCCGAACAACAGCGCGGCATCCCCTCCGGGGCGCACAAACAGGTGCTGGTCCGCCATTGCCGCCGTCTCGCTGCGCCGGGGGTCGACCACCACCACTTTGCCGCCACGGGCCTGGATGGCCTTGAGACGTTTTTCCACATCGGGCACGGTCATGATGCTGCCGTTGGACGCCAACGGGTTGCCGCCCAGGATCAACATGAAGTCGGTGTGATCGATATCGGGGATCGGCAGCAACAAGCCATGGCCGTACATCAGGTGACTGGTGAGGTGATGGGGCAACTGGTCTACCGACGTTGCGGAAAACCGATTGCGTGTCTTGAGCTGGCCCAGGAAGTAGTTGCTGTGGGTCATAAGCCCGTAGTTGTGCACGCTGGGGTTGCCCTGGTACACGGCCACGGCGTTCTGCCCGTGACGGGCCTGAACCCCCGCCAGCCGTTCGGCGACCAATGCAAAGGCGTCTTCCCACGGGATCGGCTGCCATTCGCTGCCCACCCGCAGCATGGGCTGGTGCAAGCGGTCCGGGTCGTTCTGGATGTCCTGCAGCGCCACCGCCTTGGGGCAGATATGCCCACGGCTGAAGGTGTCCAGCGCGTCGCCCTTGATCGAGGTGATCGCCAGGCTGCCGTCGTCGGCTTGGGTGGTTTCCAGGGTCAGGCCACAGATGGCTTCACACAGATGGCAGGCACGGTGGTGGAGAGTCTTGGTCATGGCCAGTCTCTTTATCAGGGCTTTGAACTCACTATGGGCTGCGACCGGAGCAGGCACCAGTATCGTTCGTCCCGTGAATCGCCAGGCATCAGGCCAAGCCATGGGTAAGCGTGAGCAAATGTTTCAAGGGCCTGCCACACCTCCCTGAAACCGACGCAAGCTGATTCAACTGCGTCCCCGCGCATTGCAAAAGGTTGCGAGGCCAGTGTACAAATGCCCCGCTGCTGTCTGGTAATTGTCTTCAAAAGCGCTTCCGCGCCCTTCTTGAACACCCTTAAAAACCGTAGCCCTATTGGTAAGACGCGACATTTAATTATAAGATCGCGCCTTCCCCTATTTCGTCGCCCCGTGCGGCTTTCGCCGCAGGTCTCGCCCGTTGTAACAATAAACAAGGCTTTGAGTATCTGCGGTCTGTTGCAAAAAGGTAGTTAATGATGAGCGCAAGGCACTTTCTCTCCCTGATGGATTGCACGCCCCAAGAGCTGGTCAGCGTAATCCGTCGAGGCATTGAGCTTAAAGACCTGCGTAACCGCGGCGTACTGTTCGAGTCTTTGAAAAACCGCGTGCTCGGCATGATTTTCGAGAAATCCTCGACCCGTACCCGTGTGTCCTTCGAAGCCGGCATGATTCAACTGGGTGGCCAGGCCATCTTCCTGTCGTCCCGTGACACTCAACTGGGCCGTGGCGAGCCGATCGCCGACAGCGCCATCGTCATGTCGAGCATGCTCGATGCGGTGATGATCCGCACCTTTGCCCACAACACCGTGACCGAATTTGCCGCCCACTCCCGCGTGCCAGTAATCAACGGCCTGACCGACGACCTGCACCCGTGCCAGTTACTGGCCGACATGCAAACGTTCCTGGAACACCGTGGCTCGATCCAGGGCAAAACCGTGGCCTGGATTGGTGACGGCAACAACATGTGCAACAGCTATATAGAAGCGGCGATCCAGTTCGACTTCCAACTGCGTGTTGCCTGCCCGAAAGGCTACGAGCCTGACGCACGCTTCCTGGCCCAAGCCGGTGACCGCGTGACCCTGGTACGCGACCCGCGTGATGCCGTAGTCGGTGCACACCTGGTGAGCACCGACGTCTGGACCTCCATGGGCCAGGAAGACGAAACCACCAAGCGCCTGGCCCTGTTCGCCCCGTATCAGGTGAACCGCGCCCTGCTCGACCTGGCCGCTCCAGACGTGTTGTTCATGCACTGCCTGCCGGCCCACCGTGGCGAAGAAATCAGCCTCGACTTGTTGGACGATCCTCGCTCGGTCGCCTGGGACCAGGCTGAAAACCGCCTGCATGCGCAAAAAGCCCTGCTGGAATTCCTCGTCCCGCCGTCGTACCACCACGCATGAGCCAGCCAACACTGCTGAACCTGCGCAATCTGGCATGCGGTTATCAAGACCAACGGGTCGTGCAGAACCTCAACCTGCACCTCAACGCCGGTGATATCGGCTGCCTGCTGGGTTCCTCGGGGTGCGGCAAGACCACCACCCTGCGAGCGATCGCCGGTTTTGAGCCGGTGCACGAAGGCGAAATCAGCCTGGCGGGCGAAGTGATCTCCAGCGCCGGTTTCACCCTGGCACCGGAGAAACGTCGCATCGGCATGGTGTTCCAGGACTACGCGCTGTTTCCCCACCTTAGCGTGGCGGACAACATTGCCTTTGGCATTCGCAAGCACCCGCAAAAAGACCGCGTGGTCGCCGAACTGCTGGAGCTGGTCAACCTGAAGAACCTGGGCAAGCGCTTCCCCCACGAGCTTTCCGGCGGCCAGCAACAACGCGTTGCCCTCGCCCGCGCCCTGGCGCCCGAGCCGCAATTGCTATTGCTGGACGAACCCTTCTCCAACCTCGACGGCGAACTGCGGCGCAAGCTCAGCCACGAGGTGCGCGACATTCTCAAGGCGCGGGGCACCAGCGCGATCCTGGTCACTCATGATCAGGAAGAAGCGTTTGCGGTGAGCGACCAGGTAGGCGTCTTCAAGGAAGGTCGGCTTGAGCAGTGGGACACGCCCTACAACCTTTACCACGAACCGCAGACACCTTATGTCGCGAGCTTTATTGGCCAGGGTTATTTCATCCGTGGCCAACTGAGCTCTCCGGAGTCTGTGAGCACCGAGTTGGGCGACCTGCGCGGTAACCGTGCATACGCCTGGCCGACCGGTGGCGCTGTGGATGTGTTGCTGCGTCCGGACGATATCGTCTATGCGCCAGACAGCGCGTTGAAAGCGCGGATCGTGGGCAAGACGTTCCTAGGCGCGTCGACCTTGTACCGCCTGCAACTGCCGACCGGCGCGCAGTTGGAGTCGATTTTCCCCAGCCATGCCGACCATCAGGTCGGGGCGGATGTGGGGATTCGGGTGGCGGCGGAGCATCTGGTGCTGTTCAAGGCATCGGGCAGTGTGGCGGCGCAAATCCCGCAGTCGGACTCTGGCGTGCGGCGCTACAGCCCAGCTAACTGATTACCTGAAGAAACCGGGTCAACATGTGGGAGGGGGCTTGCTCCCGATGGGGGGAGGGACAGCCACTAAATTAGGTGACTGATACACCGTCATCGGGAGCAAGTCGAATCGTCGCACCGCCCCTCCCACATTGGTTTTGCATAGGTTCTAAGAAAGGTGATCAGGCCCGGCCAATCGGCGCAAATTTGGCCTGGGTATGCTCGGCCAGCACCGCCGCCGGCAACTCCACTTCCAACCCCCTTCTCCCCGCACTCACAAAAATGGTCGCGAACGGCTGCGCCGTCTCATCGATAAAGGTGCGCAGGCGCTTCTTCTGCCCCAGCGGGCTGATGCCCCCCAACAGGTAACCGGTGGAACGCTGCGCCGCTGCCGGGTCGGCCATTTCGACTTTCTTGACGCCAGCAGCGTGCGCCAAGGCCTTCAGATCCAGACTTCCGACGACCGGCACTACCGCTACCAATAATTCGCCCTTTTCACTACTGGCCAGCAAGGTCTTGAACACCTGCGCCGGATCCAGCCCCAATTTTTCCGCGGCCTCCAGGCCATAGGACGCCGCCTTGGGATCATGTTCATAACTGTGGATGCGATGTTCGGCGCGAACTTTTTTCAACAGGTCCAATGCAGGGGTCATGCTGGCTCCAGGCGTGGCAAACAGATGGCCAATTCTAGGCCAAGCCCACGCAAAACGCTCTAGTGCGCCCACTCTTAAGGTGCTCGCCCTTTGTGACAAGCGTGATCATTCACCAGACCAATAGTTTCAAAGTGACTAGCGGTTCACTTTCGACCTTTGACAGCGGTCATTCTTGTCTATATTTTTTCGTTTCCGAATACTGTAGGAATAGTCCTGCAGCAATCGAGCAGCAAGCCGTGGCCAGGATGGGGATCCTTCCTACGGTGAAAATCGCGCAACGCTCCGTTGAGAGGGTGCGCCAGACAAGAACAACAACTGAGGTTTTCCATGACTACTGCTCTTCAACAGCCTTCACTTTCGAGCCAATGCATGGCCGAATTCCTGGGGACTGCGCTTCTGATCTTCTTCGGTACAGGATGTGTCGCTGCGCTCAAGGTTGCGGGTGCCAGCTTTGGCTTGTGGGAGATCAGCATCATCTGGGGGGTGGGCGTCAGCATGGCGATCTACCTGAGCGCCGGTATTTCCGGAGCGCACCTCAACCCGGCGGTGAGTATCGCCCTGTGCATTTTTGCCGATTTCGAAAAGCGCAAACTGCCCTTCTATATCCTCGCCCAGATCGCCGGCGCCTTTTGCTCCGCGGCCTTGGTGTACACCCTCTACAGCAATCTGTTTTTCGATTACGAACAAACCCACCACATGGTCCGTGGTTCACAAGCCAGCCTGGAATTGGCGTCGGTGTTCTCCACCTATCCCCATGCGCTGCTGAGCACCGCCCAGGCGTTCCTGGTGGAAATGGTCATTACCGCGATCCTGATGGGCGTGATCATGGCACTCACCGATGACAACAACGGCCTGCCACGCGGCCCGCTGGCCCCACTGCTGATCGGCCTGCTGATCGCGGTGATCGGCAGCGCCATGGGCCCACTGACCGGCTTTGCCATGAACCCGGCGCGGGACCTGGGGCCCAAGCTGATGACCTTTTTCGCTGGCTGGGGTGAAATGGCCTTCACCGGCGGGCGCGATATTCCTTATTTCCTGGTGCCGATTTTCGGCCCGATTGTGGGTGCATGCCTGGGGGCTGCGGCCTACCGTGGGTTGATTGCCCGCCATCTGCCGAGCGCCGCACCTGCTATAGCTGAAGAAACACCTGACACGGCTGTCAACGGCAAGACCCGTATTTCCTGATAGCGCCAGCCTGGAGACGTCTGCCCTTTTGTCGCCCAGGCTGATTACCGATTTTCTTATTTTCCAAGGCATTCGACATGACCGACATTCAGAATAAGAACTACATCATCGCCCTCGACCAGGGCACCACCAGTTCCCGCGCGATCATTTTTGATCGTGATGCCAACGTGGTCTGCACCGCGCAGCGCGAATTCGCCCAGCACTACCCACAGGCAGGCTGGGTCGAACACGACCCGATGGAAATCTTCGCCACCCAGAGCGCGGTAATGGTCGAAGCCCTGGCCCAGGCCGGCCTGCACCATGACCAGGTCGCCGCTATCGGCATCACCAACCAACGTGAAACCACCGTAGTCTGGGACAAGGTCACCGGCCGCCCGGTCTACAACGCCATCGTCTGGCAGTGCCGTCGCAGCACCGAGATCTGCCAACAGCTCAAGCGCGACGGCCACGAACAATACATCAGCGACACCACCGGCCTGGTCACCGACCCGTACTTCTCCGGCACCAAGCTCAAGTGGATCCTCGACAACGTCGAAGGCAGCCGCGAACGCGCACGCAACGGCGAGTTGCTGTTCGGTACCGTCGACAGCTGGCTGATCTGGAAATTCACCGGCGGCAAGACCCACGTCACCGACTACACCAACGCCTCGCGCACCATGCTCTTCAACATCCACACTTTGGAGTGGGACGCGAAGATGCTGGAGATCCTCGACATTCCGCGCGAGATGCTGCCGGAAGTGAAGTCGTCGTCGGAAATCTACGGCCGTACCAAAAGCGGCATCGCCATCGGCGGTATCGCCGGTGACCAACAGGCCGCCCTGTTCGGCCAGATGTGCGTCGAAGCCGGCCAGGCCAAGAACACCTATGGCACCGGTTGCTTCCTGCTGATGAACACCGGCGACAAGGCGGTCAAATCCAAGCACGGCATGCTCACCACCATCGCTTGCGGCCCCCGTGGCGAAGTGGCTTACGCCCTGGAAGGCGCCGTGTTCAACGGTGGTTCCACCGTGCAGTGGCTGCGCGATGAGCTGAAAATCATCAACGACGCCCACGACACCGAGTACTTCGCCGGCAAGGTCAAGGACAGCAACGGCGTATACCTGGTACCGGCCTTCACCGGCCTGGGCGCGCCGTACTGGGACCCGTACGCCCGTGGCGCACTGTTCGGCCTGACCCGTGGCGTACGCGTGGATCACATTATTCGCGCAGCCCTGGAGTCGATTGCCTACCAGACCCGCGACGTGCTCGACGCCATGCAGCAGGACTCGGGCGAACGCCTCAAGGCCTTGCGTGTAGACGGCGGCGCGGTGGCCAACAACTTCCTGATGCAATTTCAGGCCGACATCCTCGGCACCCAGGTCGAGCGCCCGCAAATGCGCGAGACCACAGCACTGGGCGCCGCCTACCTGGCGGGCTTGGCCTGCGGCTTCTGGGGCAGCCTGGACGAATTGCGCGGCAAGGCAGTGATCGAGCGCGAATTCGAACCACAACTGGAAGAAAAGGAAAAAGAGAAGCTCTATGCCGGCTGGCAGAAAGCCGTCAGCCGCACCCGTGACTGGGAGCCCCACGAAGGCGCCGAATAAGCCAAGGTCTGGTTGTAACTGGTAGGGAGCAGATTCCTGCGTCATCATGGGCCACTTTTGTATGGCAGCCCAAAGGACGCCCCATGAATCTGCCTCCCCGCCAGCAACAAATCCTCGAACTGGTCCGCGAACGCGGCTACGTCAGTATCGAGGAAATGGCGCAGTTGTTCGTTGTCACCCCGCAAACCATCCGCCGCGATATCAACCAGCTGGCGGACGCCAATCTGCTGCGCCGCTACCACGGCGGCGCGGCCTATGATTCCAGTGTCGAAAACACCGCGTACGCCATGCGTGCCGACCAGATGCGCGACGAAAAACAGCGCATCGGCGAAGCCATTGCGGCGCAAATCCCCGATCACGCCTCGCTGTTCATCAACATCGGCACCACCACCGAATCCATCGCCCGTGCGCTGCTCAACCACAGCCACCTGAAAATCATCACCAATAACCTCAACGTCGCCACCATGCTCAGCGCCAAGGATGACTTCGACGTGCTGCTGACCGGCGGTAACGTGCGCCGTGACGGCGGGGTGGTGGGCCAGGCCAGTGTGGATTTCATCAACCAATTCAAGGTGGACTTTGCCTTGGTGGGCATCAGCGGTATCGATGAAGATGGCAGCCTGTTGGACTTTGACTATCAGGAAGTGCGGGTATCCCAGGCGATCATTGCCAATGCGCGCCAGGTGATCCTGGCGGCGGACTCCAGCAAATTCGGGCGCAATGCCATGATTCGCCTGGGGCCGATCAGTTTGGTGGATTGCCTGGTGACCGACCAGCAGCCGGTGCCGGCGTTGGTGCAGTTGCTCAATGAGCACAAGGTACGGCTGGAAGTCGTCTAAAGCTTCGGTATCCCAAGCGCCTGTACCGCCGTCTTCGCGAGCAAGCCCGCTCCCACATTCGACCGCATTCCCATGCTGGAACTCGGTCAAATGTGGGAGCGGGCTTGCTCGCGAAAGCGATTTATCTGATACCTGATTTCTCGAATCACACCCAAGCTCATGTTCACAATTTTTCCTTTTCCCACCCTTCGATGAGTTTTTTCAATCGAAGTCGGGTGGCTGTGCCCGCGTTTATCAGCTACCATTTTCGCAAATGAACATTAATGTTCGAATTCCAAGACGAAAAATTCGCGAGGCCAGCCGATGAACCCTTCCACCTTGCCTGCTCCACCGCTCGCCGAAGTCTATGACGTGGCCGTTATCGGCGGCGGGATCAACGGCGTCGGCATTGCAGCAGACGCAGCCGGGCGCGGTTTGTCGGTATTCCTTTGCGAAAAGGACGATCTGGCCAGCCATACCTCTTCGGCCAGCAGCAAGTTGATCCACGGCGGCCTGCGCTATCTTGAACATTACGAATTCCGTCTGGTACGCGAAGCCCTGGCCGAGCGTGAAGTGCTGCTGGCCAAAGCCCCGCACATCGTCAAGCAAATGCGTTTTGTATTGCCGCACCGCCCGCACCTGCGCCCGGCGTGGATGATCCGTGCTGGCCTGTTCCTGTATGACCACCTGGGCAAACGCGAAAAGCTCGCAGGCTCCAAAAGCCTCAAGTTCGGTGCCGACAGCCCGCTTAAAAGCGAAATCACCAAAGGCTTCGAATATTCCGACTGCTGGGTCGACGACGCCCGCCTCGTGGTATTGAACGCCATGGCTGCCCGCGAAAAAGGCGCGCACATCCACACCCAAACCCGTTGCATCAGCGCCCACCGCAGCAAGGGCCTGTGGGAAATGAACATGGAACGTGCCGATGGCAGCCTGTTCTCGATCCGCGCTCGCGCACTGGTGAACGCGGCCGGCCCGTGGGTGGCCAAGTTCATCAAGGACGACCTCAAGTTGGATTCGCCCTACGGCATCCGCCTGATCCAGGGCAGCCACCTGATCGTGCCGAAACTGTACGAAGGCGCCCACGCGCACATCCTGCAAAACGAAGACCAGCGCATTGTCTTCACCATTCCGTACCTGAATCACCTGACCATCATCGGCACCACCGACCGCGAATACACCGGCGACCCGGCTGCAGTTGCGATCACCGAAGGTGAAACCGACTACATGCTCAAGGTGGTCAACGCGCACTTCAAGAAACAACTGAGCCGCGACGATATCGTCCACACCTACTCCGGTGTACGCCCACTGTGCAACGACGAATCGGACAACCCGTCGGCCATCACCCGCGACTACACCCTGGCGCTGTCTGGCGGCACGGGCGAGGCGCCAATCCTGTCGGTGTTCGGCGGCAAGCTGACCACCTATCGCAAGCTGGCCGAATCGGCGATGGCACAACTGGCGCCCTATTTCACCCAGATGCGTCCAAGCTGGACCGCCACCGCCAGCCTGCCCGGCGGCGAAGACATGACCACGCCTGAGGCCCTGGCCGACGCTATTCGTAGCAAATTCGACTGGGTGCCGAGCGAAATCGCCCGTCGCTGGTCCACCACCTACGGTAGCCGTACCTGGCGTCTGCTCGAAGGCGTGCAATCGCTGGCCGACCTGGGCGAGCACCTGGGTGGCGGCCTGTATACCCGCGAAGTCGACTACCTGTGCGCCGAAGAGTGGGTGACCCAGCCAACGGACGTGCTGTGGCGCCGCACCAAGCTCGGCCTGTTCACTACGCCTGAAGAACAGGACAACGTGCAGCGTTACCTGTCCAAGGTTGAGCAGAATCGCGGCAAGATCGAAGCCGCCTGACCCCTCCCCCTGTAGGAGCGAGCTTGCTCGCGAAAACCTCGAGAGCGCCGCGTTCATTCAGAATGAACGCGGCGTTTTTGCGTTGTTCGCGAACAAACGCGCTCCTACACCAAAGGCATTCGGATTTCCGAACGCAGTGGTAGCCATGATTCGGTTTGCCGGATCGTTTGTAGGAAAGTTCGCCGAAGTAAAAAGTTAATCACCATATAAATCAAATGCTTAACCTTTTGCTTCTGGCCTGGCACGACTCATGCTCTACACTCCGTAACGATTGCCTGAGACGCCTCAGGAGCCGTTACGGGCATTCGCTGTACAAGAGAGCCGTTTAGCCGGCTTCATAAAAAAAACAAATGTCGAGGAAGTATTGATGCGCATCGTTCCCCATATCCTGGGCGCAGCTATCGCTGCTGCTCTGATCAGCACTCCAGTTTTCGCCGCCGAACTCACCGGTACACTGAAGAAGATCAACGACTCCGGCACCATCACCCTCGCGCACCGCGACAGCTCCATTCCGTTTTCCTACATCGCGGATGGTTCGGGCAAACCCGTGGGTTACTCCCATGACGTTCAGCTGGCTGTGGTTGAAGCCCTGAAAAAAGACCTGAACAAGCCCGACCTGAAGGTCAAGTACAACCTGGTGACCTCGCAGACCCGTATCCCGTTGATCCAGAACGGTACTGCGGACCTCGAATGCGGTTCCACCACCAACAACGCCGAGCGCGCCCAACAAGTCGACTTCACCGTCAACATCTTCGAAATCGGCACCCGTCTGCTGGTCAAGAAAGACAAGGAAGGCAAGCCGTCCTACGCTGACTTCGCCGACCTCAAGGGCAAGAACGTCGTGACCACTGCGGGCACCACGTCCGAGCGCATCATCAAGGCGATGAACGCCGACAAACAGATGGGCATGAACGTCATCTCCGCCAAAGACCACGGCGAATCCTTCCAGATGCTGGAAAGCGGCCGCGCCGTTGCCTTCATGATGGACGACGCCCTGCTGGCCGGTGAAGAAGCCAAGGCCAAGAAGCCGGACGACTGGGTCATCACCGGTACTCCGCAATCCTTCGAAGCCTACGCGTGCATGGTTCGTAAAGACGACCCGGCCTTCAAGAAAGCTGTAGATGACGCCATCGTTGGCCTGTTCAAGTCCGGCGAGATCAACAAGATCTACAGCAAGTGGTTCGAAAGCCCGATCCCACCGAAGGGCCTGAACCTGAACTTCCCGATGAGCGAAAAGGTGAAGGAGCTGATCGCCAACCCAAGCGACAAGCCAGCGCCTGACGTAAAAATCTGATACCTGACTAAGCTTATCTCCTGAGGGAGCCAACCCTCCCTCAGGCGTCTGTTACTACCTGCTGGCTTTATTTTGGAACACTCGACCTGGCGGTTTTCGAGCCGATCGCGTGTGCCTGGCGTTCATCGCCGGGCGGGAATGGATTTTCCCCAAGCGGGTGCTTGTACATCGATCGATCTCGAGGGGAGACCCTAATGAATTACAACTGGGACTGGGGCGTGTTCTTCAAGTCCACCGGCGTGGGCAGCGAGACTTATCTCGACTGGTACATCGCCGGCTTGGGCTGGACCATCGCCATCGCCGTGGTGGCGTGGATTATCGCCTTGCTGCTGGGCTCCATTCTGGGGGTCATGCGCACTGTGCCAAACCGCATCGTATCGGGCATCGCCACCTGCTACGTGGAACTGTTTCGTAACGTGCCGCTGCTGGTGCAGCTGTTCATCTGGTACTTCCTGATACCCGACCTGCTGCCGCAAAACCTGCAGGACTGGTACAAACAAGACCTCAACCCGACCACCTCGGCCTACCTGAGCGTCGTGGTGTGCCTGGGCCTGTTCACCGCCGCCCGCGTGTGTGAACAAGTGCGTACCGGTATCCAGGCGCTGCCACGCGGCCAGGAATCCGCCGCGCGCGCCATGGGCTTCAAGCTGCCGCAGATCTACTGGAACGTGCTGCTGCCCCAGGCCTACCGGA
Organism: Pseudomonas kairouanensis; assembly: GCF_004682055.1. Taxonomy (GTDB): domain Bacteria; phylum Pseudomonadota; class Gammaproteobacteria; order Pseudomonadales; family Pseudomonadaceae; genus Aquipseudomonas; species Aquipseudomonas kairouanensis. Next base: position 425,028 of record NZ_QUZU01000001.1, on the reverse strand, counting down.
TCATCATTCCGCCGCTCACCTCCGAATTCCTCAACGTCTTCAAGAACTCCTCCGTGGCGTCCCTGATCGGCCTGATGGAACTGCTGGCGCAAACCAAACAGACCGCCGAGTTCTCGGCCAACCTGTTTGAAGCCTTCACCCTGGCCACGTTGATCTACTTCACCCTGAACATGAGCCTGATGTTGCTGATGCGCCTGGTCGAGAAGAAAGTCGCAGTGCCCGGCCTGATCTCCGTGGGGGGTAAATAATGGAATTCGATTTCAGCGGCATCATCCCCGCTATCCCAGGCCTGTGGAACGGCATGCTCATGACCTTGCAACTGATGGTCATGGGCGTGGTCGGCGGTATCGCGTTGGGCACCGTGCTCGCACTGATGCGCCTGTCGTCCAGCAAACTGCTGTCCAATGTGGCCGGCGCCTATGTGAACTACTTCCGCTCGATCCCGCTGCTGCTGGTGATCACCTGGTTCTACCTGGCGGTGCCGTTCGTGTTGCGCTGGATCACCGGCGAAGACACGCCAATCGGTGCGTTCACCTCCTGCGTCGTGGCCTTCATGATGTTCGAAGCCGCGTATTTCTGTGAGATCGTACGGGCCGGCGTGCAGTCGATCCCCAAGGGCCAGATGGGCGCCGCGCAAGCGATGGGCATGACCTATGGCCAGACCATGCGCCTGATCATCCTGCCTCAGGCGTTCCGCAAGATGACCCCGTTGCTGCTGCAACAGTCGATCATCCTGTTCCAGGACACCTCGCTGGTCTACACCGTGGGCCTGGTGGATTTCCTCAACTCCGCCCGCTCCAACGGCGACATCATCGGCCGCTCCAATGAGTTCCTGATCTTCGCCGGTGTCGTCTACTTCATCATCAGCTTTTCCGCCTCGCTGCTGGTCAAGCGTCTGCAAAAAAGGTTTGCCGTATGATCTCTATCAAGAACATCAACAAGTGGTATGGCGACTTCCAGGTGCTGACCGATTGCAGCACTGATGTCAAAAAAGGCGAAGTGATCGTGGTGTGCGGGCCGTCCGGCTCGGGTAAATCCACCTTGATCAAGTGCGTCAACGCACTGGAACCGTTCCAGAAGGGTGACATCGTGGTCGACGGCACCTCCATCGCCGACCCGAAGACCAACCTGCCAAAACTGCGTTCGCGCGTGGGCATGGTGTTCCAGCACTTCGAGCTGTTCCCGCACCTGACCATCACCGAGAACCTGACCATCGCGCAGATCAAGGTGCTGGGCCGCAGCAAGGAAGAAGCCACCAAGAAAGGCCTGCAACTGCTTGAGCGTGTCGGCCTGTCGGCCCATGCCCACAAGCACCCGGGCCAACTGTCGGGCGGCCAGCAGCAACGGGTGGCGATTGCTCGCGCCCTGGCCATGGACCCGATCGTCATGCTGTTTGACGAACCCACCTCCGCCCTCGACCCGGAAATGGTCAACGAAGTACTGGACGTGATGGTGCAGCTGGCCCAGGAAGGCATGACCATGATGTGCGTGACCCACGAAATGGGCTTTGCCCGCAAAGTGGCCGACCGCGTGATTTTCATGGACGCCGGCAAGATCATCGAAGACTGCCCGAAAGAAGAGTTCTTCGGCGACATCAGCGCCCGCTCCGAACGCGCGCAGCACTTCCTTGAGAAAATCCTGCAGCACTAAGCCCTACACTGCTCCTCCTGTAGAAACCGGGCCAATGTGGGAGGGGACTTGCTCCCGATAGCGGTGATTCAGTGATAGCTATACCGACTGACACACTGCGATCGGGGGCAAGCCCCCTCCCACATGGACCGCGCAGGCTGCAAGCTCTGGTTGACCCAAGGCATCTGTGATGAAATGCGACCCCAACCAATTTCGCGCCGCGCCGCCATCACTTGCCGTGAAGCCTCGTCTGATCCGCCAACTGTTCCTGCCGCCGTTGATCATCGCTCTGATGATCGGCCTGGGTTTCATCGGCTTCTGGGTCAGCGAGTACTATGGCATCCGCACCCTCAGCGACACCGGCGAGCGTCAGCTGGAGCTGCATGCCCGTACCGTCGAAAGCGAACTGAGCAAATACACCTACCTGCCCAGCCTGCTGGAGTTGGAGTCCAGCGTATCGACGTTGCTGGCCGACCCGAACCAGGAAACCCGCAAGACCGTCAACGATTACCTCGAAGGCCTGAACCGACGCAGTCGCAGTCGGGCCATCTACGTGATGGACACCACCGGCCGCGTACTGGCCACCAGTAACTGGCGCGATGCCGACAGCTACCAAGGTGAAGACCTTTCCTTCCGTGCCTATTTCCAGAATGCCGTGCGCGGCCAACCGGGCCGTTTCTACGGCATCGGCAGTACCAACGGCGAACCTGGCTATTACCTGGCCCATGGCCTGGAGGAGCATGGCAAGATCATCGGCGTGGCCGTGGTCAAAGTGCGCCTCGAAGCCCTCGAAGAACGCTGGCAACGGGCCCGCCTCGAAGCCTTTGTGAGCGACGAGAACGGCATCATCATCCTGTCCAGCGACCCGGCCCGTCGCCTCAAGGCCGTGCGTCCGCTGAGCGATGACACCAAGGACCGCCTGGCCCACAGCCTGCAATATTACTGGGCCACGCTCAACGAACTGGAGCCCCTGGCCCGCGAACGCCTCAACGAAGGCACCGAGAAGCTCACCTTCCCAGCCAACAGTGAAGTGGTCAACGACCAGTACGAAGTCAGCTACCTGGCGCAAACCCGTCCGCTCAACGACACGCCGTGGAACTTCACCCTGCTGACGCCCTTGAATGACCTGCGCCGCGCCGCCATCAACCAGGGCATCCTGGTGGCCGTGGCCTTTGGCTTGGTGGCATTCCTGCTGATCGCCTGGAACGAGCGGCGCAAGGTCATCGCCACCCGCCTCGCCGCACGGGAAGCCCTGCAGGAAGCCAACAGCCAGCTGGAGCGACGGATTGCCGAACGCACCGCCGACCTGCGCGCCAGCAACGAACGGCTCAAGGGCCAGATCCGCGAGCGCCGCCAGGCCGAAGAAACCCTGCGCCGCGCCCAGGACGAACTGGTGCAGGCCGGAAAATTGGCGGCCATCGGCCAGATGTCCACCAGCATTGCCCATGAATTGAACCAACCCTTGGCCGCGCTGCGCACCTTGTCCGGCAACACCGTGCGTTTCCTGGAACGCGGTGCCCTGGACACCGCCAGCGCCAACCTCAAGACCATCAACGAACTGATCGACCGCATGGGCCGCATCACCGCCAGCCTGCGCTCATTCGCCCGGCGCGGTGATGACCAGGGCGAAGCCAGCCTGGGCAAGGCGGTGGAGGCTGCATTCCAGGTGCTCGGCGCCCGCCTGGACAGCCTGCCGCTGACCCTTCATCGCGATTTTGCCCCTGCACAACTGCAAATCGACCAGACGCGTCTGGAGCAGATCCTGGTCAACCTGATCGGCAACGCCCTCGATGCCATGCAGGCCCAGCCGCTCCCGCAACTGTGGCTGGAAGGCAGCAGCAGCGAGGGCAAATACCGCCTGCAGGTGCGCGACAACGGCCACGGCATCGACCCCGAGGCGCGCAAGCATCTGTTCGAACCGTTCTTCACCACCAAACCCGGCGAACAAGGCCTGGGCCTGGGGCTGACCCTGTCCGCCAGCCTCGCTGCGGCCACCGGCGGCAACCTTGCCGTGGAACACCCCGCCAGCGGTGGTACTGCCTTTGTCCTGTGCCTGCCATTGGCGGGTACTCAACACGCTGAGTCGACATGAATACTGACCCGAAAGACCTCACCGTCCTGATTGTCGAAGACGATCCCCATGTACTGCTCGGCTGCCAGCAAGCCCTGGCCCTGGAAGATATCCCCAGCGTCGGCGTGGGCAGTGCCGAAGAAGCCTTGAAGTGCATCGGCGAAAACTTCGCCGGCATTGTCATCAGCGATATCCGCCTGCCGGGCATCGATGGCCTGGAATTGCTCACTCGCCTCAAGGCCTTGGATAAAAGCTTGCCAGTGGTGCTGATCACCGGGCATGGCGATATCTCCATGGCGGTCGGCGCGATGCGCAATGGCGCTTACGACTTCATGGAAAAACCCTTCTCCCCCGAGCGCTTGGTGGATGTCGCCCGCCGTGCCCTTGAGCAACGCGGGCTGGCCCGGGAAGTCTGGTCGCTGCGCCGTCAACTGGCCGAGCGTGACTCGCTGGAAGGCCGCATCATTGGCCGTTCGCCGGCCATGCAGAACCTGCGCGAATTGATCGCCAACGTCGCCGACACCTCGGCCAACGTCTTGATCGAAGGCGAGACCGGCACCGGCAAGGAACTGGTTGCCCGTTGCCTGCATGACTTCAGCCGTCGCCACAGCCACCAGTTTGTCGCGCTCAACTGCGGCGGCCTGCCGGAGAACCTGTTCGAAAGCGAGATTTTCGGCCACGAAGCCAACGCCTTCACCGGCGCCGGCAAGCGCCGCATCGGCAAGATCGAGCACGCCCATGAAGGCACGCTGTTCCTCGACGAAGTGGAAAGCATGCCGATCAACCTGCAGATCAAATTGCTGCGGGTATTGCAGGAGCGCACCCTGGAACGCCTGGGCTCGAACCAGAGCGTGGCGGTGGATTGCCGAGTGATCGCCGCCACCAAGTCCGACCTCGACGAGCTGAGCCGCGCCAGCCAGTTTCGCAGCGACCTGTACTACCGCCTCAACGTGGTCACCCTGGAACTGCCGCCCCTGCGCGAGCGCCGTGAAGACATCCTGCAACTGTTCGAACACTTCCTGCAGCAGTCCTCCCTGCGCTTTGACCGCACCGTGCCGGAGCTGGATAACCAGACCCTGTCGAGCCTGATGAGCCACGACTGGCCGGGCAATGTGCGCGAGCTGCGCAACGTTGCCGAACGCTTCGCCCTGGGCCTGCCCGCCTTCAAGAAAAGCGGCGCCGGCAGCGGCAGTGGTGGCGTGGCCTTTACCGAAGCGGTGGAAGCCTTCGAACGCAACCTGCTCAACGATGCCCTGCAACGCAGCGGCGGTAACCTGACCCAAGCGAGTCAGGAACTGGGGATGGCCAAGACTACCCTGTTCGATAAAGTCAAAAAATACGGATTGAGCCACTGATGGATCTGGTATTGAAGGCTGCCCTGGGTGCGGCGGTGGTATTGATATTGGCCGCGCTGGCCAAGACCAAGAACTATTACATCGCAGGCTTGGTGCCGCTGTTTCCGACCTTTGCGCTGATTGCGCATTACATCGTCGGCAAGGGTCGTTCGGTGGAGGACTTGAAGACCACCATCCTGTTTGGGATGTGGTCGATCATTCCGTATTTTGTGTACCTGGCGACGCTGTATGTGATGGTAGATCGGATGCGGTTGGAGGCATCGCTGGCCGTTGCAGCTGTCGCCTGGTTGATCGCTGCGACCATCCTGGTCAGCGTCTGGGTACGTCTGCACTCCTGACACAACTCAGTTCAAAATGTGGGAGGGGGCTTGCTCCCGATAGCGGTGGGTCAGTCACCTTATCTTTAACTGACCCAATGCTATCGGGAGCAAGCCCCCTCCCACATTTTGATCTCTGTTGTGTCAGCGAACTATTTTATCGACTTGGATGCCCAGCTTTTTCAGGCGATACCAGAAGCTTCTTTCCGATATCCCGATCTTCTGTGCCGCCGCAGCCTGCACCCCATTGCTCTCCTGCAACGCCGCCAGAATGTAAGCCTTCTCCACCTCCGCCAGCGCGGCATCCAGGTCCTGGGGAATGCCCGGCCCGTCGCTGAGAATCGTCGTCACCCCGCCCTCGCTCGGTTTGGATGCAAACAGATACCCCGGCAAGTCGATATCCTCGATCACAGGTGAGGCCGCCACGATGGTCGCCCGCTCCACGCAGTTTTGCAGCTCGCGGATATTGCCCGGCCAGTGATAAGCCGCCATCGCCTGCAACGCCTCGGCGCTGAACCCCGTGATGCGCTTGCCCGCAGTAGCACTCAGGGTCTGGGCAAAGTGCCGGGCCAGGGGCGCGATGTCTTCCACACGCTCGCGCAGGGCCGGCAACGGGATGGGGAACACATTGAGGCGGTAATACAGGTCTTCGCGAAACTCCTTGTTGGCCACCGCGTCCAGCAGGTTCTTGTTGGTGGCGGCGATCACCCGCACATCCACCTTGCGCTCGCGGGGGTCGCCCACCGGCTCGATCACGCGTTCCTGCAAGGCACGCAGGATCTTGGCCTGCAACGCCAGCGGCATATCACCCACTTCATCCAGAAACAGCGTGCCCTTGTCGGCCTGCTGGAAGCGCCCTACCCGGTCCGACACCGCGCCGGTAAACGCGCCCTTGCGATGGCCGAACATTTCGCTTTCCAGCAAGCCTTCGGGGATGGCTGCGCAGTTCACTGCCACAAAGGGCTGGTCGGCGCGGCTGCCATGTTTGTGGATGGCGCGGGCGACCATTTCCTTGCCGGTGCCGCTTTCGCCGGTCAACAAGATGGTGGCCGTACTGTCGCGTACCGAGTCCACCGCTTGCAGCACTTTGCGAAACGCGGGGCTGTCGCCCACCAGGCTGTCGAACTGCGCATGCTCATCCAGCTCGGCGCGCAGGCGCGCGTTGTCGCGCATGATGTCGCGAAACTGCAGGGCCTTGGCCACGGTGATGTCCAGTTCGTCGATATCGAATGGCTTGGCGATGTAGTCGTAGGCGCCGTTGCGCATCGACTGCACGGCGTTTTTCACCGTGCTGTAGGCCGTCATCACGATCACCGGCACATGGGGGTAGCGCACCTTGATCTCGGCCAGCAACGCCGGCCCGTCCATGCCGGGCATGCGCCAGTCGCTGATCACCAGGTCGATGTCTTCCTGCTCCAGCACCTTGAGGGCATGCAGGCCGTTGCCGGCGACAAACACCTGCACGTCGTTCTGGCCAAGGGCCGAGGCCAGCAGATCGCAGAGCTTGGGTTCGTCGTCGACTACCAGAATGTTATGCGTCATGACTGTCCTCGTCGTCTTCGCCAATCGCCGGAATGTACAGGCTGAACGTGGCGCCGGCATCTTTCTCGCTGGTGCATTCAATACGGCCGTCGTGACTTTCCATGATCGAATAGACTTTGGCCAGGCCCAACCCCGTGCCCGACGCCTTGGTGGTGACGAACGGGGTGAAGATGCGCTCGATCATTGGCGCGGGGATACCCTGGCCGGTGTCGGTGATGCTGATCAGGGTGTAGTCGCCCACGCTGCGAATGCCCAGGGTCAGGCGCCCGCCTTCCGGCATGGCATCGATGGCGTTGAGGATCAGGTTGAGGCAAGCCTGCTTGAGTTGTTTAGCATCGGCGTAGATCAACGCACCCGGGGCCTGGTCATCGATATGCGCATCGATGGTGTGGGTGGTGAGTTGCGGCGCGCAAAAGCCCAGGATCTCATCCACCAACGGGCGCGCCGGCTGCACGGCACGCAGCGGTGGGTTGGGCTTGGCAAAATCGAGAAACTCGGTGATCAGCTCATTGATGCGGCTGACTTCACTGATCACATACTCCAGGTGACGCTTGTCGGTTTCCGCCAGGTCGGCGCGGCGGTGCAACAACTGGGTCGCGGTCTTGATGATGCCCAGCGGGTTGCGGATCTCGTGGGCCAGGCCCATGGCGACTTCACCCAGGGCGTGCAGGCGGTCACGCCGGCGCAGTTGGGCCTCAAGGTGATGCAACTCCCCCAGGCGCTCGGTCATGTGGTTGAAGGTGCTGCTCAACTGCGCCAGCTCATCGCCGCCGCTGACCTGCACACGGTGCTCGTAATTGCCCGAGGTGACCGCGCTCACCCCCTGGGACAGATCCCGCAGCGGCCGGGTAAGGCGCCGTGATACCAGCACCCCGGCCGCCAGCGACAACGCCGAGCTGAGCAGGAAGATCAATACGAACAGATTGCTCTGGTTCACCAGCCCCACCAAGCTGGTATGGCGCAGCAGGCCGCTGAAAATCACGCCCTGCAGCTCGCCGGCGTCGTTGAAGATCGGCCAGTACAACCCGCTGTAGTTATTGGTGAACTGCTCGCTGGGTTGCTTGGTGCTGCGCATCAGGGTTTCGATGTTCTTGGGGATGCGCGAGGGGTGATCCTGGAAACGCTGGGTCGAGAAAATTTCCGAGAACCCGTCAGGGTTGGCCAGGTACAGGCGCAGGTCCAGGGAGTGCACATCGGCCACGCTGGTGAGAAAACTGCTGTCCAGGTAGGTGGCCACCAGCAACAGGTAATCCACCCCGTCCTCGGTGGTGTCGAAGGTGGACACCACGATGCCCGTGCTCACGCCCGCCACCTGCACGGTCTGCAACGCTGCATTGCTGGTAAGGCTGATCTGGTTGACGATGTCGTCGGCCGCGGTACTGAACACGGTCTTGTGGTCACTGACGCGAATCAGCGCCACCACATCGATATCCGTGGCATCGGCAATGTCGGCGGTAAGCCGGTCGTGCCGGGCCGCCTGCTTGCTGGACGGCGGGCTGGTGTAGCGCAAAAACAGCTTGGCCATGCGTGCATTGTCATGAAGGATGTCACCGATCTCGTCCTTGACGATCTTGGTCGACTCTTGCAGCCAGATGCGCACGTTGCTGTCGAAAATCTGCGACAAGGTGGTGGCGGCCAACTCTGCCGCGATCATGGTGGGGATCACGCTGACCAACCAGAACGCCAGCACCAGCTTGCGCTGGACACTCCAGCGCGAAATGGCAAAGGGGCGGGCTTTCTGGCGGGTCTTGGTGATCATCAGGTTTCGCTTATCGCAGCAGCCATGGCAGGGTCGGAACGATCCGGTCGAATAAACAGTTTTACAAGCGTGAGCAGGCCGTTGACCAGCCGGTTGCGGTGCCGGAAAAACACCCGGTTGCCCTGGAACTCGCAGCCCAGGCGCAGCTTACTGGCATACCCGGCCTGTCCGCACTCGTACAGCGCAATATTGTGCTCAATACAGTAGTCGACATTGGTCAGCCAACTGCGAAAGTACAGGTTGTAGTCGCGGGTGAACTCGACGTCATGCCCGAAGAACTTGTCCACCAGGCGGTGCTCGTCCACCAGCAGCAGGTTGAACGCCACCAGTTGCTCGTCCACCCAGTAAAGAACACACACGGCACGTTCTCCAAGGCGTTCGAGCACGCCGGTGAAATAGCCGGCAGGCAGGCGTTCAAACTGCAACTCGGCACGGGCCAGCGTGGCTTCGTACAGGCGCAGGATCTGGGGCAACACATCGTCGATGTTGCGCCGCCACTCCACCGCCGGCCCCGGTGCGCGCAGCTTGCGGCGCAAGTCCTTGCGGGTGGATTTGCCCAGTGAACCCAAGTAGGCGTCTACCGAACCGTAAGGCAACGGCAGCACGCCCGTGGGCAGGCTCGGCATGTTTTGGAAGCCAGCGGCGCGGCAGCTGGCCGCCCAATGCGGGTCGTTGCTCGGTGCGTCCTTGACCGCCAGCAAGCCGATGCCAAAGTCGTCGGCATCCTGGCGTGCGGCAGCGAGCAGATGCTTGAGCAACAACGGACGACGCGCTTCAGGCATGCCGCTGGCAAAACCGGCATCGCAGCGCTCGGCCACCGGCGAGCCGATGGCGTACAGCCCCAGTTGCAACAGCCCCGGCCACAGCCGCTCTACGCGTTCGGTCAAACGTTTGCCGGCGCCCGACACCGTGGTGTCGAGGCGGTAATGGGTGATGAACGCGGCCGCCACGGCCACCAACGTTCCGTTTTCATAGACCGCCAGGTAACGCCACTGGAAATCAGCGATAGCGGCGTTTTCCACGGCACCGTAGTAGTCCCAGTCCTCCAGGGCACCGGGGAAGCAGTCGTTCCAGTCACTGCGCTGGATGGCCCGGATAGTGGGGAAGGCTTGCGTCGTGATCACGTATTTCCCGTCCTTCTATGACGATCGCCGATCAAATGTGGGAGCGGGCTGCTCGCGAATGCGGTGGTTCAGCCAATGAATGTGTTGACTGATACACCGCATTCGCGAGCAAGCCCGCTCCCACATTTAAACTGAGGTCGGCGGACAATTTCGGTTGGCTGTCAGCCCGCCATCGCCTGTAAACCAACATCGACCTGCGCCGGCCAGGAAGACGGAGCAAGGTGTTTGACGAACTCAGCACTCAACTCGATCACCCGCCGGTATTGCAGGTCGACGGTGATCATGTGGTAGCAGTTGTCCAGCAGGATCTTGGTCACCGGCCCACCGAGGTGGCGCTCCACGTAATCGGCATTCCAGCGGCTGGTGATGTCGTCTTCAATGGAGTGCAGCACCAGCGCCGGGACGTTGATCGACGGCATGCGTTTCTTGACCACCGCGTTCATCCAGTGCAACTCACGCACGGTCACGCCTTCCATCGTCAGCAAGCCCGCCTCGCTGCTTTGGCCTTCTTTCATCTGCCGTTCAACAATGGCCCGCAGCCGTTCGTTCTTGATGCCGTAGGGGGGCTTTTCGGTGAATCGAAACAGCCGTACCCCAAACGGAATGCGGATCAGCAGTGGCGTGATGAACGCCATTTTGCTGATGCTCCAACCGTCGTACTTCAGCGTGGTGGAGTACATCAACAACCCGGCAACCTGGCCCGGATGCTCCGAGGCCAGGTACATCGACATCACTGCGCCCATGGACAAACCACCGACAAACACCTGCGCATGCCGCTGCCTGATCTGCACAAAGGTCTTGCGCACGCCTTCGTACCAGTCGCGCCAGCCGGTGGCCTGCAGGTCGCTGTTATCGCCGCAATGCCCAACCAACGTGGGCACATACACCGTGCAGTTACCCGCCTTGGCCAGGCCCTTGGCAACCTGGCGCAATTCCGTCGGAGTGCCGGTCAGGCCGTGGATCAACAGGATCCCGACCGGACCTTCACCGAGAACGAAACCGGCATCACCTTCACCGAGGTCGATCTCAACCTGACTCACCGCTGGGTTGCCCGCACCAGCAGTTGCTCCAGCAGCTTCAGGCCCAGGTCGATTTCCGGGTAGCTGATTTCCAGGGACGGCGCCAGGGTGATCACGTTCTTGTAGTAACCGCCCACGTCGAGGATCAAGCCGAGTTTTTGGCCATCGACGATCATGTCGCCTTTCATGCCTTCCTCCACCATGTAGTCCAGGGTCGCCTTGTCTGGGGTGAAGCCGTCCGGGCCGCAGATTTCGCAGCGCAGCGCCAGGCCCAGGCCGTCCACGTCGCCGATAATCGGGAAGCGCTTTTGCAGGTCTTGCAGGCCTTCGAGGAAGTATTTGCCCTTGGCCATGACCATCGCGCCGTAATCGACCTCGTTGGTCATCTTGAACATTTCCAGGCCTACCGCCGTGCCCAGAGGGTTGGAGGCGAAGGTGGAGTGGGTGGAACCTGGTGGGAAGATCTTCGGGTTGATCAACTCTTCACGGGCCCAGATACCGCCCAACGGGTTCAAGCCATTGGTCAGTGCCTTACCGAATACGATCACATCCGGCTGCACGTCGAAGTGCTCGATGGACCACAGTTTGCCAGTGCGGTAGAAGCCCATCTGGATTTCATCGCTGACCATCAGGATGCCGTGCTGGTCGAGTACATGCTTGAGCTCGCGGTAGAAGTTCATCGGCGGGATCACGTAGCCGCCGGTGCCCTGGATTGGCTCGACGTAGAACGCGGCGTATTCGCTGGAGCCGACTTTGGGGTCCCACACACCGTTGTATTCGGTCTCGAACAGACGGGCGAATTGCTGCACGCAGTGGCTGCCGTATTCTTCCTTGGTCATGCCTTTAGGGCCGCGGAAGTGGTACGGGAACGGGATGAACTGCGCGCGCTCACCGAAGTGGCCGTAGCGGCGACGGTAGCGGTAGCTGGAGGTGATCGACGAGGCACCGAGGGTGCGGCCGTGGTAGCCGCCTTCGAAGGCGAACATCAGGCTTTTGCCGTTGGTGGCGTTGCGCACCACTTTCAGGGAGTCTTCGATGGACTGGGAACCGCCGACGTTGAAGTGCACACGACCGTCAAGGCCGAATTTCTTCTTGGCGTCCACGGCGATCATTTCCGACAGCTCGATCTTGCCTTTGTGCAGGTACTGGCTGGCGATTTGCGGCAGGGTATCGATCTGCTGCTTCAGCGCATTGTTCAGGCGCGGGTTGGCATAGCCGAAGTTGACCGCCGAGTACCACATTTGCAGGTCGAGGTAGGCCTGGTCTCCGGTGTCCCACACGTAGGAGCCTTCACAACGGCTGAAAATACGCGGCGGCTCGATGTAGTGAACGGTGTCGCCGTAGGAGCAGTACTTGGCTTCTTTATCCAGAAGGATCTGGTCTTCGGCGGTAGCGATGCGGATATCAGACATGGTGGAAGAGTTCCTGGTTGTCGGCAGCAGTAAAGGAGGTGGCGTTGGCGGCAATGCCCTGGGGCAGTTGGGCCAGCAGCGCAGGCACTTGGGCAAAGGTGTCGAAGCGCGCATGGGGAATCTGGTTGGCCACGCAGTAGTCGGCGAGGCTGCCTTTGGCGAACACAAAATCAGCGGTGCAAGCCACGCACATGTCGGACTTGCCATCGCCGATCACCAGCACGCGTTTGTTGCGTGGGGTGGACTTGCACTTGCAGTTGCCGGAGGCGGCGCGGCAGGCATCACTGGAATAGGGGAAGTCGATGCGCCAGCTGTTCTGATCGACCTGGCGCAGGCGGTTGGCGAGGATCGGCAGCAGGGTCACGTAGTGGCGCGACAGGATGCGGGCGATGCCTTGCTCAATGCCGTCGCTGACCACTTCGAGGGTGGCGCCCAGGCCCATGACGTGATCGACAAAGTCGGGGAAGTCGGGGTCGATCTCGACGCTGTCGAAGTACGCCAGCAACTCGGCGGGTGTGGCCTTGATCAGCGCCAGTTGGCGGCTCAGGCATTCGCGCGAACCGATATGCCCATCCAGCCATTCCTGTTCGATGGTTTCCCACTCGGGGCCGGCGAAGCGTTGGAGGACGTTGTCGATGACATCGGTGGGGGTAATGGTCCCGTCGAAGTCACACACGATATGCCAGTGGATCATCAGTGTTTACCTTGGAGGAGCGCGCTGTGTGCGCTTGCCCCAGGGGTAGAGCAGGGAGTGTGCCAAGTGGGCCTGGCCCAGCGGGGCTGGGGTTTTGCGTGATCTGGCGGAGGATATGTGTCGTGGCAGCTACAATTTTTGTAGCTTGCTACAAACAAGATGAGTGCTTGCGCCAGCGGGGCGCTTCGCGCGTTCATGCGCGAATGTCCCGAGAAGGAAACCGCTCCATGCGCAACGTCACTTCTGCTGTACTCGCCGGTTTGCTTGGGCTGTGGGGCTATTGCAGCACCGTTCAGGCCGACCCGATCACCGGGGAAGTCGGCGCGGGCGTCAGTTATCAACCCCATGACCCGACCGGCAGCCGCTACGAAACGCGTCCCGTGCCCTATGTGGACCTGGACTGGGGCGCTGTCAGCCTGAGTACCGATGACGGCCTGACCTGGAGTGCGCTGAACAGCAATGGCTTTACCGCTGGCCCGTATCTCAATTACCTCCAGGGCCGCACCTCCAATGGCTCACTGCAAGGACTGCGCAATGTGTCGGACATGGCCGAAGCGGGCGGTTTCATCCAGTACGCCCCGGCCGACTTTTGGCGCGTGTATGCGCGGGTGGGCCAAGCCGTTGGCGGCGGGCATTCGCAGAGCGGCGCGCTGGGTAAGGTCGGCGGTGAACTCGGATACCCGCTGGGGGGCGGCATCATCGGCAGCAGCGGCCTGGCAGCGAACTTTGCCGATTCGCGCCAGACACAGACCTATTTCGGCGTAGACGCCAATGAGTCTGCGGCCTCGGGCTTTAAGCCCTATAACGCCCGCGCGGGTTTCCAGAACCTCACGCTGACGCAAAGCTTCGAGTTTCCGCTGGCGTCTGACTGGTCGTTGCTGACCAGTGCCAGCTGGGTGCACCTGATGGGTTCGGCGGCCAATAGCAGCATCGTCAAGGAAACTGGCGATGTGAACCAAGGCCAAGTACAGACGGCCATCAGCTACAAATTCAACTGATTCAACTGGATCAAAATGTGGGAGCGGGCTTGCTCGCGAATGCGGAGTGTCAGTCAATACATCTTTGACTGATCCACCGCATTCGCGAGCAAGCCCGCTCCCACATTTGATTGCATTTCAAGGTTGGAATCAGTTTTCTTCGCCCTCCGCTAGCAGCGCAATCCCACCAATAATCACCGCCACCCCCACCCAGTGCAGCGGGCTGATATGTTCCCCCAGCCCCAGCCACGAACCGAGCAGCACCACCACAAACACCAGCGAGCTCAGCGGAAACGCCAGGGACAAACTGCTGCGCCGCAGGATCAGCATCCACACGAAAAACGCGCCGATGTAGCTGGCAATCGCCGCCAGGATGCCGGGGTTGCGCGCCACCTCCCCCAGCCACTGCCAGTTGAAATCCATCTGCCCCACTTGGTCCCCGGCCACCTTGGTAAACAGCTGGCCGGCGCTCTCGGTACAGATCAGCAACGCCCACAGCACAACGGTGCCGAAACGCCCGTGCAACCACGTCTGCGTACTCATGCCTGACTCCCCGCAATCGCCACCAACATCACACCCAAGGTAATCACCAACGTTCCCAGCCAACGGCGGCGGCTGACGGTCTCGCCCAGCACCACCTTGCCCGCCAGCACCACCCCGCAATACGCCAGCGCAGCCGCCGGGAACAGCAGGCTCAACGGTGCGCGGGACAAGGCTTCGAGCCACACGAAAAACTCCACGGCATAAGCGCCGATCCCCGCCCACAGCAACGGCGCATTGAACACCTGGCCCCAGAACGCATTCAGGCGAAAGCCGCCTTCCAATTCGGGCAAGCGGTCCAGGCCGAGCTTGAAACACAACTGGCCGATCACATCGAGCACGATGGAAAACGCCACCAGCAACACCACGGTCAGGGTCACGGGAACAGCTCCTCAAACAGGTCGATCAGGGCTTGATTGGTGGCGGCATTGCGTTGCAGGTCCTGGGCACTCCAACGCTCTGGCGGCGGCTGATCGGACTTGGCCTCCCAGCGCTTGAATGCATTGCTGAACGCCGGTGTTGCGAACTCGCCGCACACGTCGATACCGATGATGCGTTTACGCGCCGCCAACGCTCGCAGGGCTTGCAGCAGGTGAGTCAGGCGCATGCCGCCCTGGTCCCAGTTGGTAGCGGCGTCTTCGCTGGCGAGTACGTCCTTGTCGATGGTGATCCAGATCGCTTCGGTGGGCAGGCTGGCGATCATTTGGTCAAGAAACGCCGCCCAGTCCACCTCCGCCAGGTTGCGCCAGTGCAGGTGGTTTTCCTGCTGCCGGTGACCGGCGCCATCCCCTACCCGGCCCCAGACTTTCGACGGCGGATGCTGCCAGGGAAACAGCTGCAAATGCCCGCGCTTGAGGGCGCCCAGGTTGCCGCCACGCAGTTGCGGGTTGTGCAGGTCATCGCTGCAGGGCCCAAGGGTGACGATGCGTTTGATCGCCGGCATCTTCAGCGCGCGGTTGACCCACGAACCACAGTGGAGCTTGGGCGCAAAGCGCACCCAGTCGGGGTGGTTGTCGAAGTGAATCAGGCTGATGGGCTCTTTGAGATCGGCAAGAAAGGCCGGTGTGAGGTGGTGGTAATCACCGGAGCCGACAAACAGGATCTCTGGCCGCGCATCCACCGGCCGGGGGCGTTGGGCCAGGCGTTCGGCGAAAGCCTTCCAGGTTTTTTCGGTGGACCACAAACGCAGTTTGGGGCCCAGGTCCAGCAGGTCGAGGCGCGTGGCCCGGCCGCTGGCCAAGCGCCGGGCAATGGGTGCCTGGCTGGTGAGGCTGTGGTCGAGGTCGAGAATGTTCAAGGCAGAGGTTCCCCCTTTATGGCTTCAGGGGGTCACTGCAAGGGACGGGCCAGCGTTTATCTCAAGAACAATGAGAAACAAATGTGGGAGGGGGCTTGCTCCCGATGGCAGAGTGTCAGTCACTGTATTGGTTGACTGGCCCACCGCTATCGGGAGCAAGCCCCCTCCCACATTTGGAACTGTGTTCGGCTTTAGTTTTTGGACTCGTTGATGATCTGGCGAATAGCCCCCACAAACGCTTCAGCCGGTTGCCCGCCGCTCACCGCGTACTGGTCGTTGAACACGATGGTCGGCACCGACGTCACGCCACGGGACACCCACAGTTGCTCCTGCTCACGCACCTCAGCGGCGTACTCATCGCTGGCGAGAATCTCAGCCGCACGCTTCAAGTCCAGCCCAACGCTCTCGGCAATGATCGCCAGGGTGGCGTGGTCGGAAGGGTCCTGGCCATCGGTGAAATACGCCTTGAACAGCGCTTCCTTGAGGTTGTATTGCAAGCCTTCAAGCCCAGCCCAATGCAGCAGGCGGTGAGCATCAAAGGTGTTGTAGATACGACTCTGGCCATCGGTGCGGAAAGCAAAGCCCAGCGCAGCCCCCATGTCGCGAATGCGCGCCCGGTTGGCCTGGGATTCTTCGGCAGTGGAGCCGTATTTTTCGGTGATGTGCTCGACGATGTTCTGCCCTTCGGCGGGCATGTTCGGGTTCAGTTCGAACGGCTGGAAATGGATCTCGGCCTGCACCTCGGCGCCCAGTTGGTCGAGGGCTTCGGTGAGGCCGCGCAGGCCGATGATGCACCAGGGGCAGGACACATCGCTGACGAAATCGATTTTCAGGGGAGTACTCATGACAGGCAACCTCGCAGGCGCAAATGGGCCACAAAGGTTGCACGATACACCAATGTCACAGCACCTTCGAAGGCTCGCCCAGGTCAATCTGCGCCCAGTGCGCGGCGTCTTCGCGATGGGCTTGCAGGTACGGCAACACCGCCGTCAGCAGCGGCGCCTTGAAGGCCTCCTGGAAACGATGGGCCATGCCGGGAATCAGCTTCAACTCGCTGCCCTGGATATGCGCCGCCAGGTGCACGCCGTGCATCACCGGCAACAGTGGGTCGGCGGTGCCGTGCACCACCAGGGTCGGCACGCGCAATTGGTTGAGCAACGGCACGCGGCTCGGCTCGGCGAGGATCGCCATGATCTGGCGCTTCACGCCGTCCGGGTTGAAAGCACGGTCATAGGACAACGCCGCCTGGTGCAGCAAGGCCTGGCGATCATCCTTGATATCCGGGCTGCCCAGGGCCGCCAGCAAGTCGGCTTGTTGCTCCAGCGCCACCGCGCGGTTGGGCGCACTGCGCCGTGACAGCAGTTGCACCAGCGCCGCACTCGGGGCCGGCAGGCCTTCGGCGCCAGAACTGGTCATGATCAACGTGAGGCTTTCCACGCGCTGCGGCGCCATGGCGGCCAGGTGTTGGGCGATCATGCCGCCCATGCTGGCACCCAGTACGTGGAATTGCCGGATCTGCAAGGCATCCATCAAACCCAGGGCGTCGTCAGCCATATCCGTCAGCGTGTACGGCGCCGACACTGGCAGGCCGAGCTTGTAGCGCAGCACCTCAAAGGTCAGGTTGGCGCTGGCCGGTGCCTGGCGCCAGCTGGACAGGCCGACATCGCGATTGTCATAGCGGATCACCCGAAAGCCCTGTTCGCACAGCGCCTCCACTACCTCATCAGGCCAGTGGATCAACTGCCCGCCCAGCCCCATCACCAGCAGCAAGGCCGGGTCGGACGCACGGCCGATGCTCTGGTAGGCGATGCTCACCTGGGCCAGGTCGACCGTTTGGGTCGGAACATTGACATCACATCGAGAAGCCGCAAAAGACGGCAGGCCGAACACAAGAGCGGCCAGTAAAAGCAACACGCGCATGAAAAACACCGAAACGCAGAACCCCAGTAGAGCGCGAGTCTGATGAAGTTTGTTCAAGCGCGCTGCCACAGTTCCATGACAGTTTGATGAAGAGTGCCCAGTGGTCATGGTCGACACGCTTTGCAACATGAGACAAACTCACGCTATTCCGATTCGCCACAAATTGCCTTCATGGAGAGCCCGTGCTCGAAATCCGCCATCTCAAGACCCTGCACGCCCTGCGCGAAGCCGACAGCCTGGTGGAAGCCGCCGAGCGTTTGCACCTGACGCAGTCGGCACTGTCCCACCAGTTCAAAGAGCTCGAAGAGCGCCTGGGCATGCCACTGTTCGTGCGCAAGACCAAGCCGCTGCGCTTCACCAGCGCCGGTTTGCGCCTGCTGCAACTGGCGGACGCAACCCTGCCTTTGCTGCGTGGCGCCGAGCGGGATATCGCGCGCTTGGCGGGCGGTACTGCGGGACGTTTACACATGGCCATCGAGTGCCACAGCTGCTTCCAGTGGCTGATGCCCACCATCGACCAGTTCCGCGATGCCTGGCCGGAAGTCGAGCTGGACCTGGCTTCCGGCTTCGCCTTTGCCCCGCTGCCGGCGCTGGCCCGTGGCGACCTGGACCTGGTGGTGACCTCCGACCCGCTGGAACTGCCGGGTATCACCTATGTGCCGCTGTTCACCTACGAAGCCATGTTGGCGGTGGCCAACCAGCATGCGCTGGCGAACAAGCCCTATATCGTGCCGGAAGACCTGCTGACCGAAACCCTGATCACCTACCCGGTGGAGCGCGACCGGCTGGATATCTTCACCCGCTTCCTGGAGCCGGCCGACGTCGAGCCTGCGCAAGTGCGCACCTCGGAACTGACGGTGATGATGATGCAACTGGTGGCCAGCGGCCGTGGCGTGTGCGGGATGCCCCATTGGGCCCTGCATGAATACAGCTCGCGCGGCTACGTGAAGGCCAAGCGCCTGGGCGAGAAAGGTCTGTTTGCGACGCTGTATGCGGGAATTCGCGCAGATATGCTGGATGCGCCGTACATGCGCGATTTCTTGCTGACGGCCAAGGACACGTCGTTTTCCACGTTGGACGGGGTCAGCGCCGTACGCTGAGTGGGCAAGCAATGACAGTGAACCTGCGGGAGGGGTTTTTCACAGGTGGGTATCAGTGGGTCTTGAGCTCGCGCCACATGTGAATCTTGTCGAAATACTCGACCCCTACCCGTACCGCCAGCGGCTCCAGGCCGTATTGGATAAAACCGCAGCGCTGGTACAGCGCAAACGCCGCATCATTACCGGCGGTGACGGTCAGTTGGATCAGCTTCAGGCGCGGCTGTTTGCGCGCCTCATCCAGTGCCGCCTCGACCAACCGGCGGCCCAGGCCCTGTTGCTGATGGCCGGCGTTCACATACATGCCAAACAACGTCACCTTGTGCCGCGCCTTCTCCCGAGGTTCGAACGCCAGGCCGACGATGCCGACCAGGTCATCTGCGTCAAACGCCCCAAGCAAGTGGTCCAGCGGGCTTTCCAGGCGTTTCTCCCACCAGCTCAACGGCATCGCTGCGCGCTCGGCCACGCTGGAGGTGAACGCCTGGGGGTACACGCCATAGGCCTCAAGCATCAATGCCCGATAGGCCTGGGCGTCGCTGGCCACCAGCGGGCGAATCATCATGCGCTCAGCGATTGGCGATAAAACGGCAGGATCAGGTCGCGCGTCAGCGGCGCCAACGGCAAGCCACCATCGCCCGCCGGGTCGATCCAGCGCACTTCTTCGATCTCGGCAGCGGGGCTTACCGTGACGTCGATATGCACTTGGAACAGTTCGGCTTCAACCGTGAAACCTGGCTCGTTCGCGGCCGGTGCGCAGAACTTGCCCAGGTAGATTGCAGCAGCCGGGTCGATACGCAGGTTGAGCTCTTCGTGCAGCTCGCGGGCCAGGGCTTGGGCGGGTTGCTCACCGGCATCGATCTTGCCGCCCGGCTGCATGAACGCCTGGGTGCCGCGTTTGCGCACCAGCAGGGTCTGGCCGTCGCGGCCGATCAAGAGGGCGGCGGCGATGCGGATGGTGGAGGGCATGGGAGGGCTTCCTTAGCGGCAAAGGGCGTAAGGATCACATGACCTCAAGCGCATCGCAATCCATGGGCAAGCTGGGGTTGATGGGAGGGGTTTGCCCTCATACCCCTCCTTGAAGCAGCACAAAGGTAAAAGCAACTTGGGGGTATCAACGTAAAAAAGCCGCCCCTGAACTCGGAGCGGCCCTTGAATTGAAGCCTGCAAGGCTCACGCGTCGGCTTTTTTCGCAGCGGATCCAAACGAAGCAAAACGCTTGTTGAACCCGGCAATGCGGCCTTCTGCCTGGGTCTTGCGCTGTTGGCCGGTGTAGATCGGGTGCGAGGCACTGGACACGTCCAACGGCATGTACGGGTAGGTGTTGCCGTCACTGTGGGTATAGGTGCGGTCAGTGTCGGCGGTGGAGCCGATCAGGAAGTACACGTCGGCGGCAGTGTCGTGGAACAGCACGGTGCGGTACTCAGGGTGAATGCCAGGTTTCATGTGGGCCTCCGGGGCGTCTGGGTGCAAATAATACGTTATACAATAACATAAACAATGCACCTAAACGAGAACCGATTGCAATAAGCATAGCGCACTGGCTGCTAAGGGCCGCTTATCGGTTTACTCACGCCTACTGTCAGTTCTGACAGTAGACGGCTAGACCGGCGCGCCAAACACTCCAGGCTCATTCCTTGCTGGGAAGCACGCCATGCTTGCTCGCCTGCTGCTGCTCACGCTCGCCGTCACCTCGCTGCTGGCAAGTGCTGAAGAGGACCGGGTTGAACAGCTGTTGACGCAGATGACGCTTGAGGAGAAGGTCGGCCAATTGAGCCAACTCGGCATTCAGAACACCCTGAGCGGCCCTGCCATTGACCCAGGTGAACTGACGCACTTCCCGATCACCCAGGTAGGCTCGGTCCTCAACGTCTACGGTGCCGAACACACCCGAAAAATGCAGGAACAGGTCGTGCAGGGTTCGCGCCTGCACATCCCCTTGCTGTTTGCCTACGACGTGATCCACGGTTTTCGTACCATCTTCCCGGTGCCCCTGGCCGAAGCCAGTGCCTGGGAGCCTGAATTGTCCCGCCGCGTTGCGCGCGTCGCCGCCATCGAAGCCACGGCCAGCGGCATCCATTGGACCTTCGCGCCCATGGTCGACATCGCCCGCGACCCACGTTGGGGGCGCGTGGTGGAAGGCGCAGGCGAAGACCCGTTCCTGGGCTCGGCCCTGGCCGCAGCGCGGGTGCGGGGCTTCCATGGCCACGGGCCGCCCGATCTGTCATCGATGATGAGCACCGCCAAACATTTCGTGGCATATGGCGCGGCCGAAGGTGGCCGGGACTACAACGTCGCCGACCTGTCCGAGCGTACCTTGAGGGAGGTTTACCTGCCGCCGTTCCATGCGGCTGTCGAGGCAGGTGTGGAGGCCGTCATGCCCGCGTTCAACGAGCTGGCCGGTGTGCCCATGCACAGCAACAACGCGCTGTTGACCGGACTGCTGCGCAACCAGTGGGGGTTCACTGGGCTGGTCATCAGCGACTTCAACGCCGTTTGGGAGTTGATCCCGCAAGGTCTTGCCCAATCCCCGGCCAATACCGCGCAGTTGGCGTTCAACGCCGGTGTGGATATGGAAATGGCCAGCCAATCCTACCGCCAATACCTGCCGACGCAGGTGGGCAGCGGCCAGGTTTCCCGGCAGTCCCTGGATGATGCCGTGCGCCGCGTGCTCAAGGCCAAGGAGCGCCTGGGTCTGTTCGACGCGCCCTACCGGTACAGCGACGAGGCCCGCGAAAAAGCCAGTATCCTCACGCCACAACACCGCGCGCTGGCCCGCGAGGCAGCGCAAAAATCCATCGTGCTGCTGAAAAACGCTGGCTCGCTGCTGCCGCTGCCAAAAAGCCTGGGCACCGTGCTGGTGGTCGGCAGCCTGGCAACCGATGCACAGGCCACCCTCGGCCCCTGGGCCTGGGCAGGTCACCCACAGGACTCGGTGACGGTTCTGCAAGGCATACAGCACGCGGTTTCAGCAGATACCCAGGTGATTTACCTGCCAGGCGCATCTCCCGACAGCCCAGGCACTCAAGGCATAGCGGCCGCCCAACAGGCCGCCCACGACGCGGATGTTGTCATCGCCGTGCTCGGAGAAACCGCCGACCAGAGCGGCGAAAGCCGCAGCCGCGCCGAA
This sequence comes from Pseudomonas kairouanensis, assembly GCF_004682055.1. Lineage (GTDB taxonomy): Bacteria > Pseudomonadota > Gammaproteobacteria > Pseudomonadales > Pseudomonadaceae > Aquipseudomonas > Aquipseudomonas kairouanensis. The sequence continues at coordinate 403,148 of NZ_QUZU01000001.1, read as the reverse complement.
CTGGGCCTGCCGGGCGCGCAAGACCGGTTACTGCGGGCGCTGCTTGAAACCCGCAAACCCCTCATCGTTGTCCTGATGAACGGCCGACCGCTGGTGCTCAGCACCAACGTCCAGCGGGCGCCGGCATTGCTTGAAACCTGGTTCCTGGGCAGCGAAACAGGGCACGCTGTCGCGGATGTGTTGTTCGGCGATGTGAACCCCAGCGGCAAACTGCCGATCACCTTTGCCCGTAGCGTCGGACAGATCCCCCTTTACTACGCGCACAAAAACACCGGCCGCCCGCCACTGGGGGACGCCGCGTTTGAATCCGCCTACATCGATGTACCCTGGACGCCGCTGTACCCCTTCGGTTTCGGCTTGAGCTACACCACCTTCGCCTACTCCCCGCCACGCTTGAGCACCACACGACTGGCCTCGACCCAGACGGTCGATGTGGAGGTCACCGTCACCAATACCGGCCAGCGAGCCGGGGATGAAATCGTGCAGCTGTACCTGCGCGATGACGTCGCCAGCGTGACTCGGCCAGTGCGCCTGCTGCGCGGTTTTCGCAAAGTGCACCTGGCGCCCGGCCAGGCACGGCACCTGACGTTCACCTTGGGCCAAGAGGACTTCGCCCTGCTGGACGAACGGTTCATACCCGTGGTGCAAGCCGGCACGTTTACCGTATTTGTCGGCGGCGACTCGACCACGCAGAACCAGGCCCGGTTCGAGGTGACAGACAGCCGCCGATTGTCTACACCGGGCCCTGGCGCCCCAAACTGAATACACCTACAGGTTGTCTGGCGTTTCCTTACAGGCGCAGAATGCCGGACCGACCGAAGAGTCCGAACCCAAGGAAACCGTATGAGCCTGTCCTTGCTAAGCCGTTACGCCTTCTTTGCTGTGTGTGTCATTTTCACCCTCGCCAGCCTTCCGTTCATCGAACATGAATGGCTGTGGCCGATCACCGTGATCACCGGCGTGTTGAGCCTGATCGGCCTCTTCGACCTGCTGCAAAGCCCCCACGCCGTGCGCCGCAACTACCCGATCCTGGGCAATATCCGTTACCTGGTGGAGGCCATCCGCCCGGAAATCCGCCAGTACCTGCTCGAATCCGACAGTGACGCCCTGCCCTTTTCCCGGGCCCAGCGCTCGCTGGTGTATTCGCGGGCCAAGAACGAAACCGCCGACAAACCCTTCGGCACCCTGATCGATGTGTACCAGTCAGGTTTCGAATTTATCGGCCACTCCATGCGCCCCGCGCCGTTGAGCGACCCCAGCGCATTCCGTGTGATGGTCGGTGGCCCGCAATGCACACAGCCGTATTCGGCGTCGGTGTTCAATATCTCGGCGATGAGTTTTGGCTCATTGAGCGCCAACGCCATCCGTGCTCTTAACCAAGGCGCCAAACTTGGCAACTTCGCCCACGACACCGGCGAAGGCAGCATCAGCCCCTACCACCGCGAGAACGGCGGCGACCTGACCTGGGAACTGGGCAGCGGCTACTTTGGCTGTCGCACCAGCGACGGCCGTTTTGACCCGGAGCGCTTCGCCGTGCAGGCGCAGAACCCGCAAGTGCGCATGATCGAAATCAAGATGAGCCAGGGCGCCAAGCCCGGCCATGGCGGGATCCTGCCCAAGCACAAGGTGACCCAGGAAATCGCCGACACACGCGGGATCATGATGGGTGAGGACTGCATTTCGCCCTCGCGCCACAGCGCGTTTTCCACCCCTGTCGAGCTGATGCAATTCATCGCCCAACTGCGTGAACTGTCCGGCGGCAAACCGGTGGGTTTCAAGTTCTGCCTGGGCCACCCGTGGGAATTCATGGGCATTGCCAAGGCCATGCTGGAAACCGGCATCCTCCCGGACTTTATCGTGGTGGACGGCAAGGAAGGCGGTACCGGCGCGGCCCCTGTGGAGTTCACCGACCATATCGGCGTGCCCCTGCGTGAAGGCCTGCTGTTTGTGCACAACACCTTGGTAGGCCTGAACCTGCGGGACAAAATCAAGCTGGGCGCCAGCGGCAAGATCGTCAGCGCGTTCGACATCGCCAGCGTACTGGCCATCGGCGCCGACTGGGCCAACTCGGCACGCGGATTCATGTTTGCGATTGGCTGCATTCAGTCCCAGAGCTGCCACACCAACAAGTGCCCTACGGGCGTTGCCACCCAGGACCCTCTGCGCCAACGTGCGCTGGTGGTGCCAGACAAGGCCCAGCGGGTGTTCAACTTCCACCGCAACACCCTCAAGGCCCTGGCGGAAATGCTTGCGGCTGCCGGGCTCGATCACCCGTCGCAGTTGTCGGCCAAGCATCTGGTTAGGCGCATGTCGGCCACCGAGATCAAACTGTTCTCGCAGTTGCATGTGTTCCTCAAGCCTGGCGAATTGCTCACCGGCGAGGTGAATGGCGAGTTCTATTCGCGTATGTGGCAAATGGCACGGGCCGATAGTTTTGAGCCGCAGGAAGTGGCGGCAGCTTAATCGCGATACCGCCCCAAACCGTCGAGGGCGCTTGGCGCAGGTGGGCAGCCCGCGCCTGTCGGGGCGAGGGCCGCCTGGTAAAGGCGCAGGTTCAATTCGCCAGCCGGGAATTCGTCCACGGGTTGCCACTTTCCTCGATAAGGGATGTAGACATCCAGGTGGGGGTTTCCCGTAAGCCACCACATCCGCCGGGTGCCCGCAGGGAGAGCATCAACATCGTCAAGGTGATGGTCATCCCATGTGTCATACATCAACGTGGAAGCGCCGTAGCCACTGGGGCGGTTCCCGGTCGCGCGGAATACCGGGGGATCGTAGAGGTACATGCCCTGGTCGGTACGATTGTAAAAAACCGCACTGAAATAAAAGAACCCGCCACCGACTACGATAATGTCCCCTTCTCGACGGTGCGCGTGGATGTAGTCGAACGCGTCTTGCAGCCGGGTAATCTCGGCACTCTTCACGTACCCCATTTCACCTTGCTGACGATAGGTCACCTTCAAGCCGACCCACTCAAGCCCAATCACGGCGACAAACAACAGCGCCGCCAGGGCCAAGCGTTTTTCACTCAAGCCGGCTACCGCTACTGCCAGCAGCATGGGCACCCCCACCGCAGAAAATGCCACGTACCGTTCAAGGTAGGCAGGCATGAGCAGCGACAGGCAAAACAGTAACCCCATTGGAATGAAGGAAAACAGCGCCAACAGCAGGGAGAAGCGGTACTTCGTTCGATCCCGCCAAACCACCCACGCAGTGATCAGCACGACTGCAAACGGCATACTCCAATACCCTAGTACCGAAGAGCCGAGCGAAGACTTCAGCGTAAAAAATTTCCACAGCGTGCCAGGCAATGTGTAGACGGTGCCCACGTCCAACCAGGCCACGCTTCCGGCGGCTTCGATCAGTGCGTAGTGCCTGATCAAATCGACCAGGCTGATCAACCAAGGGATGTAAGCCAGCGCTATCAACCCATTGCACGCCCACCAGGTCGCAGCGGTGACGTGGGGCGCCCTGACCGAGGGATGAAGTCTAAGCACGATCAGATAAAGCCAGTGCACCACTGCCGCCAATATTGCGTAGTAGTGGGTGTACAGCGCCGCCACCATACAGGCTGCATACGCCAGGCAATAAGCGTAGTGCCCTGCACGCTTGACCCAGTAGACCAGCGCCACCGTCGCCCCCACCAGAAACAGCCCCTCCAGTGCATACATGCGGGCTTCCTGACTCAATCGGACAGCAGCCGGAAACATCGCCAGAAAAACGCCGCTGATGGCTGCAGCCCGATCATTGGCGATGCGCCGCATCGCGACCATGCACAGCGCGACTGTCAACGTCCCTGCAATGGCGCTCAGGCTCCTGATCGCCAGAGGACTGTTCCCAAACCACCCCATCCAGACATGGAGCACTAAATAGTAGAGCGGAGGGTGGACATCCCGGCCGGTATGAAACCAGATAGCTTGCGGCGTCAATGCGCTTATCCAGACGCTGAACGCTTCGTCATACCAGACGTAGGCGTCCGTCATTGCATAAAAACGAAGGCCAGCGGCCAAGGCGATAATCAACAAGCCAATGACGATTCGCGAAGCCCCATTGTCCCTGATCACGCTCATCGTCCACTCCCTGCGGCTCGGTCCCTCGATTGCACACCGCCCCCGACCACCTCTGTTACCACGTACCTGGGTCTGTGCTTGGCCTCCATGTAAATGCGCCCCACATACTCCCCCAGTATCCCGATCCCGATCAGTTGCACGCCGCCCAGAAACAGTATCGCCGTCATCAACGACGGGTACCCCGGCACAGGGTTGCCAAACAGCACTTTGTTCATCACCAAGTAACTGGCATACCCCAACGCGACCAGGGAAATACAGCCGCCGATGTAACTCCACAGCCGCAACGGCAACGTGCTGAACGAGGTAATGCCATCCAGCGCCAGGTTCCACAGTTTCCAGCCGTTGAACTTGCTTTGGCCTACCGCACGTGGCGCCCGGTCGTACTCCACAATGGCGACGTTGAAGCCAGCCCACGACAGCACCCCCTTCATGAACAACTGTTGCTCCGGCAGCGCCTTGATCACGTCCACCACCTTGCGATCCATCAAGCGGAAGTCACCGACGTTTTCTTCAATGTGCGTGTAGGAAATGCGATTGAGCAGGTGATAGAACAACGACGCACTGTGGCGTTTCAAATAGCCGTCACTGGCGCGATTGCGCCGCTTGGCCAGCACCACGTCGGCGCCCCGGCGCCAGCGCACGATCAACTGCGCGATCACCTCGATGGGGTCTTGAAGGTCGACATCGATGGGCACTACCGCATCGCCCCCTGCGTACTCAAGCCCGGCAAACAGCGCGGCCTCCTTGCCGAAGTTGCGAGAAAAATTGATCAGCACTACGGCCTCGTCAGCCAAGGCGATGGCCTTGATGAATTCGCCGGTGTTGTCCGTACTGCCGTCATTGACGAACACGATCTCGACCCGGTGCGGTTGCAACGACGGTTCGCCGCGCACTGCCCGATAAAACCCGCCCACGGCCTGTTCTTCGTTGAATACCGGCACGATCAGCGAGAGATTCATCGGCGACGCTCGCGAAACACCACCCACTTGGCGAGCAGGAACCCGCACACCAGGCTCAGCAGGGAGAACACCAGCACGGTCACAAGCCCGGGTAAGCGCCAGCGATCCGCCAGCCAGCCCACCAGCAGACTCAACCCACCCAGGCATCCCATGAACAACAGATAGCGAACCCACGAAGCCTGCACGCTGAAGGTGTAAAGGGTATTCATGTAAAACGAGAACGAAGCAGCCATGCAAAAGGCCAGGAAATTGCTCAGGGCCTGGCTGAAATCAAACGCTGAACGGAACACGAAAAACAGTTGCCAATGAATCACCGTGTTGGCGACACCAATCACGGCGTAGCTGGAGAAACCCTTCCACAGTCTGGTCATCGGCGGGCCCTGTTTCGGCGTCCTCTCAGCAGGCCACGGCACTGGGCGCTCGTCTACTGTCAGAATTAACAGGTGGCGACGAATGGCAAGGTTGAGACATTCAGTAATATCCAACCTTTGCAATTGCTTACAAATACCGCCAACCTGCGCCCGCCGGCCGTGCGGCGTGAGACACACGCCACATCCGACACTCTTCACTAAACCATTTGTACAAGAGCCCGCTGCCATGCTGAACGGACGCGACCCGCGCATCGATTTCTTTCGGGGCCTGGCGTTGATCTTCATTTTCTGGGATCACGTCCCCCACAACCCCCTCGGCCAGATCACCCTGCGCAACATCGGTTTCAGCGATGCGGCGGAGGTCTTTGTGTTCCTGGCCGGCTTTGCTTCGGTGATGGCCTACGGCAAAGTCATGCAACGGGAAGGCTACTGGATGGCCTGCCTGAAAATCCTGCGGCGCACCTGGGTGCTGTACGTGGTGCATATCTTTTTGCTGGCGATGCTGATGGGCATCGTGTTTTTCGCCAACAGCCATGTGGAAACCCGAGACCTGGTGCAGGAAATGGGCATGACCCACTTCATCACCCACCCGCAACAAGCCTTGCTCGATGAACTGTTGCTGCGCTTCAAGCCCAACCTGATGGACCCCTTGCCGCTGTACATCGTCTTGCTGGCCAGCCTGCCGTTGGTGCTGCCGCTGATGCTGCGCAAGCCCCTGCTGGTGGTGCTGGTGTCGCTGACGGTGTACCTGCTGGCGCCGTGGATGGGCTGGAACCTGCGGGCCATCGAGGACGGCGTGTGGTATTTCAACCCAGTGACCTGGCAGTTGCTGTTTGTACTTGGGGGTGCGGCGGCGATTCGCAGCCAGCAGGCCAAACCCGTTGAAACCCGGCCGCTGTCGCGCCAGCCGTTGTTTATCACGGCAGGGGTGTACGTGTTGGTGGCCGGGATTCTGACCCTGTCGTGGCGTTGGCCCCAGATTCATGATGCGCTCATGCCGTCGGTGATCAGCGACCTGATCTACCCCATCAGCAAGACCGATCTGTCGCCGCTGCGCCTCCTGCATTTCCTGGCCCTGGCGTATGTCACTGCCAAGCTGCTACCGGGCGATGGCTGGACGCGAAACCCAGTGTCTGCCCAGGTGTGCCGTATGGGCCGCTACTCCCTGGAGATCTTCTGCCTCGGGGTAGTGCTCGCGCCCTTGGCCGACATGCTCAACGCCATGGCCGGCGATGCCCTGGCCATGCAATTGCTGACCGCAACGGTCGGTGTGCTGCTGATGGCTGCACTGGGTGCCTGGCTGGAGTTGAACAAGCGCTTGAATCAGGCCAGCGCTAAATAGGTAGCGCCCTCCATAGTCGAACGGATGGTTCCATTTCCTTCCACGTATCCATGTGAAAGGAAATGGTCCATGCCCACCCCCTCCCCCCTCAACGGTCTCTCAGGCCACCTGCAGTCAAGCGATTCATGGGGCCAGCAACAGGCCCTGGAACTGTTACGCCAGATCCTCACCCAGTCGATGGCTAGCCTGACCCCCACCCAACGACGCGACTATGTGCGCCTGCAACGGGAGGCCATCGACGCGCTCAAGGCAGTCGAAACAGAAAACACAACCCAGGTCGAACAGTTCAAGACCCGCGGCCTGGCCCTGCTGCGCGGCAAGCTTGGCGGCCTGGACCCGGAAAACATCTTCATCAACACCCGCTACCTGGAAAAGCTCGATACCCCCCCGCCCTGGGAACCGCGCAAAAGCAGCATCGCCGGGTTGACCCAATCGCCGCGCTTTCGCCGCGCCGTGGATGAATGGAAATACCGCGCCCACGTCTCAAGGCTGTCGTTGTGGGAAGCCGCCTGCCTGAATTTCGACTTCGCCACCGGCAACCCGCAACAGTCCGGGCACAGCTATGTCGACGCGTCCTACTTGACCGGCGTGGACGAAAAACAGCTGAGCGTCAGCCAATTCATCGCCATCTGCCGCGAACTGGACCTGGGCGGCAAACTGCACATCGGCTTGGCCGCCACCCTGGGCACAGGCGGCAGGCTGCACGGTTTGATCGAAACCAGCGCCCGCGCCCACCTGCGCTTCGAAGCGCTGGAGGCCTACCGCAACCGTGCCAGCAGCGGCGTCACGCAGGCCATGTACGAAGCCCTGGTGGATGCCATCGATGGCAAAGGCCCCGCACTGCCCTTCGACACCTTGAGCATGGACATCGACCGCACCCTCCTGCCCGCGGTGCCATTCACGACCTCCGGCACCAGCGTCCCGGTACCGTTGCTGCTGATCCATGTGGGCAGCCTGGGGGTGGTGTCCTATTTTCCATTCCGTCCTGGTGGCGCCATGCGCTATGACGTGGATGCGCAACGCGCCGGCGCGCAGTTTCTGGATGACCTCAAGACCAGTCACGCAGCAGGCGACCTGGGCTGGTTCTCCCGGCAGTTGCCCATCACCGAGATCAACCAGTTCAGGGACCTGCTGCGCGAGGAGCCGCGCCCCGAAGGCCTGAGCCTGGTGGCAGGCTACCTCTATGACGGTTTTCACAGCCTCTTCCCGCCCAAAACCCTGGAACACATCCGCTTCGTCCTCGACCCCAAGCCGGCGCGCGCTCCAAGCCTTGTACAAGCCCTGACTTATCGGCAAATCCGGCACTACCAGACCAACCTCGGCATGCTCGCCACTCAGCGTTCGGAGCGCGACTTGCAGGGCGTCATCGACGGGGCGGCGGCCATCGCCACCGAGATCATGGAACTGTTGATGACCCCCGTGCCCGGTGGCGTAACCGGACTGAATCGATTGATGCAGTTGGTGGTGTTCGGCAACCTGGCCTACAGCCTGATCATTGGCATCAACGAGGCCGCCAAGGGCCAGGCCAGTGATTTCGCTGCGGCCATGGCCGATGTGGCGGACCTGGCCATCAATGGTCTGTTGATCTCCACCGCCGGCCGCGTGCATCGCCAACGCATGGAAGGCCTGCTGCAACGCCTGGGCGGCCCGCGCAAAGTCGCTCGCAGTGACGGCACCTTCGATCTGTGGAAACCCGACATCGCGCCTTACGCCATTGCCAACCAGAGCCTGCTCGACGGCCAGATGCCCAACGCCCAGGGCCTGTATTTGATCAACGGCGGGCAGTACGCGCGCGTGCAACAAGGCTCGTTGAACGTGGTGGCACAAGTCACCGCCAACCCCAAGACCCTGGGCTTCGTGCTCAAACGCAAAAATGGCGACGGCTTTGCCGCACCCGTGGTGTTCGACCCCAAGCTGCAAGCCTGGGTATTGGACCTGCATGGCGCCGGCCAACTCACCGACGCTCAACTGATCGGGCAAATGCTGCCTAACGGCGAAGCCCCAGTGCCCGCCGAGCAAGTGCGTAACCTGCTGCGCAGCACCGCCGTGCCTCGCGCCACCCTGGACAAGATCTGGGCCGGCGAACCGCCGCCGGTCAACCTGGTTGAAGCCAGCCGGCGAGTGCAGGTTGACCGGGTCATCGAGCAACTGAGCAGCGGTTTTCATCGCAGCGGTTCGATGCCTGCCCATGCCGGCAGTGCGGTATTCGGCCTGCTGGTGCAACTGCCGGGCTGGCCCGCCATTGCGGCCATCCATGTACACGATCAACAAGGCCAGTTACTGGAAAGCCACGCGGCGAACGACAACGCGACGCACGCCATCAACCTCAAGCGCAAGGACGACGGCACCTACATCGCCCTCGACGCGCCGGCCACCACCGTGCCAACCCAGGAAGCGCTGTTCGAGCTGATCATCCGCCAGCAGCCCACCAACTCCACCCTTGGTAAAGAAGGCAGCCCCCATCTCAACGAGGCCCAGCGCATCGCGCGTCTGCGCCTGCAAATCAGCGCCCTGGCGAGCAAGGAACGCATTGTCTTGTTCCGCGCCCTGACCCGCTACGCCGGCCAGGCCCGGCACCAGGTCCCGGACAACGATCCGGCGCGGTTTTTCGTGCCGGTCAAGGCCAGCATCGAAGGCCTGCAAGTCACTCCCCTGCTGAGCAAACTGCAGGCCCAATTCCCCCCCTTGAGCCCGGCCAACCTGTATCAGTTGTTGGAAAAAACACCCCTGGACCCTGCGCAGCAAAGCGCCTATCTCAAGGACGCGAGCTTGCCGGCCCACGTGCGCGAACACCTTGAGCAACACCGCACTGCGTTGCGTATCGACGCCGTGATCGACGGCCTGTACCACCCCCGTGCGTTCAGCCACGACACCGACCAGTGGGCACGGGAGTTCACCACCAGCCTGCTGCTGGAACGTCTGAATCGTCATTTCACCGTCACCGAGATCGTCAACGGCCAAGCGCAAAACCGCTACCAGAACACCGGCCCCGATGACACCACCGTCGAACTGCTGCACTACGGCGACGGGCGCTATGAAGCCTATGACATACGCAACGCCGGAGCGATCCCGGTATCGCCGGCCGTCGACAGTTTTTACCTGGCCATCGCCTCGGTGCTGCACCCCCACGAACGCACTTTGCTCGGCATGACCTCGGCCAGCGACGCCCAGGGCTTGCGCAACACCTTGGGTGACCTGATGAGCGAACGCCGCAGCCCTGCTGGCCTGGTGAGCCTGCTTGATTACTCTCTGGGCCAGTACCAGCAAAACCTGATACTGCCCCTCGACCTGCAACCCAACCCCGAAGGTTTGTACGATTGGGAGGGCAACCAACTGCTGCCCCTGTACGGCGCGTTCTACCCAGTGACTTACGATCAGAGCGTGCGCAAGTGGCGCCTCAAGCACCCGCAAAAAGTCGGGGTCGATACCCCACGCCTTGAACACAACCGTCACGGCGCCTGGCGCCTGGAAAGCGAAAATTCGCTGGCATGGGATGACCATCACCTGTTCTCACGCCTGGGCAGCGTCGACTTCAACGTCGACCAACCGACCGCCGCGCGCATCCTGAAAGTCACCGACACGCCCACGCGAGCCCTGCGTGAAGTGCATTGTGCCGCGCTGCCACCGCCCCCCTTGCTCAAAGACAGCAGCAAACGCTTTGGTATCGAGCGTCAGATCCTGCATTTCATCAAGGCCATGACCACCTATTCGGCCACTCGCACCGCGCGGCCCTCCCTGCAATTGCTGCTGGTGTGCGGGCTGCCCCAATGGCCCCGCAGCCATGTGCTCGAACTGCACGATGACACCGGTCGCACCGTCGCCCATTACCCTGCGGCCAACGCTGCCGCACCGCAGAAAGTCCGGCTGTCCCAGCAGCAGAGCCGCAGCCTGGAGCCGCTGACCCATCTTGTACGTGACGACGCACTCACCCGCGCCCTGCTCGATGAATTGCCCAAGGGCCAAGAGGAGCGCTTGTTCAAACTGGCAAAAAAAATTGCCGAACATGCCTACCGCGAACGTGACCAACTGTTCGACACCCTGTATGCCCAGAGCGAGCGCAGCAGCAACGCCCTGCACAACCGCTTGCGCGGTCATTTCCCACAGTTACCCATCAGTGCCATCCAGGCCCTGCTCGACCACGCCACCCCCAAGGAGCAGAAACAACTGAGCGACAAGGACCAAGTGCCGCTGCGTCTTAAGGAACAGGCCAGGCTGACCGCCAATGACCTGCGCCTCAATCGTGCATTCGAGGGCTTGTACCTGACCACCTTGAGCAACCCCGACAGCGAAAAAATCATCCTGCATGCACTCAAACTGGTGCCCGGCTGGCCCAAGGATCTACGGGTCGACATTCATCAAGGCAGCGCCACCGGCCCCTTGCTGGAAAGCGCCGGCTACCTGACGGGCAGCCAACGCAAAATCCTCGCGCGGGTCGACGGGCGTTACCAGGCCTACGATGCCGAGGGCAAGCTGATTACCGCTGCTGGGGATATCACCACCGATTTGCTCACCGCCCTGTGGCGCACACTGAACGACAGCCAGCTCACCGCCATTGGCCTGGACGACAGCGGCGACCTGACACCACTGCGCACCAGCATCGCCGATCTGGCCCTCAACCAACGCGTGGCCATCAAAGACCTGCTGGGCTTGCCGCACATCCCCTATTGGCTGCAGCCACCCATGCCCGTGCACAGCACCTTCACCGCCTACCCGTTCAGCCTGCGCGATCTTTGGCCATTCGGCGGTACCCAGGCGGCGGACCTGGTCAACAAGGTCCGCGAGCTTTACCCAAGAATGAGCCGGGCCGATGCCAGCCAATTCATCGACTCCCTGAATATGAGTGAACCGGCGGCACTGCTGGAGCTGGAACGGCGCAAAGCGGAATACCAGGCCCTGGAATTCGGCCTCGATCGTTGGGCGAACACTGAGTCCGACATCGATGCCAATGACCCACTGGGCCTGAACCTTGGGCGACGACGGCTGGCAGCGCAGCAGATTCTGCGCGCCTGGCGGCGCGAGACACGGCGGACAATCTACGGCGGCTTGTTCGATGCCTATGGTCTTGAACTGCAGCTGGACGGCAATAACCTGCCGGATGCGGACTTTATCCTGGGCACCCGAGGCTTCGCGCATATCGAATACCTGAAGATATCCGGCGACGCCTTCACGCCCGCAGGCAACGACTTCCTGGGCAAATTCATTGGCCTCAAATCGCTGCGGCTGGACTGCATGCTCACCGAAATGCCCACCAGCGTCACCGATATGCTGCAACTGGAGCAGCTCGACCTGAGCGACAACAACATCACGCTCACCGAAGACTCACGGCAGAGATTGGCCGGCATGACGCACATGGAAGAGTTGAACCTGAACGGCAACCCACTGGGCTTGACGCCGGACGTATCAGCTATGCACCACTTGCTCAATCTGAGCCTGCAGCAGACCGGTATCAGCCAGTGGCCCATCGGCGCCGAACGCCTTTCCCATTTGCACAGCCTGCTGCTACAGGAAAACCAGATCACCACCGTCCCCGAGGCATTGCTCACCAATGCCGCCATGCGCATGGCCAATCGCGGCACCATCTTGCATGGCAACCCGTTGAATGCCGCCACCTTGCAACGCTTGACCGAATACCGCCTGCAAACCAATACGGTGCTGGGCGGCACGATGCCAGGCACCTTGCATGTACAGCCGACGCCGACTGATTTGAATGCCTGGCTCGAAGGTGTGCCCACACGCGACCATGCACAACGCAAAACGGTGTGGGAGCAACTCCAGAACCATGAGGGTGCCAGCTCCGATGATGTGTTCCGCGTTTTGCGAGACCTGACCCTGGCCCACGACTACAAAACGCCCGCAAGGCGAGCGACGCTGGTGACGCGGGTGTGGCGAGTGATGCACGGCATGGCCGAATCCCACGAACTGCGCGAGACCATATTCCTCAACACCTACCTGGCAGGCACTTGTGGCGACGGCGCCATCCTGGCCTTGAGCAATATGGAAATCCTGCACCGCCAACACCAGGCCATGGAGCGTCCCAACTCCAACCAGGCCAACCGAGATCTGCTGGCATTGGCCGAGGGCCTGTTTTACCTGCGCAGCCTGGACCGACTGGCCGACGACCACCTGATTGCGTTGCGCAACGAGCGAGGCCCGCAAGGACAGGAGCCGGATGACGTGGAGGTCAAACTGTACCTGCGCCTGCACTTTCGCGAAGCCTACAACCTGCCGTTGCAGCATGAAGAACGGCTGTACGCACCGGGTAACGACCTGACCAACCAGGCCCTGGCTCGAATCACCCGGGCAATGGTCGCATTGAAGGCCACCAACGGCGCCGCGAACTCGGTATTGATGGAGGAATTCTGGATCAAGTACCTGGCACGCAGCCTGCCGGAGCCCTTCGCAACCGTCGAGGAGGTGACGCGCTACAAGCTCGAAACGCTGAAACAGGAAGTACCCGACACCCGCTCCATGGATTATCAGGAGCGGCGCCAGTCCATCAAGGAGGAAAAAGAAGCCGAGCTCAATCGCCTGGTCAGCCAGTTGACCCGCGCGGCCCAAAGTGGCGCGCAACGGGCCGATTGAGCCTCACAGCGATTGCGCGGCGACCTGGTCTGCGTTGGTCGGTTGCAGCTTGAAGACGTAGAACAGCACCGTCAGCAACACCAGGAAGGCAGGCCCCACATACAGTGCCACACGGGTATCCGGGAAATACGCCATCAGGCCCACCACCAGCACCAGGAATGCCAGGGCCAGGTAGGAACTGACCGGATACAGCCACATGCGGTACTTGAGCCCTGCCTGTTCGGCCGGGCTCAGGCCTTTGCGGAACTTGAGCTGGGCCAGCAGGATCATCAGCCAGGTCCAGATCGCACCGAAGGTGGCAATGGAGGTGACCCACACAAACACCTGATCCGGCACCAGGTAGTTGAGCAGCACGCCCAGCAACAGGGCGAAGATCGACAACAGCAATGCCTTACGCGGCACGCCATTGCTGGAAGTGGTGCCGAAGGTGGCCGGGGCCTGGCCGTTCTGCGCCAGGCTGTAGAGCATGCGCCCGGTGCTGAAGATGCCGCCGTTGCATGAAGACAGCGCGGCGGTAATCACCACGAAGTTGATAATCCCGGCGGCGGTCTTGATGCCCAGCCGCTCGAAGGTCATCACGAACGGGCTGCCCTGGGTGCCGATTTCATTCCACGGGTAGATCGACAGAATCACGAACAACGCTCCCACGTAGAACAGCAGAATGCGCCAGAACACCGAGCCGATGGCGCTGGGAATGGTCTTCTGTGGGTTGCGTGCTTCACCGGCGGTGAGGCCGATCATCTCCACGCCCAGGTAGGCGAACATCACCATTTGCAGAGACATCAATACACCCTGCACACCGTTGGGCATGAACCCGCCATGGGCCCATAGGTTGGAAATACCCAGCGCCACGCCGTCGTTGCCAAAGCCGAATGCAATGATGCCCACGCCGCCGATGACCATCGCAATGATGGTGACGATCTTGATCAGCGCGAACCAGAACTCGAACTCACCGAAGGCTTTTACCGCGATCAGGTTGATGGTACCCATGCTGATCAACGCCGCCAGGGCCCAGATCCAGCGTGGCGTGTCGGGAAACCACACGCCCATGTACACGGCGACGGCGGTGATCTCTGCAACGCAGGTCACCAACCACAGGAACCAGTAGTTCCAGCCCGTGAGAAAGCCCGCCAACGGGCCGAGGTAATCCTGGGCATAGCGGCTGAACGAGCCGGCGACGGGGTTGTGCACCGCCATCTCGCCGAGGGCGCGCATGATCACCAGGATCGCCAGGCCGCCGATGATGTACGACAGCATGATCGCCGGGCCGGCCATTTCGATGGCCTTGGCCGAGCCGAGGAACAGACCGACACCGATGCAGGCACCGAGGGCCATGAGGCGAATGTGCCGTTCACCGAGTTCGCGTTTGAGCGGGCCGCCTTGAGCGGTCTCGCCATGGGGCAGTGGGTTGCCGACTGGCATAAGGGATACAACCTCATTTTGTTATTGGAGTGTCCGCCATAGGCAAGCAGGGCGGGGCGTGCAGTATAAAAAGCCGGGGTCAGGGCGTTTCACTATAAAAACGAGGCAATTTAGTGAAAGCACCCGATAAAAACTGATTTTACAGGAGCATATTACCTACCTTGCGCGACGAAACGTCGCAACGCCTCTTGTGCAAACATCCTACAAACAAAACAGAATTCCCTCACAAACAGCCCCCAGCGACTAAGCTTGCAGCAAGTCCGATCAATCTGCGTGCAGGGATCAATCGACTATGGGCGCACTGTGGCAAACCGAATCGAGCAAGGCTGCGAAAGTACAAGGCAGTTCGGACCCAGCGCCTTTACCCAAACACAAACCCCGGCCTCGCTACGGGTTGCGGCTGTTCGGGTTGATCGTGTTGCTCGCGCTGATTGCCTTGGGTTTGGCGGCCAATAAAGAGATGCGCACCTCACGCCTGCAGGCCCAGGAACTGAGCCGCCTGGCCCGCGACCTCACTTACCAGGTACAGCCCGGTGCCAGCGATGCCATGGTGTATCCCGGCGCGGGCCCATTCGATCGGCGCCTGGGCTACAGCGACCTGGGGACCTTCCTGCCACGCTTGCTCAAGCGCGGTTATGTGATCCAGGCCCAGGCGCGCTTCTCGCCCGAACTGATGGACTACAGCAGCCAGGGCCTGTTTGTGCCCTATGCGGAAAAGATCCAGGCGGGGCTATCCATCACCGATTGCCGTGCGGTGCCGCTCTATCAATACAACTACCCGCAACAGCTGTACGACAGCTTTGCCGCAATCCCCCCCCTGGTGGTCAACAGCCTGTTGTTTATCGAAAACCGCGACCTGCTCGACCCCGCCCAACCCCAGGCCAACCCGGCGGTGGACTGGCCGCGTTTTGCCAAGGCCGCGTGGTCGCAAGTGGCCAAGCTGTTGCACCTGCCGGGCCAGAGCGCCGGCGGCAGTACCCTGGCCACCCAGTTGGAAAAGTACCGCCACTCGCCCGATGGCCTGACCCTGTCGGGCGGCGAGAAACTGCGGCAGATGTTTTCCGCCGCCGTGCGCGCCTACCAGGACGGCCCCGACACCCTGCCTGCACGCAAAAATATCCTGCGCGACTACCTCAACAGCGTGCCGCTGTCGGCCGTGCCCGGGCATGGTGAAGTGCACGGCATGGCCGAAGGTTTACGGGTGTGGTACGGCGCCGATTTCAACCAGGTCAACCAGGCGCTGCGCGGCCCTGTGAACGCAGAGCAAGGCCTGGCCCTGCGCCAAGTATTGTCGTTGATCATCGCTCAGCGTAGACCGTCCCATTACCTGGCCAAGGGTCGCAATGAACTGGCGCAGCTCACCGACAGCCACCTGCGCCTGCTGGCCCAGAACGGTGTGATCGAACCGGCACTGCTCAAGGCCGCCCTGGCGAGCACAGTCACTTACCGCGACTGGGTGCAACAACCCACCGTGCAACCCATCGAGACCAACAAAGGCATCAGCGTGGCCCGCAGCCGCTTGGCCGCCCTGCTCGACCGACCGCTGTACGACCTCGATCGCCTCGACCTGTCCGCCACCTCAACCCTGAACGCCGAACTGCAAGGCCAGGCCAGCGCCTACCTCAAGCACCTTGCCGACCCGGAATACGCGCGCCAGATCGGCCTGCTCGGCGAGCGCCTGCTCACGCCTGCCAGCACCGCGCAGGTGCGCTACAGCTTCACCCTGTTCGAGCTGACCCCCGACGGTTCGCGGGTGCGGGTGCAAACCGACAACACCGACCAGCCCTTTGACATCAACGAGGGCAGCAAGCTGGAACTGGGCTCCACAGCCAAATTGCGAGTGCTCACCACCTACCTGCAAATCATCACCGAGCTGCACGCCAAGTACGCCGCCCAAGCCCCCGCCGCGCTGAGAAAAGTCGTGGTGGACGACCAGGACCGCCTGAGCCGCTGGGCCCTCGACTACCTGATTCAGGCCCCGGACACCTCCCTGGCGAAAATGCTCGACGCGGCGCTCGACCGCACCTATTCGGCCAGCCCCGGCGAGCGTTTTTTTACCGGCGGCGGCCTGCACACCTTTCACAACTTTCGCAGCCAGGACAACGGCCGCAGCCCTACCCTGCGCGATGCCCTGCGCGAGTCCATCAACCTGCCGTTCATTCGCCTGATGCGCGATGTGGTGCGCTATGTCACCTACTCTGGGGAAAACAACAGCGCCGAACTGCTCAAGGACGACAGCGACCCGCGTCGCCAGGAATACCTCGCCGGGTTCGCCGACCGTGAAGGAACGACGTTCCTGCGCAAATTCTGGAAGAAGTACCAGAAGAAAGACACCCAGGCGCGCCTGGAAACCTTCCTCGACAGCCTGCGGCCCACGCCGATTCGCCTCGCGGCCGTACACCGCTACCTGCTGCCCAATGCCAGCCAGGACAGTTTCAATCGCTTCGTACGCGCCCACCTGACCGGGTCCAAGAGCAACGAAAAACTCACCGACGAGCGCCTGGAAAAACTCTACACGGCGTATGGCCCCGGCACTTACGACCTGCCCGACCAGGGCTATATCGCCAAGGTGCATCCGCTGGACCTGTGGCTGCTGGGCTACCTGCTCAACCATCCCGACGCCACCTTCAGCGAGGCGGTCAAGGCCAGCCAGTTCGAACGCCAGGAGGTCTACAGCTGGCTGTTCAAGAGCCGACATCAAAGCGCGCGGGACAGCCGCATCCGCACCATGCTGGAGATCGAGGCATTCCTGGATATTCATCAGCGCTGGCAAGCCGTGGGCTACCCGTTCGACCACCTGGTGCCGTCACTGGCCACCGCCATCGGCAGCTCGGGCGACCGCCCCGCCGCGCTGGCGGAGCTGATGGGGATCATCCTCAACGACGGCGTACGCCCTCGGGTGTTGCGCATCGACAGCCTGCATTTTGCCGCCGATACGCCCTATGAAACCCAGGTGGTCAACGACCCCACGCCGGGCAAGCAAGTGCTCCCGGTGGAAGTGGCCAGAGCCTTGCGCGGCGCTCTGTCGCAAGTGGTGGATGCCGGTACCGCCAAACGGGTGGCCGGCAGTTTCAAACTGGCCGACGGCACACCGCTGGCCATGGGCGGCAAGACCGGCACCGGTGACAATCGCATCGAAGCCATTGGCGCGGGCGGACGGATCCTCAGTTCCAAATCCATCAACCGGACCGCCACCTTTGTGTTTTATCTGGGCGAGCACCACTTCGGCACACTGACAGCCTTCGTACCTGGGCAGTCCGCAGAACACTTCACCTTCACGTCGGCACTGCCGGTGCAGGTTCTCAAGGGCATGGCGCCGATCCTGTTGCCCTACCTGCAGCCGGGTGAACAGACCCAATGCCTGCCCACGGCCTTACCTGTTGCCGGGGCAGGTTCCGATAACTAGCGCCGGGGGGCCTCTGTGAAGGTCTAATTATCTAATCCCAGCAATAGATCCACCGTCCCTAGGCTGATGACCTTGTCCCCGATTCAAGGTCATCCGCCATGCCTAAAGGCCCGCACTACCCGCTGATCCAACGCAACCTGCCCGACTGGCTGCACGCCACCACCTGGCCTCGGGCACAGGCGTTGAGCCAGGTACCGCTGACACGCCTGCCCACCCTGTTGCGCACCGCCGACCAGGACCACGCCCCCATCAAGGCCGCCAACGCGCGAGCCTGGCGCGCACAAAACAACGTCGACAAACGCCTCGCACAACTGCAAGACCTGCACGCGTTCGCGGCGCCCTTGCTCACCCGTGCACTGCAGCAACGCTACGGGCTCGACCTGGATGTGCGTGCCACGCATCTGTTTTTGGTGATCGCCAAGGGCACGCTGCTCAAGGGCAGCACCAGCCGCACCCTGTCGCTGCTGGAGGCGGCGCTGCAAAACTTCGCCAGCGACGAAACCTTCACCGACAGCTCCAGCTACATCACCCGACCGGATGCACGCGGCCACTTCATGATCGAGGCGCACAAAGAGCACATGAGCATCGCGCAGTTCGTCAGCCTGTGCCGCGAACTGGACCTGGGTGCGCAGTATGCGCGGCACTTGCAACAACACCTGCTAGATGCGCCTGGCCTGCAGTCCGAGGTGATTGCCAGCCAGCAGGCTGCCCTCGACAACGCGTCGCACCTGGCCTTGCTGCAGGGTGATATCCCGCCGTCCACCTTTCACCTGCTGCAGCGCACTGTAAAAGGTGAACGGGGTGTGATGCAGTTTTACCGGTTGGGCATGCAAGACACGCTGCTGACCGGCATCCTGATGATTGCTGCCGACCTGGACCAGGCCAGCACCGTGGTGCCGGTGGTGGTGTATATCCCTCACGACCCCAACGGCGCGATCCAGACGTTTGCCAGCACCCAAGCATTGCGAACGGCGCTGGTGGAACGTTTGAAAGCCCCTGCCTATCGCCAGTTTTTCAGCCAATTTGTCGACCATCCACAACGCGCGACTTTTTTTGGCAGCCTGCAACAGCGCCCGACTTTTTCCGCCGTGCGTATCGACGGCGACTTATGGCCACAGCTCTACCAGGCGGCGTTGAATAAAATCCTCAACGATGGCCGCGCCCTTGCCGTCTCCACCGCCGATGCCGACCGCCGTGCACGTTGGGCCTGGTGGGATTCGCTCAGTCAAACCCTGGAGGGCGTGCTGAACGTGGCGCTGCTGGTCATCACTCCGTTTGTGCCGTTGCTGGGTGAAGTGATGCTGGCCTACACCGCCTACCAACTGCTGGATGAACTGGTGGAAGGCGTGGTCGACCTTGCCGAAGGCCAGGCACTGGAAGCGGCCGGGCACTTTGTGGGGGTGGTCGGTGACGTGGTGCAACTGGCTGCGTTTGGTGTCGGCGGCCAGTTGGCACAATCGGCGTTCGTCAACGGCCTGCACGCGGTCGAGGTCAATGGCAGGACGCGCCTGTGGCACCCCGACCCGCGCCCCTACCAGCAAGCGCTGCAACTGCCCGCCGATTCCCGTGCCGATGCCCTGGGGTTACATAGCCACGGCGGGCAAAAAATCCTGCCGCTGGACGGTGCGAACTACGCGCTCACATTCGACGCCGCCAGCGGTGAACACCGCATCCAGCACCCCAACCGCGCCGACGCGTACGCTCCCCCCATCCGCCACAATGACGGACCACGCGCTTGGGATGACCAGCGCCGCCTGCAGGCATTAGGACCGTTCGATACAACAGCACACGAACAGATTCTGCGCACCAGCGGACTCGACCATGACCGCTTGCGCGCTGTTCAGGCCGACGACCAACCGGCACCGCTGCTGGACGACACCCTCAAACGCACTCGCCTGCAGCAGCAAGCCGCCGAGTTACCGCAGAAACTGCGGGCCGGCGAACCGGTGGACCACGACACCTACTGGAGCCCACACATCGCCCGCGAGCTGCCGGGCTGGCCCGAGGGTCACGCGATACTGGTGTTTGAAAGCAGCAACCTGAGCGGCGAGCACCTACGTTTTGGCGAACCAGACGCGCCCCATACCCTGGCCATCAGCCGCGACGACCTGAACCTGGGCCGGCTGCCGGAGCGCCTGGTGGACTTCCTCGACGAGCAGCCGTTGACCACCCTGCTCGGCACCCTGCCCGAAGGCCGCGCGGCGCAGACTGAAGCCCTGCGCAATCGCATGGCCGATCAACTCGCCCAGCGTCAGGGTTCGTTGTTCGCCTACCTTTACCGCCACAGCGAAGACCTCACCAGCGAGCACGCCCTGCGCGTGCGCCAAGCCTGCCCCGGCCTGCCGAAAAGTCTCGCAGAGCACGTTGTCGCCCAGGCGCGGGCGGACGAACTGGCGATCATGGACAGCGAAAAGCGCGTGCCCCTGCGCCTGAAAACCATCGCCCGTGAACTGCAGGTGCAAGCCCATGGTGCCCATGCTTACCAGGGTTTTTACCACCCTCACTTGTTTGGCCCGGCCACCGAACAAATGGTGCTCGACACCCTGCGCGTATTCAGCGACAACCTGGCCGACAGCCGCATTGAGATCCGCCAGAACACCCCCATTGCCACCCTGCGCGCCAGTGCCGGGCCAGAGCTGGCAAGCCGGCAACGGCTGCTGCTGAAAACCGATGGGCTCTACGCGCTATACGATGACCAACTGCATCGCCTGCAACCTGCCATGGATTTTTTCGCGGCCCTGCACCAAGCCTTGGCTGCGGCCAAACGCAACGCCTTTGCCAATGGTCCTGCCCTCAAGGCCTGGGTGATGGACAACCTGCGCAGTACCGATGCGCGACGTACTGTGCTGGCAGAGCCACCCAGCAAACCACGCCTGCACACGCAGCATCTGCTGCAAAAACCCATGCACGGTGTACAACACTGGAGCAGCCGCCTGTTCCCCGGCACCCTTGAACAGCGAGTCAAGGCCTTGTACCCCTACGCCGAACCAGAGGTGATAGCCACCTACCTGACCACGCTGGAAGACCCACTGCAACGGCAACGCTTCGAAGCCCGAGAAATCGAAAAAACCGAGTTGCAGGCGGATCTCAGCAACTGGATCAACGCCGCCCCTATGGACGAGCCCCCAGGCCCAGGTCATCAGCGTGCTTACCTGGCCAAGGCCCTGCTGCGCACCTGGGAAGAAAACCTCGACGCCGACGAAACCGGCATCCGTCTGAACCTGCAAGGCGTGCGGCTGACCGGTCTGCTCGACAACCTGCGCCTGCGCGCCAACTTCAAGCATGTGCTGCACATGGAATTGATCGATGCCCAACTGCTCAACAGCGACATGCGCTTTCTCGACAGCTTCCCGCAACTGATCAGCCTGAACCTGCGCAACAATCAATTGAGCCAGGTGCCCACGGCCTTCACGCGCATGACCTCGCTCACTCATCTGAGCCTGGAGAGCAACCCGATTCTATGGCACGCCGACAACCTGGAAAAAATCAGTGGCCTGACCCATTTGCGCCAGTTGTCCCTGGCGTACAACCGCCAACTGACGCAGTCGCCGGATGTGGCACGCTGGCCGCACCTGGAAGCCCTGTCCCTGCGTAACACCGCGATCAACGATTGGCCTACTGGCCTGTTCGAGCGATCCAGGCCTTGGGGGTTTTACCTGGATGTGCAAAACACCGCGATCAACAGCCTGCCGCAGTTTTTGCCATGGCAACCCGAAGCCGAACTGCTCGCACGGGCGCGCCTGGACCGTAACCACTTGAGTGCAGAAGCCGAACAGCGTCTGGTGAGTTATCGCCTGGAAGCCGGCCTGGACCCTTATCGCAGCTACCCACCCAGAGGCGATGCCGGGTTCTGGCTGGAACAGGAAGAGCCCCACCACCGCCCCTGGATGCAGGCGCTGTGGAACGATGTTGAGGCCGAACACGGCTCCCAAGGCTTTTTCGAGGTCATCAAAAGCCTGGAACCCTCAGCGTTTTTTGAAGAGGCTCAGGACGCCGCGCAGTACGAGCAAAGCCGCGGCGACCTGACCGACAAAGTCTGGCGCATGTTGCTGACCATGGAAGCCGACAGCGACCTGCGAGCGCGGCTGTTTCAAATGGCAAGCAACCCGGTGACCTGCGCCGATGCCGGGGCGCATATCTTCAATGCGATGGGCCTGGAGGTGCAGTTGGTGGAGATCGACCGCGACCTGCGCGGCGCCCTGCGGGAGTTGAAACTGGCCCACCTGGCGCGGGGCAAGTCGCGCCTGGACCGCCTGAACCGCGCCGCCCAGGCCGACATCCGCCAGCGCATCAAACCCCGGGAAGATGGCGGCCAGGGCCTGCGTTTCAGCACCGAGGTGATTGACGGTGTGCCGGGCACGGTGGATGAAGTGGAGGTGTACCTGGCTTATCACACCGGTTTGAAAACCCGCCTGAAACTGCCATGGGTCGCGCCCTACATGCACTATCGCAGCACCGCCGATGTCAGCCCCATCCACCTCAACAGCGCATTCGACACGGTCATGCGCGGCGAAGCCAGTGACGGGCTGGTGCAGGGCATGCTGGGGCAGCCGTTCTGGGACCGCTACCTGCGCACCACCCATGCGACGCGGTTCCAGGCCAGCCTGGCGCGCGCCAACGAACTGATCGACCCCCTCGACGATTTGCTGTTCGCCCAGAACCAATGGGCCAACGCCGACACCGCCGAACGCGAGCGCCTCAAGCCGCGCCTGCTGGAACTGGCCGACGCACTGAACGTGCCCCACGCCGAAGTGCTCAGCGGCCAGCCAATGAGCAGCGAAGCTTACGAGCGCATCCTGGCGGCGGGTTTTACCGAAGAGGTGCCCAGCGAAGCCGCCCTGGCCAGCAACTTGACGCGCGAGGTGTTGCACAAATTGGAGGCTTATGAGGCCTCAGCAGACACGACCGCCGGTCGGGAGATATTGCCACAGCAATAAGATATATCTTACGTTATATCTAGACACACACAGAGGCTCCTACCTATGCGAGACCATCCTCATCAGCGCGACGGCTTTGACCCGCGCGCAGGCCGCGGTCGCGGCCCTCGGGTATTTGCACCCGGCGATCTTAAATTGTTGTTGCCGGCGCTGATCGCCGAGCAGCCATGCCATGGCTATGACCTGATCCGCCGCATCGAAGCCTTGTTCGACGGCGCCTACACCCCCAGCCCCGGCGTGATCTACCCGACCCTGACCTTCCTGGAAGAAAGCGATCTGATCCAGGGCGACGCCGACGGCGGAAAAAAGCGCTACACAATCACCGACGCCGGTCGTCTCTTCTTAAGCGAGCAGCAAGTGGCGCTGGACGGCGTGCGCATGCGCATCGACGTGAGCAAACGCTCCCTGCGCGGCCATGACCGTCCGCCAGAAATCCATGAAGCCGTGCACAACCTGCGCCATGCCTTGCACTCGCACCACGGGCGCTGGAGCCCGGAAGAAATCGTTCGTGTCGCGGCGCTGCTCAACAGCACCGCTCAATCCATCGCCGACGGGAAAGACCAATGAATAGCCAAGTGATCCACCGCGTCAGCCACGAAATCAAACGTCGCCGCCTGGACGTATTGCGGGTGGTCGATATTACCCCGCGCATGCGCCGCATCACCCTGGGTGGTCCGGAGCTGGCCGGGTTTATCAGCCTGGGCAGCGACGACCACATCAAACTGCTGTTCCCGCAGAACGCCGCCGAGCAGGCCGCGCTGCAAAGCCCCACCTTCAGCATCAAGGGTGACGGCCCGCAGCCGGCCATGCGCGACTACACGCCACGGCGCTACGACCTGAGCATCGGCGAGCTGGACATCGACTTCGTGCTGCACGGCGATGGCCCTGCGTCCACCTGGGCCGAGCAGGCGCAGGTCGGCCAGCACCTCTACATCGGTGGGCCACGGGGCTCGATGATCGTGCCGGATATCTTCGACAGCTACCTGCTGATCGGCGATGAAACCGCCCTGCCCGCCATCGCGCGGCGCCTGGATGAACTGCCTGCCGGGCGCAGGGTGCTGGCGGTGATCGAGATCGCCGATACGGCGGAAAAGCAGGCACTGCAAAGTGCGGCAGATGTCGAGGTGATCTGGGTGATTCGCGGCCAGGATGACCTGCTGGACACCGTGCAGAAACTGACGCTGCCAGCTGGCTCGCTGTACAGCTTTGTGGCGATGGAAACCAAGCAATCGCGCCAGGTTCGCCGAGTGTTGCTGGACACCCACAAGGTCAACGAGGAATTCCTCAAGGCCGTGGGCTACTGGCGCGCAGAAGGCAGCGAAGAAGCCTAATACCTGTGGGAGGGGGCTTGCCCCCGATGGCGGTGTATCAGTACCCGATGTGCTGACTGACACCCCGCTATCGGGGGCAAGCCCCCTCCCACAGTTGGACCTGTGTCCAACCTAAGTTCGGGGTGACTTCAAGGACTTATCCAACCCCACCACCGCTAAAGCAACCAGCACAAACCCCGCCAAAATCCCCCCGGCATTCACAAACACCTGCGGATAACCCAGGGTGCCCACGTCGATAAAAGGGTACTGATACTGCCCAAGCAAATCCCCCCGCAACAGCACGTAAGCGAAATACACCAGCGGGTAAATCACCCAACCCGCGATGTGTTTTAGGCGCAAGCTGCCCTTGGGCACGCACTGCCACCAATAGATGAAAAACAGCACCGGCATCACGTCGTGCAGCAGTTCATCGGCGATAAATTGAAAGCCTTCTGGCTGCCACAAATGCCGCAGCAACAGGTTGTAGGCCAGGCCGACCACCAGGATGCTCACGGCAATGCCACTGCTGACCTTGGGCGCGAGAAAAAACCGCTTCGCGGTGCAGTCCCGATCAACCAGGGCATAACTCAATACCACCACCGCCAAGGTATTGGTCAGCACCGTGAAGAAGCTGAAAAAGTTGACCAGCCCACCCAAAAGGCTCGCGCCGGACTCCCAACGCGAATAAAAAATCAGGTATTGCTGGACCGCCAGCCCCGCCCAACCCGCCAGCGCCGCTGCCGCTACGAACCGCTTCATGGGGTCAGTCCAGCGGGCGTTTGGTGCGCATAAGCTTCACGTACAAACCTTCGACTTTTTCCCGCGCCCAGGGGGTTTTACGCAGGAACGTCAGGCTCGACTTGATGCTCGGGTCACTCTTGAAACAGCGGATGTCGATGCGCTCGGCCAGGCCGGACCATTCGTAATGTTCTACCAGCGTGGTGAGGATGTGTTGCAAGGTCACGCCGTGCAGGGGGTCGTTGCTTGTCGCGGTCATGCCGGGCCTATCAGAAATGGGTCTTGAAGGCGCACACCTTAACACCCCGCCCACCCGGTTATAAAAAGTTCCCGTTCCCAGCGAAAAAGAGATGTTATATTGTAACTATAGCTTTCAAATCTTTTCGCCGTTTTGCCAAGGAATGTCCGATGTCTCTCTCTTCTCTGTGGCGCTTGACCCCGCTTGCCGCCGCCCTGCTGATCAGCTCCGAAGCCCACGCCCTTGAGCTGCAACCCCAAGTCATCACCGGCAATCCACTGGGCAGCGAGCAGCTCGCCTCGCCCACCACGGTACTGGAAGGCGACGATTTGACCCTGCAACAGAAAGGCAGCCTGGGCGAAACCCTGAACAAGCAACCGGGCGTGTCGTCGTCGTACTTTGGCCCAGGCGCCAGCAGGCCGATCATCCGCGGCCAGGACGGCGACCGTATTCGCATCCTGCGCAACGGCGTGGGTGCACTGGATGCGTCGTCACTGTCCTATGACCACGCGGTGCCGCTGGACCCGGTCAACGTCGACCGTATCGAAATCGTGCGCGGCCCCGCCGCCCTGCTGTACGGCGGCAGCGCCATCGGTGGCGTGGTCAACACCTTCGACAACCGCATCCCCACCGAGGCCATCGAAGGCATCCACGGTGCCGGTGAGTTGCGCTACGGCGGCGCCGACACCACCCGCAGCAGCGCGGGCAAGCTGGAAGCCGGCAACGGCACCTTTGCCTTGCACCTGGACGCCAACGCGCGGGAATTCAACGACCTGAAAATCCCAGGCCAGGCCCGCAGCCGCCACGCCCCGGCAACCGATGATGCCCCCGGCAAAAACGGCCGCCTGGGCAACAGCGACGGGCGCCAGGACGGTGGCGCGGTGGGCGGTTCCTACACCTGGGATGACGGTTACGCCGGGCTTTCCTACAGCAGCTACGACGCCAACTACGGTTCTCCTGCCGAGCAGGACGTACGCATCCGCATGAAGCAGGACCACTACGCCTTCGCCTCCGAAGTGCGCAACCTGCAAGGCCCGTTCACCTCGGTGAAGGTGGACGCGGGCTACACCGACTACGAACACCGCGAAATCGAAGGCGGCGAAACCGGCACGATTTTCAAGAACAAGGGCTATGAAGCCCGCGTCGAAGCCCGCCACCAACCCATCGGCCCGTTCGACGGCGTGGTCGGCGCCCAAGTGACCCGCAACGAATTCTCGGCCCTGGGCGAAGAAGCCTTCGTGCCGCAGACCGACACCAATGCTGGCGCGCTGTTTATCCTTGAAGAAATGCAGGCCACCGAGCGCCTCAAGCTCAGCCTGGGCGGGCGCCTGGAGCACACCAGCGTCGACCCGGATGCCAAAGGCAACGAACGCTTTGCCGGAGCCGATAAATCCAATAACTTCACCGCCGGCAGCCTGTCGTCGGGCGCGGTGTACAGCCTCACGCCAGTCTGGTCCCTGGCTGCCACCCTGGGCTACACCGAACGCGCGCCGACCTTCTATGAGCTGTACGCCAACGGCGCCCATGTGGCCACCGGCACCTATGAGCTGGGCGATGCCAACCTGAAAAAAGAAAAAGCCGTGTCCAGCGACCTGGCCCTGCGTTTTGACAATGGCACCCACAAGGGCAGCTTCGGCGTGTTCTACAGCCACTTCTCCAATTACATCGGCCTGCTGGGCAGCGGTCGTACACTCAACGATGAAGGTGAAGAAGACGCAGACGGCATCCCTGAGTACAAATACTCCGGCGTACGTGCCCGATTCGCCGGCTTCGAAGCCCAAGATCATTGGAAGCTGGGGGAAGGCGCTTACGGCAAGTTCGCCCTGGAACTGTCGGGCGACTATACCCGCGCCACCAACCTGGACACCGGCGAAGCCCTGCCCCGCATTGCCCCGCTGCGCCTGAACAGCGGCCTGTTGTGGGAACTGGACCGCTGGCAAGCGCGGATCGACGTGGAACATGCCGCAGGCCAAGGCCGCGTGCCGGATAACGAAAGCGGCACCGACGGCTACACCACCCTGGGCGCCAGCGCGGGCTATCGCTTCAACGTAGGCGGCAGCCAGTGGCTGGCGTTTGTGAACGGCGAGAACCTGACCAACCAGACCGTGCGCTATGCCAGCTCGATCCTGCGCGATATTGCGCCGGCGCCGGGCAGAAGCGTGCAAGTCGGCATCCGCACCACCTTCTAACACACACCACCAATACCCCTGTGGAGCAGGGTTTGTGTGGGAGCGGGCTTGCTCGCGAAAGCGGCGGATCGGTCACTCAAGTATCGACTGGCACTGCGCATTCACGAGCAAGCCCGCTCCCACACAAGCCCCCCCTCCCACACTGTTTTTGCAGCGACACTTAGTCACTGTTACCAATTCAGAAATGATGCATATCGCGATTCGTCCTTTCTCTCCAAGGCAACTCCCTTTATCCTTACCGGCAACAATCTGAAACGTTTCACCTCCGGTCGACCCCATCTTGCCGAATATCCCTTCACGCAAAGACAGCGCTGTCTTACACCCCTCCGCGCCTGGGGATAAATCGCCCGCCTGTGGATAACCATGCTTATCCACAGAAAAACCAATTAACGCTGAACCAAGCCTGTGCCGAATCGTCATCTACAGTGAAGAAGCATCGGGTTACATAATTCCAACGTCACGGAGAAACACACTATGAGCACTGATGGTGCTTCGAGCCAAAGCCGCCTGCTGCCCAGGCTGCTAGGCGTCTTGCTGCTGATCATGGGCCTGGCCTTGCTGGCCGGGGGTATCAAGCTGACGATGCTCGGCGGGTCGCTGTACTACCTGCTGGCCGGTATCGGCATTGCCCTGACCGGGCTGCTGCTGTTGGCAACCCACCGCGCCGCACTGGGCCTGTACGCACTGGTGCTGTTTGCCAGCACCGTGTGGGCCTTGTGGGAAGTCGGCCTGGACTGGTGGCAGTTGGTGCCGCGCCTGGCCCTGCTGTTTGCCCTGGGCATCGTCATGCTGCTGCCGTGGTTTCGCCGTCCGTTGCTGCGCACCCAGCCTGCTCCGGTGGGCACCGGCGCGCTGAGCATCGCCGTGGTGCTGGCGGGTGTTACCGCCCTGGCCAGCCAATTCACCAACCCCGGTGAAATGGTCAAGACCGGTCAACTGGACCGCGACGCCGTCCCAGGCATGGCCAGCGCCGCACCGGCGCAGCCCGATGGCGACTGGAACTCCTACGGCCGTTCGGCCTTTGGTGACCGTTACTCGCCCCTGGCACAGATCACACCGCAAAACGTGAGCAAGTTGGTGCCAGCCTGGACCTACCGCACCGGTGACATCCCTGGCCCGAATGATCCAGGCGAGACCACCGCGGAAAACACCCCGCTGAAAGTCAACGGCATGCTCTACGTGTGTACTCCGCACAGCCAAGTGATTGCCCTGGACCCGGACACCGGCAAGGAAATCTGGCGCTTCGATCCGAAGATCAGCAGCCAAGGCGCTGAGAACTTCAAGGGTTGGGCGCACATGACCTGCCGTGGCGTGTCGTATCACGATGACGCTGTGTACGCTTCCGAGCAGAGCCCTACCGGCAGCGCCAGCCCGGCCGCTGCGCCGACGGCCTGCCCGAAACGCATCTTCGTACCGACCGCCGACACCCGTCTGATCGCCCTGAACGCCGACACCGGCAAGATGTGCGAAGACTTCGGTGACAAAGGTCAAATCGACCTGCGTGCCAACATCGGCAGCTTTGCCCCAGGCGGTTACTACTCCACCTCGCCACCGGCCGTGACCAAGAACCTGGTTGTGATCGGCGGTCACGTGACCGACAACGTCTCCACCGACGAACCAAGCGGCGTGATCCGCGCGTTCGACGTGCACACCGGCAAGCTGGTGTGGAACTGGGACAGCGGCAACCCCGACGACACCACGCCGTTGGCCGAAGGCAAGACCTACACCCGCAACTCGCCGAACATGTGGTCCATGTTCTCGGTGGATGAAAAACTCGGCATGCTCTACCTGCCGATGGGCAACCAGATGCCCGACCAATACGGCGGCGACCGTACCGAAGATTCGGAAAAATACAGCGCCGGCCTGACCGCCCTCGACATCGACAGCGGCCATGTGAAGTGGACCTTCCAGTTCACGCACCATGACCTGTGGGACATGGACGTAGGCGGCCAGCCTACCCTGATCGACATCAAGACCGCTGACGGCGTGAAGCCATCGGTGATGGCGTCGACCAAGCAGGGCAGCATCTACGTGCTGGACCGCAGCAATGGTCAGCCGGTGGTACCGATCAACGAAATCCCTGTACCCCAAGGTGCAGTGGCCGGTGATCACACGTCCCCGACCCAACCCAAGTCCGACCTGAACTTCATGCCGCCGCCGTTGAAAGAACGCGACATGTGGGGCGTGACTCCGTTCGACCAACTGATCTGCCGGATCGATTTCAAGTCGATGCGCTACGACGGCCCGTTCACTCCGCCATCGCTGCAAGGTTCGATCGTTTACCCAGGTAACTTTGGTGTGTTCGACTGGGGTGGCATTTCCGTCGACCCAGTGCGCCAGATTGCCTTCGTCAACCCAAGCTACATGGCGTTCAAGTCCAAGCTGATCCCGGCTGCCGACATTGCCAAGCAAGGTCCACGGGTGAGCGAAACCGAAGGCGTACAGCCGAACAAAGGCGCGCCGTACGGCGTGATCCTCGAAGCGCTGCTGTCGCCGATGGGCCTGCCGTGCCAGGCTCCGGCCTGGGGTTATGTGGCCGCGGTTGACCTGACCACCCACAAAACCATCTGGATGCACAAGAACGGCACCGTGCGCGACAGCTCGCCGGTTCCAATCCCGCTGACCATGGGCGTGCCTAGCCTGGGCGGTACGTTCACCACCGCCGGTGGCGTGTCGTTCCTCAGCGGCACCCTGGACCAGTACCTGCGTGCCTACGACGTGAAAAACGGCAAGCAACTGTGGGAAGGCCGCCTGCCAGCAGGCGCGCAAACCACACCGATGACCTACACCGGCAAGGACGGCAAGCAGTACGTGCTGGTCGTGGCGGGCGGTCATGGTTCCCTGGGTACCAAGCAGGGTGATTACGTGATGGCGTTTAAACTGCCGGATTAAGCTTCACTGGCGGTCAAACAAAGGCGGCTACCCTCACAGGTAGCCGCCTTTTTTCATGCCCGGCGCGGGCAGGTTCTTGTAGTGCGCGGGCTTCAGATCGGGGCGCGCTCGCGACGCATCCACATTTCAAACGCCATGGCATTCAACGGCCGACTGATCAGGTAACCCTGGGCCGTGTCGCAATTCCACAGCTTGAGCAGTTTGAGGCTGGGCGCGAACTCCACCCCTTCGGCCACCACCTTGAGCCCCAGGTTGTGGCTCATCTCGATGGTCGAGCGCACGATCACGCCATCACCGCTGGTGCTGTCGAGGTTGCGCACAAACGACTGGTCGATCTTCAACTCCTGCACCGGCAGGCGCTGCAATTGGGCGAGCGACGAATACCCGGTGCCGAAGTCATCCACCGACAGGCTGATACCGCAACCACGCAGTTGCTCCAGCACACTGAGGGCCTGTTGCGGGTTGTGCATGATCGCGCTTTCGGTGATCTCGAAAATAAGTTGCTCGGCCTCCACCTGGTACTGCATCAACAAGGCTGTGACGCGAATGGCCAGGTCATCATCGGCCAAGTCATCCACCGAAATATTCACCGACAACTGGATCAGCATGCCGCGCTGCGCCCATTCGCCGATCTGGCGAATGGCTTCCTCGATCACCCACAGGGTCAGGCTGCCCATGCTGCCGGTGCGCTCGGCCAGGGGAATGAATTCGGCAGGCGACACCAGGCCCAGGGTTGGATGTTGCCAACGCAGCAAGGCTTCGGCCTGGCGGACATGGCCGTGCTTGAGGTCGAGCTTGGGCTGATAGCACAGGTACAGCTCGCCTTCGACGGCTGCGCGCCGCAGGTCGCGGATCAGGGTGATCTGGCGTTGATGAGCCAGGTCGCGGTCCTGCTGGTAGATCTGCAAATGCCCTGGCAGGCTCGCCGCATCATGCCGGGCGATGGCCGCGCGGCTGATCAACTCTTCCACCTGCTGGCCGTCATCGGGGTAGGCGGCGATGCCGATGCTCACCTCATGGCGCAGCTCGTCGTTGCCGATGCGCTGGGGTTCGGTCAGCAACGCATACAGGCGGTCGGCGCGGGCCACGGCGCGGTCGATCTCGGTGTTCTCCAGCAACACCAGGAACTCACTGCCGGCGATACGTGCCGCCGTGTCACTGGCCAACAGGCTCATGGACAGGCAGCGACTGGCTTCGCGCAGCATCTCCTCCACGCCTTCGGGCCCAAAGCCTTCGTTGATCACCCGGTAGTTCTCGATGCCCAGGTACAGCAGCACCACCGGCCGCCGCGCACTGATGGCACTGCCCAGGCGCTCCATCGCCAGGGCACGATTGGGCAGGCCGGTGAGCGGATCATGCAGGGCGTTGTGGGCCAGTTGCCGCTCGCGCATGGCGATGCCGCTTTGCATGGCATTGAACGCACGAGCCAGCAAACCGAACTCATCGTGGCTGCGTACTCGTACCGGCGTGCGGTAGTCACCGGCACCAATGCGCTCGGCGGCCTGCACCAACGCATTGAGCGGGCGTGACACCCTTCGCGCCAAAAACAACGCCCCGGCCAACGATACCAGCAGCACCGCCAGGGCAATCCCGAGGAACTGCCGGTCCAGCGGGGCAAAGGACTCCAGGGCATGGTCCAGCGGGCTTTGCAGCAATACCCGGACTTCATCGCCGTCGCCGGTATTGGCCAGCGGCAATACCTGGCTGAGCACCCGCTGCCCGTAAAACAGGTTGAACTGGGCATTCGGGTTGATGTGCGTATCCCGCAGCAGGCTGGTGATGGTGGCTTGGTAAGCGTCCGGATGGGTGCTGAACAACGGGCCGGGCTGGCCGTTCTGTACGCTGAGGAACGACACCTCAAGGTTACTCATGGAGCGCAGTTCGTTGGCGAACAGCTTGTCCATGGGAAAGCCCATCACAATGCGCGCGATGGGCATAGGGTCGAGCACCTCATCCTGCACCAGCAGATACGGGCGTCCATCCATGGCCACGATCAGCATCTGCAGGCCACTGCGCCGTGCATGGCGCAGGGCATCGTCATAGGGAAAAAACTGGCCACGGGTGAAGAGGGGCAAGGTGCTGACCATGACCTTGCCGTCCAGGCCCAGCACAAACACTTCACTGGCCCGGATACCGGTACCGTGGCGTCGCAGCGCCGCAAGGATCGGCACCGTCTGGCCTTGGGCCACGGCGTGTTTGAAGGGCAGATCCACGGTGAGCCAGTCCAGGCCGTATTGCAGGCGGCGCCCGCGCAGGTCCAGCAGGCGTTCGAACACCTGGGTACCGGTTTTCAGTTGGACTTGCGCCTGGTTTTCCACCGCCCGGGAGGTGGCAACCTTGACCGCAAAGTAAGTGGCGGCCACCACCACCAACAGCAACAACGCCAGCACCCCGGCAATACGGGTTTGGAACGTGTGGCGCCACTTCATTACAGTGCCCCTGGGCACCGCTCGCCGCTCTGCGCCACTGCGTCCCTTCTTCATATGCTTTCCTGGCAGGAGGCCTAACCGTCAAAAAAATATCCATTTGAATTGAATATTCGGTTTGAGCAGATTAGCTGGGACATTGGATATGTGCACCCAATAAAACCAGGGATTTCACCGCCATTTTATTGGCGACAAGGATCAGCCCCGCGCGCGCATAAAGTCCCCCCAGCGCCGCACCAGATAGTTGTGTTCATCCATCACCGAGTTCCACACCGCGATATGCCCCATGCGCTGCTCATAAGAGCCCCCGTCACGCACTTCGCCGATATCGATCAGCGGCAGGCCATCGCTGCCCAGCAGCTCTTCGCGCGCAGGCTTGCCCGCGTACCAGTAGTCCCACTCGGCGCTACTGAGGTGGTCGCGACTGCGGGCCGGGTTGCCGATGTAGTACCCCTGCCGAGCCATCACCGCGCCGGGCCAGCCCGACAGCCACCAGTTGAGATAGGCATAGGCCGCATCCAGCACCGGGCCTTGGGCGTGGCGCGACAACGACAAGCCGCCGAACCAGGCGCGGTAGCCTTCGCGCGGCACCGCCAGGCGGTATTTGACCCCGGCGCGGTGCAGGCGCATCAGGGTCGGAGACCACAGGCTTTGGATATCGATGCTGGGGCTGAGCATCAATTGCGCGGCCTCTTCGTCATCGGACCAGAACGCGGCAAAGTGACCCTCTTTCTGTTTGCGCACGAGGATGTCAGCGAGCACGTCGATCTCCTCGATG
The DNA here is from genome assembly GCF_004682055.1 of Pseudomonas kairouanensis. Taxonomy (GTDB): domain Bacteria; phylum Pseudomonadota; class Gammaproteobacteria; order Pseudomonadales; family Pseudomonadaceae; genus Aquipseudomonas; species Aquipseudomonas kairouanensis. The sequence continues at coordinate 369,488 of NZ_QUZU01000001.1, read as the reverse complement.
CTCATGTTGCCGATGTCGTTGAACTGCGCCAGCCCCGCACCTTGCACCGCCAGTGCGGCATCCAGGGCGCCAATGGCGGCGTCGCTTTGCAGCGCGGTACGGGCGCTCCAGGCGGGGTCCAGCAGCCAGCCCCAGCTTTCGTTGCCGTGGCAAAAACCGTCGGGCAGGCGCTCGGGGCGGTAGGCGAAGCTGTCGGCGTTGTGGGTCAGGGGCAGCATGCTGATGCGCTCGGTCACCGTGCTGCCGAGGCTGCCATCGTGCTGCACGAACAGGCGCTCGCTAGGCACGCTGCCGCTGCCCAGGCGGTCGGTGGGCGACAGCCGCCCGCGCTTGGGCAGGTCGTTGATCTCGTGCCACAGCGCAATGCGCCGGGTGTCGATGGGCTGGATCGCCCGCGCCGGCCACACGAAATCGACGTTATGGAACCACTGGTCGTACAGGTCATAGCTGTGGGGTTGCATCACCGCGATGCGCTGGGCCTGCTCGACGTCATGCACCTGGTACACCAGGCGAATACCCAACTCCTGTTCGGCGCGCTCACGCAAGCATTCCAGCAAGGTCACCGACGTGCCCAGTACACGCAATGTGATCATGCCGCGAACCGCCGCGAGAAGGCTTCAAACGAGCGGCGCAGCAGCGCAGGGTCGAGGCCGCGCAGGATAAACACCAGGCGCGATTGCCGATCACTGCCCGGCCAGGCAGGCAGGTGGACCGGCGCATGCAGGCAATGCTGCACGCCATGGATGACGATGGGGGCGTTACTGGCATTCACGTTGAGCAGTCCTTTGACCCGGAGGATTCGTTCGCCGTGGCATCTTAACAGCATCGACAACCACACCCCGAAACCCACCCAGTCCAGCGGCTGGTCGAAAGTAAGGCTGCACACTTGCGCGGCGCCATGGGTGGCCGTGGTGGATCGATGCAGTTGCCAGCGACGGACTTCCACAGCAGGTTCGGCGCTGCGCAGGCCCTCGCCGAGCAGCAGTTGGTCGCCGCTATGGATGTCCTGGGTGTTGAGGATCGGCGTACCAGCGTTGAGCGCCTGCAAGTGCGTGCGCAGCACCGTGCAATCACCCGCCAGGTCGGTCTTGCTCAGCAGCAGGCGATCGGCTGCGGCTACCTGGGCCAGCCATTCCGGGTGCAGGCGCTCTTGCAGTTGCGCGTGGCTGGCGTCCACCAGGGTGATCACCAGGCCAATATGAAAACGCCCGCGCAGTTGCACATCGTTGTTCAAGGTGGCGAGGATCGGCGCCGGGTCGGCCAGGCCGGTGGTCTCCAAAATCACCCGTTTGAACGCCGGAATTTCACCGCGCTCGCGGCGTTGCAACAGCCCGAGCAGCGCATCTTTCAGCTCGCCGCGAATCGAGCAACAGACGCAACCGCTGGGCAGCAACACGGTGTCGGGCGCGACTTCTTCCACCAGCAGGTGATCGATGCCGACATCGCCGAATTCATTGATCAGCAAGGCCGTGTCGCCCAGGCTTTCGCCTTGCAGCAGGCGCTTGAGCAAGGTGGTCTTGCCGCTGCCGAGAAAGCCGGTGATCACATTCAGCGCAATACTCATAGTTACCTCCGCCCCTGTAGGAGCGAGCTTGCTCGCGAAAAACTCAAGGCCGCCGCATTCATCCAGCAGGCTCGCGTCATCGTTGACGATTTTCGCGAGCAAGCTCGCTCCTACAGTGGGTTGTATTCCAAGTGGTCGAGCAGTTGGGGGTCAAGGGGATCCAACGGGCGACCGAGCATGGTTTCGGCAGCCTGCCAGAGTTGATCCAGGCCGCTGGCCAGTGCCTGTTTGCCGGTGGCGCCGAGCAGCAGGTATGAAGCGCCCTGAAAGTCCTCGACCTTGAGCCGGAACACCGTCAGCACCTGGTTGATCGCCGCAATCCGGCGCAGACGCTCGCGGCGCCTGGGCAACTCATCGCCCAGGGGGTCGCTCCAGTGCAGGTCTTCACCCAGCAGCCCGCAAAGTCCGCACATGGCTACACCTCGCTCATGGCATGACATCGCCGGAGTTCGGGCCCAGGGTCTGGCCGACAAACAGATTGCCGCCCGGCTCACTGGCCAGCAGCACAGCGGTGGGCGCCACTTCATCGGCCAGGCCAAAGCGGCCCAGGGGCAACTCTTTGGCCTTGGCGCGTTTCCAGTCGTCGCTGATGCCGCCGACCAAGGGGGTTTCAATCGGGCCGGGGGCGATGGCGTTGACCAGCACATTGTCCTTGGCCACTTCCAGGGCCAGGGACTTGGTGAAGCCAATCACGCCGGCCTTGGCGGCGGCGTAGTGAGTGAGTTCAGCGCCGCCCTTGATACCCAATTGGGACGCCACGTTGATGATGCGCCCCCAGCGCTGCGCCAGCATGTGCGGCAAGGCGCGCTGGCTGGCAACGAACACGCTGGTGAGGTCGACGCGCAGCATGTCGTTCCACATCTCGAGGGTGAGGTCCACGCAACGCGCCTGAGTGAGCATGCCGGCGTTGTTGACCAGGATGTCGATGCCGCCGAAGCGTTCGACGCAGGTATCCACACTGGCCTGGGCGCCTTCGACGGTGCCCACATCGCCCAGGCATTCGAACACCTCGGCGCCCAGGTTGCGGCAGGTGATCGCGGTTTCGGCAAGGCTCGCGGCGTTGCGGTCGGCCAGCACCAGGCGTGCGCCTTCGGCGGCGTAGGCACGGGCGATGGCGGCACCGATGCCGCTGCCGGCACCGGTGATCACAGCGCGGCGGTTGGTCAATTGAGGCATGTACACAACTCCTAAATTCAACATATATCTAATGTGGGAGGGGGCTTGCCCCCGATAGCAGTGGTTCAGATAGAACACCTGTGACTGACACGCCGCTATCGGGGGCAAGCCCCCTCCCACATTTGGACCCAGTACATTCAGTCCGGCCAGCGCACGGTCAAGCCACCGTCGATGACGATGCTTTGCCCAGTCAGATAACTCGACGCCTCACTGGTCAAAAACTGCACCAACGACGCCACTTCATCCGCCCGCCCTACCCGGCCCAGCGGGATCGCCCGCGCCGCTTTGGCCAAGCCTTCCGGCCCCAACGAGTTTTTCGCATCCAGCGACTGCGGCGTCTCGATCAACCCCGGAATCACCGCATTGCAACGAATGCCCTTGGCCGCCAATTCCACCGCCAGCGAGCGGCACAGCCCCGGCACACCGGCCTTGGCCGCCGCATAGTGGCTGTGTTCCTGCCAGCCATACACGCCGCCGGCAATCGACGAAATCGCCACCAGCGCGCCGCCTTCGCTCATGTGTCGGGTGGCCGCACGGAAGGTGCGCATCACCCCCGTGAGATCCACATTGAGCATCTCGTCCCACAGCGCATCAGTCATTTCCAACAGCGGCGCGCGACGCAGTAAACCAGCGTTGGCCACCGCGTAATCGAGGCGACCGAAGTGCTGCACGGCCTGTTCGGCCAAGGCGTCCACCGAGGCGGTATTGCCGACATCCAAAGGCAGCATCAGGCACTCGCCACCGGCCTCTTGCACCAACGAAACGGTGGCCTGCGGGTCATGGGGATCGGCCGGGTAATACCCGCCGACCACCGCCACGCCAATCCGCGCATAGGCCACGGCCAGGGCTTGGCCAATACCGCTGGCGGCACCGGTAATCAAGGCAACTTTACGGCTCATCACACACTCCTTACTGAACGGTTTCCGGACGCACATGGCGTGCGGCAAACATCAACATGCCGGACAGGAAGCACGGCACCGCGCCAAACCACAGCGCGGCGGTCTGCCAGTCGCTGCCGGCGGACAACACTTGCGTCGCGCCAAAGCCTGCCACCACCGCACCAATCGGGCCCATGGCGTGGATGATCGCGCCACCGGTGGCACGGATGCTGGTAGGGAAGCTTTCACTGATAAAGAACAACGCCGCCGAGTACGGCCCGATCAGGAAGAACAGGCCCAGGCTGTACAGCCCCACCACCATCGCCATATTGCTCGGCCCAAACAGCATGCCGGCGAACGACAACCCGCCGAGCATCCAGCCCAGGCCGATCACGTTGCGACGGCCGATCTTGTCACCCATCCAACCGTGGCTGAGGTAACCGCAGTAACCCACCAGGTTCGACAGCACGAGGATGATCAGCGAGTTCTCGAACGAGATGTGGTGCACGCTGACGATCACCGAGGTGCCCAACACACTGAACACCTGGATCGCCGCCCAGTTAAGCAACAACGCTGCACCGATCACCAAGGTGGCACGGCGGGCCGGGCCCCGGAACGCGGCTTTAAGACCCGCCTTGCTGTGTTCGTCGTAGTCCACGCCGTAGGTGACGGCGACGTTTTGCGCTTCGGTCACTGCGCCGCTTTTGCGCAGTTGGCTGATGCGTTCATGGATCTGGAACTGCGGGCTCTCTTTGAGCTTGCGCGCCATGATCGCAATCACCACCGCCGGGATCGCGGCGAAGATAAAGCAGCCCTGCCAGCCAATGATCGGCAGCAACAGTGCGGTCAAGCCGGCGGCGATCAATGCCCCCACCGGCCAGCCGCCTTGCACCAGGCTGTAGATAAACCCACGGCGCTTGGTCAGGCGCGGGTCTTCGGAGGCGCCATACAGCTCGGTCAGATAGGTGGCATTGACGGTTTCCTCGGCGTAACCCAGGCCGCCCAGCGAACGGATCAGAATCAGCGGCGACTTGCCCCACGCGCCGCCGATTGCGGTCAGTGCCGAGCACAGTGCAGAGCCGGCCACGGTGAAAATAATGCCTTTGCGGCGCCCCAATTTATCGACGATAGGGCCGATAGCCAGGGCAACCACGGCGGTACCCACCGCCACCCAGGTCGCGATCTCGGCCTGCTCCACTTCACCCCAGCCAAAGTGCCGGCCGATCTCTGGTAGCAAGGTGCCGAAGAGGATGAAGTCATACACCGCAAACACCCAGGCGAAAAACGCGATCCAGGTGGCAAAACGCACTTCCTTGGAGGTGAGTTGCCGGGGTTTCCAGCCAGTCAGGTCAAGCTTGTTGTAGATGGACATGGGTCACGCCTCAGAAGACAGGGGGATAGCCTTCTGTAGGAGCGAGCTTGCTCGCGAAGAACGCATAGACACCGCGTTCATCCAGGATGCGCGCGTTATCGTTAACGATTTTCGCGGACAAGCCCGCTCCTACAGGGGGGTGTCAGGTACGCGGTTGGCGGCGGATAAAGTCATCGGCGATTTCGTCAAAAGTGACGAAGCGCACGCCGGCATGGCTCTGGATGTGTTCGATCAACCGCTCCAGCATCAGCAGCACTTGCGGGCGGCCGGACACGTCGGGGTGGATGGTCATGGTGAACACCGCGTGTTCGTGTTCGCGGTAGACCCAGTCGAACTGGTCGCGCCACATTTCTTCCAGGTGGCGCGGGTTCACGAAGCCGTGGCTGTTGGGGGCTTTCTTGATGAACATCATCGGCGGCAGGTCGTCCAGGTACCAGTTGGCCGGGATCTCCACCAGGTCGGTTTCTTCGCCACGCACCAGGGGTTTCATCCAGGTGTCGGGGTGCTGGCTGTAGTCGATCTTGGTCCAGGTGTCACCCTTGCGCACGTAGTAGGGGTGGAAGTCGTTGTGCATCAGGCTGTGGTCGTACTTGATGCCCTTTTTCAGCAGCAGCTCGTTGGTGACCTTGCTGAACTCCCACCACGGCGCCACGTAGCCGGTGGGGCGCTTGCCGGTGACTTGGGTGATCAGCTCGATGGACTTGTCGAGCACGATCTCTTCCTGCTCGGCAGTCATCGCGATGGGGTTTTCGTGGCTATAGCCGTGCACGCCGATTTCATGGCCGGCGTCGGCCACGGCTTTCATCTGCTCGGGGAAGGTTTCCATCGAGTGGCCGGGGATAAACCAGGTGGTGCGCAGGCCGTAGCGCTCGAACAGTTTGAGCAGGCGCGGCGCGCCGATTTCACCGGCGAACAGGCCGCGGGAGATGTCGTCCGGCGAGTCTTCGCCGCCGTAGGAACCGAGCCAGCCGGCGACGGCGTCAACGTCAACGCCAAATGCACAGAGGATGTCTTTAGCCATGGTGTGTCTCCTTAAACGTTAAGTACGGATTCGACGGACAACGCGGCGCGCAGCAGGCGCGCGTCTTCCCCCACCGGGGCGCTGAGCAGCAGCCCGGTGGGCAGGCCCTGGGCATCGCGGCCGCTGGGCAAGGTCACGCCGGGCATGTCCAGCAAACTGCCGGGCATGGTCAGGCGCAGGGTGGCGAGGTTGGTTTTGACGAAGAGATCATCGTCGGCCTCCAGCGGCGCCAGGGCGGGCGCGACGTGGGCGACAGTGGGGGTCATCAGGATGGCGCCGTCGAGGTCGTCCACCAGTTGCTGTTGCAGGCGACGGCGGGCGTCGAGCAGGTGCAGCAATTGGCTGGCGGGCAACGCGCGCGCCGCTTCGAGGCGGCGGCGTACGCGGGGGTCTAGTTGCTCAGCGTCGGGGCTGTCGAGCAGGGTTTGGTGCAGGGCGAAGGCTTCGAAGGCGCCGAGCCAGCCGTGGTGTTTGATCAGCTCAAGAGTGGCTTGGAAAGGCGCGCATTCACGCTCTTCGATCAACGCGCCCTGGGCCTTCAATTGTTCAACGGCACGCAGCAGGTTGTTGCCCACGGCGGGTTCCACGTCCTGCTGCGCCAGTACAAAGCGCTGGCCTTTGAGGCTGCGGGCGGTGTGGCTCTGGCGGCGGCCATGGAGCAGGTCGTCGATGGCCAGGGCATCGCGCACGCTGCGGGTCAACGGACCGAGGCTGTCGAGGGTGTGGGCCAGGGGGAATACGCCGTCGCGGCTGTAGCGTCGGCTGCTGCTGCGGTAGCCCACCAGGCCGTTGAACGCTGCTGGAATGCGGATGGAGCCGGCGGTGTCGGTGCCCATGGCAATGGGCACGATCCCGGCCGCGACGGCCACTGCGGAACCGGACGACGAGCCACCGGGAATACGCGGCTGGTCGCTGCCATGGGGGTTGTGGGGCGTACCGAAATGCGGGTTCAGGCCCAGGCCGGAATACGCCAGTTCACTGAGGTTGGTCTTGCCCACGCTGACCATGCCGGCGCGGCACAACAGGCCGACGCTGGGGGCATCGAGCAAGGCGGCAGGGGCGTTGCGCCGGTAAGCGGCGCCCGCGGTGGTGACGCTGCCGGCCACGTCGAACAGGTCTTTCCAGGCCAGGGGCACACCATCCAGCGTGCTCAATGGCTGGCACGCGCGCCAGCGGGCGGCGCTGGCCTGGGCTTCACGACGGGCGCGCTCGGCGGTCAGGGAGATGAACACGCTTGCCGACTGATCGACTTGGGCGAGTGCCTGTTCGAGGGCTTGCACCGGGTCGCTGCGACCGCTGGCGAAATCCTCGGCCATTGAAGTGGCGTCCGTCATCAGGATGACCCTCACAAAACGTACATATTAATAAAATGTACATTTTACAAAGGCAGCTTTCGTGCCAGTCTTTATGAGCGGCTTTGGACTGGCTTGTGCTTTTTCGGCTAGAGCTACGGGATAGATGGTTTTGATGGGCGGAAAAAAATCTTGCGCGGCCACCGGGAAACGCCTTCAATGAAATAATGTATCTTTTACAAATAAGTACATTTTGGTGCAGAAAAGTAACATTCCTACATTCAGAGCCCCAAAAAAGTGCCACTGCTGTGGCGCAAGGTGACAGGCGCAACTTATGAGAGAATCCCCGGCCACCGTCCTACAACACCCTGAGAAAGCGATGAAAGCAGTGTCCGCCTCGGCCTCCCGTTACGCGATGATTCACCAGGTATTGCGTGATGCGATCGTCAACGGCACCGCCCGCCACGGCCTGGTGTTGCTGGAAGCACCGTTGGCCGAATTGTTCGGCACCAGCCGCGTGCCAGTGCGCAAGGCCCTGGACCTGCTGCATGCCGAAGGGCTGATTTGCCGCTTCGACGGCCGGGGTTATCTGATCAATCCCGAAGGCCTGGCCATGGAGCCGCTGCGCCTGCCCCTGAGCCACGCGCACCTGGGCCTGAACGGGGAAGATGAGCTGGTGGACACCCGGCCACTGGGGGAACGTATCGTCGAGGAGATCGGCGCAGCGCTGTCCACCTGCATTGCCTTCGGCCATTACCGCCTGGATGAACAGGCCGCCGCCGACCACTACGGCGTCAGCCGCGCCGTGGTGCGTGAAGCGCTGATGCGCCTGCGCGACCGCGGCCTGGTAGAAAAAGAGCCCTACTCCCAATGGCTGGCCGGCCCATTGACCGCACGGGAAGTGACCGAAGACTACGAACTGCGCGCCTGCCTGGAACCCGAGGCCCTGCGCCAGAGCGCGCCGAACCTGGACCGCGAGTTGCTCCAAGCCATGCTGCAACGGGTACTGGATGCACAGGACAGCCCCCACTGCAGCCTGGAAGCCATCGAACAGATCGAAGAGGACTTGCACCAACGCTGCCTGGCCGGCCTGCAAAACCGCAAGATCGCGGCACTGATTCGCCAGGGCCAGAGCCCGATGATCATCAGCCGGATTTTCTACCGGTTACTGGGGATCGGTGCAGATCCTGCGATGTTGGCCGAACATCGGTTGATTCTGGAGTTGTTGTTGCATGGGGCGTTTGATGCGGCGGCGCTCAACCTTCGCGAGCATTTGCAGCGGGCCAGGCAGCGGATGTTGCAGCGGTTGAAGGTGTTGTCGGTGTTGCCGGAACAACCCTTGCCCAGTTACCTGCACAAAATCAGCTGACTCAACACAATTCAAAAGGTGGGAGGGGGCTTGCTCCCGATGGCGGTGTATCAGTCATGAATGTGCTGACTGACACACCGCCATCGGGAGCAAGCCCCCTCCCACATTTGGATTGGGGACATCCCGGAAATTTTGTGCAATATGTTGCTATCTCACCCCCACCATTGAAACCACCGCTGCCCCGCCCCATCTAACCTCCATACTTCCTTATGCAGGTGCCCCATGAGCGACCAGCAAGCCGTCCCCGATTACGACCTGAACGACTACGCCGATCCCGAAAACGCTGAACACCCTTCGTCCAACACCGGCTTGGCCCTGCCAGGGCAGAACCTGCCGGACAAGGTCTACATCATCCCGATCCACAACCGGCCCTTCTTTCCGGCCCAAGTGCTGCCGGTGATCGTCAACGAAGAGCCGTGGGCCGAGACCCTGGAGCTGGTGAGCAAATCCGAGCACCACTCCCTTGCCCTGTTCTTCATGGAAACCCCGCCCGAAGACCCACGCCACTTCGACACCTCCGCCCTGCCGCTGTATGGCACCCTGGTGAAGGTGCATCACGCCAGCCGTGAAAACGGCAAGCTGCAATTCGTGGCCCAGGGCCTGACCCGCGTACGCATCAAGACCTGGCTCAAGCACCACCGCCCACCGTACCTGGTGGAAGTCGAATACCCGCACCAGCCCTCCGAGCCCACCGATGAGGTGAAGGCCTACGGCATGGCGCTGATCAATGCGATCAAGGAACTGCTGCCGCTCAACCCGCTGTACAGCGAAGAGTTGAAGAACTACCTCAACCGCTTCAGCCCCAACGACCCGTCGCCCCTCACCGACTTCGCCGCCGCGTTGACGTCGGCTACCGGTAACGAGTTGCAGGAAGTGCTGGACTGCGTGCCCATGCTCAAGCGCATGGAAAAAGTGCTGCCCATGCTGCGCAAAGAGGTTGAAGTGGCGCGCCTGCAAAAAGAACTCTCCGCCGAGGTGAACCGCAAGATCGGCGAGCATCAGCGCGAGTTTTTCCTCAAGGAACAGCTCAAGGTCATCCAGCAGGAACTGGGCCTGACCAAGGACGACCGCAGTGCGGATGTCGAGCAGTTCGAGCAACGTCTCGAAGGCAAGACGCTGCCAGCCCAGGCGCAAAAGCGCATCGATGAAGAACTGAACAAACTGTCGATCCTGGAAACCGGCTCGCCGGAATACGCGGTCACACGCAACTATCTTGACTGGGCCACCTCGGTGCCGTGGGGCGTGTATGGCGAAGACAAGCTCGACCTCAAGCACGCGCGCAAGGTGCTGGACAAACACCATGCGGGCCTGGACGACATCAAGAGCCGCATTCTCGAATTCCTGGCGGTGGGCGCCTACAAAGGCGAAGTCGCAGGCTCCATCGTCTTGTTGGTCGGCCCGCCGGGCGTGGGCAAGACCAGCGTAGGCAAATCCATCGCCGAGTCCCTGGGGCGGCCGTTCTATCGGTTCAGCGTCGGCGGCATGCGCGATGAAGCTGAGATCAAGGGCCATCGCCGCACCTACATCGGCGCCCTGCCGGGCAAGCTGGTGCAGGCGCTTAAAGATGTGGAAGTGATGAACCCGGTGATCATGCTCGACGAGATCGACAAGATGGGCCAGAGCTTCCAGGGCGACCCGGCGTCGGCCTTGCTGGAAACCCTCGATCCGGAACAGAACGTTGAGTTCCTGGACCACTACCTGGACCTGCGCCTGGACCTGTCCAAAGTGCTGTTCGTGTGCACCGCCAACACCCTGGACTCCATCCCCGGCCCATTGCTGGACCGGATGGAAGTGATTCGCCTGTCGGGCTACATCACCGAAGAAAAAGTCGCCATCGCCAAGCGCCACCTGTGGCCCAAACAACTGGAAAAAGCCGGCGTGGCGAAAACCAGCCTGACCATCAGCGACGGCGCCCTGCGCGCCTTGATCGATGGCTATGCGCGGGAAGCCGGGGTGCGCCAGTTGGAGAAACAGCTGGGCAAACTGGTGCGCAAGGCGGTGGTCAAGTTGCTGGATGAGCCGAACTCGGTGATCAAGATCGGCAACAAGGACCTGGAAAGCTCCTTGGGCATGCCGGTATTTCGCAATGAGCAAGTGCTGTCCGGCACCGGTGTGATCACGGGCCTGGCATGGACCAGCATGGGCGGCGCCACCTTGCCGATCGAAGCGACGCGTATTCATACGCTAAACCGAGGCTTCAAGCTCACCGGGCAGTTGGGTGAGGTGATGAAGGAGTCTGCCGAAATTGCCTACAGCTACATCAGTTCAAACCTGAAGTCGTTTGGTGGTGACGCGAAGTTCTTCGACGAAGCCTTCGTGCACCTGCACGTACCGGAAGGCGCCACGCCGAAGGACGGCCCCAGCGCCGGCGTGACCATGGCCAGTGCGCTGTTGTCACTGGCGCGTAACCAACCGCCGAAAAAAGGCGTGGCCATGACCGGCGAGCTGACGCTGACCGGGCATGTGCTGCCGATTGGCGGGGTGCGTGAAAAGGTAATCGCGGCGCGTCGCCAGAAGATTCACGAGCTGATCCTGCCTGAGCCGAACCGGGGTAGTTATGAAGAGCTGCCCGACTACTTGAAGGAAGGCATGACCGTGCACTTTGCCAAGCGCTTTGCGGATGTGGCCAAGGTGCTTTTCTGATAGTTCTGTAGTGCCTGGGCGGGCCCTTTCGCGAGCAAGCCCGCTCCCACATTTGACCGAGTACATCCTTTGGAACGCGGTCAGATGTGGGAGCGGGCTTGCTCGCGAAGAGGCCAGACCCGCCAACCCAAAAACCCACCCTGTCACACCTTGTCTCATCTTCGGTTATGCTCGCCCTTCGTCGTAAATGAACGGAGCCCCCATGACCGCTGCCCGTCTGCTTCTCCCCTTGAGCCTTGCCCTGCTGGCCGCGTGCGCCAGCGCGCCGAAGCAAAACGTCACCGTGGACACCCAGAGCGCCTGCCCGCTTGCGCTTACATCCGGCCAGAACCTGATTCTCAGCCTGCCCAGCAACCCCACCACCGGCTACCGCTGGGCCATCCAGGACTCCGCCGGCGGCGTGCTGCGCGCGTTGAGCCCCGAGGTCTACAGCAGCGCCGAATCCGGTGTGATCGGTGGCGGCGGTCAGTCCACCTGGCGCTTCCAGGCATTTGCCCAGGGCCAGGGGCGTTTACGCCTGACCTCCCAACAACCCTGGGAGCCCGAAGCCGAACCCGCCGACACCTTCGACTGCACCATTACGGTGAACTGAAATGCCCTGGCTGATCCTTGCATTGATGGGCGCAGGCACCTTTATCTACGGCCTGACCCTCCATGCCACGCTGCTGTGCCTGCTGGTGAAACCGTTGCCGGTACTGGCGCTGCTGGGTTGGTTGCATGATGCGCCGCCTACTGACTATCGACGCTGGATCAGCCTGGGGCTGATTTTTTCCGTGGTGGGCGATGTGCTGCTCGCCTGGCCGGGCGACCTGTTTATCTTCGGCCTTGGCGCTTTCCTATTTGCGCACCTGGCGTATTTGAAAGCTTATTTCAGCGACTGCCGCCGGTTGGCATTACTGCCGCTGTTACTGGCATTGGGGGTCGGGGCTGTGCTGCTGAGCATCCTGATCTCCCATGGCCTCGGCGATCTGCTGATTCCGGTGGTGGTGTACGCGCTGGTAATCAGCGCGATGCTGTGGCGCGCACTGGCGCGGCTGGGCAGCGAGGTGCCGAAGCGTTCAGCACTATTGGCGGCGGCGGGCGCGTCGTCGTTTGTGTTTTCCGACACGCTGATCGGCATCAACCGATTTGTAGTGGCGTTCGATGCGGCGCCCTACCTGTTGATCGCCACTTACTGGCTGGGCCAGTGGGGCATCACGGCTTCGGCGTTTGGCCAGCGCGCCCCCCGTTGATCAGGTGTGACTTACAACTTGCCGAAAAGAAAGTTGTAGCTTTGGAGCATGTAAGCAATCTGGCTCTCGATAGAGTGACGTATCGCGGCCTTCTGGACTTCTTTTTGGGCTTCTTTCGCCGGGTCCTTGTCAGGTACGCCAAAGTCCAGGCGTCGCAGCTCCAGGACCAGCATCTTCAAGCCGTCTACAAAAATATCCGCCGCGTTGCGCTCCACACGCAGGTTGTCCTTGATCGCCAACAATGGAAGGCTATCGATTGCAGTGTCGGCGAAGTCCCGTAACTGGATGAACTCCTTAATATCAAAGTTCTTGTCCTTGTCCATTTTTGTCAAAAGCGATTTCAGCGCTTTGTTATCTATAACCGTCAATTTTAGACTCATGACCCATTCCTCGAAAAATGGCTCATTTCAATCTAGGCCTGATCAGAAAGAGCGTCTACTGTCAGAATTAACAGGTTACCGCTCATCAATTAATAAGCGGGGGTTTTCTAGAATAAAAATGTCTATAGAACTGGTATATCTGACAGTTACGCACATGGGGTGGTTGTCTCTATCGTTCAACGACAACGCACACAATCAGGTGGGCGAATGGGTCATGAGGATTCGATCATGAGCACCCGTAAAGCTTTGCAGAAAGTACAAGGAACATTCACGGCATCCGTCAACGGTGTCGAGAATTTCGTTGCAGATACGGTTTATCTGAATAAAGACGATGTACTGATAAGAGTCGTCGGTGTAGATGACGGCTCAGCCAGCGTCCTGCGTATCATCCAAATTGATATGGACCCCGATATACAGAATGGCACGTACAACTTTCCAGGCGGTCCGATTCGCGCACTCATCGCCGGTGGACAGACTGCACCCTCGCACTATGTAACGATGATCGGACAGGTGGGCATCGACTTCGACCATCAAAATGAACTCTACAACGGCCATTTCAACTTCGATGCAACAAACATCTTTGCGCCAAGAGACAAAATTGTCGTTGACGGTGTTTTTCATATTCAAATGAAGCCGCCAACAAACAAATGACAAGGGTCTCCACTGCCCCCGGCCAACCCGCCGGGGCGGTGAACAATAGCGACTGCCCCACCACGGTTTATCAGACAACCCGCGCACACGAGGGCCAACTTGGCTAAAATGCCGGCCTTTTCCCCATCAATGCCGGAACAACCGTGAGCAAAGAACCCGATCGCCTATTCGCCCAGCCCCTGCCCCAGGTGCCGGACTTCGTCTTTAACGAGGACGTGGTGCGGGTGTTCCCGGACATGATCAAGCGCTCGGTGCCCGGTTACCCCACCATCGTCGAGAACCTCGGGGTGCTGGCGGCGCAGTTTGCCCAGCCCAATAGCGTGCTGTACGACCTGGGTTCGTCCCTGGGAGCGGTCACCCAGGCCCTGCGCCGCCATGTGCGCACCGACGGTTGCCGGGTGATCGCGGTGGACAACTCGGCAGCGATGGTCGAGCGCTGCCGCGAATACCTCAATGGCCAGGACTCGATGTTCCAGGAGTTGCTGCCGGTCGAAGTCGTCGAGGGCGATATCCTCGCGCTGCAGTTCCAGCCGGCCTCGGTGGTGGCGCTGAACTTTACCCTGCAATTCATTGCGCCTGATGAGCGCCTTGGGTTGCTCGCGCGTATCCGCCAGTCGCTGTTGCCGGGCGGGGCGTTGATCCTCTCGGAAAAACTGCGCTTCAATGACCCCGAAGAACACGCCCTGCTCACCGATCTGCACATCGCGTTCAAACGCGCCAATGGCTATAGCGAACTGGAAATTGCCCAGAAGCGCAGCGCCATCGAAAACGTCATGAAACCCGACAGCCTCGAAGAACACCGCGAACGCCTGCTGGCCGCCGGGTTCTCGAAGGTCGTGCCGTGGTTCCAGTGTCTTAACTTTGCCTCGTTGATTGCCTTGCCATGATTGATCTGTCCCCCCTCGCCCGCCACTTGGTCGGCACTCCCCTGGCCGTGTGGGCCCAGGGTCTGCAAGCGCAACTCGATAGCAAGATGGAGAAAGGTCATGGCGACCTGGAGCGCTGGCAGAGTGCGTTGGATGCGCTGCCGAAGATCCAACCCAGCGAAGTGGACTTGCTCAACGGCCTGACCCTCGACACCGATTGCGACGATGCCACCCGTGCTCAAATGCACACTGCGCTGATGGGCCTGAGCCCGTGGCGCAAAGGCCCGTTCAATTTATTCGGCGTGCATGTGGACACCGAATGGCGTTCGGACTGGAAGTGGTCCCGCGTTGCGCCGCATTTGAACCTCAAGGGCAAGCGTATCCTCGATGTGGGCTGCGGCAACGGTTACTACATGTGGCGCATGCTTGGTGCTGGCGCTGACAGCGTGATTGGCGTGGACCCGAACTGGTTGTTCTTCTGCCAGTTCCAGGCGGTGCAGCGCTACCTGTCCGAGCCCAAGGCTTGGCACCTGCCCTTCCCGTTTGAAGACCTGCCGGCCAATCTGGAAGGCTTTGATACGGTGTTCTCCATGGGGGTGTTCTACCACCGACGTTCGCCCATCGAGCATTTGCTGGCGCTGAAGGACACCCTGGTCAAAGGTGGCGAACTGGTGTTGGAAACCCTGGTGGTGGAAGGCGATCAGCAGCAAGTGCTGGTGCCGGAAGACCGTTACGCGCAGATGCGCAACGTGTGGTTCCTGCCTTCGGTGCCAGCGCTGATGCTGTGGCTGCGCCGCGCCGGGTTCAGTGATGTGCGCTGTGTGGATGTGAGCGTGACGACCGTCGAGGAACAACGTGGGACGCAGTGGATGAAGTATCAGTCCCTCAGCGATTTCCTTGACCCAGAAGACCATAGCAAAACCATCGAGGGCCTGCCGGCGCCGATGCGAGCGGTGATCATCGCCAAGAAGTAGCGGTGAGTCTCCCTGAAGAAACAGAGATCAAAATGTGGGAGGGGGCTTGCTCCCACATTTGATCTCCAGTGTTCTTTAGAGGGGTGGCTTGGCCCGGCGGGCCTTGAAGAATTCGCTCAGGACTGTGCCGCATTCCTCAGCCAACACCCCACCTTCAAACAACACCTTGTGATTCAAAAACCCCTGGGTAAAAAACTGCCCCTGGCTCTGCACTATCCCCGCCTTGGGCTCCAGCGCGCCATACACCACCCGCGCCACCCGTGAGTGCACGATCAACCCGGCGCACATGCTGCACGGCTCCAGCGTCACATACAGCGTGCTGCCCACCAGCCGGTAATTGCTGATGGCTTGCGCGGCATTGCGGATGGCGACCATCTCGGCATGGGCGCTGGGGTCGTTGCCGCTGATGGGGCAGTTGAAGCCGCGACCGATGATTTCACCGTTTTGCACCAGCACTGCGCCAACGGGTACTTCGCCCAGTGCGGCGCCCTGGGCGGCGAGGGCCAGGGCTTCGCGCATGAAGTCCTGGTCGCGGCTGCGATCGATGATGGCGGCGGGGCGAATCTGGCGCATCACGCCACCTCGATGGCGGCCATCAGGCCGGTTTCCATGTGGTCGATCACATGGCAGTGGAACATCCATACCCCTGGGTTATCCGCTACCAGCGCCACGCGGGCGCGTTCGTTCTTGCCCAGCAGGTAGGTGTCGGTGAAATACGGGATCACCTTGTGGCGGTTCGAGGCGATCACCTTGAAGCTCATGCCGTGCAGGTGGATCGGGTGCTGGTACTGGGTCATGTTCTTCAATTCGAAAATGTAGCTCTTGCCCTTTTCCAGCTTGGCGATGGGGCGGTCGGCGCAGGTCTTGTCGGTGATGTCCCAGGCCTTGCCGTTGATTTGCCACAGGCTAGGCGGCTTGCCGTCATCCACAGAGACCGTGCCGACCCACTCGAAATTGAAGTTGAGTTTCTCGGCGTTGGCCAGGTCCGGCTCGGCGATGGGGTTGGCGGGCAGTGCCGGTGGCCAGTCAGTGGGCGCATCGATGTTGGCCACCGAGCGGAAGGTACCCAGGCGAACCGGGCCGTTGCGGATCGACAGCTCTTCGCCGGCGGGCGGTGCCTTGATCGCCAGGCAGATACGCATGC
The DNA here is from genome assembly GCF_004682055.1 of Pseudomonas kairouanensis. GTDB lineage: Bacteria > Pseudomonadota > Gammaproteobacteria > Pseudomonadales > Pseudomonadaceae > Aquipseudomonas > Aquipseudomonas kairouanensis. Next base: position 352,926 of record NZ_QUZU01000001.1, on the reverse strand, counting down.
CGGGGCCCAGCCAGTATTCCTTGCCCAATGGGCGCGGTTCGATGGGGTTGCCGTCCAGTGCGTAGATCTGCGCTTCAACGTCGGGAATGTTGATGCGATAGGTCAGGGTGTTATCGAGGTTGAGCAAGCGCACCCGGGTAATCTGCCCGGCTGGCAGGTCGATGACCGCCTGGGACACGCCATTGATGGTCGACAAGCGCCCGGCGGTACCGCCTCGTGCCGCTTCGCGGGGGATGCTGAACGCAACAAAGCCGCCCTCTTCATCCACATGCCAGCTTTTGAGGCTCAGGGTGCGTTCGTGCTTGAAGCCGGTGGGCTCGCGCTCCTCGATGATCAGCGGGCCCACCAGGCCACGGCCGAGTTCTTCGCTGCTGTTCACATGGGGGTGATACCAGTAGCTGCCGGCGTCGGGCACGCGGAATTTGTAGTCGAAGTATTCACCGGGCAGTACTGGCAATTGAGAGACGTAGGGCACGCCGTCCATTTCCAGCGGCAGGCGGATGCCGTGCCAGTGGATGGTGGTGGCGACCGGCAGGTGGTTGATAAAGCGCACCCGCAACCATTCACCCTGGCGCACCCGCAGTTCCGTGCCAGGCGCCGACGGGCCGAAGGCCCAGGCTTGGGTCTTGTGGCCCGGTACCAGCTCTACGTCCAGGGGAGCGGCGATCAGTTCGTAGTCGTGCCCGGCCTCGGCCTCGGCGACTTTCCCCAGCCAGTAGCGGTAGGCGCCACCGGCACCGACGCCTACGACGGCCAGGCCTGCAAGACCACCCAGGATTTGTCGACGGGAAAAGGATCGGGACACAACAACCTCACGTATCTGCCGCAGGCCCAGGGCCTGCAAAGGGCAGATACGATACACCTGCATCGGCTAAACAGTAAGGCTTCGCATTGCCGCACGGCTGAATTCAAGGCTTTGATGGGTGGTCACAGTCAGAGCTACACCACATATCAACTGTGGGAGGGGGCTTGCTCCCGATGGCAGTGGGTCAGTCACTTATGTGTTAACTGAACCACCGCTATCGGGAGCAAGCCCCCTCCCACACTTTGAATTTCAGTGTTTGTAAGACCGGGTTCGCTCAGGCCTTGGCGGCAGCCAGGATCAGCGCTTTCATCTCGGCGACTGCGCCTTTGAAACCGACGAACAACGCGTGGGCCACCAGCGCATGACCGATGTTCAACTCGTTGATGCCCTTGATCGCAGCCACGGCTTCGACGTTGTGGTAGTGCAGGCCGTGACCGGCGTTAACAATCAGGCCTTCACGCAAGCCCACCGCGACACCGTCGATGATGCGCTGCAGCTCATCCGCCACTTCGGTCGGCGTGGTGGCATCGGCATAACGGCCGGTGTGCAGTTCGATGGCGGGCGCGCCGACACGGCGGGAGGCCTCGATCTGGCGCTCGTCGGCGTCGATGAACAGCGAGACTTCGCTGCCGATCTGCGACAGGCGATCCACTGCAGCCTTGATCCGCGCTTCCTGGCCGGCCACATCCAGGCCGCCTTCGGTGGTGAGCTCCTGACGGGTTTCCGGCACCAGGCAGATGTGCGCCGGGCGGATGCGCTCGGCGAAGGCCATCATTTCTTCGGTGACGCCCATTTCGAAGTTCATGCGGGTTTGCAGCACGTCCTTGAGCAGCAGCACATCACGCTCCTGGATGTGGCGACGGTCTTCGCGCAGGTGCACGGTTATGCCGTCGGCGCCCGCTTCTTCGGCGTCCAGCGCGGCCTTGACCGGATCAGGGTAACGGGTGCCCCGGGCCTGGCGCAGGGTAGCGACGTGGTCGATGTTGACGCCAAGAAGAATGCGATTGCTGGTGGTCACGGAAGCGCTCCTGAATAGGGAAACAAACGCTGCACAGCATACACGGGGTTGTCAGGGCTTTCGAAACAACTCGCGACTGACCAGCGGCCGTCCGCCCAAGTGCACGGCCAGCGCCTGGCGCATCAAGCGCTTGGCGGCGGACAAGGCACCGGGGGCGCTCCAGTCGGCTTCGCTCATGGCCAGCAACTCGGTGCCCTGGAACAGGCCGGGTTGCAGCAGGTAGACGCGCTCAAGGCCCGCATCCACTTGCAGGCGATACATGCCATCGGCGGCGATGGGTTCGCCGTGCAGGTCGTTGGCCAGTTCGAAGCCGTAGCCCAGATCGTCGAGCAGGCGCCATTCGAAGGCACGCAGCAAGGGCTCCAAAGGCCGACCTTCGGCCAGGGCGAGCAACGTGGCGGCATAGTGATCGAAGACCGCCGGATGCGGGTCTTCGGCGGGCAGCAGGCGGATCAGCAGTTCGTTCAGGTAGAGGCCGCTGAACAACGCTTCGCCATTGAGCCAGGCCGAGGTGCCGACGCTTTCCAGGCGGCCGACGTTTTTCAGCTCGCCTTTGCCTCGAAACTCCACGTCCAAGGCCACGAACGGCCGCGCCTGGGTACCCGCCTTGCCCCGCGCGCTGCGCAAGACTGCGCGAAGGCGACCTTGAGGCGTGAGGAAGTCCACCAGGGCGCTGGTCTCGCGGTAGGCGCGGCTGTGCAGGACGTAGGCGGGCTGGCTGAGGGGTTGGGACATGGGTTCTCTATCTTGAAAACAACCTAAACCTAATGTGGGAGGGGGCTTGCCCCCGATGGCAGTGTGTCAGTCACTTATTCATTAACTGACCTACCGCTATCGGGGGCAAGCCCCCTCCCACATTTTTAGTACTGCGGCGTGCTTACAGGTCGCCGTAGCCCAGCGAGCGCAGTGCACGCTCATCATCGGACCAGCCACCCTTAACCTTCACCCACAGGTTGAGCATGATCTTGGAATCGAACAGCAATTCCATGTCCTTGCGCGCTTCGGTGCCAATACGCTTGATGCGCTCGCCCTTGTCGCCAATGATGATTTTCTTCTGGCCGTCACGTTCAACGAGGATCAGCGCATGGATATGCAAGGTCTTGCCCTGCTGCTTGAACTCCTCGATTTCGACGGTGATCTGGTACGGCAGCTCAGCGCCCATCTGACGCATGATTTTTTCGCGCACCAACTCGGCGGCAAGGAATCGGCTGCTGCGGTCGGTGATCTGGTCTTCCGGGAAGAAGTGCTCGTTCTCCGGCAGGTGCTCGGCGATCACGCGCTCCAGGGCTTCGAGGTTGTGACCGTGCTGGGCCGAGATGGGGATGATCTGCGCGTTCGGCAGTTGTTCCTGCAGCCAACTCAGGTGCGGCATCAGCTCGGCTTTGTCTTCGATGCGGTCGGTCTTGTTCAGCGCGACAATCAACGGGCCGGTAACGTATTGCACGCGTTCGAGGACCATCTGGTCTTCGTCGGTCCACTTGGTGCGGTCCACCACGAAGATCACCACGTCAACGTCTTTCAACGCGGCCGAAGCGGTCTTGTTCATGTAGCGGTTGAGGGCCTTCTCGCCGCCTTTGTGCATACCTGGGGTATCAACGTAGACCGCTTGCACATTGCCTTCGGTCTTGATGCCCAGCATGTTGTGGCGGGTGGTCTGGGGCTTGCGCGAGGTGATCGCCAGCTTCTGGCCCAGGATGTGGTTCAGCAGCGTGGACTTGCCCACGTTCGGGCGGCCGACGATGGCAACATAGCCACAGCGTGTTGCGGTTGAATCAGTCATGGCCATTCTCCACGCCCAGGGCAATCAGTGCTGCAGCGGCCGCTACCTGTTCGGCAATACGACGGCTCACACCCTGACCTCGGCTTTTTTCGTTCAGTAAGGTGATTTCACATTCCACGAAGAACACGCGGCAATGGGGCTCACCCTGGATATCCACCACTTCATAGCGTGGCAGTTCGCAACCACGGGACTGCAGGAACTCCTGCAGGCGGGTCTTGGGATCTTTGTTGGTGTCGACCAGCGTCAGGCTCTCGATCTCGGAGGTCAGCCAGGCGGTGACCCGCTCCTTGGCCGCTTCCATGCCGGCATCGAGGTAGATCGCACCGATCAACGCCTCAAGAGCGTCGGCCAGGATCGATTCACGCCGGAAACCGCCGCTCTTCAACTCGCCGGAACCCAGGCGCAGGTACTCGCCCAGGCCAAAACCGCGAGCCAGTACGGCCAGGGTTTCGCCCTTCACCAAGCGTGCGCGCAAACGCGACAGCTGGCCTTCACGGGCTTGGGGGAAACGCTCGAACAGCGCCTCACCGGCAACGAAGTTGAGGATGGCATCACCGAGGAATTCCAGGCGCTCGTTATTACGCCCTGCAAAACTGCGGTGTGTGAGGGCAAGGACCATCAATTCCTGGTCCTTGAAGGTGTAGCCGAGCTGGCGCTCGAGACGTGCTAGAGAAACGGTCACGGTTTATCCATATCTAGTTGGTGGCACCGGCGGCCATCGACGATTGACGCAGTGTTCAAATTCAAATCCTGGTTGGTGCCGCATGAGGCCGAGAAATCTCCAAGCCCCAGAAAAGCATTCGGCGCTGTGTAAACAGCGCCGCCTGTATTACTTGATCAGCCCGACCCGCGAGAAGTTCGGCAGGTGGCTGAGCTTGGGCTCCGGCCAACTCATCCAGACCGCAAAGGCCTTGCCGACAATGTTCTCGTCGGGAACCATGCCCAGCAGGTCCTTGGGAATGGCGGGGTCATTCCAGTACCGGCTGTCGTTGGAGTTGTCGCGGTTGTCGCCCATCATGAAGTAGTGCCCGGCCGGCACTTTCCATTCACCGTCAGGCTGTGCCCGGTAGCGCGTCATTTCCTTGCGGATTTCGTGCTCTACCGCACCGAGTTTTTCCTGATACAGCTCGGCGCTGCCCAGGGAGTTGGGCTCGGAGCCGATCAACGTCTCAGCCACCGACTCACCATTGATGAACAGACGCTTGTCGGCGGTGTAGCGAATCACGTCACCCGGCAGGCCGACCACACGCTTGATGTAGTTGACGTTCGGGTCGCTTGGGTAGCGGAACACCATCACATCACCGCGCTGCGGGTCACCGACTTCGATGACCTTCTTGTCGATCACCGGCAGGCGGATCCCATAGGAAAACTTATTCACCAGGATGAAGTCGCCCACATCCAGGGTAGGTTTCATCGACCCCGACGGGATCTGGAACGGCTCCACCAGGAACGAACGCAGCACCAGCACGATGAACAACACCGGGAAGAACGACTTGCCGTATTCAACCAGCAAAGGCTCTTTGTTCAGCTTCTCGACGACCACGGCATCGGGCTGGCTGACGCTGCCCTGATAGGACGCGATAGCCGCCCGACGACGCGGGGCGAAGAACACCAGATCGAGCAACGCCAACAGGCCGCAAACGGCAACGGCGATGACCAGCAACAGCGGGAAATTTAGTGACATAGGACCTAACTATCCAACCTGAGCACCGCAAGGAAGGCTTCTTGTGGAACTTCCACGTTGCCTACTTGCTTCATGCGTTTTTTACCGGCCTTTTGCTTCTCAAGCAGCTTGCGCTTACGGCTTACGTCACCGCCGTAGCATTTGGCCAGTACGTTCTTTCTGAGAGCCTTGACGGAGGTCCGCGCAATGATCTGCCCGCCAATGGCGGCCTGGATCGCGACGTCGAACATCTGGCGCGGAATCAGTTCTTTCATCTTCTCGGTCAACTGGCGACCTTTGTAGTGCGCGTTGTCCTTGTGCACGATCAGTGCCAGGGCATCCACCTTGTCGCCGTTGATCAACACATCCAGTTTCACCAGATTAGCCGATTGGTAACGGTCGAAATGGTAATCCAGCGAAGCATAGCCGCGGCTGGTGGATTTGAGGCGGTCGAAGAAGTCCAGGACCACTTCGTTCATCGGCATGTCGTAGGTCACTTGCACCTGGGTACCGAGGAACAGCATGTCGCGCTGGACACCGCGCTTCTCGATACACAGGGTAATGACGTTGCCCAGGTGCTCCTGCGGCACCAGGATATTGGCCCGCACGATAGGCTCGCGCATGTCTTCGATGGCCGACAGGTCCGGAAGCTTGGACGGGTTGTCGACGTAGATGGTTTCACCGGTCTTGAGCAACAGCTCGAAAATTACGGTCGGCGCGGTGGTGATCAGGTCCAGGTCGTATTCGCGCTCAAGGCGCTCCTGGATGATCTCCATGTGCAGCATGCCCAGGAAGCCGCAACGGAAGCCGAAGCCCAGGGCGTCGGAGCTTTCCGGGGTGTACTGCAGCGACGAGTCGTTGAGAGTCAGCTTTTGCAGGGCTTCGCGGAAGTCTTCGAAGTCATCGGAGCTGACCGGGAACAGACCGGCGTAGACCTGTGGCTGGATGCGTTTGAAACCGGGCAGCACGTCGACGTCAGGCGTGGAGCTCAAGGTCAGGGTGTCGCCTACCGGTGCACCGTGGATGTCCTTGATGCCGGCGATGATAAAGCCTACTTCACCGGCTTTCAGATCAACGGTCGCGGTGTGCTTGGGGTTGAATACACCGACGCTGTCCACCAGGTGGATCTTGCCGGTGGATTTGACCAGGATCTTGTCGCCCTTCTTCACACGGCCATGGCGTACACGCACCAGGGAGACAACCCCCAGGTAGTTGTCGAACCAGGAGTCGATGATCAACGCTTGCAGCGGATCTTCGTAGTTGCCGGTAGGCGCGGGGATGGTGTGCACCAGGCGTTCGAGCACTTCGTCGACACCCAGGCCAGTCTTGGCGCTGCAGGTGACGGCGTCGGTGGCATCGATGCCGATGATCTTCTCGATCTCTTCCTTGACGCGCTCAGGCTCGGCCTGTGGCAGGTCGATCTTGTTGAGCACGGGCATGACTTCCAGGCCCTGCTCGATCGCGGTGTAGCAGTTGGCAACCGATTGCGCTTCAACGCCCTGGCCGGCGTCTACCACCAGCAGCGCACCTTCACAGGCCGCCAGGGAACGGCTGACTTCGTAGGTGAAGTCAACGTGGCCTGGGGTGTCGATGAAGTTGAGCTGGTAGGTAATGCCGTCTTTGGCTTTGTAGTACAGCGTGACGCTGTGGGCCTTGATGGTGATCCCGCGCTCGCGTTCGAGGTCCATGGAATCCAGTACCTGGGCTTCCATTTCACGCTCGGCAAGGCCGCCGCACATCTGGATAAATCGATCGGCCAGCGTCGACTTGCCATGGTCAATGTGGGCGATGATGGAGAAATTGCGGATATGACTCAAATCACTCACGGATCAACACTCAAAAAGGCTGCAGGCAGATTGCCCGCTGAAAAATAGCCGGGAATTGTACCTGATGCTCAGGCCAGACGTCATCTTTGCTGACCAGAACAAAAATGCCCCGATCTCTCGACCGGGGCATTTTTTGAACATAAGCGCCGTATCAACCGGCTCGGCGCAACAGCCAGAACCCGGCCAGGGCGCAGATGGCGGTGGGTACCAGCACCGCAAACAGCGGCGAGAAACCGAACACCAGGCTGGACGGACCGAGCAGGTCCTGGGCGATGCGGAAGGTAAAACCTACCAGCACACCCGTAAACACGCGCTGACCGAGGGTCACGGAGCGCAGCGGGCCGAAGATGAACGAGATTGCCATCAGCACCAGCGCGGCGGTGACCACCGGCTGCAGCACCTTGACCCAGAAGGCCAGCCAGTAACGGCCGTTGTTCAGGCCCTGGTCCTTCAGGTAGTGGATATAACCCCACAGCCCGGAGATCGGCAGGCTTTCAGGGATCATCACTACGGTATTGAGCAATTGCGGCTTGAGGGCGATGTCCCACTCCTCGCTTGGCACATTGATCACTTCAGTGCTGGCCTTGGTGCCTTGGCCGATATTGCGGAAATAAGTGGTAGTAATATCGCTCAGCTGCCATTTTTCGTCACTGTACTGCGCACGTTTGGCGAAGCTCGACGACAGCAGGTGGCGTTCCTTGTCGAAGGTATAACGCGTCACACCAATCAACAGGCCGCCGGGCTGCACGGCGTTGATGTGGATGAATTCATCACCCTGACGGTGCCACAGGCCGTGCTTGGAGCTTTGCGCGTCACCCGACCCCTGGGCCAGGGCACGATTGGCCTGGGCAGTGGTTTCGGCAGGCGGCGCCACGTATTCGCCGATCAGCACGCTGCAGGCCATCAGCAGCAACATGGGCTTCATGACCGCCCAGACGATACGACCGATAGAGACACCGGCGGCACGCATGATGGTCAGTTCGCTGTTGCTGGCCAGGCTGCCCAGGCCGATCAGGCAGCCGATCAGCGCGGCCATCGGCATCATGTCGTAGAGGCGGCGCGGCGCGGTCAGGGCCACATAGCTCAGCACGTTCCACACGGTGTAGCTGTCGGTGACATTGCCCACTTCATCGATGAAGGCAAACAACGAGGCAAGCCCCAGGATGATGCCCAATACCGCCAGGATGGCGATCAGTACGCTGCTACCAATGTAGCGATCGAGCTTAGCCACGAGCCAACTCCTTCTGGCCACGACGGCTCATCATTTTCAAACGGATCGGTTCCCAATAGAGCAGCCCCAGGCCAATCACCAGGAAGATCCCGTGCACCCACCACAGGCCCAGGGTCGGCGACAGCTTGCCCTTCTCAAGGGACCCACGGGCGGAAATCAGGATGGTGAGGTAGGCCATGTACAGCAGGATGGCCGGCAACAGCTTGAGGAAGCGGCCCTGGCGCGGGTTGACGCGAGACAGTGGCACCGCCATCAGGGTCACGATAAACACCAGCAGCGGCAGGGAAATACGCCATTGCAGCTCGGCCACGGAGCGCCGGTCATCGCTGCCCAGCAACTGCGACGTAGGAATGGCGTCGCGATCGGTGACTTCGTCGCTCACATCCGGACGGGCCAGCATCACACCGTAGGTGTCGTACTGGATGGCGCGGTAGTCGGCCTGGCCGGGGCTGCCGTCGTAGCGGTAGCCGTTTTCCAGGATCAGGTAGCGGCTGCCGTCGGGGCGCACTTCCTGGCGGCCCGAATCGGCCACCAGCACGGAAATGCCACGGTCTTTCTTGTCTTGCCCCAGGCGTTTTTCGGAGATGAACACGCCGCCGAGGTTGGCGCGGTCTTCGGTGAGGGTCTCGGTATAGGTCACGCGGGTGCCGTCATTGAGCGCCTGGAAGCGGCCCGGTTCGAGGGTGTCGAACTCGGTCATCGCGTCCTGCTTGTTCAGCACCAGCTGGAACTGCATGGCACCTTGCGGCGCCAGGCTCAGGCTCAGCCAGGCCACGATCAGCGCCACGCCGGCGGCCGGGATCATGGTCATGCCCAGCAGGCGCTGCTGGCTCATGCCGGTGGCCGAAAGCACGGTCATTTCGCTTTCCAGGTACAGGCGACCGTAGGCCAGCAGGATCCCGAGGAACAGGCCCAGCGGCAAGATCAGCTGCAAGAAGCCCGGCAGGCGAAAGCCCATGATCAGGAACAACGAGCCTGGGTCCAGAGCGCCGGAGGCAGCCTGGGCCAGGTATTTGACGAAACGACCACTCATGATGATGACCAGCAGCACCGCACTCACGGCACTCAGGGTCAACAGGACTTCGCGGGACAGATAACGGAAGACGATCAAACCAGACACTCCAGGGTTGTCAGGCTAAGGCGGCCAAACAAGCAAGCATACCGAGTCAGCCCGTTTGAAGGGGCCGGCTAAAAAGATGGCGCATTATCCTGTGATTGACCGCGCCTGTCACGGAGCTTGCTCGTGCACGCGCACAAAGCGTGCGCCAAGGGTTGTCAGGCTCCGCCGCCGGGGTTCAAACTGCGGCCTTTGTCGCGGGCGGTTTACACAGCTGCCCTGCATTAAAGCCTGGGTACAGACGCCAGGCTCTCAAGACCTTTATAAGGGACCCGAAAATGGAATTGGTTGTAAAAAGCGTTAGCCCCGAAACGTTGAAAACCGCCACCCTCGTGGTCGCCATTGGCGAAGGCCGCAAACTCGGCGTGGCCGCCAAGCAACTCGACGAACTGAGCGGCGGCGCCATCAGCGCAGTGCTCAAGCGCGGCGACCTGGCGGGCAAAGTCGGCCAGAGCCTGCTGCTGCAAAGCCTGCCCAACCTGAAGGCCGACCGCGTATTGCTGGTGGGCGTGGGCAAGGACGCCGAACTGGGCGACCGCCCTTTCCGCAAGATCATCAGCGGCATCCTCAACACCCTCAAGGGCCTGGGCGGCAGCGATGCCACCCTGGCGCTGGATGAAATCGTCGTAAAAGGCCGTGACAGCTACGGCAAGACCCGCCTGCTGGCCGAAACCCTGGTGGACGGCGGCTATATCTTCGACCAGTTCAAGAGCACCAAGGCCGAACCCCGCGCCCTGAAGAAAATCACCCTGCTGACCATCAAGGCCGCCCAGGCTGAAGTGCAGCGCGCCGCTACCCACGCCACGGCCATCGCCAACGGCATGTCCTTCACCCGCGACCTGGGCAACCTGCCACCGAACATCTGCCACCCAACGTTCCTGGGCGAGCAAGCCAAGGCACTGGGCAAGGAATTCAAAGGCCTCAAGGTTGAAGTGCTGGATGAAAAGAAGATCAAGGAACTGGGCATGGGCTCGTTCTATGCCGTGGGCCAGGGCAGCGACCAGCCGCCACGCCTGATCGTGATGCAATACAACGGCGGCAAGAAGTCCGAGAAGCCTTACGCCCTGGTGGGTAAAGGCATTACCTTCGACACCGGCGGCATCAGCCTCAAGCCGGGCGCGGGCATGGACGAGATGAAGTACGACATGGGCGGCGCTGCCAGCGTGTTCGGCACCCTGCGTGCCGTGCTGGAGTTGAAGCTGCCGATCAACCTGGTGTGCATCCTGGCGTGCGCCGAGAACATGCCAAGTGGCGGCGCGGCACGTCCGGGCGATATCGTCACGACCATGAGCGGCCAGACTGTCGAGATCCTCAACACCGACGCCGAAGGCCGCCTGGTGCTGTGCGATGCCCTGACCTACGCCGAGCGTTTCAAGCCCCAGGCCGTGATCGACATCGCCACCCTGACCGGCGCCTGCATCGTCGCCCTGGGCTCCCACACCTCGGGCCTGCTGGGCAACAGCGACGAGCTGATCGAGCAACTGCTCAGCGCCGGCAAGGCAGCCGACGACCGCGCCTGGCAACTGCCGCTGTTCGATGAGTACCAAGAGCAGCTGGACAGCCCGTTCGCCGACATCGCCAACATCGGCGGCCCGAAAGCCGGCACCATCACCGCGGCCTGCTTCCTGTCGCGCTTTGCCAAGAACTTCAACTGGGCCCACCTGGACATCGCCGGCACGGCCTGGACCAGCGGCGGCAAGGACAAGGGCGCAACCGGCCGTCCGGTTCCCCTGCTGACCCAATACCTGCTGGATCGCGCCAAGGCCTGACCCTGTAGGAGCGAGCTTGCTCGCGAAAAACGTGAGGACGACGCGTTAACCCTGATTAAACGCGTCATCGTTGACGATCTTCGCGAGCAAGCTCGCTCCTACCGTTTTAGAGGTGTTCCAGGAACCGCAATGACCCAAGTCGACTTCTATATATTGCCCAGCGCCGACCCGCTCGCGCGCCTGGACTTTGCCTGCAAGCTCACCGAAAAAGCCTGGCGCATGGGCCACCGTATCTACCTGCATTGCAGCGATACTGCCCAACGCGACGAGCTCGATGCCCGCCTGTGGCGCTTCAAGGGTGAAAGCTTTGTACCTCACGGCCCTGCCGAATCTGAACCCGAAGGCCTGGTCGTACTGGGCTTGGGCGACAGTTGCGGCGACCACCACGACCTGCTGGTCAACCTGGACCTGAAAGTGCCGCCCTTTGCCAAGGCATTTGCCCGTGTGGCAGAGGTAGTAATAGAGGACCCGGCTATTCGTCAGGCCGCGCGGGAGAGTTTCCGTTTCTATCGCGAACAGGGCTATCCTTTGCAGGATCACCGGCTACAACGACTTTGAGTAAATGATGGACACTCCCAACCTTAAAAAAGACGACCACCTGCTGGATGACCTTGAGTCGATCCGTCAGTTGCTCGGTGATGATGATTTGCAACCGCCGCTGCTGACCGAAACGGTCGAGGCCGAGCCGCAGATCCCGATGTTGTTCGATTTGGCGGATGGAAAACCCGCTGCACCAGAGCCCGCGGCTGTCGAAAAAGGCCCCGACGCCCTGCTGCTGCACCTGGACAACGAGCTGCGCGCCGCTGCGCAGTTGATCATGCAAGACGTGATCGACGACTTTGCCCCGCATATCGAAACCGAGATCAAGCGGCGGATGGATGCGCGGATGGAGCGGTTGCTGAGCCAGTATCAATCCTGAGCCATACATAAATCCCCTGTGGGAGGGGGCTTGCCCCCGATAGCGCTGGGTCAGCCAGCTCATCTATAGCTGACACGCCGCCATCGGGGGCAAGCCCCCTCCCACATTTGCTCCCCATACATTTCAAGCCTGTCTTCACCTCGCCCTGCGCCCTATCCCCCGTTATACTTGCCGGCTTTCCTGAATTAATGCCAACTAGGGTCCCGCCGCGCATGGATAAGACCTACCAGCCGCACGCCATCGAAACTTCCTGGTACAACACCTGGGAATCCGAGAATTATTTCGCCCCGCAAGGCGCGGGCGATTCCTACACCATCATGATTCCGCCACCGAACGTCACTGGCAGCCTGCACATGGGCCATGGCTTCAACAATGCGATCATGGATGCGTTGATCCGTTTCCGCCGCATGCAGGGCCGCAACACCCTGTGGCAACCGGGTACCGACCACGCCGGTATCGCCACGCAGATGCTGGTGGAACGCCAACTCGAAGCCACCGGCCAGAGCCGTCACGACCTGGGTCGCGAGAAGTTCCTGGAAAAGATCTGGGAATGGAAAGACCAGTCCGGCGGCAACATCAGCCGTCAGATCCGTCGCCTGGGTTCGTCCGTAGACTGGAGCCGCGAGCGCTTCACCATGGACGACGGCCTGTCCGAAGCCGTGAAAGAAGCCTTCGTGCGCCTGCATGAAGACGGCCTGATCTACCGCGGCAAGCGCCTGGTCAACTGGGACACCAAGCTGCACACGGCAATCTCCGACCTCGAAGTGGAAAACCACGACGAAAAAGGCTTCCTGTGGAACCTCAAGTACCCACTGGCTGACGGCGCCAAGACCGCCGAGGGCAACGACTACCTGATCGTCGCCACCACCCGTCCGGAAACCATGCTCGGCGACGCCGCCGTAGCCGTTAACCCGAACGACGAACGCTACCAGGCCCTGATCGGCAAGTTCGTCGAACTGCCGTTGGTTGGCCGTCGTATCCCGATCATCGCGGACGACTACTGCGACCCCGAATTCGGCACCGGCTGCGTGAAAATCACCCCGGCCCACGATTTCAACGACTACGAAGTCGGCAAGCGCCACAACCTGCCGCTGCTGAACATCTTCGACAAAAATGCTGCCGTGTTGCCGGCCTGCCAGGTATTCAACCTGGATGGCACGCTGAACGACAGCATCGACGGCAAGATCCCGGCCGAATACGCCGGCCTCGACCGTTTCGAAGCACGCAAGCAGATCGTTGCCGCCTTCGACGCTGCCGGCCTGCTGGTGAGCGTTGATGACCACGGCCTGAAAGTGCCGAAGGGCGACCGCTCCGGCACCGTGATCGAGCCATGGCTGACCGACCAGTGGTACGTGTCCACCAAGCCGTTGGCTGAACCTGCCATTGCTGCCGTGGAAGATGGCCGCATCCAGTTCGTGCCAAAACAGTACGAAAACATGTACTTCTCGTGGATGCGCGACATCCAGGACTGGTGCATCAGCCGTCAGCTGTGGTGGGGCCACCGCATTCCGGCCTGGTACGACGAGTCCGGCAAGGTCTACGTAGGCCGCGATGAAGCCGAAGTGCGTGCCAAGCACAACCTCGGCGCCGACATCGCACTGCAACAGGACAACGACGTACTGGACACCTGGTTCAGCTCGGGCCTGTGGACGTTCTCCACCCTGGGCTGGCCGCAGCAAACCGAGTTCCTGAAGAAATTCCACTCCACCGACGTGCTGGTCACCGGCTTCGACATCATTTTCTTCTGGGTTGCCCGGATGATCATGCTGACCATGCACCTGGTGAAGAACGAAGACGGCACGCCTCAGGTACCGTTCAAGACCGTGTACGTACACGGTCTGGTGCGCGATGGCCAGGGCCAGAAGATGTCCAAGTCCAAGGGCAACGTGCTGGACCCGCTGGACATCATCGACGGCATCGACCTGGAAACCCTGGTGCAAAAGCGCACCTCGGGCCTGATGCAGCCGAAACTGGCGAAGAAGATCGAGAAGCAGACCCGCGACGAGTTCGCCGACGGCATCGCCAGCTACGGCACCGACGCCCTGCGTTTCACCTTCTGTTCGCTGGCGTCCACCGGTCGCGACATCAAGTTCGACATGGGCCGCGTCGAAGGCTATCGCAACTTCTGCAACAAAATCTGGAACGCGGCGCGCTACGTGCTGGACAAGGGCGAAGACTGCGGCCAGAACGGCGAAGCCTACGAGCTGAGCCTGGCTGATCGCTGGATCATCTCGCAGCTGCAACGCACCGAAGCCGAAGTGACCCGCCAACTCGACCAGTTCCGTTTCGATCTGGCCGCCCAGGCCCTGTACGAGTTCATCTGGAACCAGTACTGCGACTGGTACCTGGAACTGTCCAAGCCTGTGCTGTGGGACGAAAACGCGCCGGTCGAACGCCAGCGTGGCACCCGTCGCACCCTGGTGCGCGTACTGGAAGTGGCCCTGCGCCTGGCGCATCCGTTCATGCCGTTCATCACCGAAGAAATCTGGCAGCGCCTGGCGCCGCTGGCCGGTATCGAAGGCAAGACCATCATGCTGCAGCCTTGGCCAGTGGCCAATGAAGCGCGCATCGATGAAGCGGCCGAAAGCGATATCGAATGGCTCAAGACCCTGATGCTCGGCACGCGCAACATCCGCGCCGAGATGAACATCGGGCCAGGCAAGCCATTGGCAGTGTTTGTGAAGAACGCCAGTGCCGAAGACCAGCGCCGTCTCGCCGAGAACGATGCGTTGCTCAAGAAACTGGCCAAGCTGGAGTCCATCACTGTATTGGCCGCTGAAGCCGAAGCACCGCTGTCTGCTACCGCACTGGTTGGCGAGATGGAAGTGCTGGTGCCGATGGCTGGCCTGATCGACAAGGGCGCGGAACTGGCTCGCCTCGACAAGGAAATTGCCCGCCTGCAAGGCGAAGTGCAGCGCGTGGGCGGCAAGCTGTCCAACGCCGCGTTCGTCGACAAGGCACCGGCTGAGGTGATCGACAAAGAGCGCGCCAAACTGGCCGAGGCCGAACAGGCCCTGGGCAAGCTGGCGGAGCAACATGCGCGGATTTCCAGCCTGTAAGGTGGAACCTGTGTAAAAAAAGAGACCTTCGGGTCTCTTTTTTTTGCCCGAAACTCCCCGGTACCAGGCTGGCAATACAGCCCCCTCCCACATTTGACCGAGACAGGCTCAGGATGTGTGACAATACCCGCCACATTGAGCCAACCCCAGAATCATCATGACCGCCCCCAGCACACCCAAGCCTCCCCGCAAGAAGCCTAAAACCGCCGCCACGGCCAAGCCCGTCGCGCCGCGCAAAGAGGCTACCTTGCACCCGCGCAACCGCCACACAGGCCGTTACGACTTCCCGGCGCTGATCAAGACAACGCCGGAACTGGCGAAATTCGTAATCATCAACCCCTATGGCAAAGAGAGCATCGACTTCGCCAGCCCGGATGCGGTGCGGGTGTTCAACCGGGCGTTGCTCAAGTCGTTCTATGGCATCCAGCACTGGGATATCCCGGCCGACTACCTGTGCCCACCGGTGCCAGGGCGTGCGGACTATGTGCACTTCCTCGCCGACCTGCTGGCCAGCAACAACGATGGCAAGGTTCCACGCGGTTCCATCGTCAAGGTGTTGGACATCGGCATGGGCGCCAACTGCGTCTACCCGCTGATTGGCTACATGGAGTACCGCTGGAACTTCCTCGGCTCGGAAGTCGACCCGATCGCCGTGGCTGCGGCCAAGGCCATCGTGCAATCCAATGACCTGAGCAAAGTCATCCAGCTGCGCCAGCAACCCAACCCCAAGCAGATCCTGCTGGGCCTGTTGGAGCCGGGCGAGCGTTTTGACCTGACCATGTGCAACCCGCCGTTCCATGCCTCCATGGACGAAGCTACCAAGGGCAGCGAACGCAAGTGGCGCGCCTTGGGCAAGGCTGATCCCAAGCGCAAATTGCCGGTGCTGAACTTCGGTGGCCAATCGGCCGAGCTGTGGTGTGAAGGCGGTGAAGCGCGCTTTGTGACGCAGTTGATTGCCGAGAGCGCGCATTTTGCCCACAAGGTGTTGTGGTTCAGCACGCTGGTGTCGAAAGCGTCGAATTTGCCCGCGATCGAGACAGCACTGAAAAAGGCTGGCGTGCTGGAAAGCCAGGTGGTGGAGATGTCCCAGGGCCAAAAACAAAGCCGCTTCGTGGCCTGGACCTTCCAGACCAAGAACGAACAGCAGATCTGGCGCCAGCGCTGGGTTCGCGACTAATACAGGCCCGCTTCACTGTAGGAGCGAGCTTGCTCGCGAAAAACGCAAGGAGACCGCGGGAAGCCAGGCAGCCCACGGAATCATTGACGATTTTCGCGGGCAAGCGCGCTCCTACAAATCGCAGGCAACAAAAAACCGTGCCCGGATCGCTCCGAGGCACGGTTTTTTTTGCTGCGTCTTACTTGTTAACAGCGTCGGTCAGGGCTTTGGCCACAACCAGCTTGATAACTTTCTTGGCAGCGATTTCGATGGCAGCGCCAGTCGAAGGGTTACGGCCAGTACGGGCAGGACGCTCGGTCACTTTCAGTTTGCCAACGCCTGGCAGAGTGATTTCGCCGCCGTTTTCCAGCTGATCAGCAACAACTTGAGCCAGTTGGTCCAGCAGAGCGCGCACGGTAGTTTTCGGTGCGTCTACGGCTTCAGCCAGGTCAGCGATCAGTTGGTCTTTAGTAATAGCCATTGTGGTGTTCCTTCCCTATCAAATTCATATGGATTGCAGAGTGCAGTGTCAGCCATCGAGCCCGACCGTCAAGGCCTGGCACCCCCGACCATAACCACGAAGTTCGGGGTTATAGATGCTTGAAACGGGGATTGGTTCGACCTGACAGATGCTGAATGCACGCTTAACGCCGAGACTTGGCGTAAGACGGGGCAAAACTAGCACAGAGACGGGGAAATATCCGCTTCTACCTAGCCATTTGGTCAGCTTTATCGCTCTAAACCGTGAAAAAAAGGCATATGCCCCGTCGGACAGCGCCCAAAACACCCTTCAAAGCACGTTAAGGCCAATGGGTGCGGTACACTGGGCGACTTTTTGGGGAGGCCAACCGCTCCCCGTCAACCAGCCGAGAAGCCTATGCCGATCCGTCATTGCATTGTCCACCTGATCGACAAAAAACCCGACGGCACACCCGCAGTTCTTCACGCCCGTGATTCGGAATTGTCCGAATCGGCCGCTATCGAGAACATGCTTGCCGACCTCAACGAGAGCTACAACGCCAAACAAGGCAAGGCCTGGGGTTTCTTCCATGCCGAGTCCGGCGCGCACCCGTTCAGCGGCTGGTTGAAGGAATATTTCGACGGTGGCCAGGACTTCACCACCTTCAGCCGTACGGCGGTGGAGCACCTGCAAAAGCTGATGGAAGAGTCCAACCTCTCCACCGGCGGCCATGTGCTGTTTGCCCACTACCAACAAGGCATGACCGACTACCTGGCCATCGCCCTGCTGCACCACAGCGAAGGCGTGGCGGTGACCGACGAGCTGGACGTAACCCCGTCGCGCCACCTGGACCTGGGCCAACTGCACCTGGCGGCGCGCATCAACGTCTCTGAGTGGCAGAACAACAAGCAGTCCAAGCAGTACATTTCGTTTATCAAGGGCAAGAATGGCAAGAAGGTCTCGGAGTACTTCCGCGACTTCATCGGCTGCCAGGAAGGTGTCGACGGCCCGGGCGAAACGCGCACTTTGCTCAAGGCGTTCAGCGATTTCGTCGAAAGCGAAGACCTGCCGGACGAATCTGCCCGTGAAAAAACCAAGACCCTGGTGGACTACGCCAGCAGCCAGGCCAAGCTTGGTGAACCCATGGGCCTGGAAGAACTGTCCGGCTTGATCGATGAAGATCGACCTAAAGCCTTCTACGACCACATCCGCAACAAGGACTACGGCCTGTCACCGGAGATTCCGGCAGATAAGCGTACCCTCAACCAGTTCCGCCGCTTCACCGGCCGCGCCGAAGGCTTGTCCATCAGCTTTGAAGCCCACCTGTTGGGCGACAAGATCGAATACGACGAAGCCGCTGGCACCCTGATCATCAAGGGGTTGCCGACTCAACTGACCGACCAGCTCAAGCGCCGCAACTGATGCTGGGTGGGGTGCTCAAGAAAGTCCTGCTGGTGCTCTTGGTTGTGGTGGTGATCCAGAACTGGGGCAAGATCGAGCGGGTGCTCAACCCGTCGCAGGTGGTGTCAGAGCAGGTGCGCGCTTCGGCGCGCGTGGTGCTCTACTCCACCGAGTGGTGCGGGTACTGCAAGCAGATCCGCCGCTTCCTGGACCAGAAGGGTATTCCCTACCAGACGTTTGATATCGAGAAGGACGCCCAGGCGCGCAAGGCGTATGAGGGGTTGGGGGGTGGCGGTATTCCGTTCGTGGATGTGAACGGGACGTTGATTCGCGAATACAGCCCCGAGAAGATCATGACCGCATTGAAGTAATTCAACGCACCACGATCATGCGTCCCAGTACGTTGTGCTGTTCAAACCCCAATACTGCCTGCAATGCATTCAACACCGCTTGCGGGTCTTGGCTCGGAAAGCTGCCGCTGACGCGCTTGGCGCCCATCTCTTCGTTGAGCAACAGGATGCGGCCTGGGTAGTAGCGGCTGAGGTCCTGGATGACATCGGCCAGCGGTGCCTTGTAATAGTTGAGCCACCCGTCACGCCACGCCAGCCGCGATTCACTGTCCACCGTGTGCATGGCATCTGCCACACCCTCGGTGTATGCCACTTGCTGGCCCGCGGTAAGAACCTGCTGCTGCCCCTGCTTGGAAGGCGTCACCCCTACCCGCCCGGACAACACCGTCACCTCAGCGCCCGCCGGTTGCAGGCGCACTTCAAACTGCGTGCCGAGCACCCGCGCTTCGCCACTGCCCGCCTCTACCACGAACGACTGGCCGGTGTGAGTCACGTTGAAAAAACCCGCGCCGCGACGCAGCTGGATATGCCGCTCGCCGTGGCTGAAATCCACGGCTATCGCACTGTCAGCATCCAGGGTGACCTGGGATTGGTCGGCCAGGGTGACGGTTTTCACCTCCCCCGGTGCGCTCACATAGTCGGCGCCAAAGTCATCGACCCAACGCGACGGCTGCCAACCGGCGCCCATCGACACCATCACCAACAGGCATGCAGCCATCGCCAACGCGCCCGACCAGCGCACCACCCGCGAACGCTTGGAGGTGTTCATCGCATCGAGGTAGCCCTGCAACCCCAGTGCCTCTTCGTCCGCCAGTTTTCGCGCAGGTACTTCACTCAATTCCCACAACACTTGGGCCCGGGAGTAAGCCTCGACATGCGCCGGATCGGCCCGCAGCCACTGGCTGAAGGTGGCTTGGTCGCCGCTGCTGGGTTGGTCGTGCAGCAGGCTCAGCCAGGCCAGTGCGGCGTGTTCCTGCTCGGGCGTGGGGGTGAGGTTCACGGTGCTTTCCCTGGCGTACGTGGGGGCGATGGTTCGCGAAGACTGGCCTTGCAGGCTTCGAGGGCACGCATCATATGTTTTTCCACGGCGCTTTGGGACAGGCCCATGGCCTTGGCGATTTCGGCGTACTTGCGCCCGTGGATGCGGTTGAGCAGGAAGATCTGCCGCGTGCGCTCCGGCAAGCTGCGCAAGGCGGCTTCGACGTGGCGCAAATCGTTGCCCGCCTCAAGCGCGGCCTGGGGCTCGGAAGCCTGGTTGCCCTGTTGCTCCGGCATCCAGCCTTCGCTGTGACGCACCCGTGCGCCTTCGCTGCGCAGGTGGTCGATGGCGATGTTCCCGGCGCAGCGCAGCAGGTAGGTGCTGAGTTCTTCGACCTGCACCAACGGCCTGCGCCAAAAGCGCAGGAACAGGTCCTGCACCAGATCGGCCGCCGTGGCGCGGCAACCCACACGCCGGCTGACCAGGGCTTCCATCTGCGAGCGCTGGGACAGGAACACCTGCAAAAAATGCGCACGCCCGCCCGCCGCGTCAGCGTGCTGGCTTTCCTGCGGTTCGGGCGGCGTACGGATCATCATCGACGGGGCTCAGAGGGTGGCGAAGGCCGCGACAGGGCTGGCCAGCAGGCCGATGCCCGCCAGGATCAAGGCCAGCCTTGGCCGATACGGCAACAACAGCACCAACAGCAGTGCGCTGAGCATCAACACCGCGCACCACTCCACCAGGCCTTGGCCCCAACCGGCAACGGTCACGGCTGGCCAGATCGAGACGGTGAGCAGCAACCAACCGACAACGCGCAGCCCCAACCGTCGACGTGCAGAGAGCTTGCTGTGCAGCAATTCGCCGTGGTGACGGTCGGTGGCAAGGCACAGCGCCGTGAACCCGGCGTAGCACATCAAGAGTGCAAGCAGCATTCAGTTCGCTTCCTGCTTGAGCGTCAACGGGCGGGCCCGTTCGGCCTTGGGTTGGGGCACCGTGCGATGCTGCATCTTCCAGGCGGCCCAGCCCAGGAACACGCCACTGGCCAGGCACGTGAGGTCAAAGCCAGCCATGGCCCAGTCGCCCGTCGCCAATGAGACGCCCAGGTGGTGCGATGTGGTCAGTGCATTGAGCAGTGGAATGGCCACGAACAACAGTGCCCCGAAGCTCAGTTGTTCGACCCAACCCTGACGACCGCGACGCAGGATGGCGTGCAACAGGCTCAAGCCCCAGGCGATGAAAAAGGTTTGCACTTCCCAATCGGAGCGCTCGGCAACGCTCACCGGCAGCAGGCGGTTGGCCCAGAAGAATGCCGCGATGGCGATCATCAACCCGGACATGCTGGCGATGTTCAGCACTTCCACCAGGCGCAATTCAAACGGCATCACGCCGGTCTTGGCGTGCTTGAGTTGGCGCTTGCCCAGCCAAATCACCAGGCCGGTGCCGATCATCGCCGTGCCAGCCAGGCCGCAGATAAAGTACAGCCAACGCAACACCGGGCCGGCGAAGTGGCCCATGTGCAAGCCGTAGAAACTGCCGCCGATCACCGCTGGCAGTGACTGCCCGCCACTGACCCGCAACAGCTCGCCAGTGGCGCCGTTGAACGACACGGTGCTGCCAAAATCATGCACCACGCTGTCTGAACCGGCGCGAAACACATTCACCGAGGCGTTCACATCGCTGGGGTTGTTCACCGCCACGCGCCCCACATGCCCACCCGCCCATTGCGCCCGAGCTTGTTCGTACATGGGCACCAACGACCGCAACTGGCCCGGCTGACCCAACGCGGGGGCATTGTTGGTATTGGGGAACACTTCGGTGAAGAAGGCCCGGGTGTCGTTGCCATAGGAGGCCACGATGGGCGCCGGCATCACCATGCTCATGAAGATCACCAGGCTGCTGTAGGTGATCATCAAGTGGAACGGCAACACCAGCACGCCCACCGCGTTATGCCCGTCGAGCCAGGAGCGCTGGCCCTTGCGGGGGCGGAAGGTGAAGAAGTCCTTGAAGATTTTCTTGTGGGTGATGATGCCGGTGATCAAGGCGACGAACATCACCATCGCGGCAATCGTCGATAGCCAGCGGCCCCAGGGATGGGGCATTTGCAGTTGGAAGTGAAAACGATAGAAGAAGTCGCCGCCCATGCTTTCACGGGCCTGCACCACCTGGCCGGTGAGCGGATCGAGGGTTTTGCGGATGAAATCACCCCGCTTGCCAGGGTCGACTTTGTCTTGCCACATCACCGACAGGCCGGGGTCACGGTTATCCGGCAAGCTGATGAACCAACGCGCGGCAGTAGGCGCCACTTGCTGCAGGTAGGTTTGGGCGACAGTCAGGCTGCGCGCGTCATCCAGTGGGCGGGCCTGCATTTCGGGCTGCATCCAATGGCTGATCTCGTCCTTGAAATACGACAAGGTGCCCGTCAGGAAAATCGCAAACAACAGCCAGCCAAAGATCAGCCCGGCCCAGGTGTGCAACCAGGCCATTGCCTGGCGAAAGCCCTCTTTCATGTGCGTGCCATCCATAGGCCTACGCCCGCCAGGGTGGCAAAGGCTGCGCTTGGCAGCAGTACGCCGAACCAGGCGCGCCAGGCGGTGCGGCAGGCAAAACACCAGAGCACCGCCAGCAGATAGAACACAAACGAACTCATCATCCCGGTAATCACCGCGTCGGCGCGGGAGCTAGGCATCCATAGCGCCAGGCAGATGGCAGCCAGGGAAGCCATCAGGTAGCCACCGACCACGGCCGCGAGCACACGGGATGTGACAGCCAGACGGTAACGCGCGGGGAGTGAGGTTTTGCTTTTCATGCGGGAGGCGCCAGGTTCATCAGCCAGCAATATTAATGATAAATATTCTCACAAGCAAAACAGAACGTTTAAAACACCTGCCCACACGCATTGCCGAACCCCACCTAGCCGCCTACAATGCGAACAATTCTTGTTCTCTAACGTATGCCGATACGTATGGAGTGATCGTGCTGCAGCCGTCCAACCCCGTCGAAGTTCTGTACAACGACCATCACCACTGGCTCACCGGCTGGTTGCGACGCAAGCTCGGCTGCCCGGAAAGCGCGGCCGACCTGGCGCAAGACACCTTTATTCGCGTACTCACCGCCCGTGAAACGCCCACGCTGGTCGAACCCCGCGCGTTCCTCACCACCGTGGCCAAGCGCGTGTTGTTCAATTTCTACCGCCGCCAGGACCTGGAACGCGCCTATCTCGATGCCTTGGCGCAAATGCCCGAGCACGTAGCACCGTCCGAAGAAGAACGCGCAATCATCCTGCAAACCCTGGTAGAGCTGGACCAACTGCTCGACGGCCTGCCTGTCCAGGTCAAGCGTGCGTTCCTATTGGCCCAACTCGATGGCCTGACCTACGCGCAGATCGGCGCCGAACTGGGCATTTCCATCGCCACCGTCAAACGCCACCTGACCAAAGCCGCCATGCGCTGCTACTTCGCCCTATGAATTTCTCGACCCACGTTGCCGAACAAGCCGTGCACTGGCTGATGCAAATGCAGCAAGGCGCCCTCAACCCGCGCCAGCAAGCCGCCTGGCAGCAATGGCTCAACGCCCACAGCGAGCACCAGCGGGCGTGGGATCACATGCAGCGCGTCAACCAACGCCTACGTGGCCTGCCCTCGCCGCTCGCCCACGCCGCCTTGAATGCGCCAACCTCCACCAGCCGTCGCCAGGCCCTCAAGCTGTTGCTGATCCTCGGCGCCGGTTCGGCCGCTGCCTGGGGCTTGCGCCAGCAACATGTGCTGCCGCCGCTGACCGCCGACTACCGCAGCCCAGTCGGCCAACGCCGCAACGTGCAGTTGGCGGACGGCAGCCAGTTGCAACTCAACACCGGCAGCGCCGTGGATGTGCATTTCGATGGCCAGCAACGGCTGATCCGCCTGCTCGAAGGCGAGATCCTGCTGACCGCCGCCAAGGGCAGCACGCCCCTCAATGTCTTGACCGGCCAAGGACTGCTCACCAGCCAGACAGCGCGCTTCAACGTACGGCAATTCAACGATCACGCCCAACTGGCGGTGTTCGAGGGCCAGGTCGAGGTGATGCCCAACACCTACAGCGGCCTGCCACTGACAGTGCAGGCTGCGCATCAGGTCAATTTCACCCGCAAGGGTTGGGACACCCCGCGCCCTACCGACGCCAACAGCGGGGCCTGGGCCGACGGGATGTTGATGGCGGCGCACATGCGCCTGCAAGACTTCCTCGGCGAACTGGGCCGCTATCGTCGTGGCCAGCTCAATTGCGACCCGCAGGTGGCCAACTTGCTGATCTCCGGCAGCTACCCGCTGGATGACAGCGAACGCATTCTCGACCTGCTGGAAGTGAGCCTGCCGATCAAAGTGCGGCGTTTTACCCGTTACTGGGTGACGGTGCAGGCACGCGTCTGAATATTTTTAAAAACCTGTGAGCCGTTTTCCACACCTCGCGTGACAGAGAAGGAAAGCCACCTTGATCCTTCCTTCTCAGGACCGCTCTTCATGCCCCAGCAACCGACGCTTCTTGCCCGCACACTGCGCCAACTCCTACTGGGCGCCAGCCTGAGCCTGACGGTGCTGCCTACCGTGATGGCGGCCGAAGCCAAGCCTTATCACATCGCCCCCACCTCGCTGGAAGCGGCACTGAATCAATTTGGTCGCGAAGCCGGTGTGCTGATTTCCTTCGGCTCCGAAGTGACGGCAGGCATGCAGAGCCGTGGGCTGTCGGGCAATTTCAGCGCCGCTGAAGGCCTGCAAAAACTGCTGGAAGGCACCGGTCTGCAAGCCCGCGCCGAAGGTGAAAATGCCTATAGCCTGCAACCGGCCCATGCGCCGGCGACGATTGAGCTGGGCACCTCCAGCGTGGTCGGCGACTGGCTCGGCGATGCGGCGCAGACCAACGTGTTCGAACACCCCGGCGCCCGTGACGTGATCCGCCGCGAAGAGTTCGAACGCCAGGGCGCCACCCAGGCCCGCGACGTGCTCAACCGCATCCCCGGCGTCAACGCCCCCGAAAACAACGGCACCGGCAGCCACGACATGGCGCTCAACTTCGGTATTCGGGGGCTCAACCCGCGCCTGGCGTCGCGCTCCACGGTGTTGATGGACGGCATCCCGGTGCCCTTCGCGCCCTACGGCCAACCGCAGCTGTCGTTCGCCCCTATCAGCATGGGCAACATGGACGCGGTGGACGTGGTGCGCGGCGGCGGCGCGGTGCGCTACGGCCCGCAGAACGTCGGCGGCGTGGTCAACTTCGTGACCCGCGCGATCCCGGATGCGCCCACGGTCAAAGGTGGCTTGCAGACCGAAACCAGCCCGTCTTCCAGCCATGATGGCTTCAAGACCACCGCCAACTTGCTGGCCGGCGGCACCGCCGACAACGGCCTGGGCGGCGCGATTTTGTACTCCGGCACCCGTGGCGGCGACTGGCGCGAAAACAGCAACACGCGCATCGACGACCTGATCCTCAAGGGCAAATATCAACTGGATGAAGCCAACAGCTTCAACGCCATGGCTCAGTACTACGAAGGCCAGGCAGATATGCCTGGGGGGTTGAACGTGGCGGACTACAAGGCAGACCCCTATCAGTCCACCCGTCCCTACGACAAATTCTGGGGCCGCCGTACGATGTTCAACGCCGGTTATCGCTACCAGGAAGACCGCCGCGAATTCACCGTAAACACCTTCTTCACCACCACCCTGCGCAACGGCTATCTGGACCAGACCCGCTTCCTGTCCCTGTCGCCCCGCGAATACTGGGTGCGCGGCCTGGAGACCCGTTTTGCCCAAGGCTTCGACCTTGCCAACACCAGCCACGAAGTCGGCGTGGGCTACCGTTATATCAACGAAGCCGGGCACGAACTGCGCTACACCACGCCGATTACGGCCAACCAGCAGATCCCGACCACCAATAGCAAAAACGACCGCGACACCCGTGGTAGCACCGAAGCCAATGCGTTCTTCATCGACGACCGCATTGATATCGGCAAGTGGACCATCACCCCCGGCGTGCGCTACGAAATGATCAAGTCCGAGCAGACCGACCACATCAACAACCTCAACTACAAAGGCGACTACAACACCGCATTGCCGGCGCTGAACGTGCTGTACCACCTCACCGACAGCTGGAACCTCTACGCCAACACCGAGGGTTCGTTCGGCAGCGTGCAGTACAGCCAGATGGCCAAGCGCGTGCCCAGCGGGCAAGTCAAACCGGAAAAAGCCCGCACCTGGGAAATCGGCACCCGCTACGACGACGGCACCTTGCGTGCAGAAATCGGCGCGTTCCTGATCAACTTCGACAACCAGTACGAAAGCAACCAGACCGACGACTCGGTGATCGCCCGTGGCGAAACTCGCCACCAGGGCATCGAAACCAGCGTCAACTATGCCCTCGATGGCTTGAGCCCGGCCCTGGCAGGGTTTGATGTGTACGCCAGCTACGCCTACGTCGATGCCACCATCCGCGAAGACGGCCCGAACAAGGGCAACCGCGTGCCCTTCTCGTCCAAGCACAAAGGCACGATGGGCGTGGGTTACACCGAAGGGCGCTGGAAGCTGAACCTGGACAGCAGCTTCCAGAGCAGCCAGTTCGCCAACAACGCCAACACCCAGCAGGAAAGCGCCGACGGCAGTACCGGACGTATACCCGGCTACATGTTGTTCAGTAGCCGAGCGGCGTACGACTTTGGCCCGCAACTATCG
This sequence comes from Pseudomonas kairouanensis, assembly GCF_004682055.1. GTDB lineage: Bacteria > Pseudomonadota > Gammaproteobacteria > Pseudomonadales > Pseudomonadaceae > Aquipseudomonas > Aquipseudomonas kairouanensis. The sequence goes on along the minus strand of NZ_QUZU01000001.1, from coordinate 326,698 downwards.
GACCTGAACGTGGCGGTGGGTGTGAAAAACATCTTCAACACCCAGTACTTCACCCGCTCGTTCGATGACAACAACAAGGGCAAGTACGTCGGTGAGCCACGCACGGTGTACGTGCAGACCTCCATCGCGTTCTAACTGCCCGCCAGGCAGCTGGGGGTCGCCGCAACCAACGCGTCGATGGCACAGCGGGTCTTGGCCGGCATATGGGGTGCGGTCGGCCAAACCACATGGATCGGCGCGGGTTGCTCGCGGTAGCCCGGCAGGACTGCTTCGAGTTGGCCGCGCAGCGCGTAATGGGCGATCAACCAACTCGGCAACCAGGCCAGGCCGACGCCTGCGATAGCGGCATCGGCCACGGCCTGGAGGTCATCCAATACCAAGGGCGACATCAACCGTGAACGGTGGGGGGTGTTGGTTCTGTAGGCGATACCTCGATGGCCTGTCAGATCATCGATTACGTCGATTCGCCCCACACGTTGCAGATAAGCCGGTGACGCCGCCAGGCCCATGGATTGTGCGCCCAGGCGGCGGGCGTTCAGGCGGTCGGTATCAGGCAGCTCGCCAATGCGTATGGCGATGTCGAAGCCTTCCTGCACCAGGTCGGTCATGCGGTCAGAGAAGCTGATCTCGATCTCCAATTGCGGATAACGGTCCATCAACCCCCACAACGCAGGCGCCGCATAGTGATGCCCGAATGCCAACGGCACGCTGGCCCTCAACCGCCCGCGAGGCTGCTGGCGGCCGCTTTCCAGCACCGATTCGGCCGCCTCCAATTCCGCCAGGGCACGTAGACAATGCTCGTAGTACGCCTGCCCATCTTCCGTCAGATGCTGGCGACGGGTAGAGCGCTGTAACAGGCGCGTCCCCAACCGCGCCTCCAACCGCGCCAAGCCCTTGCCCACTGCGGAGCGCGTGAGGTTCAGGCGTTCGGCGGCTTCGGTAAGGTTGCCGCTTTCCACGACTTGGAGGAACAGTTCAACACCATCAAAACGCGGAGTAGCCATGGCCTGATTGTCGCCCTTAATTCCCATATCCACGGAAAACTTATCACGAATAAGGCGCCTGATTCCCCTGAAAATAGCCTGACTTCATCTTTCAGGAGAATCCCATGCCACCCGCCGCCACGTTATCGGCCCGCCGTACACCTCACACCGCCAGGAATGGCCTGGCCCTCACCGCCGTCTGCCTGGTGGCCCTGATGTTCGGCCTGGAAATCTCCAGTGTGCCGGTCATCCTGCCCACCCTCGAACAGCAACTGGGCACCGGTTTCCAGGATGCCCAATGGATCATGAATGCCTACACCCTGGCCTGTACCAGCGTGCTGATGGCCGCCGGAACGCTGGCGGATCGCTTCGGCCGCCGACGCATGCTGGTGTTGTGCCTGTGGCTGTTTGGCCTGGCATCGCTGGCGTGTGGGTTGGCCAATGACGCTTCCACTTTGATCGCGGCACGTTTCGTACAGGGTGTGGGTGCTGGCGCGATGATGATCTGTCAGTTCGCGATCCTGTCGCACCAGTTTCGCGAACCAGCAGCGCGGGCGCGGGCTTTCGCAGTGTGGGGCGTGATCGCAGGCATAGGCCTGGGCTTTGGGCCAATGGTGGGGGCGTTGATCCTGGCCGTGGCAGACTGGCGCTGGGTATTTCTCGTACATGTGCCGCTGGCCTTGCTCACACTATGGCTGCTGCATATCAGCGTGCAGGAGTCCCGCGATCCCGCCGGGCATCGCCTTGACCTCGCCGGCATGTTTACCCTGACGCTGGCCGTGTTCGCCCTCGTTTATTTCATCACCCAAGGCAGCGAGTACGGGTTCGGCACACCAGCCATGCTTGGTTGGGCGGCTTTGTCGCTGGTCGGCATGTGGCTGTTCATCTTCATTGAGCGGCGCAGCGCCCACCCGATGTTCGATTTTTCGGTGTTTCGCATCCGACGTTTCAACGGCGCATTGATGGGCTCGATCGGCATGAATTTCAGCTTCTGGCCGTTCATGATCTACCTGCCGCTCTACTTCCAGGCCGGCCTGGGCTACGACACCCTGACCACCGGCGGCGCCCTGCTCGCCTATACCTTGCCGACCTTGCTGATCCCGCCGCTGGCCGAACGCCTGGCCCTGCGCTATGGCGCCGAGCGCGTCATTCCATTGGGCCTTGGATTGATGGGCGCAGGCTTCTTGAGCATGGCCGCCGTGAACAGTACCGCTCAACCGAGCATCGTGCTGGTACTGGCCAGTTGCGTAGTTGCCGGGGTTGGCCTGGCGCTGACCAACTCACCCACCACCAACACCACCACCGGGGCCGTCTCGGCAGACCGTGCGGGCATGGCCTCGGGTATCGACTTGAGTGCGCGGCTGATTACCCTGGCACTCAACATCGCGTTGATGGGCTTGGTATTGCTGCTGGGGATCACTCATCAACTGTCCGCTGTATTGCCCGAAACCACCGCGCTGGATTGGCCAGCGATCAGCCAGAACATTGCAGCGGGCAAACTGGACTCGCCAGGACTTACGTTTACCGATGCCCAGGCAGCATTACGCCACGGCGCGGGCTGGGCCATGTTATTCGCGGGTTCGGGGGCGTGTGGGGTGGCGCTGTTGAGCGGGTACTTCTTCCGACGTAATCGCTAAACGCAAACGGGCCTGCAAATGCAGGCCCGTTCTGTTGGGAATGTAAGAACTGTCAGCTATCAGCTATTAAACACGGCGCGTTCTTTTTCCAGAAACTCCTGTTCAAGCTCATCTTCATTGACCTTGGTGTCCGACAGACTTTTACCGGCAGCGCGTGGCTTGCCCTGCAGTCGGCCAAACAAATGTTCCAATGCGTGATCCAGCTTGGTGGCTGCACCGTCAATCGCCTGCTCCAGGGTATCGGCTTTGTGCAGTACCGAAAGTGGCTGATGGCCTTTTGGCCGCGCTTCCAGACGGCAACTCAGATCATGGGGACCGGGCTTGTCGCCATTCTCATCCCGCAGGTAGACCTCCACTCGGGTCAGGTCTTCTTCGTAACGTTCGAGCGTGCTCTCAATGGTAGTTCGTACCCACTCCTCCAGTCGGATGCTGCTTTCAATATGGTTATCGCTATTGACTTGGATTTGCATAGTTCTTCCCTTATTTCAGCTAGCTCGCGAGAGGTCACAACTGCAACACCGATGCGGTGAAACCATGACCTCTTGACTACACAATTGAGCAGTCAGCGTAACAATTCAACCCCTTTGAAAAGATAAATCCCACATTACAAATTAAGTCTGACTACAAGCAAAAACACTGTTAGGGTGGGGAGTTAGTTACAACTTCTTACGCCTAGCCACCTCACAATTGCCCCTCTCCCAACGGGTGCAATCCGCGAAAAATCTCCGCCTCCTCCACCAGCCAATCATGCACCGCCCGCACGCCCGGATGGCTCAGCGCGCCCGGCGCATACAGCAACACGTAGCGTTTGTGATTGGGCACCGCCAGACCGAACGGCACGATCAAGGTGCCGCGCTCCAACTCATCGTTCAACAAGGTGCGCCGCGCGATCGCCACGCCCATCCCGGCGATGGCCGCTTCGATGGTCAGGTGGTTGCGGTTGAAGGTGTGGCCACGGCGCACATCGGCGTCGTGATAGCCGATGGCATTCAGGTAGAACTCCCACTCTGCGTACTCATAACTCCCACGCCAGGCGGTAATGTCATGCAGCAGGGGGAAATGCACCAGGTCGGCCGGGCCATGCAACGGCGGGCGACCGCGCAGCAGGCTTGGTGCGCACACCGGGAAAATCTGCTCATCCAACAGGGCTGTGGATAACAGGCCGGGGTAGCTGCCATCGTTGAGGTCGATGGCCAGGTCGAAGTCGCCCTCATGCAAGGCGATGCTGCTGTCTTCGGCAACCATGCGCAGTTGTATGTCCGGAAAACGTTGCTGCAAGCGCGGCAAACGCGGGGTCAGCCACTTGCCGAGAAACGAAGGAATCGAGCGCAGGCGCAACGTACCGCTGATCATCCCTGCATCCAGCCGCTGCAATTCGGCATCGATGCTGCCGTAAGCCTCCCCCACCGTCGCCGCCAGCCGCTGCCCCTCAGCGCTCAGTTCCACGCCGCGTGCCCGCCGATGAAACAACCGAAAGCCCAGACGCTCCTCCAACTGCCGGATCTGCTGGCTCACCGCCCCCGGCGTGATGTGCAGTTCTTCAGCGCAGCGGGTGAACGAAAGATGCCGCGCAGCACAGGAGAAAACGTGCAGCCAGACGTAGGTCTGGCCATGGAGGGGCCGGGTCATAGGGTTTAGTCCTGCTAAAGGGTGTCTTAGGATAATTCGTTGGTCAGTGCCGATCCAGAGGCTCAGTATCGCGCCAATTGCGCTCGTCCTACAAAAAATGGCAGCGATTCCTACTCCATTGCTTGTAAGGGTTTAGCATGGCTATCAGTGTTTTTGATCTATTCAAGGTGGGCATCGGCCCGTCCAGCTCCCACACCGTCGGCCCCATGCGGGCGGCGGCGACCTTTGCCCAGGCCCTGATCAACCAACAACTACTGAGCGCCACCCGCCGCGTCGAAGTGCGCCTGTACGGCTCGCTGTCCGCCACCGGCGTCGGCCATGCCACCGACCGCGCCTGTGTGATGGGGCTGATGGGCGAATGGCCGGACAAGGTCGACCCCACCACGATCAACACGCGCATCCAGCACCTTCGAGAGTCCGGCCGGCTAATGCTCGCAGGCCAGCAAGACATTGCCTTCAACTGGCACACCGACCTCCTGCTGCTGGACGAGAGCCTGCCCTACCACCCCAACGCCATGTCCCTGCACGCCTATGGCGACAGCGGCTTGCTGAGCGAGCAAACCTATTACTCGGTGGGCGGCGGCTTCATCATCGAAGCGGCTGAGGCAGCATCGGGCATTGCGCCGACCAGCGATGTGGAATTGCCCTACGACTTTTCCAGCGCCGTCGAACTGCTGGCCTTGTGCAACAAGCACGGCCTGCGGGTTTCGGAACTGATGATGGCCAACGAGCGCGCCTGGCGTAGCGATGAAGACATCCGCAGCGGCCTGCTGCACATTTGGTCGGTGATGCGCGAATGCGTGGAGCAAGGCCTGCGCGATGAAGGCATCTTGCCCGGCGGCCTGGATGTACCGCGTCGCGCGGCGAAACTGCACCGCAGTCTGTTGGAAATCGGCAAGCCGAATGTGATCACGTCAACCTTGTCGGCGATGGAATGGGTCAACCTGTTCGCCCTCGCCGTCAACGAAGAAAACGCCGCCGGCGGGCGCATGGTCACCGCGCCCACCAACGGCGCGGCGGGGATCATCCCGGCGGTGCTGCATTACTACATGAAATTCAACGCCGACGCGTCTGACGACGATGTGGTCAATTTCTTCCTGGCCGCCGCCGCTGTCGGCATCCTGTGCAAGAAAAACGCCTCGATCTCCGGCGCCGAAGTCGGCTGCCAGGGTGAAGTCGGCTCGGCCTGCGCCATGGCCGCCGCCGGGCTGGCCGATGTGCTCGGCGCCACCCCGGAGCAACTGGAAAACGCCGCCGAAATCGGCCTGGAACACAACCTTGGCCTCACCTGCGACCCGGTGGGCGGCCTGGTGCAAGTGCCCTGCATCGAGCGCAACGCCATCGCTGCCGTCAAGGCGATCAATGCCACGCAAATGGCCCTGCGCGGTGACGGCAAACACTTCATTTCCCTGGACCGGGTGATCCGCACCATGCGCGATACCGGCGCCGATATGCATGACAAATACAAAGAAACTTCACGGGGCGGCCTGGCCGTGAACTGGGTGGAGTGCTGAGGAGCATTCCCTGACCGCCCCAACGTGAGCCCGCGCAAAAATAATAACGAGGCAATAACGATGACCGATGTACGTACACCTGCTGCCGAAAATCCTGCTGTAGAGAGCACCGTTACAACTGGCTGGACCAAACACGACACCACCTGGATGCTCGGCCTCTACGGCACCGCCATCGGCGCCGGCACGCTGTTCCTGCCGATCAACGCCGGCGTCGGTGGCTTCTGGCCACTGATCGTGCTGGCGCTGCTGGCCTTTCCGATGACCTTCTTCGCCCACCGTGGGCTGACGCGCTTTGTGTTGTCGGGCAAATCCGGCGATATCACCGAAGTGGTCGAGGAACACTTCGGCGTCGGCGCGGGCAAGCTGATCACCCTGCTGTACTTCTTTGCGATCTTCCCGATCCTGCTGGTGTACAGCGTGGCGCTGACCAACACCCTGGGCAGCTTTATGGAACACCAACTGCATATCGCACCGCCGCCCCGGGCGATCCTGTCGCTGGTGCTGATTCTCGGCCTGATGGCCATCGTCCGTTGCGGCCAAGGCGTGATCGTCAAGGCCATGAGCGTGCTGGTCTACCCGTTCGTCGCGGCCCTGCTGTTGCTGGCATTCAGCCTGATCCCCAACTGGAACGGCGCATTCTTCGCCTCCGCCGGTGATGGCATGCCAATGCCACTGTTCTTCAAGACCCTGTGGCTGGCGATCCCGGTGATGGTGTTTTCCTTCAACCACTCGCCGATCATCTCCGCGTTCGCCGTCGACCAAAAACGCGTGTACGGCCCACAGGCCGAGCGCAAAAGCAGCGGCATCCTCGCCACCGCCCACGGCATGATGGTGCTGACGGTGATGTTCTTCTGCTTCAGCTGCGTGTTGGCACTGTCGCCGGCTGACCTGGCCGCCGCCAAGGCGCAGAACATCTCAATCCTGTCGTACCTGGCCAACCACTTCCAAACCCCGGTGATCGCCTACGCCGCGCCGTTGATTGCGCTGGTGGCGATTACCAAATCGTTCCTGGGCCACTACATCGGCGCCAGCGAAGGCTTCCAGGGCTTGATCGTCAAATCCCTGCGCGGACGTAACCGTTCGATGTCGGCCAAATGGCTGGAACGCAGCACCGCGCTGTTCATGGTGCTCACCTGCTGGGCCGTGGCCACCTTCAACCCGAGCATCCTGGGCATGATCGAAACCATGGGCGGGCCGATCATCGCGTGCCTGTTGTTCCTGATGCCGATGTACGCGATCCGCCGCGTGCCATCGCTGCGCCAGTATTCGGGCCAGGTATCCAATGTCTTTGTAGTGGTGATCGGGCTGATTGCGCTGTCTGCGATCGTTTTCTCAGTGCTGCCCTGAAACAGGTCACCGGCTTCAAGAACAAGGTGGGCAACTGTGGGAGGGGGCTTGCCCCCGATAGCAATCTTTCAGCCAAGCATTCATTGGCTGATACACCGCTATCGGGGGCAAGCCCCCTCCCACATTGGTCTGTACGGCACGGCCCTTGCTGTACAGCTCTGGAGGGAAATGGATTTTAGTGAATGGCCGGTGGTCAGGAAACGCGAACTAATCCCGACACCGGTCGTCAATGACTGCATGTTCTTATCAGGCGGTACGCACCATGGACAATCCTTTTCAGATCATCACCGACACCTTCACCCCTGAATACCGCGTCAATTTGAGCATCCAACGGCTGGACGGCAGCATCATGCTCACCCTCTCCAACGACGCGGGCGTGGTGGCCAAGCGCATGATCAGCGCCGAACAACGCAACGACCCGGCGCGTCTCAAGCGCCTGGTGCAAAGCATTCAATTCGGCATCGCCATCGAACAGGGCCACAGCGCCATGGAGATTCTGGCGGTGATGACCGATGGCGATCACAAACTGTTGCAGCGCCCGCCGGCGCGGGCGCTGCCGTTCAGTGTCGGGCTTTGACACACACGCTTGCAAATAAGCGATCAAACGACAAGAATGCGAACAATTACCATTAGTGTACTTGTCGCATGTCCGATCTGCGCCGTCCCTTGCAGGACCCCTTCCATCTGCTTTACGCCGAAAACCATCACTGGCTCCAGGGATGGTTGCGTCGGCGTCTGGATTGTCAGGCCGATGCCGCTGATCTGACCCACGACACGTTCCTGCGTACCCTCAAATCGCCGCACTTGGGCCATATCAACGAGCCGCGGGCCTTTTTATGCCTGATTGCCAAGCGCGTACTGTGCACATTCTGGCGTCGCCATGAGTTGGAACGGGCCTACATGGATGCGCTGGCCAGCCTGCCTGGCGAGTTCATCCCCTCCGAAGAAGAATTCGCCCTGCTGCGCGAAGCCCTGGAAACCATCGACGCCATGCTCGACGGTCTGCCGGAGCGAATACGCCACGCCTTTTTGCTCAACCGCCTGGAAGGCCTGACCCACCGCCAAATTGCCGCGCAGCTGGATGTCTCCCTGGCCACGGTCGAACGCTGGATCAAACAAGCCATCACCCAGTGTTACCTGGCGCAAGTGATGCGCGGATGAACCCCAGCCCTGCGCAACTGACCCCGCCATTAAAAGAAGCCATCGACTGGATGGTGACCCTCGACTCCGGCAACGCCGACGCCCAGGTCCACAGTGCTTTCGAACACTGGTTGGCCGCCGATCCCCGAAACCAGCACGCCTGGCAAGCCCTGCAAAATGTGCTGGTCTCGCCCTTCAATCAACTGGCCCAAGGTGAGCACACCGCAAAGGCTGCGAGCCGTGCACTGCGCTCATCGCGCCTGTCACCGGAGCGCCGCAAATTGTTGCGCGATGGCACCGCGTTAGCGCTGTTTCTCGGCCTGGGCGGCTCGCTGGCGGTTCAACGGCGCCTGCCAATCGAAGGCCTGTTCAGCGATTTCTACAGCGGTACCGCCGAACGCAAGCGCTTCACCCTGCCCGATGGGAGTGTGCTGATCCTCAACGCGCGCAGCATCGTAGACGTGCAATTGAGTGCCACTCTGCGCCGAGTGCAATTGAAGCAGGGTGAACTGAGCATTGAAGTCGCCAGCGACCCGACACGCCCGCTCGAAGTGTGGACCGCCCAAGGCCGTGTGCGCGCCTTGGGCACACGCTTCAACGTGCGGCAAATGGACGGCCAAACCCTGGTGGGCGTGCAACAACACAGCGTGCAGGTGCAGACCCAGTTTGGCCCCCATGCCGTGGTGCAGGAAGGCTGCGCATTGCGCTTCACTCAAGCGCAGGTGTTCCCACTCGCCGGTGACCAGTCGCGTGCGGATGCCTGGATCAACGGATTACTGGATGTTGAAGACGAATCCCTCGGTACCGTCATCGATGCCTTACGCCCTTATCGCTACGGCCTGCTGCGGGTTTCTCCAGCCGCGGCAAAACTGCGCGTATTTGGTGTTTTCAGCCTGGATGACAGCGACCGGGCCCTGCAATCCCTCGCCGAAGTCCTGCCCATTGGCATCAATCGCTACGGCCAGGTGACACTGATCGACGTGCAATAGCGTCTGTGTGCAAAAAAATCTCGATGGAGTGAGGGCTTTTTCCAACTCGCTGGACATACCCGCAAATGCCCAACACATTTCAGCGAGGAAACCCTTCACCATGCGTTCCCCTTCTCTGCGTCCCGCAAACCTGGCCATGGCCGTCGCACTGGCTTTCACGGCGGGTGCTGCAACCTTCACCGCAGACGTCTCCTGCGCAGCCGAAGCCGTTGGCCGCTACGACATCGCCCCCGGCCCATTGGAACAAGCCCTCCGCCAGATCGCCCGCCAAAGTGGACGCGGCGTGGTCGCCGACCCGGCCCTGGTGCGCGGCAAGTCCAGCGCACCGGTGGTGGGCAGCTATAGCCCCGAAGCCGCCGTGCAACAGGCGCTGGTAGGCAGTGGATTGCAATTGCGCGTCACCCCCAACGGCACCTTGACCCTGGAGCCCGTTCCCAACGGTGATGCCCTGCAACTGGGCGCCACCAGCATTACCGGCCAGGCGCTGGGCGAGACCACGGAGAACACCGGTTCCTACACCACCGGCAGCATGAGCAGCGCCACCAAGTTCCAGGCTTCGGCGCGGGAAACGCCGCAGTCCGTGACCGTGGTCACCCGCCAGCGCATGGACGACCAGAACATGCAGAGCCTGGAGGACATATCCACCAACACCCCCGGCCTGACCCTGCGCAAAACCGGCGGCGAGCGCCCGGAGTTCTACTCACGCGGCAGCGCCATCGACAACATCATGATCGACGGCCTGCCCATCGGTTATGACAGCGACACACTGGGTACCTCGACATTGGCGATGTTTGACCGCGTGGAAGTGGTGCGCGGTGCCTCCGGGCTGATGGTCGGCTCCGGCAACCCGTCCGGCACGCTGAACCTGGTGCGCAAACGCCCTACGGTCGAACCACAGGTTTCCGTCACCGTGGGCGCCGGCACCTGGGACAACTACCGCACCGAGATCGACGCCAGCAGCAAGCTCAACCAGGCCGGCACCCTACGCGGGCGCGTGGTTGCGGCGTATCAGGATAAAAACAGCTTCACCGATGCCTACAGCAGCAAGCGCCAATTGTTGTACGGGATCAGCGAATTCGACCTTTCGCAGGCCACGACCCTGACACTGGGCGGCTACTACAATCGCGAAGACAACCCCGGCGCCGACTGGAACGGCATGCCCACCGCCGCCAACGGCGCGTTCCTGCCCCTGTCGCGCTCCACCCGCCTCACCCCCGCGTGGACCTACTGGAACAAAGAAAACCAAAGCGTCTTCGCCGAAATCGAACACCGCTTCGACAACGCTTGGTCCCTGCGCCTCAACACCACCTGGCTCAAAAGCAATTTGGAGATGCTCGGCGGCAGCTTCTACCGCGATGCCGACAACAACCTGATCAGCAATGCCGGGCGCTATTCCTACGAACACACGCAAAAAAGCGTCGACGCTTATGCCAAAGGGCCGTTCAGCCTGTTTGGTGCGACCCATGAGTTGGTGGTCGGCGCCAGTTATCGCCGCGAAGACGACAACGATGGCCCTGGTGGTGGCCCGGGCGAAAGCTACAACCAAATCGTCGACCCGTTCAGCTTTGACTACAACGCCATCGCCAAGCCCGAAATCAACTATAACTGGTCGCGCAAGGGCTTTATCGACCAGTCCAGCGTGTACGGTGCGTTCCGCTTCAGCCTGCGTGACGACCTCAAGCTGATTCTGGGCTCACGCCTGGATTGGTATGAAAACGACATCCACACCCAGTCCGGTACCTACGGGTTTGGCGAGCCCTACAAAGCCACGCGGGAAGTGACGCCCTATGCCGGGTTGATCTACGACCTCAACGACACCTATTCGGTGTACGCCAGTTGGACACGGATCTTCCAGCCGCAAAACTACGAAGGCGCCTCCGGCAGTGTGCTCAACCCGGTTACTGGTACCAACTTTGAAGTCGGGCTCAAAGCCGAGTACTTCGACGGCGCACTCAACGCCAGCGCTGCACTGTTCCAGCTCAATCAGGAAAACCTGCCCAAATCCCTGCTGGCCAGCCAGTGCCAGCCCAATCAGGACGTGTGCTATGAAGCCAGCGGCGAAGTGCGTACTCGCGGGGTCGAATTTGAACTGTCGGGCGAATTGGCCGAAGGCTGGCAAGCCTCGGCGGGCTACACCTACGCCGCCGCCGAATACGTCAAGGCCACCGACAGCGCCAGCAAAGGCGCACGCTACGACAGCGACACGCCGTACAACCTGTTCAAGTTGGCCACCAGCTACCAACTGCCTGGCGACCTGAACAAATGGTCGATCGGCGGCGCCTTTCGAACCCAAAGCCAGACCTACACCAGCTTCAACGTGCAGCAAGGCGGGTACAGCATCGTGGACCTGATGAGCAACTATCGCCTGAGTGACAACATCAAGGTCCAGGCCAACATGAACAACGTCTTCGACAAGCGCTACTACCAGAGCATCAGCAACAATGCCGGCGCCAACCTGTTCGGCGAACCGCGCAACCTGATGTTCATGGTGAAGTGGTCGCTGTAGGAGATCAGCGAATTACCCTTCGGACTTTTCTTTGACCGAAGGGTATTTCGAGGAGGCAAACCGCACGACCAGAATCGCGAAAGCCAGCAGCAGGATCCCGCCACACAAATAAATGATGCCCAGGTCTGGGGCGTTGTGGTGGGAGACGTCGCCGATCAACAAGCGCGTCAGCGCCGTGATGGCCACGTAGAGCAGAAAGCGAATGGGCATGTGGTTGGTCTTGAAATAAATCCCCACCATCGCACCCAATTCGAGATAGATGAACAACAACAAAATGTCATCCACATTGATACTGCCCTTGTGGAGCATGTCGATAAAGGTCAGCACCGCAGCATAGGCAGTAATAGCGCCAATGCCGAACAACGCTAGGTAGTGAAACGCCTCGACTGCCAGGTTACCCAACGAGTCTGCATTGGCGTGCAGGCCCTTGCGCAGCTTTTCTGCCCATTTCAGTTCTGTCATTGCTCCCCCACCACTGTATAAAAAACGATCAATTGCTACGTCAGGACTGCGCCTGTTATGCAGGCGGATGATCCCGCACGGACGTGACGCTTTCATCTGCATGCAGAAAAAAGGCCAGACACTGCTAGGTGAGATGATGGCGGGGTGATATGAGGCACGTGCTCGGTTGAGCAGAGAACAAATTTTGCTCATCCGAACAGGCTTGCTAGGGATACCGCTGGCGCGCATGTAATACCGAGAGAACCCGAATAGGTCTACGAGAGAGAGCCAGTACCGAGGTTTCGATTGCTCGGTTTGGTTCAAGAGCGGCTACCGGGTTGAGGTCGCTGAGGTAATCAATAATTTGCCGGAGTTGCACACGCGCTGCGGGGGCCAACTCAATCAGCATCGCCTTTTTTGCGTTTGGATTCGATCAGCGCCCGCATCTCAGCCATTACCTGGTCATGAGGAATGCCGGGGCTTAGGTCATCAAGAGCGGCTTGCACCTTGGCGCGAAACCGACGGTCGTAGCTGTCGGCGTGCTCGTCGGGATCCAGGGGGAAACCAGAGGGAAAGGAATTGTCCATGAAAGCCTTCGATGTCGATGATCAAGAAGTTCAGTCGCTGTCGTTTTTACTGTCGAGCTTCAAGCGATGAAGTGAGTAACGGGAAAAAACGAAGCTGCTGCGACTATCTTTTTGACCATTCCCACAGGGTGGGAACGGTCATCGGGCAAGGAATCAAGCTGGGGCGACTTGCTCCAGAGCTTGATCGACTAACAAACTGCCCATTTCCACCAGTTGGTGGATGGCCAACACCAAACTTCGCTGCGGGCCTTCAAGGTCGAATGCCAGCGTACTAGCCATTTCTCGGGCACTACCTAAGGTCTCGCTGGCGTTTGCCAGCAAGGTTTCGACATCTGCATTAGATGTAACGCTGAATAGAACCGAATCACTCGACGGAGGGTTGGGGGTGATTTTTTTCATGGTGCATAGCCTCGTAATGGGACCATCACCGTCTGCCGCCAAGCAGGTTGGGTGACGGATTACACAAGGTTGGCGGACCGGTTACGGGCAACCCGGCACCCCGAAGGGTCCCTGTGCAACCCGTCATGAAACATGAATGAAAGCAAAAAATACCGCCTGCAATCATGTTGGGTGCGCTGTAGCGCCATCGTACACCGGGCCGCCAAGCCCGCTCGCTGCAAATGCAGCGCCCGAGGAAGGTAAGCCAACGAACAATTTCAACGCAACCCCGGCAAGTTGTCAGAAATTTCCCTTGTAGCAAACCCCCACATCCCAACTACATTAAATTCCTACCACCCCATCACCAAGGTTGACTTATCCTTTTTACTGTATATAAATACAGCATCTTTCAGGCGCCACCCCGCTGGATAACTGGCCAGTTTCACCCCTGGGCCAGCATGCGACACTCCGACCAACACTGGACAAAACGACGAGGCCACTATGGCTGTTGAAACCCTTTACCGCAGTACCCGCGATTTGGAGACTACGTTCGTGGACCGCAAACTTGCCGATGCGCATGATCAGATGCTGGAACTGGCCGAAGAGCTCGCCAAGGTGCTGATGGCCAACGTGCCGGATCTGTCCGAAGAGCAGGCAGAGAATGCCAGTATCTTCATGGCGAAGAACCGCACCGTCTTCGCGGCCGCATTCAAGAGCAATGCGTCGGCCTTGAGCGAGCTGTCTGGGGAGTAGGAAGGGATTGGAAGCCGACGCCGCGAATGCGGCGTCGCTTGTTTCCAGGCCGTTCTCAGCAGGTTGTGAGAGCGGCCTGACGCATTATTTTGCCGCGTCGGGCAATGCGTACGCGATGACGTAGTCGCCGCGGTTGTCGTTGCTGTTGGTGCGCGTTGCACCGCCAACGGTGATGACCACGTATTGCTTGCCATCACGGCCTACGTAGGACATCGGAGCGCCCTGCCCGCCAACCGGCAGGCGACCGCGCCACAGCTCTTTGCCGCTGTCGTTGTCCAGGGCGCGGATGTAGTAATCCAGGGTGCCGTGGAAGAACGTCAGGCCGCCACCGGTCACCAGTGGGCCACCCATGGTCGGCATGCCCAGCGGCATGTTCACGCCCGGGACGATGCCGTGTACGGGTGCGTCCTGGATGCTGCCCATCGGCACCTGCCACTTGGTCTTGCCGGTGTTCAGGTCGATGGCGGTCATGGTGCCGAATGGCGGCTTGAAGCACGGAACGCCCAGAGGCGAAACGAACATCGAGCGCTCAACGCCCCATGGCGTACCCAGTTGCTCGGAGTACTCGCCTTCGGTGCTTGGCTTGAGGCCGATTGCCTTGGCCTTTTCGCGTTTAATGAAGGTGCCCCACTGGGCCATGCGGATATCGTTGACGATCAGCGTGCCGGTGGACGCGTCAATCGCGCCGCCACCCCAGTTGATACCACCGTAGTAGCCTGGGTAGATCAGCGTGCGCTGGCCTTCGACGATGGGGGTGAACTCACCTTCCCAACGCATTTCCTTGAAGTCGATGCGGCACATCAACTGGTCGAAGACCGTTGCGCCCCACATGTCCGACTCTTTGAGTTTCTCTGCGCCAACAGACAATTGCGAGTACGGCTGGGTTGGCGAAATACGCATGCCCGGCACGCCATCGGTGGCGACTTTGCGTTGTTCAACCGGGAACACCGGCTTGCCGTCACGACGGTCGAGCACGAAGATCTGGCCGCGCTTGGTCATGGCGATGATGACCGGCGTGGTGCCGCCTTCTTTGTTCGGCAGGTCGTACAGGATCGGTTGGGCCGACACGTCGTAGTCGAACATGTCGTTGTTGGCGGTACGGAAGTGCCAGGCGTCTACACCGGTTTTAACGTCGATGGCGACGATGGAGTCGTTGTATTCGTCCGAACCTTCGTGGCGGTTACCGTTCCAGAAGTCTGGAGTCTGGTTGCCAGTCGGGATGTAGACCAGGCCGAGTTTTTCATCAAAGGCAGCAGTGCCCCAGAAGTTCGGCGACTCTTTGGGGTACAACTCGCCTTCCGGCAACGGCACGCCACGCTTGGGGTTACGTGCATCCCAGGCCCACAGCAGCTCGCCGGTGCGCACGTCAAAGCCACGGGTCACGCCGGACGGCTCGTCGGTCTTGAGGTTGTCGTTGATCTTGCCGCCCACCACGATCACATCACCGGCCACCAGGGGCGCGGAGGTGAGGTAGTAGGAACCGTCGGTGTTCGGGCCAATGCCTTTGAGCAGGTCGACAACACCTTTGTCACCGAAGGACTCGCAGAGCTTGCCGGTCTTGGCATCCAGCTCCATCAGGCGCGCGTCGACGGTGGTGGTGACGATGCGCTGACGGCATTCACCGCCCGCGGCCGGCGCTGCAGGTGCCGCACTGGCGGTGGCTTTATCAGCGTCAAAATAGCCGAGGCCACGGCAGCGTTTCCAACCAGCGTTGGCCGGGGTTTCCTTGATGTGCGCGTCGAACTTCCACTTCTGCACGCCCGTGATCGGGTCCAGTGCGAAGACGTTGTTCAAAGGCGAGCACAGGTACACGGTGTCATCGACTTTCAGCGGCGTGCCTTGGTACTCGGCGCCGTTGATGGCCATGTCGCCGGTGTGGAAGGTCCACGCCACTTGCAGGTCTTTGACGTTGGCTTTGTTGATCTGGTCGAACTGGGCAAAACGCTCGCCATGGGTGTTACGCCCATACGCTGTCCAGTCATTGCCATCGGCCTGGCCGGCCTGGGGCGCGATCACCTTGGCACTGGCGCCGGCTTCGGCCACCACGGTCGGGTGCGGCTGGAACATGCCGTAGCCAATGCCCGCAATGCTCGCCACCAACACCAGGCACACCACTGCACGAGGTGCAGCGCCGAGCAGACGGCGGTTGCCTTGCAGCGCGGGCGCCAACAGGGTCAACACCAGCGCGATGACGATAAAGGTCATCAGGCGCGGCACCAACTGCCAGAAGTCAAAACCCACTTCCCACAGCGACCACACCAGGGTGAAGGCCAACAGCGCCAAGGCCAGCCAGGTAGCGGCGATCTTGCGGCGCACCAGGCACACGCCACTGGCAACCATCAACGCACCGGCCACCACGTAGTAAAGGCTGCCCCCCAACCAGGCGAGCTTTACGCCCAACCCGGCCACAGCCATGCCGATCAACGCCAGTACGGCCCCGATCAGGAGTGTCAGTATTCTCATTTTTCATCCCGTTGAGTTAAGTGAAGCAACGGCCGGGTTTTCCCGACTCAATAAGAGAGCGCTCTCATAAAACAAAAGAGAGCGCTCTCTTATTGAGCCAAAAAAAAGCCCTTACATCGCTTAGGGCCTTGATCTAGACGCTTGCGTGCGTATTTGACGAGGGCGCGCAATGGTAAGGACGGATGAGAATCACGTCAATTTAAAGTGCGGCAATCGGCCACACCTTTAGGACATGGGTCGATTTCAATGTGGGAGGAGCGGTGCGACGATTCGACTTGCCCCCGATAGGCTTAGGTATCTACACCACGATTGGACCTGACCAACCCGAAGCTCTCGCTCTCGCTCTCGCTCTGGCTCTGGCTCTGGCTTTTGATCTTGATCTTAGGCGCCCCGTTAACCACGCTGGCCGAACGCAGGCTTGAATCCGTGGGTAACCCGGCAGGACGCCGGGTTAGCCGCACTGGGCCATGGATGGCCCATTGCGGCGGCCCACGGATTCAAGCCGGAGTGAGGGCACACCGAGCCTAGGCGAGGTGCCGAGTGGTGGGGCAAGAGCCCTTTTGGTTACTTTTGGGGCTCTTTTCCAAAAGTGACCCGCCGTAAGGGCGGAACCCATATCAGCCATCACTCAAATAACGGATATGCACTCCGACCAAAAAGCTCCAGCGCCCAACATACAGTTCTCGCAGGCAAGCCAGATCCCAAATAAAACCGGTGTACATCCAAGAAAACCTAGTCGCAGGATAGGCCGTCTTCGCGAGCAAGCCCGCTCCCACATTTTGAATTGCCGTTAGCCGGGCGCAGCCGTAGAACGCCGCACAATCAACTCCACCGGCATCAACAGCCGGCGTGATGGCTTGTTGACCCCGGCGAGCAGCAC
This sequence comes from Pseudomonas kairouanensis, assembly GCF_004682055.1. GTDB lineage: Bacteria > Pseudomonadota > Gammaproteobacteria > Pseudomonadales > Pseudomonadaceae > Aquipseudomonas > Aquipseudomonas kairouanensis. The sequence continues at coordinate 309,451 of NZ_QUZU01000001.1, read as the reverse complement.
CTTGAGTGCACCGACCGCCACTCGCGCCTGCTCCACGGTGTCCTGTTTCAGGGTAGATAACGAAAACAACTCATTCGCCGCACTGGGAATGTCATCAAACCCCACCACCGACACATCCCCCGGCACCGACAAACCCATGCCCTTGAGCCGGTCCAGCACCCCCAGCGCGATAAAGTCGTTGGACGCCAGAATCGCTGTCGGCTTGCGCGCCCCCTCAAACAACACATCCACGCCACGACGACCAAAGGTGGCATCGTGGGAGCCTTCGACGAACAGCGGCTCCAATTGCGCCTCTTCCATCACCGTAAAGTAGGTTTTCGCCCGCTCACGGGCCGACGCTTCGCGGCCGCCGCCCAGGTGCGCAATGGCGCGATGCCCCAGGCCAATCAGATGCGCCATGGCCTGGCGGATGCCCGACTCGTCATCCACCGCGACGGTGGTGACACGCGGATGGGGGATGCGCTTGCTGCCGATATACACACAAGGCAACTTGTCGGCGATTTCGCTGATAGTGCGCGCGGTATGCGGCGTGCCGATCATGATCACCCCAGCCGGGCGCAGGCGCAGCAAGCGCTCGATGTCTTGCAACTCGCAGCCCTGCTCCACCGGACGCAACGAAGTGACCGGGTCAAACCCCGCCTTGATCAGCTCACGGTCCACCGCCTGGGCGAGTTGGATATGAAAGGAGTTGTTCGGGTCGCCCAACACCAGCCCCACGATGGACGACTGCGCGAACACCAGGCTGCGTGCCGCCAGGTTCGGTCGGTATTCCAATTGAGCGGCAATACCACGGATGCGCTCGCGGGTTTCTTCCCGTACCCCAGGATCGCCGCGCAACGCCCGCGACACCTGGGCGCGCGACATGCCAGCCGCTTTCGCGACGTCATCAAGGGTGGTGAACGGCTTGGTCATAACAACAAGGGCCTTGGGGAGTCGGCGCCAATTGTAGGGTAAACCCCTCAGCGGTACAGCAGGCGTTCGGCCAATTCGTCCGCCACCCGTGCAGGGCTGCGTTTTTCAGCCTGGGCATGGGCGAAGATTTCGGTGAGGCGGGTGCCGATATTCGACAGATGGGCCGTGATGTCCGGCAGCTCTGCGCCGTTGTGCTTGAGGGCGACGTAGATCAGGCCCCCGGAGTTGATCACGTAGTCGGGGGCATAGAGGATTCCGCGGCCTTCCAGTTGATCGGCGACGTCCAGGTTGGTCAGCTGTGCACTGGCGGAACCGGCGACAGCGGCGCACCGCAACTGGCCGACGCTCTGGCGATTGAACACGGCGCCCAGGCCGCACGGGGCGAGGATGTCGCAAGGGGTACTGAGCAAGGCATCGTTGGCGATGGGGTGTGCGCCCAGTTGCTCCATGGCCAGTTGTACCTTGCCGTGGTCGATGTCACTCACCAGCAATTCGGCCCCCGCCGCATGCAGCTGTTCGGCCAAGGCGTAACCCACGTTACCCAAGCCCTGCACCGCCACGCGCAAGCCTTCGAGGTTATCGCTGCCCAAGCGGGCCATGGCGGTGGTGCGTATGCCTGCGAACACGCCCATGGCGGTATGGGACGACGGATCGCCAGTTACCGTGGTGCTGGTGACGAAACGGGTTTGCTGGGCGATGCAGTCCATGTCGGCCACCGAGGTGCCGCTGTCGAGGGCGATAATGAAGCGGCCGTCGAGCTTTTCGATGCACCGACCAAAGGCTTCAAACAACGCAGCACGACTCTCGACATGCACCGGGCGGACAATCACCGCCGTGCCCCCGCCCACCGGCAAACCGGCCAGGGCGGCCTTGTAGCTCATGCCTTGGGCCAGGCGCGCGGCATCGGCCACGGCACTTTCGTCGTCGGGGTAAGAGAGATAGCGGCAGCCACCAAGGGCGGGCCCGAGGCGGCTGTTATGGATGGCGATGACCGCCTTCAGCCCGGTGACCGGGTCGACGCTCAGGTGCAGCGATTCAAGGCGGGTGCTGTGCATGAGAGCAAACATCGTCAAGCTCCCGAATCACATCTGGTTAGTGGGCCAAGTATAGGCTTGCGGTAGAAAGTTGCCGGAATACGCTGGAATAAGGCGCGTGGTTTTGCAGGATCCAAGACATAAGAGCATGGGATATTTCGCAAGCCACTGGACGAAAATTCCCAGCAAGGCTAAAACGGGGGCATCCGCCGGAGAATGCAATGAATCCCCGCAAAGCCTTTTTCGCCTGCCTGGAACGTTCCCCCCCTGCGCTGTTTGAAGCGGCGCTGTGGATTGCCGCCGAGCATGACGCGGCGGTGCAACCGTTGGTGATCCTGCAGGAGCTGAACGTATTGCAACAACAGGTGGCACGTAGCCTGCCCCTCTTGCCGGCGGATGAGCTGGGCCAACCCTTGCTGCGCTGCCTGAATGACCTGGGATTTGCCCAGGATGACTTCACCCCCCTGCGCCCCGCCGCTGCCTTGTTGGACAAGGTATTGCAACGCAAGCGCGGGCAACCCCTGGCCATGGGGCTGATCGCCCTGGAACTGGCTCGGCGCCTGCATATTCCGATGGTCGGCGTGAATTTCCCGGGGCACTTCCTGCTGCGGGTACCCGGCGCCGATCATCTGCTCGACCCTTGCGGTGGGCGGCGCCTGTACCCCAACGATTGCCGCGAGCTGCTGCACCGCCAATATGGCCCCAACCTCAAGTTGCAGGCCGAGCACCTGCACGCCGCCGACCCCCGCTCGATGCTGCAGCGACTGTCGCGCAACCTGCGCCAACTGCACCTCTCCAACGACGCGCCGCTCGACGCCCTGGTGGACGCTGAACGCGTACTGGAACTGGGCAATGCCAACGCCGCCGATTACTTGGCGCGAGCCAGCTTGTACCAGCGCCTGGATTGCCCCAATGCCGAACGCTTCGACCTGGAGCACGCCTTGCTGCTCAGCGAAGACCCGATCCAGCGCCTGCGCCTGACCGAACGATTAGGCCACTTGCCCCCCAACTCAGTCGTGCACTGAACCCTGTAGGAGCGAGCGTGCTCGCGAAAAACCCGAAAGCGCCGCGTGCATTCAGTCAGCCCGCGTGATCGTTAACGTTTTTCGCGAGCACGCTCGCTCCTACTGGGTATCCGGTTGATTAGCCGGGTGAGCCTGGATAAACGCCGGATGCTGCGCCGCCAACGCCGCCACCCGTCCGATGCGCGGGTATGCCCCCAATGGCACCTTGAAGCGCTGCGCTGCATACAGCTGGGGGATTAGGAACGCGTCCGCCATGCCCGGCTGCTGGCCAAAGCAAAACCCCTGATCGCCAATCAACTGCTCTACAGCGTTCAGTCCCAGGCTGATCCAATGGCCAATCCACTCCAGCACCTGCGCCTCATCGTGCCCCCACTGGCGCAAAAGGTTCTGGGTGCTGGAATTGTGCAGCGGGTGGATATCGCAAGCGATGATCGACGCCACCGCACGCTCATGGGCGCGGGTGGCCAGGTCGTTGGAGAGCAATGGCGCCTGTGGATAACGTTCCTCCAGGTATTCGACGATCGCCGACGATTGGATCAACACCTCGCCATCATCAACCCTCAAGGCCGGTACCCGCCCTTGCGGGTTGATCGCCAGGTATTCGGGTTGGCGATTGGCACCGCCCGGCGGCACCAGCAGGTGGATCGGCACCGCGTTGAAATCCAAGCCCTTGAGCGCCAGGGCAATCCGCACCCGGTAGGACGCAGTGGAACGGTAGTAGGTATAGAGCTCCATCGCCTAAGTCCTCTTAACGCGCCGCAACCACGGTGCCACGGCACTCGCCGAAACCGATGCAAGCATAGCCTTCGCGATTGCAGCGAGCGCGCAGGATGACTTCATCACCATCCTCAAGGAACTTGCGCACCTCACCAGACGGCAACTCGACCCCCTTCTTGCCACCCTCGGTCATTTCCAACAGGCTGCCGAACTGCCCCGCTTCGGGCCCGGACAAGGTGCCCGAGCCAAACAGGTCACCGGCCTGCAACTGGCAACCGTTGACGCTGTGGTGCGCCACCAACTGCGCCACGGTCCAGTACATGTGCAGGCTGTTGCTCAGGGCCAGGCGATGAGCCGGTAGGTTCTGCTCGCGCATGGCGGCGGTGGTCAGCAGCACTTCCAGTTCGATGTCCAGGGCGCCGGCGGCCTGGTCGCGTTGATCCAGCAGGTACGGCAGCGGTTGTGGATCGCCTTCGGGGCGTGCCGGTTGGGCTTTGCGGAACGGTTCCAGGGCTTCGGCAGTGACGACCCACGGCGAGATCGTGGTGATAAAGCTCTTCGACAGGAACGGCCCCAGCGGTTGGTATTCCCAGGCCTGGATATCCCGCGCCGACCAGTCGTTGAGCAGGCAGAAACCGGCGATGTGGTCGGCGGCGTCGCCAATGCCAATCGAGTCGCCCATGGCATTGCCCTGGCCGATCCAGATGCCCAGTTCCAGTTCGTAGTCCAGCCGCGCGCAAGGGCCGAAAGTCGGCTCGGTGGCTCCAGCGGGCAAGGTCTGGCCTTTGGGGCGGCGCACATCGGCCCCCGAAGGACGAATGGTCGAGGCGCGGCCGTGATAGCCGATGGGCACGTATTTGTAGTTGGGCAGCAACGGGTTGTCGGGGCGGAACAGTTTGCCGACGTTCTGCGCGTGTTCGATGCCGACGTAGAAGTCGGTGTAGTCGTTGATGCGCGCCGGGACGTGCATCTGGCAATCGGCGGCGCGGTGCAGCACCTGGGCTTCGCGGGTTTGCAGCTTGCTGCCTTCGGCCAGCAGTACCAACAGACGTTCGCGCAGGGCCACACGCGGGCCACGGCCAAGCTCAAAAAATGCGTTCAGTTGGCCACCGGCAGTGGCCTCGACGGCGCGGCGGGCCTCACCCTCGAACTCATCGATTGCAGCGTGCAGGTCGAGGATCGAATCACCAATCGCCACGCCACTGCGCGGCGCCGAACCGTTGATGCTGAACACCCCCAGTGGCAGGTTTTGCAGGGGAAAGTCAGTGTGACCGTTAGCGGAGGTCACCCAGCTGCGGGTTGTTGTGGGCTGAGTCATGGGTTATCTCCGGTTCGGGTTGAAGGTGACGGGCAGCGAGGCCCAGCACGCGTCGTAAGCAGGTTGCAGTTGCGGGCAGTCCAGGGCGAACTGTGTGGGACGCAGCACCTGGCTGGTCTCGAACATGAAGGCCATGGTGTTATCGATCTTGTGCGGTGCCAGTTCGGCGTTGATCGCCTTGGTGCAGGTCTCGCCGTCCGGGCCGTGGGCGCTCATGCAACTGTGCAGCGACGCGCCGCCGGGCAGGAAGCCTTCGGCCTTGGCATCGTAGGCGCCCTGGATCAGGCCCATGTATTCGTTCATCAGGTTGCGGTGGAACCACGGCGGGCGGAAGGTGTTCTCGGCCACCATCCAGCGCGGCGGGAAGATCACGAAGTCGAGGTTGGCCAGGCCGTGCACGCTGGTGGGCGAGGTCAACACGGTGAAGATCGACGGGTCCGGGTGATCGAAACTCACGGTGCCGATGGTGTTGAAACGGCGCAGGTCGTATTTGTACGGCACGTTGTTGCCGTGCCAGGCGACCACGTTGAGCGGCGAATGGTCGAGTTCGCAGGCCCAGAGTTCACCGAGGAATTTCTGTACCAGGGTGGTCGGTTGTTTCAGGTCTTCGTAGTGGGCCACCGGGGTGAGAAAGTCACGGGGGTTGGCCAGGCCGTTGCTGCCGATGGGGCCGAGGTCCGGCAGGCGCAGTGGCGCGCCGTGATTCTCGGCGACGTAGCCGCGCGCCTGGGCGTCCAGCAGTTCGATGCGAAATTTCAGGCCCCGTGGCAACACAACGATTTCCAGCGGCTCTACTTCCAGCACGCCCAACTCGGTGGCAATGCGCAAACGGCCCTGCTCGGGAACGATCAACAATTCGCCATCGGCGTTGAAAAATACGCGCTCCATCGAGCGGTTGGCGCGGTAGGTGTAGATGCTGATGCCTGAGGGTTTTTCCGACCCAGAGTTGGCCACCATGCCCACCAGGCCATCGATAAAATCCGTTGGCTCTTTGGGAATATCCAGCGGGTTCCAGCGCAGCCGGTTCGGCGTCACCGGCCCCAGCGGCCCACCGGCCAATTGGCGCTCCAGCTGGGTGAACGCCGGATGGTTGGCCGACGGCTGGATGCGATACAGCCAGGTGCGCCGGGCTTCGCTGCGCGCCATGGTGAAGGCCGTGCCGGAAAAGAGTTCGGTGTACAGCCCATAGGGCGCTTTTTGCGGGGCGTTCTGGCCGACAGGCAGTGCGCCGGGCAGGGCTTCGCTGGCGAATTCATTGCCGAAGCCCGACAGGTATTCGAGGTCCATGGAACATCCTCTGTACGGAAATTGTTTTTATCGTAATCGAGTTACGCTTAACGTAATTTGATCACTATCGACCGTCAAGCTATAAAGACGCCCATTCATCTCTCGGATTCCCGCCCCTCCATGGAAAAGCCCCGCGACACCGGTAAACAGAAAGTCCGCTCGGCCGAAGTGGGCACCGATATCCTCAAGGCCCTGGCCGAACTGTCACCGGCCACTTCGCTGTCGCGCCTGGCCGAACATGTGCAGATGCCGGCGAGCAAGGTGCACCGCTATCTACAAGCATTGATTGCTTCAGGCTTTGCCGAACAGAACACCGCCACCAACCATTACGGCCTTGGCCGCGAAGCGTTGCGTGTGGGCCTGGCCGCACTGGGCAGCATGGACGTGTTGAAAGTCGGCGCCCTGCCCCTGGCGCAACTGCGCGATGAACTGAATGAAACCTGCTTTCTGGCGGTGTGGGGCAACCAGGGCGCGACCGTGGTGCATATCGAACCGGCGGTGCGCGCGGTCACGGTGGTGACGCAGTTGGGCTCGGTGTTGCCGCTGCTCAGCTCGTCCACCGGGCTGGTGTTCAGCGCTTATTTGCCATCGCGGGAGACCGTGGACTTGCGCGAGCGGGAGATTCAAGCCGGCATCGCTCACGCCCTGGCAGACGACCAGGCCTACGCCACCCTGTGCGAACAGATCCGCAGCCGTGGCCTGCACTTTGTGCATGGTTTGCTGATGCCGGGGGTGGATGCGCTGTCGGCGCCGGTGTTCAACGCGGTCGGGCAGGTGGCGGCGGTGATGACCGTGGTCGGCCCCACCTCGTTGTTCCACGCCGATGAAGACGGCCCGGCGGCGCAGCACTTGCTGGCGGCGACCCGGGCCGTGAGTTGGCGCATGGGCTATCAGCCCTGAGCTAGTCGTGCCATTGGGCCAGGGCCAGGGCCGTGCGGTTTTCCAGGCTGCGGATAGGTGCGGCGTCGCTCACATAGTTGTTGCTGATCATTGAAAACACCAGGCGCCGGCCCTTGGCGTCGGTGATGTAGCCACTCAAGGAAGACACCCCGGCCATGGAGCCGGTCTTGGCGTGCAGGTTGTTTTCGGCGACGGTTCCCCGCAGCCGGTAACGCAGGCTACCGCCGGTCATACGCTGCGCGTTGCCGGCAATCGGCAAGGCGTTGTACCAGGCGTCGAACCAAGGTTGCTTGGCCGTTGCCAGCAACAGGTCCGTAAGGTTCTGCGACGACACCAGGTTACGCCGTGACAACCCGGAGCCGTCCACCTGGCTCAGTGCCGTCGGGTCCAGCCCCTGGCGTCGCATAAACTGCGCCACGGCCGCCACTCCGGCCTGTGCCGTGCCCGCGTTGGACACCTTGCGACCCATGGCCTTGAGCAGGGCTTCGGACATGTTGTTGTTCGAGAGTTTGAGCAGCGGCGTGATCAATTCCTGCAGCGGTGCCGACTGATGCTGCGCCAGAACCCTGGCCGCGCCTGGGCTTGCGCCGCCAATCACCCGCCGCCCCAGCACCTGGATGCCCTGCTGCGCCAAGGCTTGTTCAAACAGATTGGCCACCAACTGCGTGGGCTCCCACACGCTCACCCACTGCCGACTCTGCTTGCCCGGCGCCAGCGCGCCGGTCAGTTGCAGCAGGTTGGTGCCGTGCTGGCGAGTGATGCCATAGCTGTTGCCGGGGCCACTGACCGCGCGGTTGCTCAGTTGCACGTAGTCGGTGGACGGGCTGACCACCACGCTCACTGGCTGGCCGAGGGCAATGGGCGCCTTCGCCGTGACCAACAAGGTGCCCGCGTCGAAGTCCGTATTGGGCGAGACGGTCAGCGCGGAAATCTGCGCGCCGTAGTAGGTGCTTTCGTCATCCTGGGCCCAGTCCACGCCCAGGCGTTCGGCGTCGAAAAAGGTATCGTCGAACACCAGGTCACCCTGTACTTGGCCAATGCCTTGGCTGGCCAGTTGTGCAGCCAGCGCTTGGTAGTCGGCAAACTGCAGGGTCGGATCGCCCAGGCCGCGCAAGTAAAGGTTGCCGCTCAAACGCTCGCCCTGCTGCGTGCCGTCGGTCAATAACTGCGTGGCAAACCGGTATTGCGGCCCCAGCACGTCCATGGCCGCTGCGGTGGTGAGCAATTTGAGGTTGGAGGCCGGCACCAGGCGCGTGCGTGGGTTGTGTTGGTAGAGGGTGTTGCCGCGATCGTCGCGCACCATCAGCGAGACGGTTGCGCCTTGCAGCGCCGGGTCGGCCAGGAGCTTGTCGAGAGTGGCTTGGCTGGAAGTCTGCGAAACGCTCGCGCAGCCCCCCAGCAAAAACAGAAGTGCGCTGGTGGATATCAGCTTTGCAAAGGGCATCGATGTCGGGTTCCCGCAATAAAGAGTGCGGCAACGCTAACACTGTAGGAGCGAGCGTGCTCGCGAAGAACGCCAGCGCGGCGCGTTAATCCAGGCGGCCCGCGTCATCGTTGGCGATTTTCGCGAGCACCCTCGCTCCTACAGGTGCTCTAGAACGCCAGGGTGCTGGAGACCGACACCTGCCGCGCGTCCCCTATCGACACAAACAGCCGGCTGGCTGCCGAGGTGTAGTAGGTGCGGTCGAACAGGTTCTTCACGTTGAGTTGGAACTTGACCTTCTGCCCCTCGATCTTGGTGTCGTAGGTGGCGAACGCATCCGCCACGGTGTAGCCCGGCAGGGTGAAGTCGTTGGCGGCGTCGCCTGCGCGCTCGCCGACGTAGCGGGCGCCGGTGCCCACACGCAATTGGTCGCCACCGAAAATGCTACCGAAGTCATAGGCCACCGACAGCGAGCCGGTGTGCTTGGCGACGTTTTGCAGGCGGTTGCCTTCCAGGGTCGGGTCCTTGTCCTTGATATCCTCGGCGTCGGTGTAGGCGTAGCTGCCGATCACACTCCACTGGTCGGTCAGTTGGCCAGTGGCGTCCAGTTCCAGGCCACGGGAGCGGACTTGGCCGGCCAGGCTGTAAATGGTGCTTCCAGCCACTTCCGACGACACCAGCACGTTGCGCTTGTCGATGTTGAATAACGCAGCACTGGCCGTGATACGCCCCGGAATATCGAGCTTGGCCCCCAGTTCCCAGGACTTGGATCTCTCTGGCGTCAGGTCACCCGTCAAGGTGCTGCCATCGGCCAGTGCGGCGATGGTGGAGTTGGGCTTGAACGATTCGGTGTAGCTGCCATAGAACGACAGCTCATCGGTGTAGCGATACACCAGGCCCGCACGCGGCACCCACGCCTGGCCGTTGCCGTTGGTGTTGGCCTTGAATGGCACGCCTTTGCCAGCGTACTGGTCGTACATCTGGTAGCGCGCACCGGCGACGAAAATCCACTGGTCGGTGAGGTGGATCGCGTCCTGGAAGAACAACGAGTCGCTGCGCAGCAGATCGGTCTGGGCACTGTCGGCAGCACTGACGGTGGTGCCTGCGACTTCATTGCCATACACCGGATTGTTGTAGTTGAACGTGCTGCGTGAATTCTGGCGAATCAGGTCGGCACGATAGATCTTGCGGTATTCGTCATCCAGGCCGAACACCAGGTCGTTCTGCAGGCCAAACACATTGACCTTGCCTTCCAGGCTGGCCGTGGCGAAGCGGTCGGTGGTGATCGCTCCCTTGGTCCCGTCCATTTTGCGGGTCAGGGTGCCATTGCTGTTCACCGCACTCACACGCACTTGACTGGCGTCGTAGGTTTCACGGTTCCAGCTGTAGCCAAAGTGGGCTTTCCAGTCGTCGTTCAGGTCGTGATCGGCCTCGAAGCGGTACAGGTCGGAGCGGCCTTCCATGTTGTTGAAGGGCTCATCCAGGCGGCGGGTGGACGGGATATCCAGCGGGTGGTTGGTCTTGGGGTCGATAGCGGTACCCCGGTCGAACGGCGAGAGAAATTCGCGGTGCTCATAAGCGAGCAGCAACTGGGTGTCGTCCCCATACCAGGCCAGGGACGGTGCCACCAAGGTTTCGCGGTGGGTGCCGAAGTTGCGCCAGTAGTCTTCGTCTTCATGGTCGACGATCAAGCGATACGCCAGGCCGCTGTCGCCAATCGGGCCGGTGGTGTCGAGGCTGCCACCGCTGCCGTTCTTGCCGTCGCCGAACGTGGAGCCACGTACGGTCAGGGCGGTGGACTGCACCAGCTCAGGCTTTTTGCTGACGATATTCACCACGCCACCCGGATCCTGGATACCGTAGAGCAACGACGCCGGGCCCTTGAGCACTTCGACGCGTTCGGCCGTGGCGTTCAGCGCACGGCCCTGCACCACCGGCATGCCGTCGCGCATGATCGAGCCGTTACGGTTATCGCCAAAGCCGCGCAGCATCACCGCGTCCTGGGTGCTGGCCAAGGTGTTGGCCTGGGTGATGCCGCTGATATTGCCCAGGGCGTCATCCAGGTTGCGTGGCAACTGGTCGCGCAGCACCTGGGCCGGAACCACGTTGACGGTTTGCGGGGTTTCCAGCAGCAGGGCCTTGGAGCGCATCACCGAGCTGGTGGGCGGCGGCTGGTAGCTGGTGGTGTCCTGGGCCTGTTGGCTGGCGCCGCTGATGGTGGTGGCACCGAGGTTCACCGCGCCTTCGGTGGGCACGGGTTCCAGGGCCAGGGTGCGGGCGTCGATCTGGCGGAAGGTAAAGCCCGAGTTACCCAGCAGGCGTTGCAGGGCTTGGGTGGCGCTCATCTGGCCACTGACCGCCGGGGCGCTAAGGCCGTAGGGCGCTTCATCGGTGTAGATCACGCTGATCCCAGTGACCCGGCTGAAATCGCTCAAGGCCTGGGGCAGTGGCTTGGCTGCCAGGGCAAAGTTGAACTGGGCACTTTGTTGCTCTTGCGCCTGGGCCACGCACAGGGGCAGCAAGGCCAGCCCCGACACCGCCAATACCGAGGCTCCCAGCCACTGTTTAACCAAACCGCCCGCCGTCGACTTCATGCTGTGAGAACCCGTGTAGAAAACCCGTTAATGCGAATAGATCGCAGTTTCAAAGCACTACACGAGTGGGCGCGCGGTTTACCTCACCTCTGTTTGCAAAATATTTTATTTATTGCGCCTGGATGCGAAACCCCATGCGCGGGAAGTGCACATGCACGGTACCCGCGAGTGCGTCGCTGCGGCGAAGGATCAACTCTTCGCGTCCGGCAAACAGCAACTCACCCGCCACGGGGTCGGTGCCGTAGTCGGTGGCGCTGATGGTCACCTGCTGGCCCGCCTTGAAACCGTTCAAGTCCTCGAACACTTCTTCAGGCAAGACGGCCGGTGCCGAGTTGCGCGCCACTTCCAGGGCCTGCTCGGCCGTCATCTGGGTGGACGTGCCATGGCCGAAGCTCAACACCCGGTCCAGCCATGCCGAAACTGCGGGATACGCATCCACCAGCGGCGCGGTAACCGAAGAACCTTTGAGGAACCACAGCGGATGGGCCAGGGAGAAATCGGCAATCGACGGCTCCCCAAACAGGAAATCCCCGGCCTGGTGCTGCAATTGCTGATCGATGCGGCTGACAATCGCCGGCCATTGATGCAGCGCCTGGTCCAATTGCACGCGGGTGGCGCTACCGCCGCTGAACAGCTTGCTGCGGTCGGCCACCAGTACCTGGAGCATCTCGGGAGGCACTTTGGCGAACTTGACCGCCAGGGATTCGGGCTGGAACACCAGCGCCACCGCATGGGAAAACACCACCGAATCGGCCCAGGCGGCGAAGCCTTGGGTGACCAGTTCCAAACCTTGGGGAAGCAGTGCTGGAGCGGATTTTTCCTGCTCCAGCCGGCGGGCGATCAAGGCGGTGTCGCAATAAATATCGGCGCCCACTTGCAGCACCGGCGTCTTGCGGTAACCACCGGTGAGCGCGCTCAGGTTCGGCTTGGGCATCACCGGCGGGATCAGCACCGAGTGCCAGGACAAGCCCTTGAAACCCAGCAGCAGCCGGGCTTTTTCAGCGAAGGGGGACTGCGGGTAGTGGTGCAGGATCAACTCAGACATGCCAGGCTCCGCTCTAGAAGTGAGCGGCTAGCTTAGCCTGCAACCACGCCAAACGGAGCGATGGGAACCCATCAGTCAAATCAATGGGCCACTCGCCGCCAGGCACTCCTTGGCGCTCTTCTTCAACTTCTTGATCAACCGTTCCTGGCGCAACGCCTCGCCCTTGCTCGCGCATTGCTCGGTGTACACCAGCGCCACCGCCGGGCTGGACAGGAAGAACCGTGCGCCCTTGCCGCTTTGGTGCATGGCAAACCGGCGCACCGGGTCATTGCTGATGCCGCAGTACAACGCGCCATTGGCGGCGCGTATCAGGTAGACGAACCAGGGTTTGGGTTCAGAAGGATCAGTCACGGGTCGATTCGGCAAAACCAGAGGAGCGCCAAGCTTATCAACGACTGGCCTGGAATGCCTTCAAACCACGCAGTGCCTGGGTACGCACGGCGTTTTTCACCAAGGGTGTCCACCCCAGCAACAAGCCTTTGGTGCCCAGGGCCTGACGCGACCAGCGCCACAGGTCGAAGCTGTCGTGGTGCTCGCTGATCTTGCCATCGCGGAACACAAACCGTGCCTGGATATCGTTGACCACCGTGTTGCCAGTGGCGCTGAACAAATAGGTGGCGACCCAATGCGCGCTGCCGCCGCGCTCATCGCTGCGCACGCTGTCGAAGGTCAGGGAGAAATCCTTGGCGCGGGTGGTGAGCATGCGCCACATGTCGCCGGCATCGCGCCCGCGCAGTTCGCCGAAGGCCGGGTCGCTGAACACCACGTCATCGGTATAGCAGGCGGCCATGGCCTCGGCGTCCAGGCGCTGGAAGGCCTGGTAGAAACGGGTGATCAGGGCGTCGTTGGCATCACTCATGGGCAGGCTCCGCAGTTCTGGTTATCAGGGCTGCACGATAGTCTGCACATGAGCGGAACGCTATGCCCATTTACCCTGTAAATGGGAGGGGTACTGTTTATAGATAGACGACGTCCAAGGTCGCATTACCGTCGATGGGAATTTCCTGGGAAGCGGGCAAACCTGCCTTGTCGCGAATCATTGTCTGCACCCTCACATCGGTTTGCATAGCCTGGACCGGCATTGGTGCGATGTTGCCACCTGAAGCCAGCTTGAACGAACGCATCCAGCCGGGTTGCCAGGCTTGTTGATCATCGAGCGCGTCAAACCATACTTGCCCATCCACTGATTCAATGACCGGCTGAGGGGCACCGTCCGCCATGGATTTACTCATCATCAGCGAGTAATAACCTACCGCAACATTGCCGTTGACGAACCCCAGCCCAAACGCCGAGGGGCCTCCATTCCACTCCCCTGAACTGCCCAGTCGATTGTCAGTGACCTTCACGGCAAATAACGTAGACGCGTCGCAATTGACTGCCAATTGCAGGGTTTGCTCCGGCAGCGCAGTCTCGCCGGTGCGATTCAAATCCTTAAACGAAATCTTGCCATGATCCACCACCCCGCCACCGGACAACGCCGGCACACACGCCGCTGGCGTGATACTTCCCTTGACGCTCAAATCCACACTGGAGGCTGCCATGGAGTGACTGGCACTCATCATTGCAATGGCAGCAGCCGTTAAACTCAGTAATTGCTTCATCAATAAGTGCTCGCAAGCGTCCGTCGTTATTACTGAACATCAGGCGCACTGGTGCGCCAGACACATTAATAAATACGACTGTTTTATTAGACCAGGGATTATTGCTCCAGAACTAACCGTTACCAGAGCACGCACTTACCTTATCGCCTGACTGCGGCGCACCCAATACAAGTAATACGAATACCCAGCAACTAAGGCACCATGCCGCTATCGCGCGCATAGGCAAAAAGATCAACATCCGTTGAAATACACAAGCGATGCATGGCGGTACTCTTTTGCTTACTGATGGTAGAAATACTGCGGTTGACCCGTGCGGCGATCTGGCTCACGGTCATGCCGCTGGCCAACATGCGTACCACCTCCCGTTCCTTGCCGGACAACTGGGGAGGGTCGGTCGGTTGCGCCACGCAGGTCAGATCCAGTTGCACGCGCAGGCATTCGCTGACGAACTGGCGTCCCTGCACCACGGCCTGCAAGGCCTGGGGCAGTTCCCGGGCGGAGGCGCTCTTGGCGATAACGCCACGGGCGCCATGACTGAAGGCCGCACGTAAGGTGGCGATATTCGCGAACATGGTCACCAGAATCACCGGCAAATCGGGGTACTGGCGGTTCAACAAGCCCAGTAATCCATACCCGTCGGCTTGATGATTACCAGGCATGGCGAAATCGGTCACGATCACGTCACAGGGTATGCGGCTGATCAACTCAAGAAGTTGATCCGGGCCATCAGCCTCGCCCACTACTTTGCACTTGCCACTCGCCTCGATCACGACTTTCTGGCCCACTCGAACAATCGGGTGATCGTCAGCAATAATAATGCGGATCATCGTTTCTCCCATGATGGCAGTTTGAGACTGGCAAAATAGCGCGAACTTGTTTCTGCAACAACAGGAAATAAATAGCCCTTCAGGGTTTACCCCCCGGCCTAAAGCGCTCCTCGCAACAACCTACATAATTAAGAGAAATTACATACAGAAAAGTACTACATACAGAAAGAACAATTCCTTCAAAGATGAGCCAGATAATTCAGGTAGCGCTCCACATCCCTAAAAAAATCATCCAAGGCTGACTGGTTTAACTCCACCCCAGTCAATTGCACGCGTTTGATCAGATCAACCGTGTGCGCCTCAAGGCTCGTTTCCCCCAGGAACGCCACACTGCCGATCAAGCGATGTAAACACTGTGCGGCCGACTTCGCATCCCGCACGGTTTGCGCGTGCAGCAGCACGCCCAGGTCCGCGTGGGCCTCCTGGATCAGGCTGAACAGCATGGGCTCCACCACTTCCCAGGAGCCGAAAGCGTCAATCAGGCTTGCGCGTGTCGGCAGCGGGCCTTTACCCACGCCAGATAGACCGGCACGCCCGTTGGCAGAGGCCGAGGTTTGAGGCGGTGGCAGCCAGAACCGCAACACCTCGCGCAATTGTGCAAACCCGATGGGCTTGATCAGCCAGCCGTCCATGCCGCACGCCACGCATTGGCGAATATCTTCAGGCTGCAAACTGCCCGTCAGCCCCAGCACGGTAATCGGCTCGCGCCTCTCGGCCTGCTCGCGCCGGCGCAATTCACGGGTCAGGGTGTAGCCGTCCATCACCGGCATGCGGCAGTCACTGATGACCAGGTCGAAATGCTCGTGAGATAAGGCACGCAATGCCTGTTCACCGTCGCTGCAACATCGATGAGCCACACCGAGCTTTTTCAGCAGCGAGCCCAGTAACAGGCGATAGGTGCAGTGGTCGTCCACGACCAGTACATGAGCGTGAGGCCAGGAAATGTCAGGCGATGCACCCAGCGAACCTTGGAGTGGAGAGTGGCCAGGCATGGTGCCCTCAAAGAGAGCGATCAGCTCACCGGTTTTTTCGCAAAAGGACGATTACTTAAACCCATTTGAATGAGATACGGGTAATCAAAGAGCGCGGAAAATACCCGAATGAATATTCCGCATCGATACAACAACTACGACAACGCAACTTCCAAATGAATTAAACCGGGCTTTCTCACTAAACAACCCCCTTTTGTCATTGCCACCCTGTCATTCGTAATAGTTGCATTTCCGCCTCGGCCTTCCGGCGATAAATTCCCTCCCGCTTTCCCTGAAGCAGCGCGTGCCCACCACAACCATAAAACCCTGGGCAATGTCACCGCGCACCTCTGTCCCGAAGCCCTTGCATAGGAATACCTGAAGTGATGAAAGACTCTCTCGCCGCCCTGGCCGGTGTGTTGCTAACCGTCCAAGGCGCGGTGGCGCTGGCCGCCAGCTCAGTGGATCTGTCAGTTAAAGGTGCCATCACCCCGAGCGCGTGCACCTCAAGCCTGAGCAACGACGGGCTCGTGGATTACGGCAAGATCTCGGCACAAGACCTCAACCCCACCGGAATCACCGAACTGCCCAAGTCCACCTTCAAATTGGCCGTCAATTGCGAGGGGGCGAGCTTGTTCGGACTGGCCTCCCTGGACAATCGATCGTCAGTGGCAGGCCCCAGCGACTCCTTCGTGCTTGGGCGAATCAGTGCGACAAACTGGATTGGCACCTATTTCCTGAGCATGGAAAACGTCGTCACTGACAACCCCGCCGCCTATCCGATCTATTCCTTCGACAATGGATCGACCTGGCTATTCAACCCCGAAAAAGCGCTACCCGCCAATACGCTCAACGCGTTCGGCAATCAGTCGTCAGGTACACGCTCGCCGGTTCCTCTCACAGACGTATCTCTAGACCTGGTGGTCGCGCCCCTCATCTTTCCCAAAAGCCATCTTCCGGTGGGTGAAACCATTGCCCTGGACGGTTCCGCCACCTTCGAGTTGCGCTACCTATGAATCACTTGGCGCTGCGTCTGCATGGCGCGTTGGGTTTATTGATTGGCCTGGCCCCCGTCGCCTTCGCCGCGAGCAGCGTTGATTTGACGGTGCACGGCAGCATCACCCCCAGCGCCTGTTCCATAGGCCTGGACAACGAGGGTCGGATCGACTTCGGCAAAATCGCCGCCCGCAGCCTCAACCCTGAGACCTTCACGCCACTGCCGCCTGCGGCTTTATCCCTGGGCGTCAATTGCGATGCGGCGGCGATATTCGCCTTGAGGCTCACCGACTACCGCGCCGACTCAAATGCCACGCCGCCGATAGGGTTTGGGTTGGGATTGATCAACGGCATCGAGCGCCTGGGGGTTTACCACGTTGGCTTGCATACACCGCTGGCAGACAACGGCCCGATCACCCAATTGCAGTCGCTGAACAACGGGCAGAGCTGGTCGGTGGTCGACAGCGGCGTGGCACTGCCGGCCCTGCGCCTGGCTGCCTTCGGTGACGCCTCTTCCGGGGTCTGGGCACCAGTGCCGATCAAGGATCTGCGTGTGGCGATGAGGGTGACCACCTACATCGCTCCCGCGCAGGGCCTGACCCTGGACAAAGAGGTTCCCTTGGACGGTTCAGCTCTGCTGGAACTGATTTACCTGTAACCCCCAACCCACAAGGACTTGTGCCCATGGACAAAATCACCCCTGCAACCCTTGCGCTAGTGCTGGCAGCCTGTGCGCCGGGCGCCTTTGCCGCCAGCAGTACCGACGTGAGTCTCTCCGGGAGCATCACCCCCAGCGCCTGTGATACCCGCTTGACCGACGGCGGAGTGGTCGATTACGGAAAATTGGCCGCCAGGGACCTCGAACCGAACAAACCCCACCAACTGCCCCTCGCTGACATGCAGGTGGAGGTGAATTGCGAAGGCCAGACCTTCTTCACACTGACCACCGTGGACAACCGCGCAGGCACCTCCGCCATCAACCCGGCGCACCATGGTCTGGGCGTAGTCGGTAACGATCAGAAGCTGGGCAGCGTTGCGCTTGTGCTGCTCGATCCGGTTGCCGACGGCGTGACCGTCAACGTGATCAATTCCAGCAATGGCGGTGCCACCTGGTTCCCTTCTGCCTACCTGGGGCACGAGCGGCTGGCGTCGTTCGCCACCGCCGGTGGCCCGAACACACCCGTTGCCATAAAGGACCTGAGCGCCCGGTTACGGGCGTTCAGCATCCTCGTACCGGCGGCACAGCTGCCCCTGCTCGATGAAGTGCCCATCGACGGCTCGGCCACGCTGGTCGTGAAGTACCTGTAATCCCCCCTATTCCATTTATTCGAGCCAGGAGCAATACCATGAACAAGACCCTAAACACGCTGTGCGCCGCCCTGCTGATCAGCAGCACCAGCAATGCTTTCGCGGCCTCCAGCGTCGACCTGACCGTGCGCGGGCTGATCACACCAAGCTCGTGTGAGCCGAGCCTGCCCAGCGGCGGCAATGTCGACATCGGCAAGATCTCCGCCAAAGACCTCAATACCGACCGCCCCACCTTTTTGGCCAGCCATGCCATGCAAATCACCGTCACATGCGATGCCGCAACACTCTTGGCCATCGAAGCCAAGGACAACCGTGACGGTACTGATTACGACAACAACACCATGATGTTCGGCCTGGGCTTGATCAATGGCAGCGAAAAGCTCGGGGGCATGGAGTTACGCCTGACGAATGCGATCGCCGATGGAGTCGCCTCCCGCACCATCGCCTCCCTGGACAACGGCTTGACCTGGTTTACCGAGCGCAACCTGATGCGCACCAACATCGTTTCAGTGGCCGACGCCACCACCGATGCGCCCATTGCGGTGCAGTCGCTCACTTCAGACCTGAGTATCCACCCCGTCATCGCCCCCGCCAGCGGCCTGACCCTGAACAACGAAGTCGCGATCGATGGCTCCGTCACCCTGACCGTCAAGTACCTCTAACGCTCAGTCGCGCCGCGTCGGGCCATATTGGCGTGGCGCGGTAAATACGGATGTTCCCTTAAATCACGGTTCCCACACCTGACCATGAACACGTTCTCACGCCGCCTGGTGACGCTCTGTCTCTGCCTGACCGCCACACCCGCCTTTTGTGCTTCGACGGTCGATGTGACCTTGACCGGACGCATCACGCCCAGTGCCTGCACACCGACCCTGTCACCCAGCGGCATCGTCGATCACGGGCGGGTGCCGGCCCGAACGCTCAATCAGTACGAATTCACGCAACTGCCCAGCAAAAACCTGGCGTTGAACGTGAGCTGCAATGAGCCGGTGCTGTTTGTACTGGTCGGTGTGGACAACCGCGCCGAGTCGTCGGTAGGTCCCGGTTTCTACTACGGCCTGGGCACCAACATTCACGCGCCCAGAGAGCGCCTGGGTTCGGTGTCGCTGGCCATCCGCGAAGCCTCCGGCGACAACCAGGGCGTGCTGGTGCTGGCCTCTAGCAACAAGGGCGAGACCTGGTTTCCAGAATCCAATGCCTACCCGAACAACTTCATGGGCTTTGCCCGCCCCGGCACCCTTGTCCCGGAACCCCACCGACTGATCAGCGCGACCCTGCAGATCAACACGTCCATCAACGCCGCCGCCTACCTGACCCTCGACCAAGAGGTGCCGCTGGACGGTTCCATCGTGCTAGACCTTAGGTACCTGTAGCCATGTTCCCTATCCCTCGCTTTGCCTTCATGACACGGGCGTTCAACCTGGTTCGCTATGCGTGTCTTTACCTCGCCGCCCTGGCTCTGACGCTCTGGGGGCCAACGCTGGTACTCGCCGACGGCATGGTGCCGGATACCTCGGTAGTCATCGTCCACGAAGCCGAGGGCGAAGCCTCGGTGTCGGTCACCAATACCGATGCCAAGCTGGCCCTGCTGCATGTGACCCTGGAGGACATCCCCGAAGACACCGCGCCGTTGTTGTTCGTCACTCCACCCTTGACCCGTGTGGAGCCGTCCAAGAGCCAATTGATCCGCTTTATCCTGCAAGCCTCCGAACCCCTGACCACCCAACGCCTGAAACGGGTGATCTTCGAAGGCATGCCCCAGGGACGACCGGCAGGCGAAGCAGGCCATGCGCGAGTGGGCGTGACCGTGCGCCAGAACCTGCCCGTGATCCTGCACCCCAAGGGCCTTGCGCCAAATCGCGAGCCCTGGACCGGCCTGACCTGGCGCCTTAAAGACCAACAGCTCAGCGTGCACAACCCCACGCCCTACGTGGTACGCCTGGCCCAGGAACTCACGCTGCTGCCGGGCAAAGGCTCGGCCTTGTTGCCACGCACTTACGTGCTGCCGGGTGAAACCTTGAGTGTCGCGGCCAGCCAGGCCCACGCCACCACCGTGCAGTTGCAACCGGCCACGGTCTACGGCTTTGCGGTGAAACCTTACCAAGCACCGATCACCCTTTGATCGCAGCGCCGGCGGGACTGGTACCGGCGCCCCAATAACGAAGTGGCCTCCCATTGAAGGCCACCAGGAGCCTCGCCGCACCAGGGTCGGAGCGGCCATGCGTCCATCACTTGAGTACCCCTTGTGAGCACAGTAATGACTGATCGCGACGGCGAAGCCGTGCCCGGTTTTTCACCCCGCAGGCGACGCACGCTCCTGGCGAGCCTGGCGCTGAGCCTCGGCGCCACGCTGCCATCGAACGAACCGTTGGCCGACGAAAGCGCAGGTTCGTTCGACCCGCAAACCTTGTCCCAACGCGGTATTGACCCGCAATTGGCCAACCTGCTGCTGGAGGCACCGCGCTTCCCTGCCGGGCGCCATGCCCTCAACCTGAACGTAAATGGCCAGCGGCGTGGCCGGGTGGATGTGGTGTTTGATCAACAGGGCGCGCTGTGTTTCAACCAGGCGCTGCTGGATGCGGGCAACTTGCGCATACCGACAGACGATGCCGACTGCCATGGGTTTCTCGACGCCTACCCGCAGACCGTGATCGAGCAAGACCCCGCAAGCCTGAGCCTGGCGCTGGTGGTGCCCACCGACGCCCTGCGCCCGGCTGTGCAGGACGTTTCCGGCTACCAGACCGGCGGCTTCGCCGGCCTGCTCAACTACGACGTGAGCGGCCTG
This sequence comes from Pseudomonas kairouanensis, assembly GCF_004682055.1. Taxonomy (GTDB): domain Bacteria; phylum Pseudomonadota; class Gammaproteobacteria; order Pseudomonadales; family Pseudomonadaceae; genus Aquipseudomonas; species Aquipseudomonas kairouanensis. The sequence continues at coordinate 288,708 of NZ_QUZU01000001.1, read as the reverse complement.
TACAACGAATTCGGCGAAGACAACAGCCGCTTCGCATCGGCCAACACCGAGGTCGGTTTCAATGCCGGTGACTGGATTGTGCGCAGCCGCCAAGTGCGCACCTGGCAAGACAAAGTGGCCCGCACCACGCACCTGGACGCCTATGCCCAACGCACCTTCGCCGAACAGCAGGCGGTGTTCCAGGCCGGGCAGATCAACCTCTACAACCCGGTGCTGGCCGGCGCACAGATCACCGGCGCCCAGGTGCTGACCGAGACCGCACTGCAGGACCAGAACCAGGGCGCGACCATTACCGGCATCGCCAACAGCCCTGCCCAGGTGGAAATCCGCCAGAACGGCACCCTGATTCATTCCACCGTAGTCCCCGCCGGGCCGTTTTCCCTGAGCGATGTACGGCGCTTGAATAGCCGCTCCGACGTGGAAGTCACAATCAAGGAAACCTCAGGTGAAGAGCGGCGTTTCACTGTGCCGGCCGCCATGCTGGGCCTGGGGTTGCCCGCCCCTGGTTACTCGGTCGCGGCCGGCCGGCTACGCAAGGTCGGTGACGGCCCTGGCGCCGAGCCCTGGGTAGCCAGCGGCGGCTGGAGCGGCGCGCTGCACCCTCAAGTCAGCGTCGGCGCCGGCGTGCTTGGGGCCGAAGACTATCGCGCGGCAGGTATGAGCCTGGGTTGGTTGCCGTGGCAGGACAGCCAGCTTCAGTTCTCCACCCAACTCGCCCAGGCCACTCGCCAAGGCAATGAACGCGGCATGCAAACCGACCTGTCCTGGTCTCAACGCTTGACCGAGCGCTGGGCAGTCACCACCGCCGGTTCGTGGCGCACCCTGGGTTATCGCGACCTGGAAGAGTCCACCTACACCACCAACACCCGCGAGCAACAACGCTCCCGCTACCGCGACCAGCAGAGCGCCACGGCGTCCTGGTCACACCCGATGCTGGGGGCGTTCAGTGCAGGGTTCTCACGTTCATCCACGTTTACCGGCGACAGCAGCAGCCGCGCGCTGATGTCCTGGGGCACCAGCTTTGGCCGGGTGTCGGTCTCGGCCAGTGCCGAATGGCAAATCGGTGGGCGCCAGCAAAGCGATGACAGCCTTTACCTGAACATCAGTGTGCCGCTCGGTGAAAACCGCAGGGGCCGTGCCTGGGCGCGAAACACCGGCGGCGAGCACCGCATTGGCGCCGGGGTAAGCGAGCAGATCAATGATCAATTGAGCTATCGCGTTGGCGTGGAACGCGACAGCCGCGACCGTGAGGTGGAGTCCTCCGTGGGCGTCTCGGCTCTGCCTTACTACAGCCAGTTGGACTTCAACTACACCCGCAACGACGCCGAGCGTTCCAGCTATCAGGGCGGCGCACGCGGGGGCGTGGTACTGCATGACGACGGCCTGACCTTTTCGCCGTACCCGGTGCGCGAAACCTTTGCGCTGATGTCGGTGGGCGACATGGCCGGGATCAAGGTGAGTACGCCCAGCGGCCCGGTGTGGACCGACTGGCAAGGCCAGGCGGTGGTACCGCAACTCAGTGCCTATGGCCGCAGCCCGGTGGAAGTGCAAACCCGCTCGCTGCCGCGCAATGCCGATATCAGCAATGGCCTGGCAGTGTTGTCGGCTGGCCGCGGTGCGGTGGACAAAGTCGAGTTCGGCGTGGCCCTGACCCGCCGTGCGCTGCTGAACGTGACCACGGCGGCCGGTCAGCCGGTGCCGCGCGGTGCCACCGTCAGTACCGAGAATGGCGAGTTTGTGACCCTGGTGCAGGAAGGCAGCCAAGTGTTTCTGCCCGACGTGCTCGACCGCCGCGCGCTGTGGATCAGCGCACCCGGCCAGGCCCGCTGCCGCCTGATGTTTGACCTGCCCGAACGCAGCGACCCCGAGGTGTATTACGAAACTGCACCGGCGCGGTGCCTACCATGAGGATGTCCACCATGGGTCTGAACCCTGTCTTGTTAGCACTGGGCCTGCTGTCGAGCGCCACCACCTGGGCCGCCGACGAGTGCCAGTTGAACCTGAGCGACACTGCGCTGGATTTCGGCCTGATGAACCGAGCGGTCGCAGGGGTGCCAGCAGCGGAACGCCTGCTGGGTGAACGAAGGGTGAGCCTGACCCTCAATTGCCCCGACCCCGCTGACCTGAGCCTGTTTTATCGCGCACTGGGCGCGGGTGCCGAACGCTTCGCCTTTACTGAGCGTGGCAGCTACAGCCTGCACGTCAGCCACGCCCTGCTCGATGGCCAAGCGGTTGAGTTGGGCTTGCTTGCCGGTCGCGGCCAACCCGCCGTCTCCAGCGGGACCAGCCTGGCGTGGCGCCCTGAACATGGGATTGTGCCGATGCGCGCCGGGGTGCCGGCCAGTGGGCGCAATCTGTCGGTACAACTGGAAATTCGTGCCTGGGCCAGCGAACAAGCCTCGCGGGTCAACGATGCTGTCACCTGGGAAACCAGCGGTGTGTTCGACGCCCTCAACACTGGCCGCACACGGGATATGCGCCTGCAAGCACGCTTTGCCCCGGCCGCCTGCACACCCAGCCTGTCCGGCGGCGGCACGGTGGATTTCGGCAAGTTATCGGTGATGGACCTGGACATGCACAAGGACACGTTGCTGGCCGCTCGCCCCCTGGTGATCAGCGTAGCGTGCGACGCGCCGACCGCCTTCACCCTGCGCCTTCAAGACAACCGCCAGGGTTCGGCCACCGGCCCAGGCGACGAAACCCGCTACGGCCTGGGACTCGATGCCAAAGGGCAAAAAATCGGTCGCTACGCAGTGATCTTCGACCCACTGCGCGTCACCGCCGATCACTTCGCCCAGTTGTACCGCACCGATTCCCCGACCGGTGACGCGCCGTGGAGCAGCGCCAGTGCCAGCCCGCTGGCCATCGGCGCCAACCGCCACCTGGGGTTCAGCGCCAGCGCCGGCAGCACCGGCGGCCCAGACCCCATTCAACAACTCAGTGCCACGGCGAGCCTGGAGGCGGTGATTGCACCGCTGGGTTCACTGGACCTGGGCAGCGAGGTGCGGCTCGACGGCTCGGCCACCCTCGAAATCAACTACCTCTAGGAGCACCGCCATGAAAACCCTATTGATGCCTCTCGCCGCCCTGATGGTTCTGTCAGGCAGCGTCCACGCCGCCTCCACGGTCGACCTGGCCGTGAAGGGCCTGATCACGCCGATGGCCTGCACGCCGCTGTTGTCCAGCGGCGGGCTGGTGGACTTCGGCAAGATCTCGCGCAATGACCTCAACCTCACCAACGGCACCCGCCTGCCCCACAAGTACCTGACCCTGACCGTCACCTGCAACGCCGCCGGGCGCTACGCCCTGCGCATGCGTGACAACCGTGACGGCACGGCCCACGTCAACAGCGAGATCTTCTACGGGCTGGGGCTCGACACCGCCGGCAACAAAATCGGCGTGTACTCGGTGAGCTTCGACCCCAAGCAGACCGTGGTCGATGACCTTGCCGTCGTGTATGGCACCGAGTCCACCACCGGCGGCCTCGCCTGGCGCACCTCCAACCTGAACCCGATCGACATCGGGTCACGCAGCCTTCTGGGCTTCACCGATGTGGTCGGCAGTGTCGCCGGCCCCTCGGCGATCCAGACCCTCACCAGCACCCTGACGCTGGAAGCCACGATCAACGCCCGACAGAACCTGGACCTCAGCGTGGAAACGCCGATGGACGGCTCTGCCACGTTGGAAGTGGTGTACCTGTAAACCCTGCAATTTTTCCTAACCCTGAATCTGGAGTAACCCCATGAGCAACATCCGCAACACACTGATCGCCGCACTGCTGACCACCGCCACCGGCACTGCACTCGCCGCCTCCAGCGTCGACCTGGCAGTAAAGGGATCGATCACCCCGAGTGCCTGCACACCCAGCCTGTCCAGTGGCGGCACGGTGGATTTCGGCAAGATGTCCGCCAAGGACCTCAATGCCGACAAAGTGACGCGCCTGGAAAGTGACCTCATTCAACTGAGGATCAGCTGCGACGCGGCCACGCTCTTTGCCTTCAAGGGCGACGACAATCGCAAAGGCTCGGTACCTGACGGCCACGAGGGCAACTTCGGGCTTGGCCTGATCAATGGCAATGAAAAGCTCGGTTCCTACTATGGTGTGTTGACTTCAGCGGTGGCTGACAATTCCCCCGCCAGGTTCATCGGTTCGCAAGATGGCGGAGCGACCTGGTTCAGTACCGGTGAACTATCGGATAGCCTTATCACATCCGTCGCCAATACCACGTCCATCACACCGATACCGGTGCAGGAGTTGACCGGCGACCTGAAAATCAAGGCGTTGATCGCCCCCGCCAACTCCCTGACCTTGACCAGTGAAGTGCCCCTCGACGGTTCTGTCACGCTGACGGTCAGCTACCTCTGACCCCCATGGGGTCAGACTTTTTCACTGCTGACCCCAACATACAACGCACGACCCGCACCACAACCGGCGATGATCGCGCCCAGGCCGATCACGCCGAACACCCAGCCGGTGGCGCCCCAGCCACCGGTCCAATCATGCAGTACCCCCACCGCCAACGGCCCCATGGACGCCAACGTATAGCCGATGCCCTGGGCCATGCCCGACAGGTTGGCGGCGACGTGGGAGTCCCGTGAGCGCAGCACAATCAGGGTCAATGCCAGGCTGAACGTGCCGCCCTGGCCCAGCCCCAGCAGAATCGCCCAGCCCCACAAGCCATCCAGCGGCGCAAACAGGCAGCCAAACAAACCGGCGAGGGTGAGCAGCATTACCACCACGATCGCCAGGCGTTGGTCCTTGCCCCGCGTAGCCAGCCACGGCGCGGTGAGCGCGCTGAGCAGTTGCACGATGATCGACCCGGACAGCGCCAAACCCGCTTCGGTAGCGCTAAGGCCCCGGCTGATCAGGATCGATGGCACCCAGCCAAACACGATATAGGCCAGGGACGATTGCAGGCCCATGTACAGGGTCACTTGCCAGGCCAACGGATCGCGCAGCAACCCCTTCACCCGATAAGCGACTTTGTGGGCACCGTGCTTCTGCCCGATTTGCGGCAACCAGAACAGCGCCGCCACCAATGCGGGCAGAATCCAGAAACCCAGGCCGATGTTCCAGCTGTTGCCGAAGTACTGACTCAACGGCACCGTCGCCCCCGCTGCCAACGCCGCGCCCAGGCACAACGCCATGGTGTACACACCGGTCATGGTGCCGGCCTGTTTGGCAAAGTCACGCTTGACGATGCCTGGCAGCAGCACACCGATGATGCCGATGCTTGCCCCCGCAACCAGGCTGCCGGCAAACAACCCGGCCTCGCCGAATGAGCTGCGCAGAAGAATGCCTGCGGCCAGCGTGAGCAGAATCCCCAGCACCACCCGCTCGGCACCAAAGCGCCGTGCCAGGATCGGCGCCAAGGGCGCAAACAACCCCAGGCACAGCACCGGCAAGGTGGTCAGCAAACCGGCCTTGGCCGCCGACAGGCCCAGGCTGGTCGACACATCGTTGAGCAATGGCGACAGGCTTGACAGCGCCGGGCGCAAATTCAGCGCCACCAGCACAAGCCCCAACAGCAGCAACCATGGGCGGCTTACCGGTGGCGGGCTGTGTTGAATCACATCGTCGTCGGCTTCGGCGTCGATCAACAGTTCTTCAAGCTTGGTTTCAGAGGTCATGGATCAACTGCCGGCAGAGGGATGGGCGTTTGCCCTGATCGCTGGTTGAAAAGTCCCACAGCCTATTCGGACGTGCCTACAAGAGCAACGCACTAAGTTTTTTAGGCAACAAAAGGAGCTGAATTTTCGATTGGTAAAATTACCCTCTGAGGGTAATTATTGGACTCAGGTGTCTTATGGAAAAGTACACACCTCATTACGATTTGGCCTTGGTAAAAAAAGAGGTCGTCCTTTTGGGTTACCGGGCATTCACTGATCTACGGCACGGAGATTTACATCAAGGTCACTGACCGCCCAGGCGGTGGCCCTCCCGTAATCTCCTTCAAGGAGAAAACCCTATAAGAACCCAGCAATGCATGAGCTGCGGAACCCATGACGCAATGCAGCACTTCGAAGGTCGCACCTTCACAATCAACACTCGGGGAATGATTCGGGTTATTCCTGACATTGCGGGCTGGGAATGCGAGGTCTGTCATGAAGTTGAATTCGATCACGACGACGACAGTGCGGAGCGTTATTGCAAGGCTTCCGATCTGCTGTTGATCGACGCGCGTAAAATCATCGCCGCCGAAATGAAGCGAATCCGCCGCAAGCTACACCTCACACAAAAAGACGCTGTGCGACTCTTCACCGTCCGCGGGCACAATGCATTTTCTCGCTACGAACGGGCTGAGATTTTTCCGCCGGAACCGTTGCTCACGTTGATGCGCCTATTGGATAAACACCCCCACTTGCTGGCAGATATTGAAGCCCTCAATGTCGGGGAAGACCTGAACCGACTGCTCATTGCAAAAGATGCGCTACCGCTGGCAGCACAAGCCTCCTGACAAAAACCAGCAGGCAAAAATAAACCCGGCACCAGGCCGGGTTTATTCATTCAAGCCCCGATCAATGCAAAATCTGGCTCAAGAACAACTTGGTCCGGTCATTCTGCGGGTTGTCGAAGAAGTCATTCGGCGCCGCCTGTTCCACGATTTCACCCTTGTCCATGAAGATCACGCGGTTGGCCACGGTGCGCGCAAAGCCCATTTCGTGGGTGACGCACAGCATGGTCATGCCGTCTTCGGCCAGGCCGATCATGGTGTCCAATACCTCTTTGACCATTTCCGGGTCGAGTGCCGAAGTCGGCTCGTCGAACAGCATGATTTTGGGTTTCATGCACAAGGCACGGGCAATCGCCACACGCTGCTGCTGGCCGCCAGACAGTTGCCCCGGAAACTTGTGGGCCTGCTCGGGGATGCGTACGCGCTCCAAGTAGTGCATGGCAATTTCTTCGGCCTTGCGCTTGGGCATCTTGCGCACCCACATCGGGGCCAGCGTGCAGTTTTGCAGGATGGTCAGGTGCGGGAACAGGTTGAAGTGCTGGAACACCATGCCCACTTCGCGGCGGATCGCTTCGATCTGCTTGAGGTCGTTGGTCAGTTCCACGCCATCGACCACGATGCGACCCTGCTGGTGTTCTTCCAGGCGGTTGAGGCAACGGATGGTGGTGGACTTGCCCGAACCCGACGGGCCGCACAGCACGATACGCTCGCCCTGCTTGACGTTGAGGTTGATGTCTTTCAACACGTGGAACTGGCCGTACCACTTGTTGACGCCCTGCATCTGGATAATGCCTTCAGGGCTCACAGGCTGTTTGATCGCTTCGCTCATAACATCAACTCCTAACGCTTGTGGCCTGTGTCGAGCTTGTGTTCCAAATGAATGGAATAGCGCGACATACCAAAACAGAAAATCCAGAACACCAGGGCGGCGAACACGTAGCCTTCGGTGGCCATGCCCAGCCATTTAGGGTCGGCGGCGGCTTGCTTGACGCTGTTGAGCAGGTCGAACAGGCCAATGATGATCACAAGGCTGGTGTCCTTGAACAGCGCAATGAACGTGTTGACGATGCCGGGGATCACCAGCTTCAAGGCTTGCGGCAGAATCACCAGGCCCATCGAACGCCAGTAGCCCAGGCCCATCGCCGCAGCCGCTTCGTATTGCCCTTTGGGAATCGCCTGCAAACCACCACGCACCACTTCAGCCACGTAGGCCGACTGGAACAGGATCACGCCGATCAGTGCGCGCAGTAATTTGTCGATGCCCATGCCTTCAGGCAGGAACAACGGCAGCATCACCGAGGACATGAACAGCACGGTGATCAACGGCACACCGCGCCAGAACTCGATGAAGGTCACGCAGACCACTCGAATCGCCGGCATGTTCGAGCGCCGCCCCAGCGCCAGCACGATGCCCAGCGGCAAGGCGCCGGCGATGCCGACAGTGGCGATCACCAGGGTCAGCATCAGGCCGCCCCATTGGCTGGTGGCCACGTTGGTCAGGCCGAAGATGCCGCCGTGCAGCAGGAAGAACGCGATGATCGGGTACAGCACCAGAAAGCCCAGGCCGTAGATCGCCTTGCGCTGGAAGCGCGAGATGAACAACGGCGCCACGCCAACAATGGCCAACCACACGGTCAGGTCCACACGCCAGCGCAGCTCGCCAGGGTAGTAGCCGTACATGAACTGGCCGAAGCGCTGTTGGATAAACACCCAGCAGGCGCCTTCCTTGGTGCAGTCGGCGCGGGTGGTCCCTACCCAGTTGGCATCCAGGATCGCCCAATGCAGGATCGGCGGGACCACCAGGTAGATCAGGTAGAACGCCAACAAGGTCAGCAGGGTGTTAAGCCAACTGGAAAACAGGTTGGCGCGCATCCATGCCATCGGCCCGAAGACTTTGCTCGGCGGCGGCATATCAGGTTTGAACGTATGCGAACTCATGCAGGTTTCCTCACCGCTCGATCAGCGCAATGCGCTTGTTGTACCAGTTCATCAGCAGGGAAATGCTGATGCTGATCGCCAGGTACACGCTCATGGTGATTGCAATCACTTCGATCGCCTGGCCGGTCTGGTTAAGCACCGTGCCGGCAAACAGCGAAACCATTTCCGGGTAGCCGATACCGGCGGCCAGGGACGAGTTTTTCGCCAGGTTCAGGTATTGGCTGGTCAGCGGCGGAATGATCACCCGCAGGGCCTGCGGGATGATGACCTTGCGCAGCGTCGGCCCAGGGCGCAGGCCCAGGGAGCGCGCGGCTTCGGTCTGGCCGTGGCTGACGGACTTGATGCCCGAGCGCACGATCTCGGCGATAAAGGCTGCCGTGTACACGGTGAGTGCCAGGGTCAGTGCCAGCAGTTCGGGGATCAATACCCAACCGCCGACAAAGTTGAAGCCTTTGAGCTCCGGCATTTCCCAGTGCAGCGGTGCACCGAAGACCAAGGCGCACAACGCCGGGATCACGATGAACAACCCAAGGCCCGCCCAGAATTTATGGAACGGCACGCCGGTGGCTTCAAAACGCTTGTTGGCCCAACGCGCCATCAACACGATTGCCACAATGGCCACCACGATGCTGACCACAAACGGCCAGAAGCCATCGGCGGCAATCGCTGCCGGCATGTTCAGGCCACGGCTGCTGACAAAGAAGGTATCGCCGAAGTTATGGCTGTTACGCGGCCCCGGCATGGTCAGGAACACCGCGAAATACCAGAACAGGATTTGCAGCAGCGGCGGGATGTTGCGGAACACTTCCACATACACGGTGGCCAGCTTGTTGATCATCCAGTTCGGTGACAGACGCGCCACGCCGATGATGAAGCCCAGCAGGGTCGCGAGAATCACGCCGATAAAGGTCACCAGCAAGGTGTTGAGCAAGCCGATCACGAAGACCCGTGCATAGCTGTCCGATTCGGTGTAATCGATCAAATGCTGCGCGATGCCGAAGCCGGCACTGCGTTCAAGAAAGTCGAAACCCGAGGTAATGCCCCGGTGCTGAAGGTTGGTCTGGGTGTTGTCGAAGAGGTACCAGCCCAGCGAAATCACCGCCACAATCGTGATGATCTGGAAGAGCCACGCACGCACTTTGGGATCGCTGAAGCTGAGCTTCTGCTTGGGTGCGACGATTTGTTTTTGCATGAAATGCCCCGAAAGAAATGGAACAGGAACTCACCCGGCGGTTGGCCCACCGGGTGATTGAACCATCAGCGATCAGCGCACAGGCGGTGCGTATTGAATGCCGCCGTTGTTCCACAGCGCGTTCAGGCCACGGTCGATTTCCAGCGGGGTGCTCTTGCCCAGGTTGCGCTCGAACACTTCGCCGTAGTTACCGACTTGCTTGACGATCTGTACAACCCAGTCTTTCTTCACTTTCAGGTCTTTGCCGTATTCGCCATCAGCACCCAGCAGACGGGCTACGTCCGGGTTCTTGGTGGACTTGGCTTCGGCTTCGACGTTTTTGGACGTGATACCGGCTTCTTCAGCGTTGAGCATGGCGTAGCCAACCCAGCGCACGATGGCCAGCCACTCGTCGTCGCCATTACGCACCACCGGGCCCAGTGGCTCCTTGGAGATGGTTTCTGGCAGAACGACGTAGTCCTTCGGTGCGGCCAGCTTGCTGCGCTGGGCGAACAGTTGGGACTTGTCGGAGGTCAGTACGTCGCAACGCCCGGATTCCAGCGACTTGGCGCTTTCATCGGAGGTGTCGAAGGTGATCGGGGTGTATTTGAGGCCGTTGCCACGGAAGTAGTCGGAAACGTTCAGCTCGGTGGTGGTACCGGCCTGGATGCAGATGGTTGCACCGTCCAGTTCCTTGGCACTTTTTACGCCCAGCTTGTTGTTTACCAGGAAGCCGATGCCGTCGTAGTAAGTAATGAAGCCTGGGAATTTCAGGCCCATGCCGGCGTCACGGGAGCTGGTCATGGTGGTGTTACGGGACAGGATGTCGACTTCGCCCGATTGAAGCGCGGTGAAACGCTCCTTGGCATTCAACTGGCTGAATTTGACCTTGGTAGCGTCGCCAAACACGGCGGCGGCCACAGCGCGGCACACGTCAGCGTCGATCCCCAGGATCTTGCCGCTGGCATCCGGTACCGAGAAACCCGGCAGGCCGTCACTCACGCCACATTGCACAAAGCCTTTCTTCTGCACGGCATCCAGGGTGGCGCCGGCTTGGGCGAAACCGCTGACACCCAGTACAGCCGCCGCAGTCACGATGGCCAGGGTGGATTTCAATACCTTCATTCAAACCTCCAGTTGCTCTTGTTGTGTCGGAGCTCGAACCTCAGCGCACCCTTATGAGGCGGTATTGACCCGTGTTGGCTTTTTTTGGGGTCAAGCAGCTTGAGGCCGTCGCAGTAATTCCAGCTGCTATCCCATCGGCGGCAGTCACTGATAGTGTTACCGTCTTCAGAGATAGTTCTGACATCGTTCAACACATAGCAAGGCCCGTACCAGAGTGGCGGCTGAGTCGTTTCAGCCCACTATCAAGCGCAAAAGATTCAACCTTGCGACATTCTCTTAACAGATCAACCTGCCGCGCACCGTTGGGTCGCACTTAATCGGAGCGCACGCACATATATGGAGCAGACATGACCGAACCCTTGATTCTTCAGCCCGCCAAGCCCGCAGACGCCTGCGTAATCTGGTTGCATGGCCTGGGTGCCGATCGCTACGACTTCCTGCCGGTGGCCGAAGCACTGCAAGAAAGCCTGCTGACCACCCGTTTCGTTTTGCCCCAGGCGCCGACCCGCCCGGTGACCATCAACGGTGGCTATGAGATGCCGAGCTGGTACGACATCAAGGCCATGAGCCCGGCACGCTCGATCAGCCTGGAAGAGTTGGAAATATCGGCAAAAACGGTCACGGATTTGATCGAGGCTCAGAAGAGAACCGGAATAGACGCTTCGCGCATTTTCCTCGCCGGTTTCTCCCAAGGGGGCGCCGTGGTGTATCACACCGCGTTCCTGAACTGGGAAGGCCCGTTGGGTGGCGTGATTGCCCTCTCCACCTATGCCCCTACCTTCGGCGACGAGCTGCAATTGTCTGCCAGCCAGCAGCGCATTCCGGCCCTGTGCCTGCACGGCCAATACGATGAAGTGGTGCAAAACGCCATGGGCCGCAGCGCCTACGAGCATCTGAAAACCCATGGTGTCACCGTGACATGGCAGGAATACCCAATGGGCCACGAAGTGTTACCCGAAGAGATCCGCGATATCGGCATCTGGCTGTCAGCACGCCTGGGCTGAAACCCGGCGTTTATGTAGCCGTATGACAGACGCACTACGCCGCGCCCGATTCTTGCATTACACTGGCCGGCGTACATTCCTTAACCAATTAATGAGATCACCGTGCTCGAAGCACTCAAGAAGATGTTCGGCAAAAGCGAGGCCGAGCCGCTCGCGCCTGTTCCCAGTGCTCCTGTCCCGACTGCCGGCAGCCGCAATGACGGCCAACAGCCCGAGCGGACTGCGCCTGTCGCCCAGCCCGCGACGCCTACGGTGACTCCGCCTGAGCTGGCCAAACAAGCCGCACCGGCGCCGAAACCGCGCCGCGAACGTGCGCCCAAGCCGCCCGTTATCCCGTGGAAACTCGAAGACTTCGTCGTCGAGCCCCAGGAAGGCAAGACCCGCTTCCACGACTTCAAGCTCGCCCCGGAACTGATGCACGCCATCCAGGACCTGGGGTTTCCGTACTGCACGCCGATCCAGGCACAGGTCCTGGGCTTCACCCTGGCGGGCAAAGACGCCATCGGCCGCGCCCAGACCGGTACCGGCAAGACTGCCGCGTTCCTGATCTCGATCATCACCCAGTTGCTGCAGACGCCACCGCCGAAAGAACGCTACATGGGCGAACCCCGCGCACTGATCATCGCCCCCACCCGGGAGCTGGTGGTGCAGATCGCCAAGGACGCCGCCGACCTGACCAAGTACACCGGCCTCAACGTCATGACGTTCGTTGGCGGCATGGACTTCGACAAGCAGCTCAAGCACCTCGAAGCCCGCCACTGCGACATCCTGGTGGCCACCCCTGGCCGCTTGCTGGACTTCAACCAGCGCGGCGACGTGCACCTGGACATGGTCGAAGTGATGGTGCTGGACGAAGCCGACCGCATGCTCGACATGGGTTTTATCCCACAAGTGCGCCAGATCATTCGCCAAACCCCGCCCAAGTCCGAGCGCCAGACGCTGCTGTTCTCCGCCACCTTCACCGAAGACGTGATGAACCTGGCCAAGCAGTGGACCACCGACCCGTCCATCGTCGAGATCGAAGCAGAAAACGTCGCCAGCGAAAACGTCGAGCAACATATCTATGCTGTGGCCGGGGCCGACAAGTACAAGCTGCTCTACAACCTGGTCAACGACAACGGTTGGGAGCGGGTGATGGTGTTTGCCAACCGCAAGGACGAAGTGCGCCGCATCGAAGAACGCCTGGTGCGTGATGGGGTAAACGCTGCGCAACTGTCGGGCGATGTGCCGCAGCACAAGCGCATCAAGACGCTGGAGGGCTTTCGTGAAGGCAAGATCCGCGTATTGGTGGCCACTGACGTGGCGGGCCGTGGCATTCACATCGACGGCATCAGCCATGTGATCAACTTCACCCTGCCGGAAGTGCCGGACGACTACGTGCACCGTATTGGCCGCACCGGCCGTGCAGGCGCTGCGGGTGTGTCGATCAGTTTTGCCGGGGAAGATGATTCGTACCAGTTGCCGTCGATCGAGGCGCTGCTGGGGCGCAAGATCAGCTGCGAGACGCCGCCGACGCATCTGTTGCGAGCGGTAGAGCGCAAACGCCCGTAAAGCTGGAATGCGATAAAAAATGTGGGAGCGGGCTTGCTCGCGAATGCGGTGTATCAGTGATGAATGTATCAACTGACACTCCGCATTCGCGAGCAAGCCCGCTCCCACATTTGGTTTTGTGTTTAGCCTACGACTTCCAGCGATCTGCGGCAGCGTGATCGCTACTACGCCCTTCGACCCATCGCGGTCCTTCGCTGGTGTTCTCTTTCTTCCAGAACGGCGCCCGCGTCTTCAAGTAATCCATCACAAACGCACAGGCATCGAACGCCGCCTGGCGATGGGCACTGGCTACGCCAACGAACACAATCGGCTCCCCAGGCTCCAGCGCGCCGATGCGGTGCAGCACATCCAGCTTGAGCAAGGGCCAGCGCTGTTCTGCTTCCACAGCAATCTTGGCCAAAGCCTTTTCAGTCATGCCGGGATAGTGTTCAAGAAACATCCCCGACACCTCACGGCCATCGTTGAAGTCACGCACGTAGCCGACAAAACTCACCACCGCGCCCACGCCGACATTGGCCGCGTGCATGGCGTTGACTTCGGCACCGGGGTCAAACGCCTCGATCTGCACCCGAATGGCCATGCTCAGCCTCCCGTGACGGGTGGGAAGAACGCCACTTCATCGCCATCGACGAGGGGTTCGTCCAGCGTACACAGCTCTTCGTTGCGCGCGCACATCAGGCTGGCTTCGTTGAGTACGGCAAAGTCTGCATCATTGGCGAGCGCGAGCCGCACCGCACCGACGGTGGCGAATTCGCCCTCCATCTCCAGCGAGTCAAAGCCCACCGCCTCGGCGTAACGCGCAAAAAACAATACGTTGATGCTCATGCCTGGTCCGCCTTGAAGTGCCCACTTTTGCCGCCGAGCTTTTCCAGCAGGCGAATATGTTCGATGGTCATGCCGCGATCCACGGCCTTGCACATGTCGTAGATCGTCAGCGCCGCAACGCTGGCGGCGGTCAGGGCTTCCATCTCCACGCCGGTTTGCCCGGAGAGCTTGCACCGCGCCAGGATGTGCACAGCGTCCACGCCATCGGCGCGCAACTCGACCTTGACGCCGGTGAGCATCAGCGGGTGGCACAGGGGGATCAAATCGCTGGTCTTCTTGGCGGCCTGGATCCCGGCGATGCGGGCCACGGCAAATACGTCACCCTTGGGATGGGCACCGTCGACAATCATTGTCAGGGTCTCGGGCAACATGCGCACACGCGCTTCGGCCACCGCTTCACGGAACGTCACGGCTTTGTCGGTGACGTCGACCATGTGGGCGCGACCTTGGGAATCGAGATGAGTCAGCACGGGGTTACTCCTGATCAGGAGCAGCGATTGTAAACCCAACACTGATCAAGATGTGTCACAAGCTTATGTGGGAGGGGGCTTGCTCCCGATAGCAGTGGGTCAGTCAACAGAGATGTTGAATGTGCCATAGCCATCGGGGGCAAGCCCCCTCCCACATTGACCGCATTTACAAGTGCGATTCGGCGTATTCAGCCAGAATCGAGCGTGGAACCCCTTGCAGCGCAATGTGCACGCCGTTCGGGAAGTCTTTGAAGCGTTCCGTCAGGTAGGTCAGCCCGGAGCTGGTCGCGGACAGGTAAGGGGTGTCGATCTGTGCCAGGTTGCCCAGGCACACCACTTTGGAACCGGCGCCGGCACGGGTGATGATGGTTTTCATCTGGTGCGGCGTAAGGTTCTGGCATTCATCAATCAAAATCAGGCTCTGCTGGAAGCTGCGACCTCGGATGTAGTTGAGGGATTTGAACTGCAACGGCACTTTGCTGAGGATGTAGTCGACGCTGCCATGGGTGTTTTCGTCATCCATGTGCAAGGCTTCGAGGTTGTCAGTGATCGCCCCCAGCCACGGCTCCATTTTTTCCGCCTCGGTGCCGGGCAGGAAGCCAATCTCCTGGTCCAGGCCCTGCACGCTGCGGGTGGCGATGATGCGGCGATAGCGCTTGGTCACCATGGTCTGCTCGATGGCGGCAGCCAGGGCGAGGATGGTTTTACCGGAACCGGCAGCGCCTGTCAGGTTGACCAGGTGGATGTCTGGGTCGAGCAGCGCGTACAGCGCCAGGCTCTGGTAGATGTCACGCGGTTTCAGGCCCCAGGCTTCCTGGTGCAACAGGGGTTCCTGATGCAGGTCGAGGATCAGCAGCTTGTCGACCTGGATCTCTTTGATCCAGCCCACAAAGCCCTGTTCGTCGATGATGAATTCATTGATATGCACCGCCGGCAGGTTGTCGATCAGTTGCACCTGGTGCCAGGTGCGGCCGTGGTCCTGGCGGGTTTCGACTTTGCTCACCAGGTCCCAGAAGGAGCCCGTGACGGTGTGATAACCACGGGACAACATCGAAACGTCGTCGACCAGTTGGTCGGTGCTGTAGTCCTCGGCCGCGATCCCACACGCACGGGCCTTGAGGCGCATGTTGATGTCTTTGGTCACCAGCACCAGGCGCAGGTCCTTGTCACGCGCGTGCAGGTCGATCAATTGGTTGATGATCTTGTTGTCGTTGAGGTTTTCCGGCAGCAGGCTGCTGGGCTCGCGGCCCTTGCTCATCAGGATCGACAGCAAGCCCTTGGGCCCGCTTTTGCCGCGCTGGATCGGCACGCCGAGTTCTACGTCTTCAGGAGAGGCCTCGCCCAATGTCTTGTCGATCAGGCGGATGGCCTGGCGGCATTCGGCGGCAACGCTGTGGTGCCCGCTTTTGAGTTTGTCGAGTTCCTCAAGCACGATCATCGGGATGGCGACGTGGTGTTCTTCAAAGTTGAGCAGAGCGTTTGGATCGTGGATCAATACGTTGGTATCAAGCACATAAAGGATTGGCTGGTCGGAAGAAGGGGTGCGTCCATGATCATCCATACTCGGTCACCTTTTGTGGGAGCCAGTCGACGCAATACCTGGGCGGTGCTGCGCCTCGATTCGACCACCGAATGCACCTGAGGGACGTCAAGTGCATGCCCACATGAGGAGTCTTGGAAGACGCCACCTGTGCTGCAGGTTTCGGCGATCTGACTTCGTAATACCGCAAAACCTGTGACACTAAAAAGCACTTTGACGCTTTTTTGAAGTTTATTTTTCAGGATGACGAATAGCACTAGCCGAGTGCCATGTACCCCGTTAAAGTCGGAAGTCCGCCTGCATCGATTTGTCGCACAAAATCGCCCCAGAAAGCCCTCATCCCCAACAGGGCCGGGCACTTCATCTTTTTATCGAAATGCTTCCCGGCAGTCCTGCCAACCCAGCCCACTTTGCGCCGTTTGCTGCAACAGCATGGGCAACGCCACACGCGCCTTGTCTTGGGTGTCGTGAAACACAATCACCCCTTTGCGCCACAGCAGCATCAGCGTCAGCACGCGCTGCGCCGACTCATCGGCCTTGAGTTTGCCGGGGTCATCCTGGGAATCGATGTCCCACAGCGCCACCTGCAAGCCCTGGGACTGGAAGAAGCCCTGGCTGTCCGCACGACGCTGGCCGTAGGGCGGGCGGAACAACGGCACGTAGTTTTCCGGCAGCAGGTTCTGCGCCAATGAAGCGGTGCGGGTGATCGAGCCCTGCCATTCCACCCAATGGCTGTGGGAACGGTATTGCCAGCCCAGGGTCCCGACGCACTGGTCCTGGTACAGCGCCTGCACATCGCTGGCCGAACTGCGTTCGACACGGCTTTGCAGGCTGCTGCCCAGCACGAAGAACGTGGCGTTCATCTTCTGTTTGCGCAGGTAGTCGGCGAGCCAATCGGTATTGCCGCTCACGGGTGCAGGGCCGCCGTCGAAGGTCAGCAGGAACATTCGGTCGTTGAATTCATCCCCATTGCGCTCATGGTCGCCGAAGCGGGCGACTTCGCTGCTGATCTGCGGGAACAGCGCGGCCTTGCGCAGCAATTCGTCCAGGTAGCGCTCGTGGAAGGTATGGCTCGGCGCGGCCCAGCCTATATAGAAGGAGTTTTCGCTGACCTCGAACTTGCCGGCCTGCTCGCGCAGGTCGTCCATGTTTTCCACCAGGTAGCAGAACGAGGCGTCTTCCTCGCAGCTTTGCTGGGCGAAGGTGTAATTCTCCAGCAGGCGCTGCCAGAGTTGGCGGCGCAGGTCGTCGATGGCGGCCAGGTTGATGATCTTCAAGCCCAGGCGCTGCTTGAGCGCGGCCTCATCCAGAGCTTCGGTGGCCGAGAGGCTGCGGGCGAACATCAGGATCTCCGCGCGTGAAGCCACATCGAACAGCGCCGGGCTGGCGAGCTTTTCGGGCCAGGTGCCACGGTCCAGGCTGGCCACATCCACCGGCGCGGCCTGAACATTCAGGCACAGCAGGCATGCCGACAACAAAAGCGCTATTCGCACACGGGGTCTCCCCTTCCAGAGTTACCGGCCATCATAACGGACTGACCGCCGATAAATGTAGGAGCGAGCTTGCTCGCGAAAAACCTCAACGATTACACGCTCATGCTGGATGAACGCGGTGCATGGGCGTTTTTCGCGAGCAAGCTCGCTCCTACAGAAAAGCGGCCACTATCAGCTTGATAGGTGGAGTCAAAACGCCCAAGCCCCTAGAATCGCCGCACGATTACAGGAGACGACTTCATGCTGACGGTGATTTCCCCCGCCAAGACCCTCGATTTCGAGACCAAGCCTGCCACCGAGCGCTTTACCCAGCCGCAGTACCTGGACCATTCCCAGGAACTGATCGAGCAACTGCGCGAGCTGAGCCCGGCGCAAATCAGCGAGCTGATGCACGTATCCGATAAGATCGGCGGCCTCAACGCCGCGCGTTTCGGCAGTTGGACCCCGGCATTCACCCCGGCCAACGCCAAGCAGGCGCTGCTGGCGTTCAAGGGCGACGTGTACACCGGCCTCAACGCCCAAACCTTCAGCGAGGCCGACTTCACCTACGCCCAGGACCACCTGCGCATGCTCTCGGGCCTCTACGGCCTGTTGCGCCCCCTGGACCTGATGATGCCGTACCGCCTGGAAATGGGCACCAAGCTGGCCAACGCGCGTGGTAAAGACCTGTACGCCTTCTGGGGCACCCGAATCAGCGAATGGCTGAACGAAGCCTTGGCTGCCCAAGGGGACGATGTGCTGCTCAACCTGGCCTCCAACGAGTACTTCTCGGCGGTCAAGCGCACAGCCCTGAACGCGCGGATCATCAACACCGAGTTCAAGGACTTGAAGAACGGCCAGTACAAGATCATCAGCTTCTACGCCAAAAAGGCCCGGGGCATGATGAGCCGCTTTGTGATCGAAGAGCGCATCAACGACCCGGCCAAGCTCAAGGCGTTTGATGTAGCGGGTTACCGCTTCAATGCGGAGCAGTCCAAGCCGGATAATTTGGTGTTTTTGCGCGATCACGCACCGGAATAAAGCCAAGCCCTTCTCTTTCAGGCAATGAGATCCAAATGTGGGAGGGGGCTTGCCCCCGATAGCGGTGTACCAGTCACCTAATTTTGTGACTGACACCCTGCTATCGGGGGCAAGCCCCCTCCCACATTTTGTTCGAGTTCCAACCATTAAAAAGCCATTATTTTGGCGTCAAAAAATATCTTGTCGCAAACCTAACGATTCTTTCACTCGACATTTCTGAATTTTTTTCATAGTGGCACCACTTTTTTAAAACACTAGTGGCACAAAACTATCCCCTCGCGCCAACTCCCCATAACTACTGGCCCAAATAGCAAGTGCTATCAATATAGTACCAGTGCCATCTTTTCTAATATTTCAAGAAATTTCGGGAAACAGGATGAGCGGCCTGGAACTTCGTCTAAACCGGCGGCTCATACCACCGGTAACGAAATTCTCTGTTTCTGTAGGAGATAACTTACACAGCGATCCAAGGAAGTAGCGAAGTTGCCCCATCAACTTTGACTCATGGGTCACATCATCAACTGATATGAGTTGAGGGCGGCGATAAGGATTAATTGCTTCTCCCTATAGGCCAAGGCAGCGCTTACCCAAATGTGTCAGTGATGACACCCAAGATGTTGATAAATAAAGGCTTATTGCCTCCATCAGCATCCTGCGGCACTGGCGTCGGGACCTTCCCCAAGAAGGCCGGCTGCATTTGAGGGCAAGCCCCAATAACAAGGCCAAGTTGCGCACAACTTGAGTGCAATAGTTAGTCACTCGTTATTCAACATGCCTGTACGCGGTAAGTCGGCGTCTATTCGCCTAACTTTCGCGGCATCAGTGACGCTTGCAAACATGAACTCCGGCCAATTATTGGCATGATTAACAAAGAGGTAAATGCGATGCGCATCAGCATATTTGGTCTAGGTTACGTTGGCGCAGTCTGTGCCGGTTGCCTGTCTGCCCGTGGCCACGAAGTGGTCGGCGTAGACATCTCCAAGGACAAGATCGACCTGATCAATGCCGGTAAATCGCCGATCGTTGAACCAGGCCTGGGCGAGCTGTTGAGCAAGGGGATCGAGACCGGTCGCCTGCGTGGCACCACCAACTTCGCCGAAGCCATCCGCAATACCGACCTGTCGATGATCTGCGTCGGTACGCCAAGCAAGAAAAACGGCGACCTGGAACTGGACTACATCGAAGCCGTGTGCCGCGAGATCGGTTTTGTCCTGCGTGACAAAGCCACCCGCCACACCGTGGTGGTGCGCAGCACCGTACTGCCAGGCACCGTGGCCAACGTGGTGATCCCGATCCTGGAAGACTGCTCCGGCAAGAAAGCCGGCGTCGACTTCGGCGTTGCGGTCAACCCGGAATTCCTGCGTGAATCCACCGCCATCGCCGACTACGACCTGCCACCGATGACCGTCATCGGCGAGTTCGACAAAGCCTCCGGCGATGTCCTGCAGTCGCTGTACGAAGAACTCGACGCACCGATCATCCGCAAGGACATCGCCGTTGCCGAAATGATCAAGTACACCTGCAACGTGTGGCACGCCACCAAGGTCACCTTCGCCAATGAGATCGGCAACATCGCCAAGGCTGTCGGCGTCGATGGCCGTGAAGTGATGGAAGTGGTCTGCCAGGACAAGACCCTCAACCTGTCCCAGTACTACATGCGCCCAGGTTTCGCCTTCGGTGGCTCGTGCCTGCCAAAGGACGTGCGCGCCCTCACCTACCGCGCCGGTTCCCTGGACGTAGAAGCACCGCTGCTCAACTCGCTGATGCGCAGCAACGAGTCCCAGGTCCAGAACGCCTTCGACATCGTGTCCAGCCACGACAAGCGCAAAGTCGCCCTGCTGGGCCTGAGCTTCAAGGCCGGCACCGACGACCTGCGTGAAAGCCCACTGGTAGAGCTGGCGGAAATGCTGATCGGCAAGGGCTTTGACCTGAGCATCTACGACAGCAACGTCGAGTACGCCCGTGTCCACGGTGCGAACAAGGACTACATCGAAGGCAAGATCCCTCACGTGTCGTCCCTGCTCAATTCGGACTTCGATGATGTGATCAACAACTCCGACGTGATCATCCTCGGCAACCGTGACGAGAAATTCCGCGCCCTGGCGCAGAACGCTCCGCACGGCAAGCAAGTGATCGACCTGGTGGGCTTCATGTCCAAGGCCACCTGCACTACCGGTCGCACCGAAGGCATCTGCTGGTAACAGCAACGGCAAGTTCCAGGCGGCGCGCGTTTCCATCCCCAGCGCGCGCCACCTGGAACCTCCTTCACCTTCGGAAGATGCTTATGTCCAAGTTAAAACACGTACTACTGCAATCCGCCGGCTGGCTGTTCTTCCTCAGCCTGCTGATGGGTCTCGCCCTGCTGTTGCCGGCGAGCACGTTCGACTCCGAGTCGAAGAATTTTATTTTCCTGATTGGCGCCGTGGGTATCTGGCGCTACTCGATGGGTGCTACGCATTTCTTTCGCGGCATGCTGTTTTTGTACGTGGTCTACCCGCACCTGCGCCGCAAAGTGCGCAAGCTGGGCAAGGCTGCCGACCCGTCCCATGTGTTCCTGATGGTCACAAGCTTCAGGATCGATGCACTGACCACCGCCCAGGTGTACAGCTCGGTGATTCGCGAAGCCATCGAATGCGGCTTCCCCACCACTGTGGTCTGCTCGCTGGTGGAAATGTCCGATGAACTGCTGGTGAAGAGCCTGTGGGAACGCATGCAGCCGCCAGAGCACGTAAAGCTCGACTTCGTGCGCATCGCCGGTACCGGCAAACGCGACGGCCTGGCTTTTGGTTTTCGTGCGATCTCCCGTCACCTGCCGGATGACCGCGCCGTGGTGGCTGTGATCGATGGCGACACCGTGCTGGCCGAAGGCGTCGTGCGCAAGACCGTGCCGTGGTTCCAATTGTTCGGCAATGTCGGCGGCCTGACCACCAACGAGTTCTGCGAAGTGCGCGGCGGCTACATCATGAGCGAATGGCACAAACTGCGCTTCGCCCAACGCCACATCAACATGTGCTCCATGGCCCTGTCCAAGCGCGTGCTGACCATGACCGGTCGCATGTCGGTGTTCCGTGCCAGCGTCGTGACCGACCCAGGCTTTATCGCCGACGTGGAAAGCGACTCGCTGCAACACTGGCGCCTGGGCCGCTTCAAGTTTTTGACCGGTGACGACAAGTCCAGCTGGTTCAGCCTGATGCGCCTGGGCTACGACACCTTCTACGTGCCGGATGCCGCGATCAACACCGTGGAACACCCGCCGGAAAAGAGCTTTATCAAGGCCAGCCGCAAGCTGATGTTCCGCTGGTACGGCAACAACCTGCGCCAGAACTCCCGAGCCCTGGGCCTGGGCGTGCGTCGCCTGGGTGTGTTCACCAGCATCGTGCTGTTCGACCAGCGTGTGTCGATGTGGACCTCCCTGCTGGGCCTGACGGTCGCGTTCATCGCCACCTTCAAATACGGCGGCGCGTTCATCCTCGCGTATCTACTGTGGATCGGCATCACCCGCCTGATCCTCACCCTGCTGCTGTCGTGCTCCGGCCACAAGATCGGCCCGGCTTACCCGGCGATTCTCTATTACAACCAGATCATGGGCGCGCTGGTGAAGATCTACGTGTTCTTCCGCCTCGATCAACAGTCCTGGACCCGCCAGGACACCAAACTGACCCGCGATTTGGCCAGCTTTCAACGTTGGTTCAACACCTGGTCGTCTCGGACCATGACCTTCTCCGCCGGCAGCATCTTCGTCGCCGTGTTGCTGATGATGGTCTGAACCTGCCAAGCCTGAATTAACTAGGAACTACACACCATGAATAGCCAAGCAAACGTCAACGTTGTCCACGAATCCGAAGCCCAACGCCAACATGCCCGGGTCAAAATCCCGGCCAAGCTGCGCTTTTTCAACACTGACCGCACACCGACCGAAGCACGGGTGATCGACCTGTCCGCCGGCGGCTTGGCATTCACCTCCACCCAGCCGTTGACCGTCGGCGAAGTGCACAAAGGCCGCCTGCAGTTTGTGATCGACAACCTGGGCCTGGCCATGGACGTGGAGCTGCAGATTCGCTCCTACGACCGCCAGAGCGGGCGCACCGGTTGCCAGTTCCAGAACCTGGAGCCCCAGGATATTTCCACCCTGCGCCACCTGATCACCTCGCACCTGTCCGGTGACATCGTGACCATGGGCGACGTGCTGGCCACCCTGCAGCGCGACAACTTCACCAAGGCGCGCAAGGTCAAGGACAGCGGCAGCGGCATGACCGCCTTTGGCCGCCTGCGTGCAGTGACGTTCAGCGCGGGTATCTTCATCGTCGGCCTGGCCGCTTTCGGTTTCATCTTCAAATCGGTGTACGGCATGTACTTCGTCAGCCACGCCCAGGCCGGTGTGGTGAGCGTTCCCGGCATGAACGTGACCATGCCCCGCGACGGCACCGTGCAAAGCCTGCTCAAGGGCGACGGAATTGCCGCCAAGGGCGCGCCACTGGCGAGCTTCAGCACCAGCATGCTGGACGTGCTCAAGGGCCATCTGGACGAAGACCAACTGCAACCGGCCAAGGTTGAAGAACTGTTCGGCAAGCAAATGACCGGCACCCTGACCTCGCCCTGCGATTGCGTGGTGGCCCAGCAAATGGTCGCCGACGGTCAGTACGCCAACAAAGGCGACGTGATCTTCCAACTGGTGCCACGCGGCAGCCTGGCCAATGTGGAAGCGCGCTTCACCTATCGCCAGTTCGCCGATGTGCGCCCAGGCACCCCGGTGAGCTTCCAGGTGGCCGACGAAGAACAACTGCGCACCGGCACCATCGTCAGCAGCACCAGCCTGAACAGCGCCGACCTGTCCTCCGACATCCGCGTACAGATCAAGCCTGACGCACCGCTGGACAGCACCTACGCCGGTCGCCCGGTGGAAGTGACCAGCGACCGTGGCCCTTCGCTGAACTGGCTGATCGACAAAGCCATGGCCAACGGTCTGTAAGCGAGGACATGCCTGTGATGACTCCTATAAAAACACCGCGGTCCCTGTGGGAGCGGGCTTGCTCGCGAAAGCAGTGTGTCAGCCAGCACATGCACCAACTGACACGCACTCTTCGCGAGCAAGTCGGATCGCCGCACCGCCGCTCCCACATGGGTTCTCTGTGCACATTGGCATTGGCAGTCAGCCTCGCGGGATGTGCCGGTTTGCCAGATCAGCGTTTAGCCAATGAAGCGTTGAAGCGCGGCGATACCGTCACCGCGCAACAGAACTACCAGCAACTGGCAGACCTGGGCTACAGCGAGGCCCAAGTGGGCCTGGCCGATATTCAGGTAGGCACCCGTGACCCGGCACAGATCAAACAGGCCGAAGCCACCTACCGTGCGGCGGCCGATACATCGCCCCGCGCCCAGGCTCGCCTGGGTCGCCTGCTGGTGGCCAAGCCCGGCAGCACCGAAGCCGAGCATCACGAAGCCGAAACCCTGTTGAAAAAAGCCTTTGCCAATGGCGAAGGCAACACCCTGATCCCGCTGGCGATGCTGTACCTGCAATACCCCCACAGTTTCCCGAACGTGAACGCCCAGCAGCAGATCAGTAAATGGCAAGCCTCGGGCTACCCGGAAGCCGGTCTGGCCCAGGTGCTGCTGTATCGCACCCAAGGCACCTACGACCAGCATTTGGATGATGTGGAGCGCATCTGCAAAGCCGCGCTGAACACCACCGATATCTGCTACGTGGAACTGGCCACGGTCTACCAGAAAAAGGCCCAGCCAGAACAACAAGCCGAACTGCTCAAGCAAATGGAAGCCGGCTACAGCCGTGGCACCGTCACCGCCCAGCGCGTGGACAGCGTAGCCCGCGTACTCGGCGATGCCACCCTCGGCACCCCGGACGAAAAAACCGCCCAGGCCTTGCTGGAAAAAATCGCCCCTGGCTACCCGGCGTCCTGGGTCAGCTTGGCGCAACTGCTCTACGACTTCCCGGAACTGGGCGACGTCGACCAGATGATGAAGTACCTGGACAACGGCCGCGCCGCCGACCAACCCCGCGCCGAGCTGCTGCTGGGCAAGCTCTACTACGAAGGCAAGTGGGTACCCGCCGACGCCAAGGCCGCCGAAGCGCACTTCGAAAAAGCCCAAGGCAAGGAAGTGGCCGCCGATTACTACCTCGGCCAGATCTACCGCCGTGGTTATCTCGGCAAGGTCTACCCGCAAAAAGCCCTGGACCACCTGCTGACCGCTGCGCGCAATGGCCAGAACAGCGCCGACTTCGCCATCGCTCAATTGTTTTCCCAAGGTAAGGGCACCAAGCCCGACCCATTGAACGCCTATGTCTTCAGCCAGTTGGCTAAAGCCCAGGACACGCCAGAGGCCAACGACTTGGCCACCCAACTTGAGGCCCCGCTGACACCGGAGCAACGCGCCCAAGGCCAACGCCTGGTGCAACAAGAGCTGGCGACCCGCGGCACCCTGGCCCAGAGCACGTTGCAACTGCACGCCCTGGAAGAAGACGACGGCGAGGAATCCCTATGAAGCTCAACCCATTCGTCAAGGCCGGCATCGGCCTGACCTTCGCCCTGTTGTGGTCGTGCCCAACCCTGGCCGCACTGACCGAAGCCAAGAACTTCGGCCTGGAAGTCAAAGCCACCGCGCAGTCCGAAGACGACCGCGACCTGGGCACGCAAAAAGGCGGCGACGTCAACGGCATCGGCCTGGACCTGCGCCCGTGGATCTACGGTGAGAGCGGCGCGTGGAGCGCCTACGCCATGGGCCAGGCCGTGGTGTCCAGCGACATCATCGAGACCGACACCCTGCAACAGTCCTCCGATGACGAAAACCAGCAGACCACCAACAACGACCGCAAGACCAAGAAAAACTACTTGGCCATGCGTGAGTTCTGGGTCGGCTACAGCGGCTTCACGCCCTACCCTGGCGAGATCCTCAAGCTGGGCCGCCAACGCCTGCGCAATGACGACGGCCAATGGCGCGACACCAACATCGAAGCGCTGAACTGGACCTTCGACACCACCCTGCTCAAAGCCAACGTGGGCGTCGCCGAACGGTTCAGCGAATACCGCACCGACCTCAAGGAACTGGCCCCGGTCGACAAAGACCGCCAGCACCTCTACGCCGACGCAGCCTACCAGTGGACACCCGGCCAGTGGATCGGCCTGCGCGCCCACCACACCCATGACAACGGCAAGCTCGACTACCCTGAGCCCGGCCAACCCACCGACTCGCTGGACAAGCGCGAGAACGGCGACCTGACCTGGCTCGGCATCGAAGCCAACAGCGACGCCTACAACTGGCGCAACACCAACACCGTCAACTACTGGGCCAGCGTGACCGGCATGCGCGGTGATCGCGACAAGGTCAACGCGCTCAAATCCGACGGCACCCGCCCGGACCAGGCCAAGAACAGCGATGACCTGAGTGGCTGGGCCACCGACATCGGCGTGCGCCTGCGCCTCGACCCGCAGTGGCAAGTGGGTGCGGCCTATGCCCGTGCCAGCGCCGACTACGAACAGAACGGCCTGCAGAGCAACCGCTCGAACTGGACCGGCACCCAGTCCCGCGTGCACCGCTTCGGCGAAGCGTTTCGCGGCGAGATGAACAACATGCAGTCCATGAGCCTGTTCGGTTCGTGGCAGCTGCGCGAGGACTACGACGCCAGCCTTGTGTACCACAAGTTCTGGCGCGTGGACGGCAACAAGCCGGTCAGCAGCAACGGTATCGCCGCGCTGGATAACACCACCGACGCAGCGGGCGACATCGTCTCCAGCACCTCGCTGCCACTGGCCGATGGCAAGAAAGACCTGGGTCAGGAAATGGACTTGGTGGTCACCAAGTACTTCAAGAAAGGCCTGCTGCCGGCAGCCCTCAGCCAGTCCATCGACGAGCCTTCGGCCTTGGTGCGTTTCCGTGCTGGCGTGTTCAAGCCAGGCGACGCCTATGGCAGCAACGTTGACTCGTACATGCACCGCGCGTTTGTCGACGTGATCTGGAAATTCTGATGGGAGCCTGCGCGATGAATGCTCATCCCTTCAAGGGCAGACACTTACTGGTAGCTGCGATGCTGATGGCCAACGCCACAGCGTTCGCGGATACCACACAGCAGGTCAAGGCGCCGACCATCGCCAAAGAACTGCAACAGGCCAAGACCTACACCATATCCAGCCCGCCCACCGCGCCGCTGGAAATGGCCAAGCCGGCCCTGCCTGACCTGACGGGCTACACCGCCGCCGCGATGGAAAAGAAAATCGTACGGACCAAGCCGGGCAAAATCAGCATCCGCCGCATGATGCAGGAAGACGCCCTCAAGGACTTTATCGGCGGTGACAACAAGATGGCTGAATGGGTGGTGCGCCAGCACGGCATTCCCCAGGCGATCTTCGTCGACGACGGCTACATGAACCTCAAGGACCTGCTGGGCAAGGTGCCCAAGCAGTACCTGAGCGAAACCTCGCCGGGTGTGTTCCTGGCCAAGCTGCCGATTGTGGTGGGCCGCAAGGGCATCCTCGATATCGACGGTAAGACCCAAGAGCTGCGCCTGTCCCAGGAAGCCGGTTCGTTCCTGATCAACGACGGCCAGCTGTTTGTGCGCGACACCAAGGTCACCGGCTGGAGCGAAAAGGCCAACGGCCCGGCGCTGTTCAAGTCGCCCAAGGAGTTTCGCCCATTCCTGCTGGCCTGGGGCGGCACCGAGACCTATATCTCCAAGACCAAGATGGCCAGCTTCGGCTACGCCAACAGTAAGTCGTACGGGGTGAGTATTTCCCAGTACACGCCGAACATGGCCAAGGTGCTCAAGCGTTCGGAGCCGACCGGTTGGATCATCGACTCCGAGTTCTCGGACATGTGGTACGGCTTCTACTGCTACGAAACCGAAGGCTTCGTGATCAAGGGCAATACCTACAAAGACAACATCGTCTACGGCATTGACCCCCACGACCGTTCCCACGGCCTGATCATCGCGGACAACACCGTGTACGGCACCAAGAAGAAGCACGGCATCATCATTTCCCGGGAAGTGAACGACAGCTTCATCTTCAACAACCGCAGCTACGACAACAAGCTCTCGGGCCTGGTGCTGGACCGTAACAGCGTCAACAACCTGGTGGCCGACAACGAGTTCTACCGCAACCACACCGACGGCATCACCCTCTATGAGAGCGGTGACAACCTGCTGTGGGGCAACAAGGTGATTGCCAACCGTCGCCACGGGATCCGCGTGCGTAACAGCGTGAATATCAAGCTGTACGAGAACACCTCGATGGCCAACGGGCTGACCGGCCTGTACGGCCACATCAAGGACTTGACCGACACCGACCGCGACATCGCCCTCGACCCGTTCGACGCCCAGGTGTCGCTGATCGTGGTGGGTGGTGAGCTGGCCGGGAACGGTAGCGGGCCGCTGTCCATCGACTCGCCACTGAGCGTGGAGCTGTACCGCGTGTCGATGCTGGCGCCGACCAAATCCAGCGGCATCAGCTTCAACGGTGTGCTGGGTGATCGCCAGGAAGAGATTCTCGACCTGCTGGTACGCCAGCAGAAAGCCGTGCTGATCGACCCTGTCGAACGCCAGACCGAATTGCAGGACTGAGGATGACCCTTATGCACCCACACATGATCAAACTGCTGAGCCTCTCGGGTCTGACCCTCGGCCTGCTCGCGGCCAGCCAGGGCGTACGCGCCGACGAAATCCAGGCACCGACGTTTACCGCCGAACCGTGCTGCAGCCTGTGCCCCGCCGCCCATGACGCGAAGAACTACACCACGCGCTACCAGCAGAACTTCACCACCCTGGTACAAGCCCAGGGCGACTGGTTGTTCCGTACCCAGGAAGACCTGCGCACCGAATTCGACACCAGCCCTGCCGGCTACAAGCGCATGCAGCAACTGCACGATGCGTTCAAGGCCAAGGGCGTGGAGTTGGTGGTGGTGTACCAGCCGACCCGTGGCCTAGTGAACCGCAACAAGCTCAACCCTGAAGAGAAAGCCAAGTTCGATTTCGACAAGGCCCTGGCCAACTACAAAACCATGCTCGGCCGATTCGCCAAGATGGGCTACGTGGTGCCGGACCTGTCGCCGCTGACCAATGAGCAGTTGCCCGATGAACTGCCGGCCCACGACTTCTACTTCCGCGGTGACCAACACTGGACGCCCTACGGCGCCCAGCGCACCGCGAAAATCGTCGGCGAGAAAGTGCGTGCCATGCCGGAGTTCGCCGATATTCCCAAGCGCGAATTCGAGACCACCCGCTCCGGGCGCATGGGCAAGACCGGCACCCTGCACAACATGGCCGGGCAACTGTGCGGCACCAGCTACGCGATCCAATACATGGACCAGTTCACCACCGAGCCCAAGGGCGAAGCGGGCGACGGCGACCTGTTCGGCGATTCGGGCAACCCGCAGATCACCCTGGTGGGCACCAGCCACAGCGGCAAGAACTACAACTTCGCGGGCTTCCTGGAACAGGAAATCGGTGCGGACATCCTCAACGTGGCCTTCCCCGGTGGTGGCCTGGAAGGTTCGATGATCCAGTACCTGGGCAGCGATGAATTCCAGAAGAGCCCGCCAAAAATTTTGATCTGGGAATTCTCGCCGCTGTACCGCCTGGACCAAGAGACCATCTACCGCCAGATGATGTCGCTGCTGGACAACGGCTGCGAAGGCAAGACCGCTCAGATGACCGCCAGCACTTCTTTGAAGCCGGGCAAGAACGAATTGATGGTTAACAGTTCCAACAAAGACCTGCGTAACGCCAATCACCAGGTAGATATCCGCTTCGCCGACCCGTCGGTGAAAACCCTGCAAGCCACCCTCTGGTACATGAACGGGCGCCACGAGGACATCAAAATCGAGAAACCCGAAACATCCGACACAGACGGGCGTTTCGCCTTCGAACTGCGCACCGATGAAGACTGGGCCTCGCAGAACTTGCTGGCCGTTGAAGTGCAGGGTCCAGAAAAGGGCGCGCAGAAGGTTGAAGCGAAAATTTGCACACGCAACGTATTCCCAAGCGGCGGTCAAAAAACCGCTTCACTCGGGCAATGAGGTTACCTATGCAGAAGTTATTGATACCAACGTTACTCGGCCTTGCGATGTTTGCAGGCTCGGTTAACGCCGCCGCGCCACTGCGTCCGCCCCAGGGTTATTTCGCCCCGGTGGAAGCGTTCAAGACCGGCGACTTCAAGAATGACTGCGACGCCATGCCGGCGCCGTACACCGGCTCGCTGCAATTTCGCAGCAAGTACGAGGGTTCGGACAAGGCTCGCGCCACCCTGAACACCCAGTCCGAAAAAGCCTTTCGCGACAGCACCGCCGACATCACCAAGTTGGAAAAAGACACCAGCAAGCGCGTGATGCAGTTCATGCGCGACGGTCGTCCGGAGCAGTTGGAATGCACGTTGAATTGGCTGACCAGCTGGGCCAAGGCGGATGCGTTGATGTCCAAGGACTTCAACCACACCGGCAAGTCCATGCGCAAATGGGCGTTGGGCAGCATGGCTTCGGCTTATGTACGCCTGAAGTTTTCCGACTCCCACCCGCTGGCCAACCACCAGCAGGAAGCGCAGTTGATCGAAGCCTGGTTCAACAAACTAGCCGACCAGGTGGTGAGCGACTGGGACAACCTGCCGCTGGAAAAAACCAACAACCACTCCTACTGGGCCGCCTGGTCGGTGATGGCAACCTCCGTCGCCACCAACCGCCGTGACCTGTTTGATTGGGCCGTGAAGGAATACAAAGTCGGCGTGAACCAGGTCGATGACCAAGGCTTCTTGCCCAACGAATTGAAGCGCCAGCAACGGGCCCTGTCGTACCACAACTACGCCCTTCCGCCGCTGTCGATGATCGCAAGCTTTGCCCTGGTCAACGGTGTGGACCTGCGCCAGGAAAACAACAGCGCGCTCAAGCGCCTGGGCGACAAGGTGCTGGCCGGGGTCAAAGACCCGGACATCTTCGAGCAGAAAAACGGCAAAGAGCAGGACATGAAGGACCTCAAGGAAGACATGAAATATGCCTGGCTTGAACCCTTCTGCACCCTCTACACCTGCGCGCCGGATGTGATCGAGCGCAAGCACGGGATGCAGCCGTTCAAGACCTTCCGCCTGGGGGGTGACCTGACCAAGGTCTACGACCCGGCACACGAAAAAGGCAACAAGGGTAGCTGACGAAACTGGGACCCAATGTGGGAGCGGGCTTGCTCGCGAATGCGGTGTGTCAGTCGACACATCTGTAACTGAACCACCGCATTCGCGAGCAAGCCCGCTCCCACAGTTTGAGCCGGTTTCGGCAGTTGGAATGAAGTACCGCCCTCCCCCGAATTTTCGTGGGGGGGTTTGGGGGGGCTGCGGCCCTTGACTGTGGTTAAACATGGAGAGATCGGGATGGTTTTCTCGTCCAATGTGTTCCTGTTTTTGTTCTTGCCGATCTTTCTCGGCTTGTACTACTTGAGCGGGCAACGCTATCGCAACCTGCTGCTGCTGATTGCCAGCTATGTGTTCTACGCCTGGTGGCGAGTGGACTTTTTGGCACTGTTCGCCGCCGTGACGCTGTGGAACTACTGGATCGGCCTCAAAGTCGGTGCCGCCGGCGTGCGCACCAAGCCGGCCCAACGTTGGCTGCTGCTCGGCGTGGCGATTGACCTGTGCATCCTGGGCTACTTCAAGTACGCCAACTTCGGCGTCGACAGCATCAACGTGATGATGAAGTCGGCGGGCCTGGAGCCGTTCATCCTCACCCATGTGCTGTTGCCGATTGGGATCTCGTTCTACATCTTCGAGTCCATCAGCTACATCATCGACGTGTATCGTGGCGACACCCCGGCTACCCGCAACCTGATCGACTTTGCGGCGTTCGTGGCGATCTTCCCGCACCTGATTGCCGGCCCCGTGCTGCGCTTTCGCGACCTGGCCGACCAGTTCAACAACCGTACCCACACCCTGGACAAGTTCTCCGAGGGCTGCACGCGGTTCATGCAGGGTTTCATCAAGAAAGTCTTCATCGCCGACACCCTGGCGGTGGTGGCCGACCATTGCTTCGCCCTGCAAAACCCGACCACGGGCGATGCCTGGCTCGGCGCGCTGGCCTACACCGCGCAGCTGTACTTCGATTTCTCCGGCTACAGCGACATGGCTATCGGTTTGGGCTTGATGATGGGTTTCCGCTTCATGGAAAACTTCAAGCAGCCGTACATCAGCCAGTCGATCACCGAGTTCTGGCGCCGCTGGCACATCAGCCTGTCCACCTGGCTGCGTGACTACCTGTACATCACCCTGGGCGGCAACCGTAAAGGCACGCTGACCACCTACCGCAACCTGTTCCTGACCATGCTGCTCGGTGGCCTGTGGCACGGTGCGAACATCACCTACATCGTGTGGGGTGCCTGGCACGGCATGTGGCTGGCGATTGAAAAAGCCATCGGCCTCAACACCGCGCCGCGCAGCTTCAACGTATTGCGCTGGGCCTTCACCTTCCTGCTGGTGGTGATGGGCTGGGTGATCTTCCGCGCCGAGAACCTGCACGTTGCCGGCCGTATGTACGGCGCCATGTTCAGCTTTGGCGAGTGGTCGCTGTCGGAACTCAACCGCGCCAGCCTCACCGGCCTGCAAGTGGCAACCCTGGTGGTGGCGTACGCAACCTTGGCGTTCTTCGGTCTGCGCGACTTCTACACCAACCGCCCTGCCGAAAAAACCAAGCCGGCCGACCCGAGCCTGATCAAGGCGGTACCGGGCGACAACCCTGGCAGCATCCACCAGCCCGGCTTCACCGTGGGCCAGGACGCCGCCGTACAACCGGCCTACTGGACCGCTGACTGGCCACGCTACGCCATGCGCGCTGCGGTGCTGCTGCTGTTCGTGGCGTCGATTCTCAAACTGTCGGCGCAGAGTTTCTCGCCGTTCCTTTACTTCCAATTCTGAGGGAGCCGACCATGACCCGTTCATTACGCGTCCTCTATATCGGCCTGTTCCTGGTGGTGCTGCTGGCCCTGGGCGCCTGGTCGCTGCGCAGTTTCCTGGGCTTTAGCACCAACGCCGATGCCACCGTGCTCAACGGTCGCTGGACCAAAGCAGTCGAGACGCACTACGACGACGAGTTCCCGATCAAGCGCATCGGCACCAACCTCTGGGCGGCGCTGGACTACAAGCTGTTCAACGAAGGTCGCCCTGGCGTGGTGCTGGGCCGTGATCACTGGTTGTACAGCGACGAAGAGTTCAACCCTATCGTCAACGAAGACCAGAACCTGCAAGGCAACTACGCGCTGGTCGAAGGCGTGCGCCAAAAACTCAAGGCCCAAGGCATCCAACTGGTCATGGCCATCGTGCCGGCCAAGGTGCGCCTGTACCCGGAACACGTCGGTGAGGTGAAACCGGCGAGCATCCACGCCAACCTGTACCAGGACTTCCATGCCCGCGTCGCCGCCGACAACATCCCCGCACCGGACCTGCTGGGCCCGCTGCAACAGGCCAAGCTGAGCGGCAAGCAAGTGTTCCTGCGTACCGACACCCACTGGACCCCGGACGGTGCCGAAATCGCGGCCAAGCAGTTGGCCAAAGGGATTGCCGAGCAAACCCCACTGAGTGGCGAGCCCCAGCGTTTTGTCACCGAGGCCGAGAACACCGCACCGCACAAAGGCGACCTGCGTCTGTTCCTGCCCCTGGACCCGCTGTTTGAAAACCTGATGCCACCCAAGGAGCCGCTGGAAAAACGCGTGACGCACCTGGCCAAAGAAGGGGGTGGCGACGACGCGCTGTTCAGCGACAGCGAAACCCCGGTGGCATTGGTGGGTACCAGCTACAGCGCCAACCCCAACTGGAACTTCGTGGGCGCGCTCAAGCAAGCCCTGCACAGCGACGTGATCAACTATTCGGAAGACGGCCACGGCCCGATCCTGCCGATGCTCAGCTACCTGAAAAGTGATGACTTCAAGAACAGCCCGCCTCAGGTGCTGATCTGGGAGTTTCCTGAACGTTATCTGCCGGTAAACAACGAAATCGGTGATGCCGACCCGTCGTGGGTTGCGCAACTTAAACAAGCCGGTTCGCGCCAACAAAACATGGCACTGAACACCCCAGCTAAAAACCCAAAATCCGAGACGCCCGACCGGGCGCAAAACTGAAAGAGAGGTAACTCACATGACTTTCACTACAACTCCTCGTCGTCTCGCTAAAACCCTGGCACTCGCGGCTGGCCTGAGCGTCGTCTCCCTGTCGGCCTTCGCCGGTGGTGACGCCGCCCTCTACGGCCCTACCGCGCCAAAAGGTTCGAGCTTCGTGCGTGTATACAACGCCAGCAACCAGGAAGTGAGCGCTACCGTCGGCGCCACCAACCTGAGC
Organism: Pseudomonas kairouanensis; assembly: GCF_004682055.1. Classification (GTDB taxonomy): domain Bacteria; phylum Pseudomonadota; class Gammaproteobacteria; order Pseudomonadales; family Pseudomonadaceae; genus Aquipseudomonas; species Aquipseudomonas kairouanensis. The sequence continues at coordinate 254,811 of NZ_QUZU01000001.1, read as the reverse complement.
GACGTTGCGCCACTGGCCAGCAGCGACTTCAGCTTTATGCCGGGCGGTGACTACAGCGCCAAGATCGGCAGCCAGACCGTGCCGGTCAAACTCGCGGCCGACCACTACTACACCCTGGTCAACAACAGCAGCGGCCAGCCGCAACTGATCGAAGAACCGCCGTTCAAGAACAAGCAGAAATCCCTGGTACGTGTGCAGAACCTGAGTGACAAGGCCCTGACCTTGAAGACCGCCGATGGCAAGACCGATGTGGTCAAGTCGGTGGCTGCCAAGGGCCGTGGCGAACGTGAAATCAACCCGGTGAAAGTGAGCCTGGCGTTGTATGACGGTGACAAGAAAGTCGGTGATGTGAAGCCGGTTGCGTTGGAACGTGGTGAAGCAGCGGTGTTGTATGTCACAGGCTCGGGTTCGAGCTTGTCGCCAGTCTGGGTGAAACGCCCGGTATCGACCCGCTAATTAAATTTTCAATTTAACGCTCCCCTCCTGTGGGAGCGGGCTTGCTCGCGAATACGGTGGTTCAGCACCCGATGTAACCACTGAACCACTGCTTTCGGGAGCAAGCCCCCTCCCACAGGCTCTGACCCAAATCGATTCAAGGAGAAACACCCATGATCCCAGTAATCCTTTCCGGTGGTAGCGGCTCCCGTCTTTGGCCGCTGTCGCGTAAACAGTTCCCTAAGCAATTCCTGGCCCTGACCGGCGAGCACACGCTGTTCCAGCAAACCCTGGAGCGCCTGGTATTCGAAGGCATGGACACACCGATTGTGGTCTGCAACAAGGACCATCGCTTTATCGTCAACGAGCAACTGGCCAACCGTAAGCTGGAATGCCAACGCATCCTGATGGAGCCGTTCGGTCGCAACACCGCGCCGGCCGTGGCCCTCACCGCGATGATGCTGGTCAACGAAGGCCGCGACGAGCTGATGCTGGTGCTGCCCGCCGACCATGTGATCGACGACCAGAAAGCCCTGCAACGCGCCCTGGCCCTGGCCACCGTGGCCGCCGAGCGTGGTGAGATGGTGCTGTTCGGCGTGCCGGCCACCCGCCCGGAAACCGGCTATGGCTACATCAAGTCCACCGCCGACTCGCTGCTGCCGGAAGGCGTGAGCCGCGTCGAGCAGTTCGTGGAAAAACCCAATGAAAAACGCGCCGTCGAGTTCGTCAAAAGCGGCGGTTATTTCTGGAACAGCGGCATGTTCTTGTTCCGTGCCAGCCGCTTCCTCGAAGAGCTGAAAAAGCACGATCCGGACATCTACGACACCTGCCTGCTGACCCTTGAGCGCAGCGAGCAGGACGCCGACACGGTGTCCTTCGACGAAGCGACTTTCGCCTGCTGCCCGGACAACTCCATCGACTACGCCGTGATGGAAAAAACCCAGCGCGCCTGCGTAGTGCCGTTGAGTGCTGGCTGGAGCGACGTGGGTTGCTGGGCGTCGCTGTGGGCGGTCAACGATAAAGACGCCGATGGCAACGTCACCAAGGGCGACGTGGTGATCCAGGACAGCAAGAACTGCATGATCCACGGCAACGGCAAGCTGGTGTCGGTGATCGGCCTGGAAAACATCGTGGTGGTGGAAACCAAGGACGCGATGATGATTGCCCACAAGGACAAGGTCCAGGGCGTCAAGCAGATGGTCAACACCCTCAACGAACAGGGCCGCAACGAGACCCAGAACCACTGCGAAGTCTATCGTCCGTGGGGCTCCTACGACTCGGTGGACATGGGCGGTCGCTTCCAGGTCAAGCACATCTCGGTCAAGCCGGGCGCGTGCCTGTCGCTGCAAATGCACCACCACCGTGCCGAGCACTGGATCGTGGTCAGCGGCACGGCCGAAGTGACCTGCGACGAGAATGTGTTCCTGCTCTGCGAGAACCAGTCCACCTACATCCCGATTGCCTCGGTGCACCGCCTGCGCAACCCAGGCAAGATCCCGTTGGAAATCATCGAAGTGCAATCGGGCAGCTACCTGGGCGAAGACGACATCGAGCGGTTCGAAGATATCTACGGTCGTTCGACGCCGGTTGAGCGTGGTGTTTCGGTGAAAACTATCGCGCAGTAAAAGAGTCGTACAAGAAGCCCCCGTCCAGCCGACTGCGTCCCCTATCCGCAGCCGGTTGGGCGGGGGCTTTTTCTTGGGTTTTGTGGTGGCTGTGAGGGCCTCTTCGCGAGCAAGCCCGCTCCCACAGTTGACCGAGTACATCCTTTGGAATGCGATCAACCTGTGGGAGCGGGCTTGCTCGCGAAGGCGTCAGCCGCATCAACCCATCTCTCAAGCCACCCAATCCCACCTACGCTTAAGTTAGGATGCTCGTTCCCAATTCGAGGTGGTCTCCATGTTCTTCGGCGTTCTCCTGATCATCACCTGGCTGATCCTGCTGCTGCGCTACCCCGCCAAGGCGCTGCCGGTGTCCCTTGCCGCCGCCGTGGGCCTGGGTTTTGTCGCCATCTGGGTGGTGTGGCTGGACAACCGCGAAGCCTCCCAACTGGCACGCCTGGAACTGCGCATCACCTATGCGCCGCAAGAATGCCCCGCCGACCGCCCGCTGAAACTGACCCTCAACAACGGCAACGACGTACCACTGACCGAGCTGCGCTGGCGCCTCGCCGCCTACGCACCGGGCGACACGGTAAACCTGGCCGACAACGTCTACGCCGCGCCCCGCTATCGCGGCCCCGGTGAGCTACAGGCCGGTGGCACCTGGGAAGACTGCCTGCCGACGCCACCGTTGCGTCCTGGTTATCGCCCACAAACCCTGGAATTTCGTGCCGAACACCTGCAAGGTGGCTTCTCGGACTGACAAAGGACTGCCCCATGCCCAACGTACTCATCACCGGCTGCTCCAGCGGCATCGGCCGCGCCCTGGCGGACGCGTTCAAAACCGCCGGCTACACCGTATGGGCGAGCGCCCGCCGCCCGGATGACGTTGAAGCCCTCGCCACCGCGGGCTTTAACGCGGTCGAACTGGACGTCAACGACAGCACCGCCCTGCAACGCCTGGCCGAACAACTGGGCGAACTGGATGTGCTGATCAACAACGCGGGCTACGGCGCCATGGGCCCGCTGCTCGATGGCGGCACCGAAGCGATGCAACGCCAGTTCGAAACCAACGTGTTCTCCATCGTCGGCGTGACCCAGGCGCTGTTCCCGGCACTGCGCCGCAGCAAAGGCCTGGTGGTGAACATCGGCAGTGTTTCCGGGGTGTTGGTCACGCCATTTGCCGGTGCCTACTGCGCCTCAAAGGCCGCCGTGCATGCCTTGAGCGACGCATTGCGCATGGAAGTGTCGCCGTTTGGCATTCGGGTCATGGAAGTGCAACCGGGCGCTATCGATACAAGCTTTGCCAAAAACGCCGGGGCCCAGGCCGAGTTGCTGATCAGCGAAAAATCCCCCTGGTGGCCCCTGCGCGAAGGCATCCGCGCCCGCTCCCAGGCCTCGCAGGACAACCCGACCCCGGCCAGCGAATTTGCGGCACAGGTGCTCAAGGCTGTGCAACAAGCAACCCCGCCGCGCCTGTTGCGCGCAGGCAATGGCAGCCGGGCGTTGCCGTTGATGGCGGCGCTGCTGCCCAAGGGTTTACTGGAACGCGTGTTGAAAAAACGCTTTGGATTGGAACGGAGTTTGTAATGATCGACTACAGCGACTTTTTCGAAGAAGTCACCCAAACCCACGTCGAGATCGAGCAATGGTTCGCCGGCGTCGCGCCTGAAGGCACCTTGCAAAACCTACTCGCGCGCTTCTCCCCGGAATTCAGCATGGTCGCCCCGGCGACCGGCACACGGGTGAATGCGGCCGGAGTCCATGCGTTGTTCACCCGCTTGGGCGGGATGCGCCCGGGATTGAAGATCACGTTGAGCGAAATGACCGGGATCGACCGACACGCGCGGGGTGCGACAGTGACTTACCGCGAGCGTCAGGTGGATGACAGCGGCACCCAGACCGACCGCCGCGCCACCGTGGTGTTCGAGAAGATGGCCAGCGGCGCGCTGCTGTGGCGCCATCTGCACGAAACCTTCATCAAGGCCTGACGCGGTCAAAAAATGTGGGAGCGGGCTTACTCGCGAATACGGTGCGTCAGACGACACATTTGTTGCTGAACCACCGTATTCGCGAGCAAGCCCGCTCCCACATTCTTAGATTTGTGTTTGGCTAGTCGGGCCAGGGACTACAAAAAACAGCGAACGGCCTGACATCATTTCAAGGAACCAATCCTCAGGCTCTTTCACCTCTGTCTACCTACAGGTGAAAGGATGCCCAGCGACTTCTTACGAAGCGGCGTGCCGGATGCGCACACCACTACCCGGCAACGACTGGCCAGTTTGCTGGACCTGCCAAAACTCTATCAAACCATAGACGCCGACCCGGCCATCGTCGGGGCGGGGGTGGTGCATATCGGCAGTGATTATCAGGTGACGGTGCTGAGGGAGTTTGTGCCGCTGTGCAGTATCAAGCCCAAGCGGGTGATTTTGCGGGAGGTGGCGGGGCCGGCATTCACGGCTGAAGACTATGCGCAGTTGGCGGCAAGTTCGACGCGCGAATCTCAACTGTGGAAGGAAGCATCGGGGATGGCTCTAGCATGCAGTGGGGCCGTGATTGGTATCTACGTTGCCAGTGCCGGAGTCGCGACGGCTCCTTTAAGTGCAGGTTCCAGCCTTGCAGTGACTTACATCGCCTATACCGCCGCAGCCGCCAGTGGTTTGCAATGTTTCAACGGCTTATGGCGAACCCATAAAGAACTCACCAATCCGGCAGAGAACGATTATTTCGACAGCCTGGATTGGTATCAAACAATGACGTTAGCCTTGGACGGCATTTCTCTAGTGGGCGCGGGCAGTACGACCTTCGTCACCGTGAAAACAGTCATGACTATTAAAAACACTACAGGTCGCGAGTTGACTGACATCCTGCGGCGCATGAGCCGCCAGGAACGCGCAAAACTGACAAATGAAGTTCTACGCCTACAAAATATTCGTCGTCCTCGCGAAATGATTCGATTAAAGCAATTGGCCGGAAAACTCCCCAAGCGCTTCAGCAATGCCCAATTGAGACGGGACATGCTCACTCAATTAGCCGATCAAGTGGGTGCCGCTTTCGCGGTTACTGGCAGCGGCATCTCCGGAAATATCAATCACATCGTCATTGCCATTTATGAAGAGTTCGACAGCCATGAGCCATAATCCCCATCCCCATACATTGCGCAGCCATATCAGGCGCTTTGCGTTCACGGTGGGGACGGCGGTGTCCCTCTACATGGTCAGCATTTCAGGCAACCTGTCACACAGCCTGTCTTATTACGCCCGAATAAATGACCTCCCTAGCGAATATGCGATCGTGGCGAGTTTGGTATTGCTACTGGGAATGAGCATTGGATTAGGGCTAATAGCGGCCGGGTTACGATCAGGGCCAGGGTTGCTAGTAGTCATCGCGACCATGAACGCTTTGATTTCGGCGGATTACTTGGGGAACCACTCCGTTACGATGTTGGTGGTATTCCCTTTGTTTCAATCCCTGGCCTGCCTATTAGTGCTTAATACAAGAAACCACCGCCGCTTTGTCAGCATGCTGCAGGTCAGGCGTCGACGTAAAACCAGAGCTGCCGAGCCGCTCATTAGCTAAAAATGCTTACTCCGACCGTATTGCCAACAAAGATCAAAGGTGGGAGCGGGCTTGCTCGCGAAAGCAGTGGGTCAGTCGACGGATTAGGTGAATGACCCACCGCATTCGCGAGCAAGCCCGCTCCCACACTTTAGTTCTGTGTTTGGTTGACGATGACGGTGCAGGTGATGCCCGCCGCTAGCAGCACGCCCTCTGGCACTTGATCGATGTGAATCCGCACCGGCACTCGTTGCGCCAATCTCACCCAGTTGAACGTCGGGTTCACATCCGCCACCAACTCGCGGCTCTCGGGGTTGTCGCGGTCGTAGATGCCTCGGGAGATGCTTTCCACATGGCCCTTTAACGTCTCGCCGCTCATTAACTGCATGTCGGCTTTGTCGCCCACCTTCACATGCGGCAGCTTGGTTTCTTCGAAGAAGCCGTACACCCAGAACGAGTTCATATCCACCACGGCCATCTTGGCTTCACCAATGCGCGCATAGTCGCCGCGATGCACATTGAGGTTGGTGACGTAGCCGTCCACCGCCGCCAGCACTTGGGTGCGTTTGAGGTTCAGTTCGGCCGCTTCCAACTGGGCCTGCGCGTGCTGGTAATCGGCCAGGGCGGAGTCAGCAATGTTGCTGGCGTCATCGCGGTTTTCTTTGGAGATCACCAGGGCGTCGAGGTCGGCACGGCGGTGGGCGTTGACCTTGCGCATTTCCCAGGTGGCTTTGCGCGAGGCGACGAGGGACTGCGCCTGTTTGACGGCGATGCGGTAGTGCTCGGGGTCGATCTGCATCAGCAGGTCGCCCTTTTTCACCAACTGGTTATCGCGCACCGGCACGTCCACCACTTCGCCGGTAACGTCGGCGGCAACGTTGATGATGTCGGCCCGTACACGGCCATCGCGGGTCCACGGGGTTTCCATGTAGTGCACCCACAGCGTGCGGCCAATCCAGATCGCCAAAGCCAGAACCAGCAAGGTCGCGAGCAGGCTGAAAAACTTTTTCATCGGGGCATTCTCAACGGTAGACGGTCAGCGCCAGGGCGCCGAACAGGCAAACGAACAGGCTCAGGCGCAGCAACGCCGGGTGCCAGAAAAAACGGTACAGGTCGAACCCGGCCAGGAAGCGGTCCAGGGCCCAGGCAAGCCCGGCCGCGATCAAAAACATCAAGGTCATGGTCGGCATATAGACGCCATGAAAGGCGATTTCACGGGGCATGGGGGGCTCCTTTGAGGGCCGCCAGGGGCGATTGCGGGTCCAACAGCGAGGTGCGGATAAAGTGCAGGTAGCTTTTCACCCGGCGCAGGGCCGAGGTGTCAAAGTGCGGGGCGAAGGGTTCGTCGGTGGCCTGCACGCGGCTGATGGCATGGTCGACGGCGATCAGGCTGCGCTCCAGGTTGCTCGCGCTGGGTTGCAGGAACAGGCGCACCAAAGAGCGCCCCATCACACGCAGTGCCTGGCGCCACGGCTGGGAGGCAGCGTAGGCCGGGTGCACGGGCAGAATCGCCTGTTCCTTGCGCAACTCGATGACCGCGTGGCCCACCTCCAGCACCACGAACATCCAACGCAGCAGGTCGCGCTGCACTTGCGGCTGGCTGACGGCGAGGCCGTAGGCCTGGTGCATCAAGTCACGGGTACGGCTTTCGAAACTCGACGCCAGGCCCTTGAGCTTGCCGCTGATGGCATACACCACTTGCTCGCGCAGGTCCTGCTCCAGCCGGCGCCACAACCAGCGGCTGTTGGGCGGCAGGATGATTGCCCCCGCCGCCGCGCACACCAGCATGCCGATGATCATGGCGATGTAGTCGTTGATAAAGGTGTAGGGGTTGTAGACCGTGAGGTTGTCCGGCACTGAACCGGTGCTGAAGAAGATCAGCAGGCCCAGGCCCACACCGGCGTACTGCGGGCGCGAGCTGAGGAACGCGCCGAGGATGATCACCGGGGCGATCATCACGCACAGCAGCGGGAAGCCGTCGATCCAGGGGAACACGAAGAACATCTCGACAAACCCCACCAAGGCACCGATCAAGGTGCCGCAGGCGATCTGGAACGCCATGCGCTTGGGATTGGGCGTGGCCGCCGACAAACCGACCGTGGCGGCGGCGATCAGGGTCATGGTGGCGCCACTGGGCCAGGCGGTGGCCACCCAGTAACTGCCCAGCACAATCAGGATGAACGAGGCACGAATGCCCGACGCCGCACAGGCCAACCAATTGGTTTTTGGGGTGTAGGGCTCGTGCCAGTCTTCGCGGGCATGGCTGTGGTCGGCCAGGGACGCGTGGGTTTGCGCGTAGTTGTGCAGGTCGTCGACGAAGCGATAGAGCAGTTCGTAGGCGGTGTGGAAATCCAGTTGTTCGGCTTCGGTGGGGTTTTGTTCCTGGAACACGCCACGCAGGCTACGCACTTTGGCGGGCAGCTCGTCCTTGTAGGCGCTCAGTTGAACCACCAGCCGCGCCGCGTCGGGACAGGTGAGGGCCCGGCCGGAGAACCCGTCAAGCACCTCGGCAAGGTCAAGCAGGCCGGGCTTGATGGCCGCAACCACATGATCCGCCTCATCCTTGCGCAGCCGCTCAAGCAACTGGTGCAGGGCATTGAAACGCGTGGTGATGCTCATGAACTCGCTGTTGAGGCGACTGAGCCGACCGTTGCGCCGACGCATATGCGGGTCTTCAAACACGGTAACGCTGCGCAGCCCTTCCAGGCCCACGGCTTGCGCGATAAAGCGCACGTTGCTGGCCTCGAAATGGTCACGCTGGCTACGCCCACGCAAACCATCGGTGGCAAACAGCGCAAACACGCCAAAACGCTGGTACAGCGCGTTGCGCATGGCGGCGCTGGAGGTTTGCGGCAGGATCGCGGCGCTGACCAGGGTGGAGCACAGAATGCCCAGGGAAATTTCCAGCACCCGCCACACCGCTGCCATAAACGCGCCGTCCGGGTGTGCCAGGGCGGGCAGGCCAACCATCGCCGCGGTGTAGCCCGCCAGCACAAAACCATAGGCACGAAAATTACGGTTACGCGTCGCGCCAGCGGTGCAGATACCTACCCAGATCGCCAGCGCGCCCAGGAACAACTCGGTGTTCTGCGCAAACAAGGCGATCAGCAGCACCATCACCGCCGACCCCGCCAGGGTGCCGAGGAAGCGATAGAAGCTTTTGGCAAACACCTGGCCGCTCTGCGGTTGCATCACGATAAACACGGTGATCATCGCGGTGCGCGGTTGCGGCAACTCCAGGCGCATGGCCAGCCACAGCGTGAGGAACGCAGCGATCAGCACCTTGAAGATGTACACCCAGGTCACGCCGTCGCTGCGCGCCCAGTCGAAAAAACCGCGACGCCACTCAAGGGAGTGCAGCCAGCGCAGCGGTGCAGGCAAGGGAGTCATTCAATCCTACTCAGTGATCAAACACGGCGAGGGCCGCCGGGGTCTTGCTCGGGAGGGTCTTGGCGTCTTGGGGCACATCGTTGCCGGCACCGACCCCACCGCCCAGGGCGGTGACCAGTTCGGCATGGGCACTCAGGCGTGCGGCCTGAACCTGTTGCTCGACCTGCTGCTGACGAAACAGCAACGTCTGGGCATTGAGCACATTGAGGTAATCGGTGAGGCCGCGTTGGTAGGCGATCATCGCGATGTCGTAGGTTTTTTGCGCCGAGGCCACCGACTGCGCGGCGAAGGTCGATTGCTTGTCCATGGATTCGCGGCGGATCAACTGGTCGCTGATGCCCTTGAGCGCGTTGACCAGAGTCTGGTTGTACTTGGCCACCGCGATGTCATAGCCAGCGCTGGCTTGCCCCAGTTCGGCACGCAAACGCCCGCCGTCGAAGATCGGCAGGGTGATCGCAGGCCCCACGTTGAAGTTGAATTTCTTGCCCGCCAGAAACTCCAGCATGCCGCCGCCGGTGGCCATGTAGCCGAGGCTGCCCACCAGGTCGACGTTGGGGTAGAACCCGGCGTGGGCCACATCGATGCCACGGGCTTGCGCTGCGACTTGCCAGCGGCTGGCGACTACGTCCGGGCGTTGGCCCAGCAGTTGTGCGGGCAGGCTCGACGGCAGTTTCAGTGGTGCGGCCAGGGACAGGCTCGGGCGCTGCAAGTGCGCGCCCTCCCCTGGGCCTTTACCGGCCAATGCGGCAAGCTGGTTGCGGCTCAGGGCGATTTCTTCATCCAGGGCGTCGAGCTGGCGATGGGTTTCCGGCAACGGGGTTTCGGCCTGGCTCACGTCGAAGTGGGTGCCGATCCCGGCGTTCAGGCGTTTGTTGGCCAAGTCCAGAATCTGCTCTTGCTGGGCCAGGGTGGCGGCGACGATATCGCGGTTGGCGTAGTGCAGTGACAGCTGGATGTAGGCGCGCACCACGTTGTTCTGCAATTCGAGCTGGGCCTGGCGCGCTTCAGCGGCGCTCATGTGGGCCAAGTCCACGGCGCGTTCGGTGGTGTTGCTTTCGCGGCCCCACAGGTCCAGGGCATAGCTCAGGCCCAGGGACGAATTGTTGTCCCAAGTGGTAGCGCCGCTCAGTTCGCCGGGGCCGTAGAACTGGTCTTTCGGCCAGTTGTGGCGCTTGAGGGTGGTGTCGCTGTTGATCTGCAGCGACTCGGCCGACTCGGCAATCCCGGCCATGGCTCGTGCTTCACGCACACGGGCGGCGGCCATGGCCATGCTTGGGCTGTTTTGGGTGGCGAGGTCGACCCAATGGTTGAGCTGGGCGTCGCCATAGGCTTGCCACCACTGGGCGGTGGGCCAATGGGCGTCCTGGGCGGCGTTCTGGATTGCTTCGTCGGTGGCCAGGGTATTGGCGCTGAGCGCCTGGCCTTGGGGGGCGATGCCTCCCGTTCCGATGCAGCCGCTGATTGCTAACGATAAGGCCCAAATACTGAGAGTCTTCAGCTCTCTGCTGATGCGACGCGGCACGGCAAGCGAATTCCTGAGAGGGTGTTGCGGGGTAGGTGGGGCAATTCTAGGCGGCGGCATGAAGGACGATAAGCTGGCATTCCTGTGAATCTTTGTTACCGTTCAAGCGATAATCCGTTGGTAGGGATCACTGGACGGCGTAACTTTCTGTCACAATTTGCTATCTCCCCTGAGAACACCCCATGGACACTTTGCAAAACATGCGCGCCTTCAGTTGTGTGGCCGAAGCCGGCAGCTTCACCGCCGCCGCCGTGCAACTGGACACCACCACCGCCAACGTCTCGCGCGCGGTCTCCAACCTTGAGGCCCATCTGCAAACCCGCTTGCTCAACCGCACCACCCGGCGCATTGCACTCACCGAGGCCGGTAAACGCTATTTGCTGCGCTGCGAACAGATCCTCGCTTATGTAGAAGAAGCCGAGGCCGAAGCCAGCGATGCCCATGCGCGCCCCGCCGGGCAATTGAAAGTGCACACCATGACCGGCATCGGCCAGCATTTCGTCATTGACGCGATTGCGCGCTACCGCCGCACCCACCCCGACGTGACCTTCGACCTGACCCTGGCCAACCGCGTGCCGGACCTGCTCGATGAGGGCTACGACGTGTCCATCGTGCTGGCCAGCGAATTGCCGGACTCAGGCTTCGTGTCGCAACGTTTGGGCATCACCTACAGCATCGCCTGCGCCTCGCCGGAATACGTCAAGGCCAAAGGCTGCGCCCAACGCCCCCATGACTTGCTCAACCATGCCTGCCTGCGCCTGGTCAGCCCGGTGATCCAGCTGGACAAATGGACCTTCAACGGCCCCGAAGGCCAGGAAAGCGTGGCCATCAATACCTCGCCGTTCCTGGTGAACTCCGCCGACGCGATGAAAACCGCTATCACCAGCGGCATGGGCGTGGGGCTGCTGCCGGTGTATGCCGCGATTGAAGGCTTGCGCAACGGTACCCTGGTGCGGGTGATGCCCAACTACCGCTCCCAGGAGCTGAACCTGTACGCCATCTACCCGTCGCGCCAATACCTGGATGCGAAGATCAAGACCTGGGTGGAGTACCTGCGCGGTTCGTTGCCGGAGATTCTGGCGGCGCATCAGGCGGAGTTGGTGGCGTATGAAGTGAGTGGTGGGTTGGGCGGGGCTCGTTTGGCGAACTGATCTCCATCAGACAATACGGTCAAATGTGGGAGGGGGCTTGCTCCCTCCCACATTTATATCTGTGTTCACATTGGTTCAGCAGTGTCCTGACAATTGTGGGCAAGAATGTTAGCTTGCTTGGCATTCTTCCGTAGTCGATGAGCCCGCCTGCAATGAAAAAGACTGTCCTCGCCTTCAGCCGTGTCACCCCGCCCATGATCGAACGCCTGCAACAGGATTTCGAGGTGATCGCGCCCAACCCCAAGCTGGGCGATATCAATGCACAGTTCAATGAAGCGCTGCCCCACGCCCATGGCCTGATCGGCGTGGGCCGCAAGCTGGGGCGCGAGCAGCTGCAGGGCGCGAGCAAGCTGGAGGTGGTGTCCAGCGTCTCGGTGGGCTACGACAACTACGACCTGGCCTACTTCAATGAGCGCGGGATCATGCTCACCAACACCCCGGACGTACTCACCGAAAGCACCGCCGACCTGGCCTTCGCCCTGCTGATGAGCAGCGCGCGCCGCGTGGCCGAACTGGACGCCTGGACCAAGGCCGGCCAGTGGAAAGCCAGCGTGGGCGCACCGTTGTTCGGTTGTGATGTGCATGGCAAGACCCTGGGCATCGTCGGCATGGGCAACATCGGCGCGGCCGTGGCCCGCCGTGGACGCCTGGGCTTCAACATGCCGATCCTGTACAGCGGCAACAGCCGCAAGACCGAGCTTGAACAAGAGCTGGGCGCGCAGTTCCGCAGCCTGGACCAGTTGCTGGCCGAGGCGGACTTTGTGTGTTTGGTGGTGCCGTTGAGCGACAAGACCCGCCACCTGATCAGCAGCCGCGAGCTGGGCTTGATGAAATCCAGTGCGATCCTGATCAATATTTCCCGTGGCCCGGTGGTGGATGAGCCGGCGCTGATCGAAGCGCTGCAAACCGGGCGTATTCGTGGGGCGGGGCTGGATGTGTATGAGCAGGAGCCGCTGAGCGAGTCGCCGTTGTTCCAACTGAGCAATGCGGTGACCTTGCCGCATATTGGTTCGGCAACGAATGAAACCCGCGAAGCCATGGCCAACCGCGCCCTGGAAAACCTGCGCAGTGCCTTGTTGGGCGAGCGTCCGCAGGATCTGGTGAACCCGCAGGTCTGGAAGGGCTGACGTAGATCCAATGTGGGAGGGGGCTTGCTCCCGATGAGGGTGGGTCAGCCAATACATCTGGTAGCTGATACACCGCCATCGGGAGCAAGCCCCCTCCCACATTGACCGCATCCGGCGCGAAATCGAGTTAAAGCCTGGCTACTCCAAGTCGATAACCTTCTATAGATGTCATCCCTGATCCACAGAAGGTTTTTATGTCCACCACCAAAGCCCGCGCAGACTCCCTCTCGCTTCTGCTCTTTACCCTGCGCAGCGGCAAGCTGATGGCGATCAACCTGCTGAAAGTCAGCGAAATCATCCCCTGCCCGCCGCTGACCAAGCTGCCGGAGTCCCACCCCCACGTCAAAGGCATCGCCACCCTGCGCGGTACGTCGCTGTCGGTGATCGACCTGAGCCGTGCCCTGGGGGAAATGCCCCTGCAGGACCCGGACGGCGGCTGCCTGATCGTCACCGATGTGAGCCGTTCCAAGCAGGGCCTGCATGTGCAGGCGGTGAGCAAGATCGTGCATTGCCTGACCACCGATATCCGCCCGCCGCCGTTTGGCTCCGGCGGTAACCGCTCGTTTATCACCGGAGTCACCCAGGTGGAAGGCGGTCTGGTGCAGGTGCTGGATATCGAGAAAGTCATCCATGGCATCGCCCCGGCGCAGATCGAAGCGGCGCCCACCGACTTGACCATGGAAGAAGCCGAAGTGCTGGGCCATGCCCGCATTCTGGTGGTGGACGACAGCCAGGTCGCCTTGCAACAGTCGGTACACACCCTGCGCAACCTTGGCCTGACCTGCCACACTGCCCGCAGCGCCAAGGAAGCGATTGATGTGCTGCTGGAGTTGCAGGGCACTGCCGAGCAAATCAACGTGCTGGTCTCCGACATCGAAATGTCCGAGATGGACGGCTACGCCCTCACCCGCACCCTGCGGGAAACCCCAGACTTCCAGGCGCTTTACGTGCTGCTGCACACCTCTTTGGACAGTGCGATGAACAGCGAAAAAGCGCGCCTGGCCGGTGCCGATGCGGTGCTGACCAAGTTCTCGTCCCCCGAACTGACCAAATGCCTGGTGGTCGCCGCACAGACCGTGGCGCAAAAAGGCCTGTGAGCGAATATTTCCAACTGCTGCGCCGCGATCTCATTGGCAGCCTGCCCGCCCCGCAATGGCCAGCCGGTACGCAGTTGGACCACTACCGCGACGACCTCGCTTCGGCGATCCATGCGGTGCTGTGCATGACCCAGGAGCAAGGCGGCGGCCGCGTGCCCGACCTGCAAACCTGGCAGCATCAGTTCACCACTGATGCCGAGTTCGACCCCAGGCTCTGCCTGGTGGCCAGTAACGCCGAGGGCATCCTGGGCGTGGCCCAATGCTGGACCAGTGCCTTTATCAAAAACCTCAGCGTTCACCCTTGCGCCCAAGGCCAGGGACTGGGTCGCGCCTTGTTGCTGCACAGCTTCCAGGTGTTCAAGCAACGCGGTGAACCCTACGTGGACCTCAAGGTGCTGGAGAGCAATCTGCGGGCGCGGGCGTTGTATGAAAGCGCGGGCATGCGATTTGTCCTACGCGATGTCGTTACAGACGTCTGACAATCACTGGCGTGCAACTTGCTTCCAGAGTGTCAAAACGGTGAACAGAGGTAAAAACCCGTCACCGTTGCAGCGTGCCCTCTGACCTTGCCTGGTGACAGATCCGCCATGAACACTCATTTTTCCTGCGTCGGTTGCGGCAAATGCTGCACCGACCATCACGTCCCCCTGACCCTCGACGAAGCCCGCCAGTGGGCGGCGGATGGCGGCAACGTCATCGTTCTGGTAGAGGGGTTCCTGGGCAATGGCCTGGGCCTGCCCCTGCAACAGCGCGAGCATGCCGAACGCCGTTCGGTGGTGGTGCCCAGCGGCAACACCGAGGCGTTCGTGGCAATCACCTTTGCCGCCTACAACGCCGGGCGCTGCCGGAATCTTGACGCAGACAACCTGTGCCGCATCTATGAACGGCGGCCGTTGGTGTGTCGCATCTACCCGATGGAGATCAACCCACACATCCCGCTCAACCCCGCCGCCAAGGATTGCCCGCCGCAATCCTGGGAACAGGGCCCGGCGCTGATCGTCGGGGGTGAGTTGATGGATGCAGAGTTGGCCGAGCTGATCCAACGCTCACGCCAGGCCGACCGTGATGACGTGCAGACCAAGGAAGCGGTGTGCGCCTTGCTGGGCATTCGCACTACGGCGCTCAAGGGCGATGGGTTTACGGCGTACCTGCCGGACATGGGCGCATTTGCCAAGGCGATTGAGTTGGCAGCGCACCGGCCGGCGGTGGCCAATGAGTGGGTGTTTCATGTGTCGGGGATGGACATTGCCGAGCAGGTGCTGGAAGCCGGGGCGCAGGTGGCGACTGAGGTGCCGGCCAATTATGCGTTTATCTCGCTGAGGGCCGCGTAGGCCTTAGCGGCCCCTTCGCGAGCAAGCCCGCTCCCACACTCGACTGCATTCCAGCCTTGGAACTCGGTCAAATGTGGGAGCGGGCTTGCTCGCGAAGAGGCCAGCAGATTCACCACAAGGCCAACGGTCAGCGCCGCCCACTCCAAAACTCCCGCGCCAATTGCCGCAAATCCTCCGCCAACGCCGCCACGTCCCCCGAGCTGAGCTGGCTCAGCTGCCCAGCACTGACGGTGGCCTCCCCCGCGTTACGAATGCCGACGATATTGCGATTGATGTCCTCGCTCACCGCACTCTGCTCCTCCACCGCCGTTGCGATCTGCTGGCTCATGGCGGTGATCTGTGTGACCCGCTGGCTGATGCCATCCAATGCCGCTGCCGCCCGCTGCGCCTGCTGCACGCTGGACTCCACATGCTCACTGCTTTGCGCCATGGCCTGCACCGCGTCCCGTGCCCCCCCTTGCAGGGTGCTGATCATGCGCTGGATTTCATCGGTCGATTGCTGGGTGCGCTGGGCCAGGCCACGCACTTCGTCGGCCACCACGGCAAACCCACGGCCCTGCTCACCGGCGCGTGCGGCTTCGATGGCCGCGTTCAGCGCCAGCAGGTTGGTCTGTTCGGCAATCGTGCGGATCACATCCAGCACGCCACTGATCTCGCCGCTGTGGTGTTCCAACTGGTGGATCACTTCGGTGGCCCGCGCCAACTCCTGGGACAGGCGCAACACCGCATCGCGGCTCTCGTCCACGCGCTGATGGCCTTCACGGGTCTCGCTGCCAGCCTGGTCCGCGGCCTTGGAGGCCTCTTGGGCATGATTGGCCATTTCAGCCACGCTGGCGGCCATCTCATGGATCGCGGCGGCCACCTGGTCGGTCTGGGTCTGCTGACCCAGGCTGCTGGCGTGGCTGCTGTCGAGTTGGCGCACCAATTGCGCTGCATGCCCTGCCAGGCGCTGGGACGCATCGCCTATACGTCCCACCACGGCGCCCACCTGGGCTTCAAGCATCTGCAGGGCAAATTCGATCTGCCCGCACTCGTCCCGGCGCCCGGTGTAGATCGCCTGGCTCAGGGGGTTGTCGGCAATCGCTCGCGCCCGCTGGCTCAACCGGGCCAAAGGGCGCAGGATCAGGTTCACGCCTGCTACGCCCAACAGGCTGCCCAGCACCAACGCCAACAGCTGCCAACTCAACGAATACCTCGACAAGCCCAGCTCCAGCGCCCACATCACACCGCAGGTCGCGCCAACCCAGGCCGACATCTTCAGGCCCAGGCCCAACGCCGGCCATCGCGGCTGCTTGCCCGCGCGCAAACGGGCATACGCCTGCTCTGCGACCTCCACTTGGCGCGCATCGGGCTTGGTGCGCACCGATTGATATTCCACCGTCACTGCGTCCCGCGTCACGGGCGTGGCGTAGGCACTGACCCAATAGTGGTCGCCGTTCTTGCAGCGGTTTTTCACCATGCCCATCCAGGAGCGTCCGGCTTTCAAGGTTCGCCACATATGGGCAAACGCCTCGGGCGGCATGTCCGGGTGGCGCAGCACATTGTGGGCACTGCCCAACAGTTCATCGCGGCTGTAGCCGCTGATGTCGACAAAGTCCTGGTTGGCGTAGGTAATCGCGCTGGTCAGGTCGGTGGTCGAAAGAATGTTTGCGTCGGGGGCAACGTCCACATGTCGACCGGTGACCGGCAGATTGATCTTCATGAATAAGCGCGCTCGTGATTATTGGAGGAGTCGGCAGGGCGTCGACTCTAAGCGCACCGATGGGGCAAATACTGATCCAGCTCATACTCCGCGCAATTAATTGGCCATCACGGTATTTCCAGACGATAAGGCTGCACGATCCGTTGGTATTCGCCGTTTTGCATCAGTTCTTCCAGGGCTCGGTTGAGTTCATTGCGCAACGTTGTGTCGGGCTTGCGCAGCGCGATCGCCACGCCGTTGCCCAACAGTTCGGCCGAAACTGCAGGGCCTGAAAAGGCGAAATCATCACCGGCGGCGGTGTCGAGCAGGAGGTCGCGAATTTCCACGGAACCCTGCAAAGTCGCATCGATATCCCCGGCCACCAGGCTGCGGACCAGTTCGTCGTTAAGCCAGAAACTCTTGATGATGACGCCTTTGCGCTCCCACCTGGATCGCACGAAGGCTTCGCGGTTGCTCCCCAGCAATACGCCAACCCGCTTGCCTCTCAGCGACCTCGGCGTGGGCAGCAGACCCGAGCCTTTGCGCGCAACCAGGCGGGTGGTGAAGGGATACAGGTTATCGGTGAAGCTGACCCAGCGCCGTCGCTCGGGGGTGGGGGCAATCCCCATGATTGCATCGAACTGCCGGGCTTCGAGGGCGGGAAAATTTTCGGCAAGCACCTGGTCGACCCAAGTACAGCGCACATTCAGTTGCTGGCACAGCGCATTGCCCAGCTCGATGTTCAGACCCACCAGCTGCCCTTGCGGGTTGCGGCTTTGGAAGGGAGGGAATTGCGCCACAACGGCGAAGCGGATTTCACCCCGGGGAGGCTCGATAGCCGCCACGGCATCCACCGAAAGTAGCAGGGCAAACACGACACACAGATGTATCAGGGCCACGGGAAACGTCCTTTTCCGGAAAGAGCGACCTGTGCACACCCCCGGTGAAACACCAGGGCAGAACAAAAGGCGGTGCAAGCTTTCAAGAATCGGATGCGGATCAACAAGCAGAAATATCAGCGGACGTTGTAGGCAACATCCGCCAAATATTACAGGGCGTTATTCTTAACGTTTACCCATGGAGCGACGGGTACCTGGCGGAGCCATGCCCGGAGACTTGGTGTGGCCGTTCTTGGCGCCATTCTTGTACCAGGGCTGGGCGGCTTGCTTGGCCCCGGCCAGTTCACCCGGCTTGAACGGAAACTTGAACGCCGGGATCTCGGCTTTTTCAACGCCTTCGGCGCTGGCCGGATCGACGAGGTCGGCCGCTTCAACTGGGGGTTGTGTCGGGGAAGTCATGGAAGCTCCGGAACGTGCAAAAAATGACGCGGGGCCGACTTGCGGGCCACGCTGGCGCGCAGTATACCTGCGCCCCCGTAATGTTTAACCACTGTCGTACGAATGGTCAGGCGTTAACTGACAGCGCCGTCAGATAGCGGTCACTTTATTGACCGGGTTCACAGGCTATAAATACGCTTCATTCCTCCCACTCCTCGTCCCGGCGCCCTACAGCATGCACATTCCACGCAAAACCGCCTTGATCGTAGGCGCCCTCGCAGTCGTGGCCATCGCGACCTGGAGCCTCACCCGCCCCGCCAAGACCAAACTGGTGGCGTCGACGGCAGTGCCGGTACGCGTGATGAAAGTGGTGGAACAGGACTTGCCCCGTTACGTCACCGGCATCGGTTCGGTGCTGTCGTTGCACAGTGTGGTGATCCGCCCGCAGATCGACGGCATCCTCACCAAATTGCTGGTCAAGGAAGGGCAATTGGTCAAAGCCGGTGACCTGCTGGCAACCATCGACGACCGTTCGATCCGCGCTAGCCTCGACCAGGCCAAGGCGCAGTTGGGGGAAAGCCAGGCGCAACTGCAAGTGGCGCTGGTCAACCTCAAGCGCTACAAGGAGTTGAGCATTGATGATGGCGTGTCAAAGCAGACCTACGACCAGCAGCAAGCCCTGGTCAACCAGTTAAAAGCCACGGCGCAAGGCAATCAGGCCTCCATTGACTCGGCTCAGGTACAACTTTCCTACACGCAAATACGCTCCCCCGTTACGGGCCGCGTCGGCATTCGTACCGTGGATGAAGGCAATTTCCTGCGTATGAGTGACACCCAAGGCTTGTTCTCCGTGACGCAGATCGACCCGATTGCTGTCGAGTTCTCCCTGCCGCAGCAAATGCTGCCGACCCTGCAGGGCCTGATCGCCGCGCCCTACCCGGCCAGCGTCGACGCCTTCCTGGGCGCCGATACCGACGGTGAACACAGCCAACTGCTGGGTGAAGGTCGCCTGAGCCTGATCGACAACCAGATCAACAGCACCACCGGCACCCTGCGTGCCAAGGCCGAATTCGGCAACAGCGCGCAAAAGCTCTGGCCGGGCCAACTGGTGACGATCAAGATCCAGACCGCCCTGGACCGCAACGCCCTCGCCGTGCCGCCCACGGTGGTGCAACGTGGCCTGGACTCGCACTTCGTGTACCGCGTGGACGGCGACAAGGTGCAGATCGTGCCAGTGCAAGTGATGTACCAAGACAGCGAGCGCACTATTCTCAAGGGCATCCAGGCCGGTGACGTGCTGGTCAGCGATGGCCAGTCGCGGCTCAAGGCGGGCGCCCAGGTGGAGATTCTCAAGGATCCGCCCCAGGTGATCCAGACCGCTGACGCCAAGGTGCAGCCATGACGTCGCGGGGGTCGATTTCCGCCTGGTGCATCGACCGCCCGGTCGCCACCCTGCTGCTGACCTTCGCCCTGGTACTGCTGGGGTTGATTGCCTTCCCCAAACTGCCCATCGCCCCACTGCCGGAAGCGGAGTTTCCGACGATCCAGGTCACCGCGCAGTTGCCGGGCGCCAGCCCCGACACCATGGCCTCATCGATCGCCACCCCGCTGGAGGTGCAATTCAGCGCCATCCCCGGCATGACCCAGATGACGTCCAGCAGCGCCCTGGGCTCAACCCTTTTAACCCTGCAGTTCACCCTCGACAAAAGCATCGATACCGCTGCGCAGGAAGTCCAGGCAGCCATCAACACCGCCGCCGGCAAGCTGCCCAGCGATATGCCGAGCCTGCCGACCTGGCGCAAGGTGAACCCGGCGGACAGCCCGGTGCTGATCGTCAGTGTCAGCTCGCGCGACATGCCCGGCACTGAACTGAGCGACCTGGTGGAAACCCTGCTGGCAAGGCAGATCAGCCAGATCGACGGCGTCGGCCAGATCAACATTACCGGCCAGCAACGCCCGGCGATCCGCGTGCAGGCGTCCCCCGACAAGCTCGCCGCCATCGGCTTGACCCTGGCGGACGTGCGCCTGGCGATCCAGCAGTCGAGCCTCAACCTCGCCAAGGGTGCGCTGTACGGCAAGAACAGCGTGTCGACCCTGGCGACCAACGATCAACTGTTCCACCCGGATGAATACGGTGACTTGATCATTTCCTACAAGGACGGCGCGCCGGTGCAATTGCGGGACGTGGCCAAAGTGGTCAACGGCTCGGAAAACGCCTACGTCCAGGCGTGGGCCGTCGATACCCCCGGCGTCAACCTGGTGATCACCCGCCAGCCCGGCGCCAATATTGTCGAGACCGTAGAACGCATCCAGGCCGAAATGCCCCGCCTGGAGGCGATGCTGCCGGCCTCGGTCCAAGTCAGCGTATTGATGGACCGTACCACCACCATCCGCGCCTCCTTGCATGAAGTGGAGATGACCCTGCTGATCGCGATCCTGCTGGTGGTGGGGGTGATGGCGATTTTCCTGCGCCAGTGGTCGGCCACCGTGATTGTGTCCAGCGTGCTGGGGGTGTCGTTGATCGCCAGTTTTGCCCTGATGTACGTGATGGGCTTCAGCCTGAACAACCTGACCCTGGTGGCCATCGTGGTGGCCGTGGGGTTTGTGGTGGACGATGCGATTGTGGTGGTGGAAAACATCCATCGCCATCTCGAAACCGGCCTGGACAAGCGCGAGGCGGCGATCAAGGGCGCAAGCGAGATCGGCTTTACCGTGGTGTCCATCAGCGTGTCCCTGGTGGCCGCCTTCATACCGCTGCTGTTCATGGGCGGCGTGGTCGGCAGGTTGTTCAAGGAATTTGCGCTGACCGCCACCTCGACCATTCTGATTTCCGTGGTGGTGTCGCTGACCCTGGCGCCCACTCTGGCAGCACTGTTCATGAAAGCGCCGAGCCATCGCCCCCATGACCAGCCCGGCTTTGGCGAACGCTTGCTGGCGGGCTACGAAAAATACCTGCGCCGCGCCCTCGCCCACCAACGCACCATGGCCAGCATCTTCCTGCTGACCCTGGGCCTGGCCGTGGTGGGTTACGTGTTTATACCCAAGGGATTCTTCCCGGTACAGGACACCGGCTTCATCCTCGGCACCAGCGAAGCGGCTGCGGATGTTTCGTACCCGGACATGGTGGCCAAACACAAGGCGCTGGCCGAAATCATGAAGGCGGATCCGGCGGTGCGGGCGTTCTCCCACTCCGTGGGCGTGACCGGCAGCAACCAGACCATCGCCAACGGCCGCTTCTGGATTTCCCTGGTTCCCCGTGGTGACCGTGACGTGTCCGCCAGCCAGTTCATCGACCGTATCCGCCCCAAACTGGCCCAGGTGCCGGGGATCGTCCTGTACCTGCGTGCCGGCCAGGACATCAACCTCAGCTCCGGCCCCAGCCGCAGCCAGTACCAATACGTGCTCAAGAGCAACGACGGGGCCACGCTCAATACCTGGACCCAGCGCTTGACCGAAAAACTGCGTTCCATCCCGGCCTTCCGCGATATTTCCAACGACCTGCAACTGGGCGGCAGCATCACCCATATCAGTATCGACCGTCGCGCCGCCGCACGTTTTGGCCTCACGGCCACCGACGTCGACCAAGCGTTGTACGACGCCTTCGGCCAGCGCCAGGTCAATGAGTTCCAGACCGAAATCAACCAGTACCAGGTGGTGCTGGAACTGGACACCCACCAGCGCGGCAAGGCCGAGAGCCTGAACTACTTCTACCTGCGCTCGCCGCTGACCAATGAGATGGTGCCGCTGTCGGCGCTGGCCAAGGTCGACCCGCCCACTGTCGGGCCGCTGTCCATCAGCCATGACGGGATGTTCCCGGCCGCCAACCTGTCGTTCAACCTGGCCCCTGGGGTGGCGCTGGGCGACGCGGTGATCCTGCTCAACCAGGCGAAAAACGAAATCGGCATGCCAACCTCGATCATCGGCAATTTCCAGGGAGCGGCCCAGGCGTTCCAGAGTTCGCTGGCCAGCCAGCCGTGGTTGATCCTGGCGGCACTGGTGGCGGTATACATCATTCTCGGCGTGCTCTACGAGAGCTTCGTGCACCCGCTGACCATCATCTCCACCCTGCCTTCGGCGGGCCTGGGCGCGCTGATCATGCTGTGGCTGCTGGGCCAGGACTTTTCGATCATGGCGTTGATCGGCCTGGTGCTGTTGATCGGCATCGTGAAGAAGAACGGTATCCTGCTGATCGACTTCGCCCTGGAGGCGCAGCGTGAGCGCGGCTTGTCGCCCCATGATGCGATCTTCGAAGCCTGTATCACACGGTTCCGCCCGATCATCATGACCTCCCTGGCCGCCTTGCTCGGCGCCCTGCCGCTGATGCTCGGCTATGGCGCCGGTGCGGAGTTGCGCCAGCCATTGGGTATCGCCGTGGTCGGCGGCTTGCTGGTGAGCCAGGCGCTGACGCTGTTCACCACACCAGTCATATACTTGTACCTGGAGAAGTTTTTCCACCGGCCCACACCAACGCCTGCGTTGGCGACCCCACACTGAGGCGGTGTCATGCGCGTCCTGATTGTTGAAGATGAAGAAAAAACTGCCGACTACCTGCACCGCGGCCTGACGGAGCAAGGCTACACCGTCGATGTGGCCCGCGAAGGCGTCGAAGGCCTGCACCTGGCGTTGGAAAACGACTATGCGGTGATCGTGCTCGACGTGATGCTGCCCGGCCTCGACGGCTTTGGCGTGTTGCGTGCGTTGCGTGCGCGCAAGCAGACGCCGGTGATCATGCTCACTGCCCGCGAACGGGTCGAAGACCGCATTCGCGGCCTGCGTGAAGGCGCGGATGACTACTTGGGCAAGCCGTTTTCGTTCCTCGAACTGGTGGCGCGCCTGCAAGCCCTGACCCGCCGCAGCGGCGGCCATGAACCGGTGCAGGTGACCGTCGCCGACCTGTGGATCGACCTGATCAGCCGCAAGGCCAGCCGCAACGGCCTGCGCCTGGACCTGACCGCCAAGGAGTTCTCGCTGCTCAGCGTATTGGCGCGGCGCCAGGGCGAGATCCTGTCCAAGACCGCCATTGCAGAGATGGTCTGGGACATCAATTTCGACAGCGATGCCAACGTGGTGGAAGTGGCGATCAAGCGCCTGCGCGCCAAGCTCGACGGCCCCTTCGAGCAGAAGCTGCTGCACACCATCCGTGGCATGGGTTATGTGCTGGAGAGCCGCAGTGTCGGCTAATTCCATCGCCCTGCGCCTGAGCAGTATGTTCACCCTGGTGGCGCTGCTGATCTTCCTGTTGATCGGCGGCGCGCTGTACCAGCAAGTGGACCGTAGCCTGGGCCTGTTGCCGGGGGCCGAACTGGATGCGCGCTACAGCGTGCTGGAATCCTCGGTCAATCGCTTCGGCACGCCGGAGCATTGGGTCAAGATGCAAGCCAAGCTCAAGCTGCTGGGCGAGGAAGACAAGCGCATCCGCTTCTGGGTGGTGAGCAGCGACCCGAACTATGAATACGGCAACCCCGATGCGCAGATCCGCGCCTTCGCTCAAGGGCCGACGGGCAAGCGCGACCTGCGCCTGCCTGGTCGTGAATACCCGCTCAAGGTGCTGGTGAGCCAGTTTCCGGCCAAGGAGCAACGCCCGCCGCTGCGCTTTATGATCGCCATCGATACCGAGAACTTCCGCGCGACCCAGCACCACCTGCTGGTGGCACTGATCAGCCTGGCGCTGATGGGTGTGGTCATGGCCTCGCTGCTGGGCTTCTGGGTGGCGCGCATTGGTCTCAAGCCGCTGGGCAAACTGTCGGATGAGGCGCAGAAACTGGCGCCGCCCAAGCTTTCCGGGCGCTTGCAGCTGTCGCCGTTGCCGCCGGAGTTGAGCCAGTTCGTCAACTCCTTCAACGCCACCCTCGACCGCGTGGAACACGCCTATTCGCGCCTGGAGTCGTTCAATGCCGACGTGGCCCACGAACTGCGTTCGCCCCTGACCAACCTGATCGGCCAGACCCAAGTGGCGCTGACGCGCGGGCGCTCGGCCGAGCATTATTTCGAGGTGCTGCAATCGAACCTCGAAGAACTGGAGCGCCTGCGCTCGATCATCAACGACATGCTGTTCCTGGCCAGCGCCGACCAGGGCAGCAAGGCCACCAAGCTGATCGAAAGCTCACTGGCCGATGAGGTGGCCACCACCCTCGACTACCTGGACTTCATCCTCGAAGACGCCCAGGTGCGGGTACAGGTCAACGGCGATGCCACGGTGCAGATCGAAAAAGCCCACCTGCGCCGCGCGCTGATCAACCTGCTGAGCAATGCGGTGCAGCACACCGAGCCGGGGCGAGTCATCCATGTGAACATTGACGCGCAGGCCCATCAGGTTGCCATTGGCGTCACCAATCCCGGCGAGGCCATTGCCAGCGAGCACCTGCCCCGGTTGTTCGAACGCTTCTACCGGGTGGATGCATCGCGCAGCAACAGCGGGGCCAATCACGGCCTGGGGCTGGCCATCGTCAAGGCGATTGCGCTGATGCATGGGGGTGACGTTTTTGTACGCAGTGAAGCGGGTGGCAATACCTTTGGCATTACTTTGCCCATCTAAACACCACAGATAAAAAATGTGGGAGCGGGCTTGCTCGCGAATGCGGTGGGTCAGTCGAAATATCTGTAACTGACAGACCGTATTCGCGAGCAAGCCCGCTCCCACATGGGGTCTGCGCTTCACTACTATTGCGATTTGGGCAACAGTCATTATCTTGTTACACTCTGTATCGTACCGCTCGCCTGCGTTAATTTGACGCATCGATGAGCGCGACGGCAAAGGCAGTCTCCCGCTTACCCGAATTTCCCTCGACTTATTTCCAGGGCTCTACACTGGGAATCTGTCTTAAAGCCGCTGACTTCAGCGGCTTTTTTTTTGCCGTAAAAAAGGCCAGGCACACCCCCACGACACTGGCCGTTCATGATTGACCCAAGGAGCTCTACCGGTGAAGAACTCGCTGACGTTCACCCCGTTATTCCTCGCGATTGCAGCAACGATTGCCCCCCTTGCCCACGCGGCAGACACCACCCCCGCCGATGGTTTCATCGAAGGCGCGCACCTCTATATCAACACCCGCAACTACTACATGAACCGCGACCGTCGTGATGTTCACACTGATGACAGCAAAGAGTGGGGCCAGGGTTTCCTGGGCACCTTCGAGTCCGGCTATACCCAGGGCACCGTAGGCTTCGGCCTGGACGCCCACGCCATGCTCGGCTTGAAACTCGACGGTGGTGGCGGCACCGACGGGTCCAGCATCCTTCCCTACGGCAGCGGCAACGGCAAGGCGCCAGGCTCATTCTCCACGGCGGGCGCTACCTTGAAAATGCGCGCGTTCGATACCGAGCTCAAAGCGGGCGATCTGTTCCTCAGCAACCCAATGATCGCGGGCGGCGCAACACGCATGCTGCCGCAGACGTTTCGCGGCGTCAGCCTGACCAACCACAGCTTCGACGGCTGGATGTTCGAAGGCGGCCAGGCCAGCTTCACCAAGCTCTACAACCAGAGCGGCCACCAGCGTATCGGTACCAGCTACGGCGCCCTGCCCAGCCACACCGACGCCCAGCACATGAACTGGGCCGGCATCTCGTTCAGCGGCATGCCCGGACTCACCAGCAACCTCTACGCCTCCGAACTCAAGGACGTGTGGAACCAGTATTACTACGACCTGGACTACACCTACGCACTCAATGACCTGGTCAGCCTCAACCCGGGCCTGCACTACTACCACACCCAGGACACCGGCCAATCGCTGCTGGGGGATATCGACAACAACACCTACAGCCTGCATTTCACCGTGGGCGTGGGCAATCACAGCGTCACGGCGGCCTATCAGCGGGTCAACGGCAACACACCGTTCGACTACATCGCCCAGGGCGACAGCGTGTACCTGGACAACTCCCAGCAATACTCGGACTTCAACGGCCCCAACGAGCGCTCGTGGAAACTCAAGTACGCCTATGACTTCGCCGGCCTTGGGCTGCCGGGCCTGACCTCGGCCGTGTCCTATATCAGCGGCAAGACCGACCTGACCAAGGCCGACCCGCAAAGCCGTGGCTACAGCAGGTGGTACAGCGCCGAAGGCAAGGACGCCAAGCACTGGGAACGGGACATTGACCTGAAATACGTGGTGCAAGGCGGCAAGGCCAAGGATTTGGCCGTGCGCCTGCAATGGGCGACCAACCGTGGCAGCAACGGCTATTCAGCTGTGGATAACGACGTGGATGAATACCGGGTAATCGTCGACTATCCGATCAACGTGTTCTAACACGCGCACTTTCTTTGCCGCCCTTCGTTTAATTTTCATCGGGTAGAACTAAACTGCCAGCATTCTCACCGCTGAAGTCTGCCCGATGAGTCAACCCCACGTCCGAACCCTGCCGGCGCGCCCAGAGCTTTTCCTGATTCTGGGCAGTGGCCTAACCGTTGTGCTGATCATGGTGATCGTCGCGGCGCTGTTGGTTCGCGAGCACGCCAGCACCCTGCAGGCGGCCACGCGCGCGACCACCAACATTACCCAGTTGATCAACGCCGATGTGCTGCGCAACGTCGAACTCTATGACCTGGCGCTGCAAGGGCTGATTGGCGCAACCACGCGCAGGGACTTGTCCCAGGTATCCCCGGACATTCGCCACCTGGTGCAGTTCGACCAATCCACCGCCGCGCCCTTCAAAGGCGAAGTGCTGTTGCTGGACGCCAACGGCGCGGTCATCGCTGACTCTTCGACCCTGTGGCCAACGCCCCGCAACTTCGCCAACCGCGACTACTTTCTCGCCCATAAGAACAGCGCCCAGGCCGGGCTGTTTATCAGCCGGCCGTTCAAGATCCACTGCGCGTGCGATCAGGTGTGGCGCATTGCATTCAGTCGGCGGGTGTCAGGGCCCGATGGCGAATTTGCCGGCGTGGCTGTGGCTACCATGCGCCTGGCGTACTTCGATCAATTGTTCAACCGCCTGACCATCGGCAACGGCAGCAGCGTCAACCTGCTCAACACCAAAGGGATTCTCCTGGCTCAGCAGCCGTTGCTGGAGCGCGACATGATCGACAAGGACCTGAGCGATCGCCCCAACTTCAAGCGCATGCTGCGTGAAGGTGCTGGCAGCTTCCGCGCGGTTTCCGCCATCAGTGGCCAGGAACGCTTGTATACCTTCAGCAACGTCGGTGAACTACCGCTGATTGTGGTGGTGGCGCTTTCCGCCGAGGACGTATTCGCCCCCTGGAAACGCGCCGCCCTGCTCACCAGCGGCGCCACCGGCGTGCTGTGCATTGGTTTGTTGTGGCTGACCTGGATGCTGCGCCGAGAGCTGCGGCGTCGTTATCGTACGGAGCGCGTGCTGTCAGAACTGGCAGCCACCGACGCCCTCACCGGCCTGGCCAACCGCCGCATCCTCGATGAACGCCTGCGCCTGGAGTGGGACCGGGCCCAACGCTCAGCCGAACCGTTGACGCTGCTGATGATTGATGTGGACCACTTCAAGGCCTTCAATGACCGCCACGGCCATCACGGCGGCGATGAGGCCCTGCGTACCGTGGCCCAGGTGATCGGCACCAACATCCGCCGCCCCGCCGACCTGGCGGCGCGTTACGGCGGCGAGGAGTTTGCCGTGGTGCTGCCCCACACCGACGCCAAGGGCGCCTTGGTGATTGCCGAACATATCCGCAGCAGCATCGAACATCTGCCACGGGTAGAGGGGGATGAGCGGCCGATTACGGTGAGCATTGGCATGAGTACCTGGGACAAGCGCAGCCGCATGTCGCTGGAAGCGTTGCTGTTGAGTGCCGACCAGGCGTTGTATGAGGCCAAGCATACGGGGCGTAATCGCATCGTGGACGCTGCTATTGAGGGCCGATGAAGATCCAAATGTGGGAGCGGGCTTGCTCGCGAAGGCGGTGTGTCAGTCACACATATGCAAACTGACCCACCGCCTTCGCGAGCAAGCCCGCTCCCACATTAGATCTCAATGCCGCTAAATAGCAGGCATAAAAAAAGGCCACCCGAAGGCAGCCTTTCAAAACTAAAGAAAGAGAGTTGTTACTTACACCGCCGCAACGGGACGCATGTAAGAGATCGGTGCGGTGCTGGCATCTTCGAAGGTCACGACTTCCCAAGCGTCTGTCTGCTCAATCAACTTGCGCAGCAGCTGGTTGTTAAGGGCGTGGCCCGACTTGAAGCCTTTGAACTCGCCTATCAGGCTATTGCCCAGCAGGTAGAGGTCACCGATTGCATCGAGGATCTTGTGCTTCACGAATTCGTCTTCATAGCGAAGGCCGTCTTCGTTCAGTACACCATCCGCGTCGACCACAATGGCGTTTTCAACGCTGCCGCCGAGTGCGAGGTTGTGCTTGCGCAGGTACTCGATGTCACTCATGAAACCGAAGGTACGGGCGCGGCTGACTTCTTTTACGAACGAAGTGCTGGAAAAATCCACGCTTGCACTTTGGGTGCGGTCACGGAATACCGGGTGATCGAAATCGATCTCAAAGCTCACTTTAAAGCCTTCGAACGGGACGAAGGTGGCGCGCTTGTCGCCGTCTTCTACTGTCACTTCCCGCAGAATGCGAATGAACTTCTTGGCTGCGTCCTGTTCTTCCAGGCCGGCAGATTGAATCAGGAATACGAAGGGTCCAGCGCTGCCATCCATGATGGGGACTTCGGACGCGGAGAGCTCGACGTAGGCGTTATCGATGCCCAGGCCAGCCATGGCCGAGAGCAAGTGCTCCACCGTGTCCACTTTGACGTCACCGTTGACCAATGTGGTCGACATCGTGGTTTCGCCAACGTTTTCCGCGCGAGCAGGAATCTGCACCACAGGGTCCAGGTCGGCACGAACAAACACGATGCCGGTGTCGACAGGTGCAGGTTTGAGGGTCAGGTATACCTTCTCCCCGGAGTGCAGACCTACACCTGTGGCACGGATAATATTCTTCAGGGTGCGTTGTTTAATCATGGCTTGGACCGCTTGAGCGCAAATTGCGAACTGGTATCAACAAAGGCTGGCGATGATAGCAGACCAGACCTTTGCTGAACACCAATCACCTTCATAGCCCTGATACATTCCATCAATCGGCCTGACGACGCAGGAATGCCGGGATGTCCAGGTAGTCCAGGTCATCTTGCGGATTCGGGCTACGGGACGCTGCAGCACCGGCCTGGGCCTGGTTGCGCATCACGGTCGGACGGTCCAGGTCACGGTAGTTCACCGACGGCAGTTCCTGACGCGAAGGCGCTGGAGCAGCAGCCGCTTGGCTCGCCTGGCTGGTGTGCAGGGTGTTGTCGATGACCTTCACAGGCTTCTCGATTTTTGCACCCAGGCCGGTGGCAACCACGGTTACGTGCAGCTCGTCGCGCATGTCCGGGTCGATAACGGTACCGACTTTGACCATGGCGTGCTCGGAAGCGAAGGCTTCGATGATGCTACCCACGTCGGAGTACTCACCCAGGGACAGGTCAGGACCGGCAGTGATGTTCACCAGGATGCCGCGTGCGCCTTGCAGGTTCACGTCTTCGAGCAACGGGTTGCGGATGGCCGCTTCAGTGGCTTCACGCGCACGGTTCGGACCGCTGGCGCAGCCAGTGCCCATCATCGCCATGCCCATTTCGCTCATCACGGTACGTACGTCGGCGAAGTCGACGTTGATCATGCCTGGACGCTTGATGATGTCGGAGATACCGCGAACGGCACCGGCCAGTACATCGTCAGCCTTGGCGAATGCGGACAGCAGGCTTGCGTCCTTGCCCAGGATGGTCAGCAGCTTCTCGTTGGGAATGGTGATCAACGAGTCGACGCTTTCAGACAGCAGACGGATGCCTTCGTCGGCGATCTGCATGCGCTTGCGACCTTCGAACGGGAACGGACGGGTCACGACTGCAACCGTCAGAATGCCCATTTCCTTGGCCACTTCGGCAATGATCGGCGCCGCACCGGTACCGGTACCGCCACCCATGCCGGTGGTGATGAACACCATGTTGGTGCCTTGCAGCACTTCGGCGATACGCTCGCGGTCTTCCAGAGCGGCTTGACGGCCGACTTCAGGGTTGGCGCCAGCGCCAAGCCCCTTGGTCACGGCGGTGCCCAATTGCAGGATGGTCCGCGCGCCGATGCTTTTGAGCGCCTGGGCATCAGTGTTGGCGCAGATGAATTCAACGCCTTCAATGTTGCTCTTGACCATATGGTTGACAGCGTTGCCGCCGCCACCGCCGACACCGATCACTTTGATGACCGGGCTTGCGGGGATGTTGTCTACGAGTTCGAACATGTTCCCTCTCCTTTCATTTCTCTAGTTTTTTCGCCTACTGCTTACAACGGTGTCGCGGTAAATCTTTAAAAATTGCCTTTTACCCATGCTTGCAACCGCTCGAACAACGGCGCTTTGGCTTCGTCGTCGCTGCGGTAGCTGTCACGGTTGCTCGGGCCCGACAGGGAAATACCGTCGGTCTGCTTTTGCAGGCCGTACAACAGCAAGCCCACGCCAGTGGAATAAATCGGGTTGCGGACCACGTCGCCCAAACCTTTCACGCCATGGGGCACGCCCAGGCGCACCGGCATGTGGAAGATCTCTTCGGCCAGTTCGACCGCGCCTTCCATCTTCGAGGTACCACCGGTCAGCACGATGCCGGCCGGGATCAGATCTTCGTAGCCGCTGCGGCGCAGTTCAGCCTGGATCAGGGTGAACAGTTCGTCGTAGCGCGGCTCGACCACTTCGGCCAAGGCCTGACGCGACAGTTCGCGCGGTGGACGGTCGCCCACGCTTGGCACCTTGATGGTCTCGCCGGCACCGGCCAGCTTGGCCAGGGCGCAGGCATAGCGAATCTTGATTTCTTCGGCGTACTGGGTCGGTGTGCGCAACGCCATGGCGATGTCGTTGGTCACCTGGTCGCCGGCAATCGGGATCACGGCGGTGTGACGGATCGCACCCTCGGTGAAGATCGCGATGTCGGTGGTGCCGCCGCCGATGTCCACCAGGCACACGCCCAGTTCTTTTTCGTCGTCGGTCAGTACCGAGTAAGCCGAGGCCAACTGCTCAAGGATGATGTCGTCGATTTCCAGGCCGCAGCGGCGCACGCATTTTTCGATGTTCTGTGCCGCGTTGACCGCGCAGGTCACTACGTGGACCTTGGCTTCCAGTCGCACGCCCGACATACCCAGGGGCTCGCGTACGCCCTCCTGGTTGTCGATCACGTAGTCCTGCGGCAGGGTGTGCAGCACGCGCTGGTCAGCCGGGATGGCCACGGCCTGGGCGGCGTCGAGTACGCGCTCAAGGTCGGCCGAGCTGACTTCGCGGTCGCGAATCGCCACGATGCCGTGGGAGTTCAGGCTGCGGATATGGTTGCCCGCGACGCCAACGAATGCCGAGTGGATCCGGCAACCGGCCATCAGCTGCGCTTCTTCAATGGCGCGCTGGATCGATTGCACGGTGGACTCGATGTTCACCACCACGCCCTTCTTCAGGCCCCGGGACGGATGCGTGCCAATACCGACGATCTCGATCACGCCGTCTTCGCCAACCTCGCCCACCAGCGCCACCACCTTGGAGGTGCCGATATCGAGACCGACGATCATTTTGCCGCTTTGCACGTTTGCCATGGGTCCTGCCTCTTCTTAATTCTTCGCGACAGCGGGTTGCGCTGCCGTGGGCGCTGCCGGTTCACGCCAGCCGACGGCAAGGCCGTTGGCGTAACGCAGGTCGACGCTCGCAATGTTCGTAATCTGTTCTTTCAAGGTCTTGTCATAGATGGCAATGAAGCGGCGCATCTTTTCCACCAAGCGGTCGCGTCCCAGCAACAACTGGATGCCCGGGCCGGAACTGCCGGCCCCGGTCGTCAAAAACCAACTACCCCGTTCACGCAGTTCCAGGCGTGCAATGGAGAAGCCCATGGGCCGCAGCATCTGGCTCAAGGCCTGGTACTGCTGCATCACTTGTTGCTGTGCCCGCTGCGGCCCGAACAACTGCGGCAGGTGCTCGTAGTTGGCCAGCTCACGCGGGGTGAACGCTTGCCCCTGGTTGTTCAACAGCGCTTCGTCACCCCAACGGGCCACGGGCAGTTGTTCTTCCAGGCGGATCGTCACCTGGTCCGGCCATACGCGACGGACTTCGGCGTGGGCGATCCACGGCATCTGTTCCAGCTCCGAGCGCATGCCGGCCAGGTCGATGGTAAAGAAGCTCGCCGCCAAGTACGGGCCGATGCGCTGCTGTACCGCTTGCTGGCTGATGTAGCTCAGGTCGCCCTGCACGCTGATCTTGGTGATCGGCCGATCGGCATACGGCAACAGACGCTGCGCGCCTTCGTAGGTTCCGAAGCCCAACACCACCAACAGCACCGGCCAGAACAGCGCCTTGAGGAAACCAAAGTTGGCTTTGGGCAGGCGCGCCGACATCGGCTCTTTAGCCACCATTCGACTGGCACCCCGTGGCACCGGCTTGCGGCCGGGTGCTTGTGGGGGCTGATGACGAAGCGATGCGCCGTTCATGTACTTAGCCTCGAACCTCAATGCTTGCCGCCAGGATCGCCAGCACCAACTGCTGGAAGTCCAGACCGGCGGCGCGCGCGGCCATAGGTACCAGGCTGTGGTCGGTCATGCCCGGTGCGGTGTTGACTTCCAGGAACCAGAAATTCCCTTGGTCGTCCTGCATCACGTCTGCCCGCGCCCAACCGGCGATACCCAGCGCCTCACAGGCTTTCGCCGTGAGGTCCATCAATTCCTGTTCCTTGGTTGCATCGAGGCCACACGGGATCCGGTACTGGGTATCGGAAGCCACGTACTTGGCGTCGTAGTCGTAAAAGGTGTGGGGCGTGCCCAATGCGATAGGCGGCAATACCTGGCCACGCAGGGTGGCGATGGTGTACTCGGGACCCTGGATCCACTGTTCCACCAACACTTGCGAATCGTAGGTACTTGCCGCTTTCCATGCGTCGATCAATTCAGCGGCCGAGTTCACTTTGGCCATGCCGATACTGGAGCCTTCATGGGCAGGTTTGACGATCAAAGGCAGGCCCAGTTCCTTGGCCGCAGAAATACAATCGTCTTCGCTGCACAGAACACTGTGACGCGGGGTTGGAATACCCAGGCTGTGCCACACCTGCTTGGTGCGCAACTTGTCCATGGCCAGCGCGGAAGCCAGGATGCCGCTGCCGGTGTAAGGGATGCCAGCGCACTCCAACAGGCCTTGCATGCTGCCGTCTTCGCCGCCACGGCCGTGAAGAATGATAAAGGCGCGGTCGATCTTCTCGGCCTGCAAGCGGGCGAGGAAGTCATCACCCACATCGATACCGAACGCGTTCACACCCGCGCTTTGCAGGGCTTCAAGCACGGCATTGCCAGACTTGAGCGACACTTCACGCTCAGCGCTCTTGCCGCCGAACAGCACGGCCACGCGGCCGAAGTCAGCCGGTGTGATTGTGGAAAACAGGGAGGCGTAGTCAGTGGTCATTTCGACTTCCCCTTGGCAGCGGCAAACAGCGGGCTCGCCAGCAATTTAGGGGCAAGGCCACCGATGTCACCGGCACCTTGGCACAGCAGGATGTCGCCGGCACGCAGCAGCGGCTTGACGATCGGCGCCAGGTCTACACCGCGCTCGATGTAGATCGGGTCCAACTGGCCACGCTGACGGATGCTGTTGCACAGCTTACGGCTGTCGGCGCCCGGGATCGGTTCTTCACCGGCCGGGTACACCTCCATCAGCAGCAGCACGTTGGCATCGGCCAATACATTGACGAAGTCGTCGTACAGGTCGCGGGTACGGCTGTAGCGGTGCGGCTGGTACACCATCACCAGACGGCGCTCCGGCCAGCCACCGCGTACGGCCTTGATCACAGCCGCCACTTCGGTGGGGTGGTGACCGTAGTCGTCCACCAGCATCACGTCGCCGCCTTCTACCGGCAACTGACCGTAGACCTGGAAGCGACGGCCCACGCCGGCAAAGCGCGACAGGCCTTCGACGATGGCTTCATCGCTGACGCCCTCGTCGGTGGCGATGCAGATGGTCGCCAGGGAGTTGAGCACGTTGTGGTTGCCCGGCATGTTCACCGACACATCCAACGGCTCGCGGTCTGGGCGCAGTACGGTAAAGAAGGTTTGCATGCCCTCCTGACGTACATTGATCGCACGCACGTCGGCGTCTTCGCTGAAGCCGTAGGTCACGGTCGGGCGCTTGACCTGGGGCAGGATTTCACGCACCACCGGATCGTCCAGGCACACCACCGCCAAACCGTAGAACGGCAGGTTGTGCAGGAACTCGACGAAGGTTTTCTTCAACTTGTTGAAGTCACCGTCGTAGGTGGCCATGTGGTCTTCGTCGATATTGGTGACCACGGCGACCAGCGGTTGCAGGTGCAGGAAGCTCGCGTCACTTTCATCGGCTTCGGCGATCAGGTAACGGCTGGTGCCCAGTTGTGCATTGGTACCGGCTGCATTCAGGCGGCCACCGATCACAAAGGTCGGGTCCAGGCCACCGGCGGCGAAGACCGAGGCGATCAGGCTGGTGGTGGTGGTCTTGCCGTGAGTACCAGCAACGGCGATGCCGTGGCGATAGCGCATCAGCTCGGCCAGCATCTCGGCGCGTGGCACCACCGGAATACGACGCTCAAGGGCAGTGGCCACTTCCGGGTTGGACGTGTTCACGGCGCTGGACACCACCAGCACATCAGCCTCGGCGGCGTTCTCGGCGCGGTGGCCGATAAAGATCTGTGCGCCGAAGCTTTTCAGGCGGTCGGTGACCGGCGACTCTTTCAAGTCCGAGCCAGACACCTGGTAGCCCAGGTTCAGCAACACTTCGGCAATGCCGCACATGCCCACGCCGCCAATACCGACGAAGTGGATACGACGGATACGGCGCATTTCGGGTTGTGGCATGGCTTTCTGATTCTCAACCATGGGCCACCTCCAGGCAGATATCGACCACGGTGCGGGTTGCGTCAGGTTTGGCCAGGCGGCTTGCGGTGCTCGCCATGTTGTTGAGTCGTTCCGGTTGCATCAAAACCTCAGTCAGGCGTGCGGCCAAATCGGCGGCGCCAGTCGTTCTTTGCGGCAGCAGGAAGGCAGCGCCCTCCCCGGCCAAATATTCGGCGTTGCGGGTCTGGTGATCGTCGATGGCGTGGGGCAAAGGCACCAGCATGGACGGCAGACCGGCGGCGGCCAGTTCACTGACGGTCAGCGCGCCGGAGCGGCAGACCACCAGGTCGGCCCAGCCATAGGCTTGGGCCATGTCTTTGATGAAGGGCTGTACATTCGCCTCGACACCGGCTTCGCGATAACGCGTGGCGGTGACTTCACCGTGGTTTTTGCCCGCCTGGTGGAAGACTTCCGGCCGCAGTTCCACAGGGAGTTGCGCCAGCGCCTCAGGCAGCAATTTATTCAAGGGCTCGGAGCCCAGGCTGCCGCCCATGACCAGCAGGTGCGGCTTGCGCCCGGCCAACGCTTCACGGGCGATGTCCATGAACAATTCGGTACGCACCGGGTTGCCGGTGGTGCGCAGCTTGTCCGAGGCTCCGAAGGTCTTCGGAAACGCTTCGCAGACTCGCGCAGCCAACGGCACCAGCAGACGGTTGGCGGTACCGGCCACGGCGTTCTGCTCGTGCACGATCACCGGTACGCCCGCGAGCTTGGCAGCGACGCCACCCGGGCCGGTCACGTAACCACCAAAACCGAGCACACACACCGGCTTCACTTCGCGAATCACCTTGCGCGCTTGCCATACCGCCTTGAGCAACACGAATGGCGCCTTGAGCAACGACAACTTGCTCTTGCCCCGCAGACCACTGACGTTGATCAGGTGCAGCGGCAAACCGGCACCCGGTACCAATTCATTTTCGATGCCACGCGGCGTCCCCAACCAGTGCACGCTGTAGCCACGGTTCTGGAATTCCCGCGCACACGCCAGGGCAGGGAACACGTGGCCCCCGGTGCCGCCCGCCATGATCAGCACGTTAGCGCCCATGGGTCGGCTCCTCGGCAAAATCGCTTTCGCTGAATTCCATCTCTTCGCTGCCCAAGTGGGTGCGACTCTCCCACTCGATGCGCAACAACAACCCGAGACAGGCACAGCAAATCACCAACGAACTGCCGCCGTAACTGAGGAACGGCAAGGTCAGGCCCTTGGTCGGCAGCAGGCCGACGTTCACGCCGATGTTGATCAGGAACTGACCGATCCACAGGAACGACAAGCCGTACGCCACATAGGCGGCGAAATACTGTTTGGCCTTCTCGGCCCACAATCCGATGTACATGCCGCGCACACACACGAACACGAACAGCGCGACGGTGCACAGCGAACCCACCACGCCGAGCTCTTCGGCGAGTACCGAGAACACGAAGTCGGTGTGGGCTTCCGGCAGGTAGAACTGCTTCTGCACACTGTTGCCCAGGCCCACGCCCAGCCACTCGCCACGACCGAAGGCGATGAGTGCCTGGGTCAACTGGTAGCCGGAGCCGAACTGGTCGGACCAGGGGTCGGTGAAGGTAATCAGACGGGCCATCCGGTAGGGTTGCGCCTGTACCAGGATGGTCACGGCGGCCACGGCCAGCACCACCATCAAGGTGAAGCGGAACAGCCCTACGCCGCCAAGGAACAGCATCGCCGCCGCAGCGCCCATCATCACCACGGTGGCACCGAAGTCGGGCTCCATCAGCAACAGGCCAGCCATGGGCAGCAGCACAATGAATGGCTTGAAGAAGCCCATCCAACTTTCGCGTACTTCCTTCTGGCGACGTACCAGGTAGCCCGCCAGGTAGATCACCACAAACACCTTGGCGATTTCCGACGGCTGCACGTTGAACGCACCGAAGCCGATCCAACGCATCGAGCCGTTAACCTCACGGCCGATGCCGGGCAATATCACCATGATCAGCAAGCCAAAGGCCCCGATCAGCATCAGCCAACCCAGGCGCTGCCAGGTGGCGATAGGAATCATCATGGTGACAACGCACGCACCAAGGCCGATCACCAGGTACACCAGGTGACGGATCATCATGTACAGGGTGTTGCCCGACTGCACGGCGGCCACTTCGGAGGATGCCGACGTGATCATCACCAGGCCCAGGCCCAGCAGCGCCAAGCAACCGGCGAGCATCGGGAAGTCCAGGTCGATGCCGCGCCCGGTAATGATCGGCGATGGGTACGGCTTGATGATGTTTCTCAGACCGAGGCTCATACCAACGCCTCCACGGCACGGGCGAACAACTGGCCGCGCTCTTCGTAGTTCTTGAACATGTCGAAACTGGCGCACGCCGGCGACAGCAGCACCGCGTCACCCGGCTGGGCCAGGGCCTTGCACTGGGCAATGGCGTCGTCCAGGGAGGTGGCGCGCACTTGCGGCACGGCGTCACCCAGGGCGGCGGCGATCAAGTCGGAGTCGCGGCCCATCAGCACCACGGCGCGGCAATGCTCGGCCGCCGGGCCTTTGAGGTCCTTGAAGTCGGCGCCTTTGCCATCGCCACCGGCGATGAGTACCAGCTTGCCGTCGATATCGGCACCCAGGCCTTCGATGGCAGCCAGGGCCGCACCGACGTTCGTGGCCTTGGAATCGTTGTAATAGCTGACGCCGTCGAGGTCGCGTACCCACTGGCAGCGATGCTCAAGGCCACCGAACGAACGCAGGGCCGACAGCATGGCGTCGAACGGCAGGCCAACCGCGTGCCCCAGTGCCAGGGCCGCCAGGGCATTGGACTGGTTATGGGCGCCACGGATTTTCAGCTCGCGCACCGGCATCAGGTTCTGGAATTCGAAGGCCAGGTATTTCTCGCCGTTCTCTTCACGAATGCCGAAGGCTTTGAAGTCGGGTTTGCCCAGGCCAAAGGTCCAGCAGGGCATGCCCTCGCCCATCAGCGGACGGCTCAGGGCATCCTGGCGGTTGACCACAAATTGCTTGGCGCCGCGGAAAATCCGGTGCTTGGCCAGGTGGTAGGCCGGCAGGCCGCTGTAGCGGTCCATGTGGTCTTCACTCACGTTCAGCACGGTGGCCACTTCAGCGCCGAGGTCGTGGGTGGTTTCCAGTTGAAAGCTCGACAGCTCCATCACGTACAGCTCGACGTCGTCGCTGAGCAGGTCCAGCGCAGGCACACCCAGGTTGCCACCCACGGCCACACGCTTGCCGGCTGCAGCCGCCATTTCGCCCACCAGGGTGGTCACGGTGCTTTTTGCGTTGGAGCCACTGATGGCCACGATTGGCGCCTTCGCGTTACGCGCGAACAGGTCGATATCGCCAGACAGTTTCACGCCACGGGCCGCCGCCGCTTGCAGGGCCGGTGTTGCCAACGCCAGGCCGGGGCTCACGTAGAGCTCATCGGCGCGGCACAGAAACTCGACATCCAGCTCGCCACAACGCACTTCCACGTGCGGGTAGTCACGGCGCAGCGTGACCAGCTCCGGTGGATTTTCCCGCGTGTCGGCCACGGCAAACGGCTTGCCCCGGCTCGCCAGGAAGCGAACCAGGGACATGCCGCTCTTGCCGAGGCCGACAACGATGCGGAAGTGGTCTGAAGCGATCAGGGACACTCGTTTCTACCTCAGTTTCAGGGTGGCAAGGCCGACCAGTACCAGAATCACGGTGATGATCCAGAAACGGACGATCACACGCGGCTCGGGCCAGCCCTTGAGTTCAAAGTGGTGGTGAATCGGCGCCATGCGGAACACACGACGCCCGGTCAATTTGAAGGAGGCCACCTGGATGACCACCGACAGGGTTTCCATCACGAACACACCGCCCATGATGAACAGCACGATTTCCTGGCGAACGATCACGGCGATGGTGCCCAGGGCCGCGCCCAGCGCCAGTGCGCCGACGTCACCCATGAACACTTGTGCCGGATAGGTGTTGAACCACAGGAAGCCCAGGCCGGCACCGATCAGTGCGCCACAGAACACAATCAGTTCACCTGCACCCGGTACATAAGGGATCAGCAGGTATTCAGCGAACTTCACGTTACCCGACAGGTAGCAGAAGATGCCCAGTGCACCGCCCACCATCACCGTCGGCATGATCGCCAGGCCGTCGAGGCCGTCGGTGAGGTTCACCGCGTTGCTGGAGCCGACGATCACGAAATAGGTCAGCACCACGAAGCCGACGCCCAGGGGAATGCTGGCGTCCTTGAGCATCGGGATGATCAGGGTGGTTTCCACCGCACTTGGGGCGGTCATGAACAGGAACACCGCTGCGCCCAGGCCAAACACCGATTGCCAGAAATACTTCCAGCGGCTTGGCAGGCCTTTCGAATTCTTTTCGATCACCTTGCGGTAGTCATCCACCCAGCCAATGGCGCCGAACAACAGGGTCACCAGCAGCACCGTCCACACGTAGCGGTTGTGCAGGTCGGCCCAGAGCAAGGTGCTGATGCCGATGGACGACAGGATCAGCGCGCCGCCCATGGTCGGGGTGCCGGATTTGGACAGGTGCGACTGCGGGCCGTCATTACGAACCGATTGACCAATTTGCAGGTTCTGCAGGGTGCGGATCATCCACGGCCCCAGAAACAGCGACAGAGACAGCGCGGTCAGCACACCCAAAATCCCGCGCAGGGTCAGGTACTGAAAGACCGCGAAGCCTTTGTGGAACTGTTGCAGATACTCAGCCAGCAGCAGCAGCATTAATGTTTCTCCGTACTTGAACCGCACAAGGCCGCGACGACGTTTTCCATCACCGCGCTGCGCGATCCCTTGATCAAAATGGTTGTGTTTTTGTCTTGTTCAGCCGCAGTCAGCGCCTGGATCAGCTCGGCCTGGGTCGAAAAATGGCGCGCCCCCAGGCCGAAGGCATCAACGGCGTGGGCCATGTTCGTACCCACGGCGTAAAGTGCATCGACTTTGCCAGCGGCATAGGCACCGACTTCGCGGTGGCCCTGTTCTGCCCAGTCGCCCAACTCGCCGATATCACCCAGCACCAGCACCTTGCGCCCGGCAAAGGTTTTGAGCAGGTCGACAGCGGCATTGATGGAGGACGGGTTGGCGTTGTAGGTGTCATCGATCACACGCATGCCGTTAGTAGCCAACTGCGCCACGGTACGGCCCTTGACCGGCTGCACCGCGCCCAGGCCAGTGGCGATACCGAACAGCGACACGCCCAGGGCGTACGCCGCAGCCGCAGCGGCCAGGGCATTGGCCACGTTATGGTTGCCCAGCAGGTTCAACTGCACATGCTCGCTGCCTTGCGGGGTATGCAAGGTAAACGACGGGCAGCCACGGGCATCGACGGTGATATTGGAGGCATGGAAATCAGCCGCCGCGTTGAGCACGGCAAACGTCAGCACCTTGCGCCCGGCGGCACGTACACGCCAGGTCTCGAAGGCCTTGTCGTCCAGATTCAATACAGCAGTGCCCGAGGCATCCAGGCCTTCGAGGATTTCGCCCTTGGCTTCGACGATTTTTTCCGGGCCGCCGAACTCGCCGACATGGGCGGTACCGGCGTTATTGATAATGACGACGTGGGGCTTGGTCAACGCCACGGTGTAGGCGATTTCGCCGACGCGCGAGGCCCCCAGCTCGATCACCGCCGCCGTGTGTTCCGGGGCCAGTTCTAGCAGGGTCAGCGGTGCGCCGAAATCATTGTTCAGGTTGCCACGGGTGGCCAGGACCGGCCCGCGCGTGCGCAAGATGCCGGCCAGCAGTTCCTTGACCGTGGTTTTGCCGCTGGAGCCGGTGATGGCTGCAACTGGCTTGTCGAAAGCAGCACGGTTCAACGCACCCAACTGGCCCAGGGCCAAGCGGGTATCGGCCACCAGCAACTGCGGCAAGGTGGAATCTGCGACTTCACGTTGCACCAGCGCGCCGACGGCACCTTTGGCGGCGACGTCATTGAGGTAGTCGTGACCATCGAAGCGCGGGCCGGCCAAGGCAACGAACAACTGCCCTGGCTTGATGTTGCGGCTATCGATACTGACACCGTCGAAGCTGCAATCGCTCGACAGCACACGGGCCGACAGGGCCTGGGTCAGCTCGCTGAATTTCATCGCTTTAAGCATGGGCGACCTCCCAGGCGGTCAAGGCGTGATCGGCCTCGACCAAGTCGGAGAAGGCATGGCGCTCGCCGTTGATTTCCTGGTAGTCCTCGTGGCCTTTACCGGCCAGCACTACCACGTCGTCAGCACTGGCGCTGGCGATCAATTGGGCGATGGCTGCACCACGACCCGCAACGAAGGTGGCCTTGGACGCATCTTTGAAGCCTACGCGGATGTCATCGAAAATCTGGCTCGGGTCTTCGCTGCGCGGGTTGTCGTCGGTGACGAGCACGCCGTCGGCCAAGCGCTCGACGATCTCGGCCATCAACGGACGCTTGCCGCGATCACGGTCGCCGCCGCAGCCGAACAGGCAGAGCAACTTGCCCTTGGCATGTGGGCGCAGGGCTTCGAGGACTTTTTCCAGGGCATCCGGGGTGTGGGCGTAATCGACCACCACCAGCGGCTGCTTGCCGCCGCCCAGGCGCTGCATGCGACCGGCCGGGCCTTCGAGTTTGGGCAGCACTTTAAGAATTTCGTCGAGCGCGTAATCCAGGCCAAGCAACGCGCCGATGGCGGCGAGGACGTTGCTCAGGTTGAAACGCCCGAGCAAGGTGCTACGCAGGTGATGTTCGCCTTGTGGCGTCACCAGTGTGGCGCGCACGCCTTCGTCGTTGAACTGGGCTTCGCGGCAATACAGGTACGCGCTGGAATCCTGAAGGCTGTAGCTGATCAGGCGTGACTCGCGCTCTTCGGCGGCCAGTTGGCGGCCGAATTCGTCGTCCAGGTTCACCACCCGGCACTTCAAGTCACTCCAGGCAAACAGCTTGGCCTTGGCAGCCGCGTAAGCCTCCATGGTGCCGTGGTAGTCCAGGTGGTCGCGGGACAGGTTGGTCATCACCGCCACATCAAACGCCAGGGCGGTCACACGCCCCTGGTCCAGGCCGTGGGACGACACTTCCATGGCAACCGCCTTGGCTCCGGCCTTTTTCAGGTCGGCCAGGGTCGCTTGCACGGCAATTGGGTTCGGCGTGGTGTGCAGGCCGCTTTGCAGCGCGCCATAGAAGCCGGTGCCTAGGGTGCCGACGATGCCGCAGTGCTGGCCCAGCAGGTCAAGGGCCTGGGCGACCAATTGGGTCACGCTGGTCTTGCCGTTGGTGCCGGTGACGCCTACCAGGTTGAGGTGACGGCTCGGGTCGCCATAGAAGCGCCCGGCAATATCCGACAACTGCTTGGCCAAGCCCTTGACCGGAATCAGCGGCACATCGGTGATCGGCAGCACGGTGGCGCCTTCCACTTCATACGCCACGGCCGCAGCGCCGCGCTGCAAGGCGTCGGCAATGTGCTCGCGACCATCGTATTTGCCGCCAGGCACCGCCAGGAACAGGTCACCGGCGCGCACATTGCGGCTGTCCAGGCTCAACTCACGAATCAGCAGATCGCGGCCAGCGTGGGCGAAAATCTTGTTCAGGCTAAGAGACATCAGCCGCGCCCTCCATTGGCTTTTACCGCAGCGGCCGGTGGTCCGGCGTTCGCTTGTTGGGTCGGCGGCAGGTTGTCCGGCGTGATGTTCATCAGGCGCAGGGTGCCGGACATCACTTTGCTGAACACCGGCGCCGATACCAGGCCACCGAAGTAGCCCGCTTTACTCGGTTCATCGATCACTACGACGATGGCGTAGCGCGGGTCGCTCATTGGGCCGAAACCGGCGAACAGCGAGCGATAGGAGTTTTCTGCGTAGCCCTTGGTGCCCACCGATGTTTTACGGGCGGTACCGGACTTGCCTGCCACGTGATACGCCGGCACCTGGGCACGGAATACACCGCGCGGCGCTTCGATCACTTGTTGCAGCATGCCTTGCATGGTCTTGGCGACGTTTTCCGGAATCACCTGGGTGGCTTTCGGGGCTTCGTCGACGTGGATCAGGCTCAGCGGCACCATGCGGCCGTTGTTGGCCAGCACGGAGAAGGCGTGGGCCAGTTGGATGGCGGTTACCGACAGGCCGTAGCCGTAGGAAAGCGTGGCGGTCTCGGCCTTTTTCCAGTCGCGGTAGTTCGGCAGGTTGCCCACGCGCTCGCCTGGGAAATCGAGGCCGGTGGGTTGGCCCAGGCCGATTTTTTGCGCGAGGTGGTAGATGGTTTCACCACCGATATCGAACGCGACCTTACTCATGCCCACGTTACTGGAGTTGATCAGGATACCTGTCAAATCCAACACTGGACCTTCGGTGCGGGATACGTCACGAATGGTGTATTTACCCAACTGCAAGGTGCCTGGGTACACCTCGACCTTGTCGCTGGGCTTCCAGCGCCCGGTTTCCAGAGCCGCACTCATGGAGATGGCTTTCATGGTCGAACCCGGCTCGAACACGTCGATCATGGCGCGGTTGCGCATCATCGCCGGTTGCAGGTTGCGACGGTTGTTGGGGTTGTAGGTCGGCTGGTTGACCATGGCGAGAATCTCGCCGGTCTTGACGTCCATGATCACCAGGCTGCCGGCCTTGGCGCCGTTCTCGATGATCGCGTTACGCAGTTCGCGGTTGGCCAGGTATTGCAGGCGCAGGTCAATCGACAACGCCAAGGGCTTACCGGCCTTGGCGTTTTTGGTGACCTGGACATCCTTGATCAGCCTGCCGCGCCGATCCTTGATGACTTGTCGTTTGCCGGGAACCCCGGCCAGCCATTCATCGTAGGCCAGTTCCACGCCTTCACGACCGTGATCATCGATGTCGGTAAAGCCGACCATATGGGCAGTGGTTTCACCGGCCGGGTAGAAACGACGGAATTCCTCGATGCCGTAGACACCGGGGACTTTAAGGTCGAGCACTTGCTGGCCTTGCTCAGGGGTAAGCCCACGCACCAGGTAGATGAATTCTTTGTTGGCCTGGGCTTCGAGGCGTTCGGCCAGGGCTTTGGGGTCTTGGCCAAGTGCAGCAGCGAGGGCCGGCCAGCGGTCCTTGGCAACCTGCAGTTCCTTGGCATTGGCCCACAGGGTGGTCACCGGGGTGCTGACGGCCAGAGGCTCGCCGTTACGGTCGGTGATCAGGCCGCGGTGTGCAGGAATGGGGATATGACGCAGGCTGCGGGCATCGCCCTGGCCGATCAGGAAGTCGCGATCGACCACTTGCAGGTCGATGATCCGCCAGGCGATCGCCCCCACCATCAATGCCAGCAAG
Organism: Pseudomonas kairouanensis; assembly: GCF_004682055.1. Lineage (GTDB taxonomy): Bacteria > Pseudomonadota > Gammaproteobacteria > Pseudomonadales > Pseudomonadaceae > Aquipseudomonas > Aquipseudomonas kairouanensis. The sequence continues at coordinate 210,567 of NZ_QUZU01000001.1, read as the reverse complement.
CCGAGCATCAGGCGGAAACGCCATGGGTAGAGTGCGCCTTCGAGTTTCATCATGGCGCCACCATGCGAACGTCAGCCGCGCCAGGGATGTGCATTTTCAGTTGTTCGGTGGCCAGCACTTCAATGCGGCTGTGGGCCGTCCAGGTGCTTTGCTCCAGGATCAACCGGCCCCATTCCGCCTGTGCCTTGTCGCGCACGCTCAACTCCCCGTACAGGGTGTTGAGCAGTTGGCGGTTGTAGTGCGCGCTGTAAGACACCGCAATCGCGGACACCAGCACGCCGACGTACAGCAGCATCATGAAGAAGCTGCCGCCCGGGAGGGGCTTGGCGAAAAGCTTGCTCACCGCAACTTCTCCGCGACACGCATGACGGCGCTGCGGGAACGTGGGTTGGCCTTGAGTTCGGCTTCGGAAGCGAACTGCGCTTTGCCATGGATTTTGATTTTCGGCACAAAGGCTTCGAAACGTACCGGCAGGTTGCGCGGCAGGTTGTCGGACTCGCCCTTGACCAGACGGCGCATGAACAGTTTGACGATGCGGTCTTCCAGGGAGTGGAAGCTGATCACCACCAGGCGACCACCCACTTCCAGTGCGTCCAGGGCGGCTTCGAGGCCCGCCTCCAGGTCGCCCAATTCGTTATTGACGTGAATGCGCAAGCCCTGGAACGCACGGGTGGCCGGGTTCTTGCCCTTTTCCCAGGCAGGGTTGGCGACTTTCAGCACTTCGGCCAGGTCGGCGGTGCGCTCGAACGGCTGGATTTCACGGCGTTCGACCACAGCGCGGGCCATGCGGCCGGCAAAGCGCTCTTCACCGTATTCCTTGAATACGCGGGTGATTTCTTCGTGGGGAGCGGTGGCGATGAACTCGGCAGCGCTGATGCCGCGCGTCGGGTCCATGCGCATGTCGAGGGGGCCGTCGTTCATGAAGCTGAAGCCGCGCTCCGGGTCGTCGAGCTGTGGCGAAGACACGCCCAGGTCGAGCAAAACCCCGGCCACCTTGCCCGCCATGCCGCGCTCGGCCACTTCGGCACCCAGCTCGGCAAAGCTGCGCTGTACAACGACAAAGCGGCCGTCTTCGGCCGCTAGCGCTTGCCCGGTGGCAATCGCTTGGGGGTCTTTGTCGAACCCGAGGAGCTTACCGTCGGACCCGAGCTGGCTAAGTATCAACCGACTGTGCCCGCCCCTGCCGAAAGTGCCATCCAAATAGCAGCCATCCGCGCGTACGGCGAGAGCCTCAACGGCTTCGTCAAGCAGTACGGTGATGTGGTTAAAGCCGCTATCAATAGTCACAGGATCAAATCACGCAGTTCATCAGGCATGGCGCCCGGTTGTTGAATAGCAGCCAGGTCTGCTGCAGAAACAGCATCCCAGGCATCTTCGTCCCACAATTGGAACTTGTTCAGTTGGCCCACCAGCATTGCGCGCTTGTCGAGCTTGGCGTACTCGCGCAGACGCGGTGGCACCAGGAAACGACCACTGCCATCGAGTTCAAGGTCGACGGCATTACCGATCAGCAAACGCTGCAAACGGCGGTTTTCTTCACGCAATGAAGGCAGCGCGCGCAACTTGGTTTCAATCAACTCCCACTCATCGAGGGGGTAAACACACAAACAAGGATCAACGGCATCAATGGTGATGATTAACTGCCCGGAGCTTCGCGAAATCAGCTCGTCACGATACCGGCTCGGCATGGCGAGACGGCCTTTTGCATCGAGACTGATAGCGTTAGCTCCGCGAAACACAGATGCGTTTCTCCAAATTTTAGCGTTTTACGTTCAAAAAACCCACTTTGTGCCACTTTCCGCCACTTGCGCACACTATAGGAATGCGCCCACCACACCGTCAAGGCGCGGATTCAAGGAAAAGCCTTACAGAACGGAGATTTAGGAGCGTAAACGGAGGAGAAACCAGAGTTCAGCGATGTTTTGGGCCCAACAAGCACAAGTAGCTCAAAGCGCTATGGCTTAAAGTTAAAGTGATTTATTAAGAGTAAGATTTTTTTGGTATTACGAAGATGCATCTGCCAATGATTCGGCAGGGAGGGATTCTTGCGTTACTACCGGTTTTCTGTTCGAGATTCGAACAGAAGGAAAAAGGTGGAGAGTCGATCTGTAAGCCGGGTTCTGTCTTGAACAGTCATTCGTCTACGATGGCCATCACTGGACACCTTTAGCAACCTACCCGGTCCCAGCGCGGGCCACGCCTTGGGACCCTATTTGGTCTTGCTCCAAGTGGGGTTTACCTAGCCACGAACTGTTGCCAGTCGTGCGGTGCGCTCTTACCGCACCTTTTCACCCTTACCGGCACCGAAATGCTTAGGCGGTTATTTTCTGTGGCACTTTCCGTAGGCTCACGCCTCCCAGGCATTACCTGGCACTTCGCCCTATGGAGCCCGGACTTTCCTCCCCCCCCTAATTTTCATAGAGGGCAGCGACTGTCCAATCGACTCTCCGCCGCGCAGGTTAACGGCACGGCGGACTTAGGACAAGTATTAAAAGTGCAGTATTGCCATCACGTTCAGACGAAATACCGGTTTAACCCCGGAACTATTCATCTTTCTGTTTATCAAGCGCCGCTTGATATAGCAGGTTCTTGCGCACACCGGTAATTTCCGCCGCCAGGGCCGCAGCGCGCTTGAGGGGCATTTCCTTGAGCAGCAGGTCAAGGATGCGCATGGCCTCGCTGCCTACGGCATCTTCATCTTCAGGCGCGGTCCAGCCCGCCACCAGCACCACGCACTCGCCGCGCTGCTGGTTGCTGTCGCCTTCGACAAAGGCGCGCAGTTCTTCCAGGGGCAGACCCTTGAGGGTTTCGAAGGTTTTGGTCAACTCGCGGGCCAGCAAGGCCAAGCGCTCACCACCGAACACCAACTCCATGTCCTGCAGGCATTCGAGGATACGGTGAGGGGCCTCATAGAAGATCAGCGTGCGCGGCTCCTCCTTCAAAGCCTGAAGACGCGCCCGACGCCCCACGGCCTTGGCCGGCAGGAAACCCTCGAAGATGAACCGGTCGGAGGGCAGGCCTGCCGCCGATAGTGCGGCGATCAGTGCGCACGCACCCGGAACTGGCACTACATTGATACCAGCGGCCCGCGCTTGGCGTACCAGGTGATAACCCGGATCGGAAATCAACGGCGTGCCCGCATCGGAGATCAGTGCCACATCATCGCCGGCCAGCAGGCGCACGATAAAGCGACTGCCTTCCTCGCGCTCGTTGTGCTCGTGGCAGGCGGCTAATGGCGTACTGATACCAAAATGCTGCATCAAGCGTTGGGAATGACGCGTATCTTCGGCCGCGATCAATTTAACGTCGCGCAACACTTTCAGCGCCCGGGCACTGATGTCGTCCAGGTTGCCAATGGGCGTCGCCACGACAAAAAGCGAGCCTGCAGTGGAATTCAAAGGACCTGGAGCAGTCAAAACGCACACCTCGATGGTTGGCAAAAGCCGCATTGTAACGCGTAGAAGCCTGGAAAATATGCCATCACGGCCGATGCCTTTTCAGCCGCCGATCGCCAATAGCAACATTTGCACGACCTAAATCGACGGTTTCACGCCAGTAACATCGCGCCTGGGCCAGTGCTTGGGTACAATTCCACGCTAATTTGATCGGTATCAGGAACACTTACATGATCGCTTGCCTGCGGCTGCTCTCCGCCCTCTGCCTTGCTGCCCTGTTGGCCGCTTGCGCCAGCTCGCCTTCGTCCAGCCTTGGCGAACTTCCACGGACCCCGGATGCCAGTATCGAGCAACTGCTCGAACAGGCCACAACCGCCAAGACGCCAGAAAAGGCCGCCCTGTTGCGCCTGAGTGCGGCAGACATGGCCTACAAGCAGAACAATCCGGGCCGCTCGTCGCAGATCCTTGCGCAAGTACCGTTGGATGCCCTCAAGCCTGCCGCGCAAGTGTTTGCCAGCACCCTGGCCGCGGAATTGGCCATGGCGCGCAACCAGCCCAAGGCTGCCCTGGCCGCCTTGAACCACCCAAGCCTGCAAAGCCTCAAGGACCTGCCGGCTGACCAGCAGATCCGTACTGGCAGCGTGCATGCCCGCGCCTATGAAGCCGATGGCCAGACCCTGGCCGCCGCTCGCGAGCGTGTCGCCATGGCCCCACTGCTTACCGGCGATGCGGCCGCCAGCAACCACGAAGCCATCTGGGCGCTGATCGCAGCGTTGCCTGCCGAGCAGCTGCAAGCCAGCGGCAACCCGACGCTCGACGGCTGGATCACCCTGGCCCAGGCGGTCAAGGGCGCCGGTACGCTTGAGCAACAACAGGCCGCCATCGACACCTGGCGCGCCCAAAACCCAGGCCACCCCGCCGCCGTGCAGCTGCCATTGCCGCTGACCAAGCTCAAGGAGTTGGCCAGCCAGCCCCTGAACAAGATCGCCGTGCTGTTGCCACAGGACGGCCCGCTGGCCTCCGTGGGCAAGGCGTTGCGCGAAGGCTTCATGGCTGCGCACTACCAGGCCGAACAAGCCGGGCAGAAGCCGCCGGTCATCGAGTTCTATGACAGCTCGCGCCTGAACTCCCTGGATGACTTCTACGCCAAGGCCCAGGCCGCCGGCGTGCAACTGGTCGTCGGCCCGCTGGAAAAACCCCTGGTCAAACAACTGGCCGCGCGCCCACAACTGCCGATCACGACACTGGCGCTGAACTACAGCGAAACCGACCGTAGCCCGGCGCAACTGTTCCAGTTCGGCCTGGCCGCTGAAGACGAAGCCCGTGAAGTGTCGCGCCGCGCCCGTGCCGACGGCCTGCACCGCGCCGCTGCGATGGTACCCCGTGGCGAATGGGGCGAGCGCGTCTACAAAGCCTTCCGCCAGGATTGGGAAGCCAATGGTGGCACCGTTGTCGGCGTCGAATACGTCGACCAGCCAGTTGCCCTGGCCCAGCAGATCGCCGACCTGTTCCAACTGCGTAAAAGCGAAGGCCGCGCCAAGAGCCTGCAAAGTACCGTGGGCACCGACGTCGCCGCACAGCCGTCGCGTCGCCAGGACATCGAGTTCATCTTCCTGGCCGTGACCCCGCAACTGGCCCAGCAGATCAAGCCCACCCTGAACTTCCAGTACGCCGGCGATGTACCTGTTTATGCAACGTCCCATGTGTTCAGTGCCAGCGGTGACAAGAACCAGTACCTGGACATGACCAACGTGATGTTCTGCGAAACCCCTTGGCTGCTTAACACCACCGACCCGCTGCGCAACCAGGTTGCCGCGCAATGGCCGCAAGCCAATGGCAGCCTTGGCCGCCTGTACGCGATGGGTGTCGACGCTTACCGCCTGGCGCCACGCCTGGGTCAACTCAAGGCACTGCCGGATACCCGCGTTGACGGCCTGTCGGGCAGCCTCGGTATCAACACCAACCAGCGCGTTGATCGCCAGCTGCCATGGGCCAAGTTCGTTGGCGGCGATATCCAGCGCCTGCCAGACACACCGCGCTGATGCCCGAGCGGTCCCGCGCACAAAGCGGCAAGGATGCCGAACTTCAAGCGCTGAAGCACTTGCAACAACAGGGTCTGCGCCTGCTGGCGCAGAACTGGTTGTGTAAACGCGGCGAGCTTGATCTGGTCATGCTTGACGGCGATACAGTAGTATTCGTCGAAGTCCGCTACAGAAAACACGCACAATGGGGTGGCGCGCTCGCCAGTATCGACGGGCGCAAGCGTCAGAAGCTGATACTCGCCGCGCAGTTCTTTTTGCAAAAAGAGCATCGCTGGGCCGACGCCCCCTGCCGTTTCGATGTGGTTGCCATAGAAAGCACACCGTCTGGTCAGGCTGATCTGAACTGGCTGAAAAATGCCTTCGACAGCTGATTCGCCGGACATCTTCACCACACACTTTTGCTCTTTGCTTTGCGGGCTGCACATTCCTGTGCCAAACAGCCGCGCTACTTAAGGTCACACAGATGGACATGCAATCCCGAATTCGCCAGCTTTTCCAGGCCAGCATCGACACCAAGCAACAGGCGATGGACGTACTTGCACCGCACATCGAGCAAGCCAGTCAGGTCATGGTCAATGCCTTGCTCAACGAGGGCAAAATGCTTTCGTGCGGCAACGGCGGTTCGGCCGGTGATGCCCAGCATTTCTCGTCCGAGTTGCTCAACCGCTTCGAGCGCGAGCGCCCTAGCCTGCCGGCCATCGCCTTGACCACCGACTCGTCGACAATCACCTCGATCGCCAACGACTACAGCTATAACGAAATCTTCTCCAAGCAGATCCGCGCCCTGGGCCAACCGGGCGATGTGTTGCTGGCGATTTCCACCAGCGGCAACTCGGCGAATATTATTCAAGCGATCCAGGCCGCACATGATCGCGAAATGATTGTCGTAGCATTGACCGGCCGCGATGGCGGCGGCATGGCTTCGTTGCTATTGCCCGAAGACGTGGAGATTCGCGTCCCGGCCAATGTCACCGCACGTATCCAGGAAGTCCACCTGCTGGCGATCCACTGCCTGTGCGATCTGATCGACAGCCAACTGTTTGGGAGTGAAGAATGACCGTTAACCGCCTCAGCCTTTTGGCCATCACCCTGTGCCTCGCGATCAGCGGTTGCAGCACCGCGATCACCGCGACGCGTGACACGCCGATCCAGGACGATAAAGGCACCCGCACTTTCGGCAGCAAGATCGATGATTCGCTGATCGAAACCAAGGTTGAAGTGAACGTCGCCAAGGCCGCCACCGACCTGGGTAATGGCGCGTCGCGCATCGTCGTCACCAGCTTCAACGGCGTGGTCCTGCTGGCCGGCCAAACCCCGCGTGCCGATCTCAAAGCCCAGGCTGAACAGGCAGCGGCAGCCGTACAGCGGGTGAAAAAGGTCCACAACGAGCTGCAAGTAATGGACCCTATCACCCTGCTGGCCATCAGCAACGATGCGCTGCTGACCACCAAGATCAAGGCGCAGATGCTCACTGACAACGCCATCCCCGGCTCGCGCATCAAGGTGGTGACCGACAACGGTATCGTCTACCTGATGGGCCTGCTGACCCAGGCAGAAGCCACCCGTGCCGCCAACCTGGTGCAGGGCGTGTCCGGCGTGCAGAAGATCGTGAAAGTGTTCGAGTACATCGACTGATCCCACTGCCACCAACCAACAGCTAAAAAAAAGCCCCCTGTGCCAATGGCATCAGGGGGCTTTTTTATGGCGCGCTGATCAGAATCAGACTTCGCTCACCAGCACATCCGCAATCCGAATACTCAACGCCGCGCCCGTCAGCGTCGGGTTCACGCAAGACGACGATGGCATCACGCTGGTACCGGCGATAAACAGGTTGGCGTGGTCGTGGCTGCGGCAATCGCGGTCCACCACCGAGTCCTTGGGGTCATCGCCCATGATGGTGGTGCCCATGATGTGCTGACGGTTCTGGAAGCCCACGTCGGTGCTAAGGATGTCGGCATCCAGCAGCTTGGCGAACTGCTTGAAGTCCTCCAGGGCCTTCTCTTTGCCCGCGTGCCAGTAGTCCGGGACGCTGTAGTAGATCTCTGGCACCGGCAGGCCGATGGCATCGAACTTGGTCTTGCTGGGCGTGACGCGGTTTTCTGGCAGCGGCAGGGTTTCGAAGTCCACCGCCCAGTTGAGCGAACGCGCCGATTGCAGGCGAATCTGCTCATCGAGCTTGGAGCCCAGCACGCCCTTGGCGATCAGGTTGGAGGTGATCTGCGACGTCGGCACCGTGTTGCGCACCTTGATCTTGTAGCCCGGATAGTCCTTGCGGAAGGCGCCGTCACGGCTGTTCAGGTACACCAGCAACTGGGTCGGCCCCTCACCTGGCCACATGTCTTCCTTGGTCATCACGTTCATGCTGATGCCGGTGTGGTCCATCAGGTTGCGGCCCACCTGGTCGGAGGAGTTGGCGATGCCGTTGGGGTATTTGTCGGAGGTCGACATCAACAACAACTTCGGCGACTCGATGCCATAGGCTGCCAGCACAAAGTAACGCGCGGTCAGCTTGTGAGTGGACTTGTCGGGGCGCATGTACCAGACAGCCGTGATCTTGCCGTCATCCCCCGCCTCGATTTTGTACACCACCGAGTTTTCCAGGACCTTGGCGCCATGGCGCTCTGCTTCATCGATATGCATCGAGCCGTCGTACTTGGCGGCAATCGGGCAGACCGGGTTGCAGTTGTTGTTGCCGGCACAGGGCGGGCGCTTGCCATAGGGGCGAGTGGCGCGGCCGTTGGGTTCAAGGATCGGGTTGTAGCCACCCTTGCCGAGCATTTCCGAAAGGCGGGTGAACATGTAGCTGGGCTTGAGCCCTTCCATCGGGTATGGGATTGAACGTGGCGGAAACGCCTCGCCGCCCTGCCCGCTTTCGTCCTGACCATCCACGCCGGAAACACCCAGTTCGGTTTCGGCCCGCGCGTAGAAGGGTTCGAGTTCGTCGTAGCTGATCGGCCAATCGCGGCCCTGGCCATACAGGGACTTCAAGCGAAAGTCGTTGGGCAACATGCGCCACAGCGATGAACCGAAGTGCCAGGTGGTACCGCCCACGACCCGCAGGTACGACGTGTTGTATTTAACCGGGCCGACTTGCTGCAAATAGTCGCCATAGGTGGACGGCGCGTGGGGCAGGCTTGGATACGGCGAACCCGCGCCCTGCAACTTGGCGTTGGCCAGGGACAGCTTGACCGGCGCATTGCGGAAGGTTTCCACCACGTCGCGGCGGTTGACCCGAGGGCCAGCCTCAAGAACGATCACCGACTTGCCAGCCTTGGCCAGGCCGGTCGCAATCAACCCGCCCATCACGCCGGAGCCGATAATGACGACGTCGGCATCGAATTGTGCCTTGCTCATAGTTTGATGTCCTGTGGCGCTTTGGGTTTGGGGCCCCATGAGTCAGGGCCGCCACCGTAAGTGGGGATGATGAGGGTGCCGTGGGTGGGCCGATACATCAGCGCTTCGCTGTAGGCGACCAGTTCGGCGTCAGCCGGTTCGCCGACGATCCCCAGGTACCAGGCCGAGATGATGCTGGTGGCCGTTGCCTTCAATGAGGGGTCGGCGTCAGTCAGGGCCAGGTAGTCATCCACATGCTTGAGGCCGCGCTCGGCGATCAGTTGCTTGAGGGCAATGACGTTGGTGGAGAAGTTCGGCGCGCGCTTGTCCAGGGCCGCGTAGTAACGCGCAGCCAGCACGGTATTGACCGGGCGGCTGACCAGGAACTGCGACAAGGCGGCAAAATCGGCGTCCGACTGGGCAGCTGCCATGGCCGACTGCCAAGGCATCAGGCCGCTGACCAGCGCCGTGAGCCCCAGGGTGACCGAGCCGCGCAACAGGCTGCGGCGCGACAGTGCATTGATTGATGAGTCCATGGGTCAAACCTCCCGACGTCGGCGACGGACAAGAACGATCACCGCCAGGGCAATCAGGATGCAAGCCACGACAATGGCCGGGACGGTGAACTTGGCCATCTGCGCCAACGGCGCCTTGGGTCCGCCTTCACGTACCTGGGCGACATCGGCAGCGGTCACTTTCAACGCGTCATTGCCGTAACGGGACAGCACGTAGTTGCTGACGTCGGCAATCTGCTGGTCGTTGAGACGGTCGGTGAACAGCGCGTCCGGGCCGAAGGCCGGCATGTCGATGGCCACGCCGTCCACTTCGCGGTGCACGCCGTAGACGATGGCTGCGATCAGGTTGTCGCTGCGGGCAGTGGCGGTGTTGTGGAACAGCGACGGGTACTCGCGGGTGCCCTGGCCGTTGGCCTGGTGGCAGTTGGCGCAGGTGCCGCTGAAGATGTGCCAGCCGGGATTGTCGGCGGGCTTGCCGCCGCGCCGGGTCAACTCGTCGGTGGATGGCTGGCCGAACTCATGGCGCGCCTTGGTCTCGCCGGTGTTGATGGGCTGGGTTTGCAGCAGGTAGGCGGCAATCGCCTTGAGATCGACCGCATCCAGGTGTTGCAGGCTGTGCTCCACCGCTTCGGCCATCGGCCCGGCAGCTTGGGCCTTGCCCTCCACATGGCCGGTGCGCAGGTAGGCGACCAGTTCATCGCTGGACCAGGCGCCGATGCCGCTGGTTTTGTCGGAGGTGATGTTGGGTGCATACCAACTGCCCAATGCGCCACCGGCAAGGGGCTTGCTGCTGTCGGCCGCCATCAGCACGTTACGTGGCGTGTGGCAGGTGTCGCAGTGCGCCAGGGCATTGACCAGGTAGTCGCCACGGTTCACTTCGGCGGACTTGGCGGGGTCCGGGGTGAAACGCTTCTGGCTATGGAACAACGCGTTCCAGCCGAGCATGGAAGCGCGGATGTTGAACGGGAAATCCAGGTCGGTCTTGGTGGTCGTGGTGTCGACGGGCTGCACTTCTTGCATGAAGTAGTGGTAGAGGTCCGCGACGTCGGCGTCGGTCATTTTCGCGTAGGAGGTGTAAGGCATGGCCGGATACAGGTGCGTGCCATCCGGGGTGACGCCATCGCGCACCGCTCGGGCGAATTGCTCAGCGGTATAGCCACCGATACCGGCGGATTTGGACGGGGTGATATTGGTCGAGTAGATCACCCCCATCGGTGAACTCAGCGGGTAGCCGCCCGCAAAAGGCTTGCCCCCCGGTGCGGTGTGGCACGCCACGCAATCCGCCGCCACAGCCAGGCGTTTGCCTGGTGATGCAGAGGCCTCCAATGCCTGGCCATGCGCACTGCCGGCCCCCCAAACGACAAGCGACAGAACGCCCGCCAAGGCATGCCTGATGCCTTTTTCCCTAACCGATTTACGCGGCATGTCTTTTTACCCTACGCAGCTGCACTCATGGCTTCACGGATTCTTGAGCTCTGCGGCCCTTCGAATAATTCATATTGTTATCAGTCGTCATACGACAACAACGCGTGAATATTTCACGCGGAGCAACATTTGGCAACAAGTTAAGAGGCTAATTGCCATCAATGTGCATTTCAGATCGAGGCCTCTAGATCGAGCCTTTCAGCGACAGTGTCGCCAATGCGATGGCAACGTTAATGAGGTTTTTAAGAAAAATGGACGGTTTTATGTGAATTTTCGTCATGCTTGAACGTATGTGCTGTTTTCTGCTGTTTTCTAAAAACCTGAAATCCCATCAAAATTTATCGTATCTATTTGATATATATAGGTTTTTTATAATCTATAAGGCATTTTCGCATAGACTTATGCTTTATGAATATCGCGCCTCACCTGTAAAAATCACGATAAAACCTCTTAAAAAAGCCCGTTTTGCAGCGAATTGATCTGCCGAAACATTCAGCAACCCTTAAGTCCTGGACGCATCTGTCGATAGAAGTACGACCACCGCCGCCACCCCTAACGGTGCCGGTACTCACTTCGTTGATGAATCAATCAGCATCTTTCCAGGACGAACCGATGAGCTGGCTTAACGACGCAAAACTCTCCACCAAACTGATCACCTCCTTCTCACTGTGCGCGCTTATCACACTGGGGGTGGGCGTATTGGGTAGCCGAGGGGTGTCGGCGCTGTCGGAAAGCCTCAAGTCGGTGTTCGACAACAACCTGGTGTCCATTGCCAACACTGCGCAAAACAAGGTCAAGGCCGTGGGGCAAAGCCGCGACTTGTATCGCCTGTATGCCGCCTACAGCAGCGATGCGCCCCAGAGCGTCAAAGACGAGTTCATCGCTTCGATGAATGCCAACCGACTGGCCAGCGAGAAAGCATTCGCCACGTACCGCCAGCGCCCGATGGCCGATGACGAGCGCGCAGCCGGCGACAAGATGGAGCGCGATTGGCCGGTGTACCAGGCCATGGTGCAGCAGTACATCGGCCTGCTGAACGCGGGCGAGTTGGATAAGGCCCGCTCGCTGTTGTTCGGCGAGCTGCAGAAAGCCTATCGCGTGGTGATGGATGAACAGACCATCATCGTTGACTCCAACGACCGCCAGGTTGCAGAAAGCGCGGCGGACGCGGTGGTGCAGGAGTCTTCAGCGCGCAACACCCTGTATTCAGGCATCGTCCTCGCCTTTATCGCGGCGATCCTGCTGGGCCTGTTTATCAGCCGTCTGATCAGTCGCCCCATCGCCACCGCCGTGACCAGCGCACGGCGCATTGCCGATGGCGATCTGACCCAGGCCATCGTCAGCACCGGCCGCGATGAAACCGGTCAACTGCTGAGTGCCCTGGGCGATATGCAATCGAGCTTGAAGCAGACCATCCATCAAATCGCCAGCGCGTCGGATCAATTGGCATCAGCGGCCGAAGAACTGACCGCCGTCACCGACAATGGCAGCCGCGGTCTGGTGCGCCAGAACGACGAGATTCAGCAAGCCGCAACGGCGGTGACCGAGATGACCTCGGCGGTCGAGGAAGTGGCACGCAATGCGGTGTCTACCTCCGAGGCATCCCACACCACCAGCGTGCAAGCCACCAATGGCCGCGACCAGGCGCGCAAGGCCGTCACGGCGATCAACCACGCCACCACCGAAATCGACACCTCGACCACCATGGTCAAGGACCTGGCCGGCCAGGTGCGGGATATCGGCAAGGTGCTGGATGTGATTCGCGGGATCGCCGAGCAGACCAACCTGCTGGCACTCAACGCGGCCATCGAGGCCGCCAGGGCCGGTGAGCAGGGTCGTGGGTTTGCCGTAGTAGCCGACGAAGTTCGCGCCCTTGCCGCGCGTACCCAGGCCTCGACCGGGGAGATCGAAGGCATGATCAACGCCGTGCAATCCAGTGCCGACCAGGCCGTGGGCGCCATGGGTAAAAGCCAGGCCCTGGTCAACGACACCCAGGGCCTCGCCCAGGCCACCGGCGAGGCGTTGGAGTTGATCGCCGAGGGCATTTCCCAGATCAACGAACGCAACCTGGTGATCGCCACCGCGTCCGAAGAGCAAGCCCACGTGGCCCGCGAGGTAGACCGCAACCTGGTGAACATCCAGGACCTGTCCACGCAAACCGCCGCCGGCGCGCACCAGACCAACGCATCGACCCAGGAGCTGTCGAACCTGGCAACGTCGTTCAACACCCTGGTCAGCCGTTTCCGCTTGTAAAACCTTCGGGCACAAAAAAGGGCGCCTTGCAGGGCGCCCTTTTTTTGAGTGTTGTTACTGGTACTGCGAGTACGGGTTGCCCTGGAACTGGTTGTTCTGCTGTGGCGCCTGTGCACCCGGCTGGCCGTACTGTTGGCCAGGGATTGGACCCAGGTTCACTTCGACACGACGGTTCTGGGCACGGCCATTGACGTCGGCGTTGCTGGCAATCGGGTTATCCGGACCGGCACCACGTGCGCTCAGGTTGGCCGGGCTCACACCTTGGGAGGTGAGGTAGTTGGCCACGCTCTGGGCGCGACGCTGGGACAGGTCCATGTTCAGCTGGCGGCTGCCGGTGCTGTCGGTGTAGCCGACGATCTGAATGGTGTTCTGGTTAAATTGCTTGAGGGAGTTGGCCAGGTTGTTCAGCGGCGTGTAGAAGCTGCTGGAGATCGCGTCCGAGTTGGTCGCGAAGGTGATGTTGCCCGGCATGATCAGCTTGATCTGATCGCCTTGGCGCTGTACTTCAACACCGGTGTTGGCCATGCTTTCGCGCAGTTTCTTTTCCTGCTGGTCGGCGTAGTAGCCGTAGCCTGCTGCGCCGGCACCGGCCACAACGGCACCGATCAGCGCGCCCTTGCCACGGTTGTTGTGGTCGATAGCCGCACCGGCCAGTGCGCCGGCCAGGGCACCAAGGCCACCGTACTTGGCGGTCTTGCTCATGCCGCCGGATTCATTACTGGCCTGCCCCTGGCTGCTGGCGTCATAAGGATTCTGGTTAGCACAGCCGCTCAACAAAGCGACAACGGTGGCGACAACAAGCAGACGACGCGAAGTGAACATGAGGGAAGCTCCTACTTTTGCATTCTATGGTGCAAAGGACATTGGCAATGGACCCGTGCCGAGTTTGGAACGCGACCGACGGTAAAAATTCCGTGACTGCGCCCCAAGCTGTAACAAAAGGTTTGGCATTTGCCCTGCTACAGAAACCGTAGCAGACACACACTGAACGCGACCTGAGTTTTTACTGCAAACCTTGCAGGTTTTATCCGCCATCACGCCCGCACAAACGGGTTCTCGCGCATCTCATCCCCCAATCGCGTATCCGGCCCGTGGCCGGCCACCACCGTCGCGCCCTCGTCCAACGTATACAGCCGCTGCTTGATCGAACGCACGATGGTCGCCTGGTCCCCGCCCCACAGGTCCGTGCGCCCTACCCCGCGTCGAAACAGCGTGTCGCCGGCGATCAGCAGCTTGGCATCGGCAAACCAGAAGCTCATCGAGCCCGGCGTGTGCCCAGGCGTATGCAACGCAATGCCGCAGCCGCAGGCCAGTTCCTCTTCATCTTCGAGCCAACGATCCGGAGACGGCACAGGGGTATAGGGCACGCGAAACATCTGGCACTGCATCTCCAGGTTGTCCCACAGGAATTGGTCGTCCTTGTGCAGGTGTAGGGTGGCGCCAGTCTTTTCCTTCAACTGCCCGGATGCCAGGAAGTGATCGAGATGGGCATGGGTGTGAATGATGCTCACCACCTTGAGGCCCAGGGCATCGAGCCGCGCCAGGATCAGTTCATGGTTGCCACCGGGGTCGACCACGATGGCTTTTTTGGTGATGGGGTCGCCGATGATGGTGCAGTTGCACTGCAGCGGGCCGACGGGGAAGGTTTCGCGAATAAGTGTCGGCGATGGGGTTTGCATGGGCGGCCTCAGGTGTCAGTAACACGGCTTTTTTCGGCGGGTTTCGCCAGAATAATTGCACTATTAGATCAGACAGGGGGCCCGATTACAGTAAGGCTGTTGCATAAAATCGGAGTGGATGACAGAAAACGGAGTAGGCAATAACTGTAAGTAACTTCGTAAAATTCAAAACAACCAAAAGTGACTCAACACACCCTCCGTGAACCGAGACCTAATCAAACCCTCTATCTCGACATTAAGCGCCAACAAAAGACAGCCACATCAAGATTCCTACAAATTCAAAAAATAATTTCTAACACAAACGACTTTGACCGGCATGAATTACGTACTGAATCTAGAAGCTGTAGGGATACCCCTACAACAAAATTCCAGTCAGCTGCAAACAAAGGAAAGACACTTGCAAGAAAAATCAAACCATTCCAAAAGGAGCAACACTCATGAACCTATTCACTTCCACTTGCTCGGCTTGTATAGCACTCACCCTTGTTACTGGCTCAGCACTCGCCGGCCCCCAGGTTAAAGTCACCTTCAAAAACTTGGGCGACACTACCGCAATTTACTCACCACAGGACAGCAATCAATTCGCAACCAGAAACAACGCTTCACCTCTTCCTGACGATACCGTCCAGGCAAACGCCGCCAATACATACACGGTAAAAAGCGAAGTTTCTCCTCTCGTCAACTACGCACATGTGCGATATACCATGGGCAACAAGTCCTGCGTATTCCTCACAACATTTGTGGCGACCCTAGGGTTTGCAGGCGCCAAGATACCTAAATGGAACCACTCTGCCACGCCTACCGGAGGTGCTAGCTGCACCATTCGGTCAACTGGCGTCAGCCTCTCGGATTATTCTTGGTCAGTCGAAATGACCATGCGCTAGCACGCTATCGGAGTCTTTCATATTTAGCTTGAGAGACTCCGTCCACGCTCGACAATTCAGCGGCATAAGATCACGCAGGAGCACACACTGATGAATCCCACAGTGAGTTCAACCTTAAGCAATAAAGCCCTACCCTCTGATTACACGCCCGCGGCCTCTACATCCATCACTCAACCTATAGAAACGGCGCTGAAAACCAACATGCATGACCGCGCAACTGTCACAACATTGGCAAGCCAGTTGAGCGATGCCGCCCTACGCGCACAAACGACGTACGGAAACTATACAAAGCAACAGCTTAAAGATATGGACATCAACACATCTGACTTGCTGGCAGGCAACGATTACAACAGTAAAAAAATCAAACACGATGCTGAAATACCCAACACCCAAGACCCTGCCTTATTAGAACGCGCCAAACAGGCAACGCTTTACGCAAATGGCCTGGGTAAAAACCCCTTTTCCGGCATGCCTCGCGACCAACTTGAGTTAATCATCTACGACGACAGCGGAAGTTTCACTATCAATGAACGCAGGGCTGCCCTTTACGAAGAATCGGATCAGGATTACGCCTGGCGCAGGAGGGTTGTCGACGACTACTTCGAAAACAGAAATAGCCCAGGTAAAGCTGCCGAATTTTACCAGACCGTTCTAGATTATCACCGAGCGCTTCCGCTGGTCGCTCGATCCGCTGCGCCGGAAGGCTATGAGGCCAAACTCGAGGAGTGGATTGAACTGGAACTTAACGTCACCAATCCCACTTCGGATAACAGCAAAAAAAACCACAAAAACTTAACGCCGGAAATAGCGCAAAGAATCCTGGAACAAGACAGCAGTCTGTTCAAAACGGCCCAATCCCTCGGACAAATAGGTGACGCCCACACTCTGAATCACCCCGCGCAGAGACCCGACAGCCCGCGCGCGCCCTAACCAATCAACCTCAACTCCTGCGCCCGCGCCACCGCCTGTGTGCGCCGCTCTACCCCCAGCTTGCTGTTGATATGGCTGGCATGGGTTTTCACTGTGTGCAGGGAGATAAACAGCCGGTTGCTGATTTCCTGATTGGAGCACCCTTGGGCGATCAGTTGCAGTACCGCCAGTTCGCGGGCGCTCAGGGTCTCGTGGGTCGATGCGGCCTCGGCCACCACGACTGTCGGCAATAGTGCCAGCAGGCTCTGGTTGAGCAGGCCATGGGGGTCTTTGCCGAGTTGTTCACGCATCCAGTCCGGATGATTTTCCAGCAGCCGCTGGAACGGTTGCAGCGCACCGCCCGTGCCGGCCTCAAGCGCGCGAGCCAGGACCGGGCGGGCCTTGGCTTCCTGACCATTGCCCAGAAGCAGTTGCGCCTGTTGGGTCAAGGCCATCAGGGCGATCATCTGGCGCCCGCTGTCCTGGGCCTGTTGCGCCAGCGTTTCAAGGCGTTGCAGCGCCGCATCGGGTTGATGCCGCGTGGCATCCAGAGCGGCCTGCTGCAAGCCGATATGTTGCGGCAGGTGTGGATGAAACTCCGGCGCCGCTGCGGCATGTTCGCCGTTATAGGTCTGGCCTAGCCGGGTCAGCCAGGCGTCGGCCAGGTCCGTGCGGCCTTGGGCCAGCCACAACTCGCATTTGATCAGGGTGATCATCGCCAGGTAGTAGATGGGCGGCACATCCCAGATATGCATCAGGCGCTCGGCCTCGGCCAGTTCGGCGAATGCCTTGGCGAAGTCACTACGGCGACCTTCGAAGTTGGCGATCACACAATGCCCGATCAGCACGCTGATATCCCGGCAGGCGCGAGCTTCATTCAGGCCAGCACGCAAACGGGCCAGCCCGGCTTCGGGCTGGCAGCGCACCAGCAGCAGGAACCCCTCGTACAGCGACAATCGCGCACGCACCGCGTACAACCGCTGCGGCGCCAAGCCATGCAGGCGTTGCAGGCCCTGGCGCACTTCATCCAGGGAGCGCAGGATTTCACCTCGCGCTTGCAGTACCCGCGCCCGGTCGTAATGGGCCAGGGCCTCGAACAGTGGGTTGCCAACGCGCTGCGCCAGCTCCAGGGATTCGCGGTTCAAGCCACGGGCGCGCCACAGATCGGCGTCGACAATGGCCAGGTTGGAAAGCGTCGACAAGCACATCAAGCGCTGGCCATAACGCCGTTGCGGCAGGCTCTCCAACGCTTCGCTGCAATAACGCTGGGTCAATTCGCGATCACCTCGCCCCCGCGCGATGATCCCGCTCAGCGCCAGCCATTGGGCAAGCATCGATTTTTGCGCAGTGGCCGACGGCGCGGGTAGGAAGCGGCTGAGGTAGCTGGACAGCTCTTCGGCCGCATCCAACTGGCAGGCCAGGCCCAAGGCCCAGCTGTAGAGCACGATCAAGCGCGGCGTGCTGATCAACAGGCTGTCGGGCAAGTCCATTTTCCAGCGCAGCAACATGCCCACATTCTGCTCGGCCAGCAGTTGCTCCTCGGACAGGTTCTGCACCAGGTTGGCCGCCACATCCAGGTGGCCGGCACGCAGCGCCTGCTCCACCGCCTCATCGATCAAGCCCTGGGCATTGAACCAGCGGCACGCGCGCAGGTGCAGGCTGGCGGCCGGCAACACATTGCTGCTGGCGCGCCGGGTGCGCAGTAAATCGGAAAACAGATGGTGATAACGGTACCAGTGCCCCTGTTCGTCCAGGGGCACGAGGAACACCTGGTGCGCTTGCAGGTAACGCAGGATTTCGGCGCTGTCGTGGGCCTCGCGCACGCCATCGCACAGTTCGCTGCAAAAGCGTTCCAGTGGCGCTGTATCAAACAGGAACGCCTGCACTTCAACCGGCAGGCAGTCGATCACCTCTTCGAGCAGGTAATCGCGGATGAGCCCTTCGCCCCCGTGCAGGCTTTGGGGCAAGGCTTCTTCGTCACCCGCTTCGGACGCGGCCAGTAGCCAGAAGCGCAGGCCGGCCACCCAGCCTTCGCTGCGGCGGATCAGGTTGTCGAGGGCCTCACCCTGCAATGAGCTGCTATGCCGGTCGAGCACCGCCAGGGATTCATCATGGGTCAGGCGCAGGTCTTGCTCATGCAGTTCCAACAAGTGCCGCGACAGCCGCAGCCGCGCCAGGTGCCAGTCCGGGCGCTGACGGCTGGTCACCAGAAGCACCAGGCCTTCGGGAAGATGATTGAGGAAAAACTGCAGGCAACGGTCCAACACCGGGCCCTGGGCCAAATGGTAGTCGTCCAGTACCAACAACAGCGGCGCGCGGGTAGACAGGTGCACCGTCAGCTCATCGAGCAGGCCGTCGAGCCATTCTTCAAAGGCGAAGGGTTGATGACGCTGGCGCATTTTCAGCAGGCCCAAGGATTGGGCGCCGAGTTGCGGGAAGTATTGCTGCAGGCCGTCGAGCAGGCGTTCCAGGAAGCGGCCGGGGTCGTTGTCTCGCGCGCTCAGGCCCAGCCACAGGCTTTGCCAATGGGTCGGCAGGCTCTGGCAGAACTCCACCGCCAACGAGCTTTTGCCAAACCCCGCTGGAGCACTGACCAGCAGCAACCGCCCCTCCAGCCCGGCACTCAGCCGTTCGCACAGCCGTGGGCGCTGCACGTAGCCGTCGGGCAGGGGTGGCCTGTAGAAGCGACCTTCCAGGGTCGGGATTACCGCACTGGCAGGCCCTTGGATTCGGGACAGATCAGTCATCGCCGGGCTCTTGTAGAAGGCTTATGTCGGCATTGCAGATGTCCGCAGACTAGCGGTAAAAGCGGCAGGTTTGTAGATCTTTGCAACAAATGACTGAAAAAGAACTGAGACAAAAAATGTGGGAGGGGACTTGCTCCCGATGGCGGTGGGCCAGTGACAGATGCGCTGACTGGTCTACCGACATCGGGGGCAAGCCTCCTCCCACATAGGTATTTCACTATGGCTTAGCGAACACCGTCCTGGCGCAAGGCGGCTGGGGTGAAGTCGCTGGTGGTGGCGGTAAAGCCGAAGTCATAGGCCTGCTTCTCTTCGTTCTTCATGCCCAGCGCCAGGTAGCGGCCGGACTGCAGGTCGTAGAGGGTTTCGAGGGCGTACCACGGCACTTGCTTGTCGTAGTAGTTCTCGGCATGGGCTTCGGCGACGCGCCACAGTTGGCCACGGCCGTCATAGTGGTCGATCACCGCCGCTTGCCAGGTGTCTTCGTCGATGAAGAAGTCACGCTTGGCGTAGATGTGGCGCTGGCCTTCCTTCAAGGTGGCAACCACATGCCAGACGCGGCGCAGCTCGTAGCGCGTCAGGTCCTGGTTGATGTGGCCGGCCTTGATGATGTCGGCGTACTTGAGCTTCGGATCGTCGATCTTGTAGCTGTTGGAGGCGATGTAGATTTCCTTCTTGCCTTCCAGCTTCCAGTCGTAGCGATCCGGTGCACCGTTGTACATGTCGAGGTTGTCGGAAGTGCGCAGGCCGTCGGCAGCGGTACCCGGACCGTCATAGGACACTTGCGGCGCCCGGCGCACACGGCGCTGACCAGCGTTGTAGACCCACGCAGAACGCGGCTCCTTCACTTGGTCCAGGGTTTCGTGCACCAGCAGCACACCACCGGCCAGACGGGCAGGCGCGGTCACTTGCTGCTTGAAGTAGAACAGCACGTTGCCCGGGTTTTTCGGGTCGAAGTCCTTCATCTTGTCGCGGAACACGAACTGGTCTTTGAAATACACCAGGCTGTACGAGCCATTGGTTTGTGGCGTGGCCTGGGTGACCAGGCGCGTCACGCTGCCCCCGCGGTAGCGGGTGATGTGGTTCCAGATAACTTCCACGCCGCTTTTTGGAATCGGGAACGGCACCGCAGTTTCAAAGTTCTCCAGGCCGTTGCCGCCGGACACCAGGTTGGTGGTGGTGGCGTTCTTCTTGATGGCCGCGAACACATCCGCAGGCACCGTGGCGCCGCGATGGGTCGGGTAGACCGGCATCTTGAAGGAGTCCGGGTAGCGCTTGAACATCGCGTACTGCCCTGGCGCCAGCTTGTCCTTGTACTGTTCGACGTTGGCCGCCGTGATGGTGAACTGCGGTTGTTCGCTGGCGTAAGGGTTGGCCAGGAAGCCACGGGCATCGACGGCGCCGGCGTTGGTGGGCAGTGGCGACCATTTTGGAATGGTGCCAGCCGCGTTACCGGCCATTTCGGCGCCCATCGGGGTCAGGGTCGTGCCCAACTGGGCCGCCTCACTGGCCGACACCGCCGCCATGACGTTGCTGGCCAGGATCGACAGTCCGAGCACACCTACCTGCAACAGACTTTTTTTGCTTATTTTCATGTTCTGGTTCTTCCTGAATTGCAGTGTGCTTAGAAGTTCGCGCCGAAGCTCAGGGCTACAAAGTCGCGGTCAGCCGATGTGTTGAAGTCGCCACCAAAGAAGTTGGTGTAGGCGAGGCTGGCCGTATAGGTGTTCTGGTACTCAGCGTCCAGACCCAGGCTTACCGCCTTGCGCCCCTCTTCAAAGTTGCCGCCAGGACCTGGCGAGTAACCGCTGACGTCATGGGACCACGCCACGTTCGGCTTGAGGTTCACACCGGCGAACACGTCTGGGTATTCCCAGATAGCCCGGCCACGGTAGCCCCAGGAAGTGGAGGTAGTGAAGCCATCATTGTTGCAGTTGGTGGTGCGATTGCTGGCATCGGCTCCAGGGCCGGCACCCGTGATCGTCCCGGAGTTAAGGGTTGCACACAGGGCACCTTGCCCAGGTCCATATACCGGGTCACGCCCATAACGCGCTTTGTCACGGCTTTCCAAACCACCCACATGGGTCACGCCAACTTCACCGACCAGCGTAAGGCGACTGGCGCCCATCACTTGATCGAAAAAGTGCGTGAACGTGGTCTGGAACTGAGTGATTTCTTTACGACGATAGCCATTGAGATCGGTGTCCGCTGCCCCCTTGAGTGGAGATGCACCGCCCAGGCCGGTCAAAGGTGTGACACCTGCGTAGAGAATGTCAGTGGTGTTGAGTTGTACCGGAGCGTTCGGCCGGTAGCTGAGTTCACCGCTCCATGCCGTGCCTGTAGGTAACGTGGTGGAAAAGCTCAGGCCATAAAGCCGAATATCCTCTGGGTATTCAACGAAATAGCTGGAGTTGCCCGCAACGATAAGTGGACGCAGGCCTGCAGCCGGGGTGGGCGTCAAGGCGTTGGCTGCGGCATAAGTCGCAGCGGAAGCTCCGCGCGCACTGAAAATCGGGGCACGGCTGTGATAGTTCATGAAGTAGGCGCCGAACTCGGTGTCGAGCGGCTCGTAGTTATAGTGAAACGCCACGCCAAATTGGCCGCTGTCACGCGCATCGCGATCAGGCCCGCGCTTTACCAGCACACCCTCTTCGTTGACATTGACCCCAAAGTTATTCAGCAACCCCAGCGCGCCAGGTTGAGTCGCCAGGAAAGAACGCTTGCTCAACAGTCGCAGATTGTCCGAGCAGCCATCGGAAATCACATCCGGCTGCGAGAAGAACGTACCGCAGTTATCCGTAACGGTCTGGTCCCATTCCAACTGGTAAAACGCTTCGGCCGACAAGTTATCCGTCAGGGTTTGCGACACGTAGAACATGTTGACCGGAATCAAGCCTTCCTTGATTTCCGCACCCGGACGACGGAACGCCGACACGTCGATCGGGTTGATGGAGTTGATGCCGCCGCCAATGAAGGTACTTTCGCCCCAACTCACTACCTGCTTGCCGAAGCGCACGTTGCCTGGCTGATCGGCAATGGAATAGTTGTGGTAGATGAACGCGTCGAGAATCTGCCCGCCCGAGGACTTCGCGCCCTCTTTGCGGTTGCTGTCGCTGATGTCCTTGAACTCACGGCTTTCATCCTTGAGCTCAAAGTCGTACCAGTACTTGCCTCGCACAAACACACCGGTATCGCCGTATTTCAGTTCCAGGTCATGAATGCCCTTGAAAATCTTCGAGAAGGTTTCCCCACGCTTGAAGTTCAAATGGCCGTCATCGGAGGTCTGGGACAAGCCCTTGCCCCCGTTGTTGACGCCGATCAGGTCACGGTCGGGCTTGGACGTACTCCAACTGGCCCCCACGGAAAGAGACGAGTCAAAACTCCCTTCGATTTCACCGATATTGAAACTGACGCCGAATGCGGGACCGGCGAGCGTAGAGGCGAGGCTGACGGCCAGGGGCAATTTAGCCCGGCGCCAGAACTGGTTTACTGAGGTCATCGACGCTACTCCATGTGCATTATTGTTATGGCAGTGAGTTCTTTCTGTGATGCGTGTAACGGCCGGAATACAACGATTCCAATGCCGCTCGGCAACCGAGCCCCCATGGCCCGAAGCGGAACATCCTTGAAAAACTCTGGAAGGGACTATAGCCAGCAGGGGGTAGTGCTTGATCCCTCTAAAGTGTGATTTGCATCACCGACCCGTCTGCCTCAACCCTTTCGCCACGCCGACGAAGGCCGGCGGGGCAAGGATGGCTGAAAATCGGCAAATCACAAGTAGAGGCGCAAGATAGAGCATTGCCGCGCCCGGACGGACGCGGCGAAGGGGGTCAGAGGGTAGACAGGAATGTGCTGTTGTTGGCCTGCCATTCGATGATGTCGATGCGGATACGTTTTTTGTCCAGCTTGCCGACGCTGGTCTTGGGAATTTCGGTAACAACGGCAATCTGGCTTGGAATCGCCCACTTGCTCAGGTGGCCCAGTTCCACGAACGGCTTGAGGTGTTCCTTGAGCTCGCGGGCCCCTATCACATGGCCATCACGCACCACCAACAGCGCAAACGGGCGCTCGCCCCACTGCGGATCGGCGATGCCCACTACCGCTACTTCGCGTACCGCCGGGTGACGGCTGACCAGGTCTTCCAGCGCCAGGGAGGAGATCCATTCGCCGCCAGTCTTGATCACGTCCTTGATGCGATCTCGAATGTCGATCACGCCAAAAGCATCCAGGGTGGCCACATCGCCCGTGTGCATCCAGCCGCCTTCCCAGAGTTCGGCGCCCTTTTGCGGTTCGTTGTAATAGCCCTCGGTCAGCCACGGCGCGCGCAGCACCAACTCGCCCTGGGATTCGCCATCGGCGGGCAGGAAATGACCTTCACTGTCGACAATCGCCGCTTCCACCAACGGCCCCGGCACGCCGGCCTTGATGCGGTAAGTGGTGCGCTCGTCCTCGGTGCCGGCCATCAACTCTTCGTTGAGATGGGCGCAGGACACCAGCGGCCCGGTCTCGGACATGCCGTACGCCGCTGTCAGTTGAATCCCACGGGCCTTGGCCGCTTCGTACAGCGTGCGGTTAAGTGCGCTGCCACCGATGACGATTTTCCAGCCGCCAAAATCCACACCCTGGGCCGCCTTGGCGTTGAGCACCATTTGCAGGATGGTCGGCACACAATGGGAGAAGGTGACCTTTTCCTTGCGCCACAGCTCCACCAGGTATTCCGGGTCGTAACGACCGGGGTAGACCTGTTTCAGGCCGAGCATGGTGGCCACATAGGGCAAGCCCCAGGCGTGCACATGGAACATCGGCGTGATCGGCATGTACACGTCGTTGGTGCCCAGCAGGCGCACGCTGTCGACGCTGCCCATGATGGTCGCCACGCCGATGGTGTGCAGCACCAGTTGGCGATGGGTGAAGTACACGCCCTTGGGGTTGCCGGTGGTGCCGGTGGTGTAGAAGGTGGTGGCGACGGAGTGCTCGTCGAAATCCTGGAAGTCATACTGAGGGCTGGCGGCGGCCAGCAGGGTTTCGTACTCGCCCACCAGGTTGGGCAATTCAGCGGTTTTTGACTCGCCGTCGGTGAGCAGCAGAGTCTTGTCGACCGTGGTGAGCTGCCCGGCAATCGCCTGGTAAAGCCCCACGAACTCGCTGTTGACCAGCACAAAGCGGTCTTCGGCGTGGTTCATGGTGTAGAGAATCTGTTCCGGCGACAGGCGCACGTTGATGGTGTGGATCACCGCGCCGATCATCGGGATGGCGAACATGCACTCCAGGTAGCGATGGCTGTCCCAGTCCATCACCGCCACGGTGTCACCGGCCTTCACGCCCGCTTCGGTCAGCACATTGGCCAAACGGGCGACCCGCTCGATCAGGGTCGGGTAGGTGTAGCGCAGTTTGTCGCGGTAGACGATCTCCCGGGTTTTCTCGTAGCGAGTGCCGGACATCAACAAGCGTTTGATCAACAGCGGGTATTGGTACGCGCCTTCGGCGGGCGGGATAACACGGGTCTGCAACATACGAATCCCTTTTTATGACTGCACGGTCTTGGCTGAAAGATTTGCACTGTAGAGCGCTTATGTTTCAGCCAAATCAGCCAAAGGAATGATTTGCAGGGGGCAATGAATGCTAGCTTTGCGCCAGCACTCAGGCGTCAATGAGGTCCAATGTGGGAGGGGGCTTGCCCCCGATGGCGGTGGGTCAGCCAACTTATCTGTCACTGACCCACTGCAATCGGGGGCAAGCCCCCTCCCACATTTGGAACTGTGCCCACTCAAGTCTTATTTCATGCTGGTGAAGGCCAACTTCACACCAATCGCAATCAACACCGCCCCCATGGTCCGATCAAACCAATGCCCCATGCGCGCAAACCCGGCGCGCACGCGCTGTTGGCTGAACAACATCGCCACCAGGCAGAACCACAGCGCTGTCGCCACTGCCAGGTACAGGCCATAACCGGCCTGGATCGCCAATGGCGTGTGCGGGTTGATCACCACCGTGAACAACGAGAGAAAGAACAACGTAGCCTTGGGGTTCAAGCCATTGGTCACGAACCCTGCGGTGAACGCGCCACGCGGTGTGCGCTCGCCGGCTTCTCGGTGCAATTCGCCCTCGGCGGCCGGCTTGGCCGGTTGCGCGCGCAGGGCCTTGAAACCGATGTACAGCAGGTACGCCGCCGCCGCCCATTTCAGTGCGTTGAACAGCACGATGGACTGGGACACGATCAAGCCGATACCCAGCAACGAATACCCTACGTGCAGGAAAATCGCCGAGCCCACGCCCAGTGCGGTCCAGGTGCCGGCGCGGCGGCCATGGGTAACACTTTCGCGCACCACCACGGCGAAATCCGGGCCAGGGCTGGCCACGGCCAACAAGTGGATCAAGGCTACGGTTAAAAACTCGGCGAGGTACATGCTCACTCCAATTGAGTAACTGATTATTTCATCTGATAGGCTCAGGAGATTACGCCTACGAACCCTGTCGCAAAAGGTACAGTTGATGACGAACAATCGCCGCGCCGTCTTCCTCGATCACCCCTCCCTGGACCTGGGGGACCTGGACCTCAGCGAACTGCGCAGCAGCTTCAGCGAGCTGCAGTTGTTTTCCGACACCACGCCACACAATGTGATCGAACGCCTGCAAGGCGCCCAGGTAGCCATCAGCAACAAGATCCCGCTCAACACCGAAACCCTGGCGGCCTGCCCGCAGCTCAAGCTGATCCTGGTCTCGGCCACCGGCACCAACAACGTCGACCTCGACGCCGCCCGCGCCCACGGCATCACGGTGAGCAACTGCCAGGGCTACGGCACGCCGTCGGTGGCGCAGCACACGATCATGCTGCTGCTCAACCTGGCCACGCGCCTGAAGGACTATCAACAGGATGTAAGCGCCGGCAAATGGCAGCAAGCCAAACAGTTCTGCCTGCTGGACCACCCGATCGTCGAGTTGGAAGGCAAGACCCTCGGCCTGCTTGGTCACGGTGAACTGGGCGGTGCCGTGGCGCGCCTGGCCGAAGCCTTTGGCATGCGTGTGGTGCTCGGCGCCATTCCCGGCCGCCCTGCCCGCCCAGACCGCGTGCCCTTGGATGAATTACTCCCGCAAGTCGATGCACTGACCCTGCATTGCCCGCTCAACGAACACACACGTAACTTTATCGGCGCCCGCGAACTGGCGCTGCTCAAGCCTGGCGCGTTTGTGGTCAACACCGCGCGCGGGGGCCTGATCAACGAACAAGCCTTGGCGGACGCATTGCGCAACGGCCACCTGGGCGGCGCGGCCACCGATGTGCTGAGCGTGGAACCTCCGGTCCATGGCAATCCGTTGCTGGCGGGCGATATCCCCCGGCTGATCGTTACCCCCCACAACGCCTGGGGCAGTCGTGAAGCGCGCCAGCGTATCGTCGGCCAACTGGCGCAAAACGCCCGGAGCTTTTTCAGCGGTGCCCCGCTGCGCGTCGTCAGTTGATAAACTGCGCCCCTTTTCAAGGAGCAGACTATGGATCCGCGCAGTGAAGTACTGCTTCGTCAGGCCGAACTTTTTCAAGGCAACCTGCTGTTGGTAGGTTTGCCTGCCGACGACCTGCTGGGTCGCCTGCCCAATGCCCACGGCTGGTGCTGGCACGCCGGCGACCAGGCTGCGCTGGACGCGCGCTTTCCCGAGCGCAGCCAGTTCGGTGTGAATGTGCCGCAGCGCGGCTTTGATGCGGCGGTGATCTTCCTGCCCAAGTCCAAGGACCTCACCGACTACCTGCTCAACGCCGTGGCCGCCCGCTTGCCCGGCGCCGAGGTGTTTTTGGTCGGCGAGAAAAAAGGCGGTATCGAAAGCGCGTCCAAGCAGATGACCCCGTTCGGCAAGCCCCGCAAGCTAGACAGCGCGCGGCATTGCCAACTGTGGCAAGTCACCGTGGCCAACGCCCCGCAAGCGGTGGAGCTTGAGAGCCTGGCTCAGGTCTTTGACGTGCCGCTAGCTGAAGGTCCGCTGAAGGTGGTGAGCCTGCCGGGTGTGTTCAGCCATGGCCGCCTGGATCGCGGGACCGAGTTGCTGCTGGAACATCTGGACAAACTGCCCAGTGGTCATTTGTTGGACTTCGGCTGCGGCGCGGGCGTGCTCGGGGCTGCGGTTAAACGTCGCTACCCGCACAACAGCGTGACCCTGCTGGATGTTGACGCCTTTGCTGCCGCCAGCAGCCGTCTGACCCTGGCTGCCAACGGTCTGGAAGCCGACGTACTGACCGGTGATGGCATTGATGCAGCACCGATGGGTTTGAATGCAATCTTGAGCAACCCGCCCTTCCATGTGGGCGTGCACACCGACTATTTCGCCACCGAAAACCTGCTACGAAAAGCGGCCAAACATCTGGCAAAAGGTGGCGAACTTCGCCTAGTTGCCAATAGCTTCCTGAAGTACCAGCCGCTGATCGAAGAGCACCTTGGCGTGTGTGCGGTCAAGGCCGAAGGCAATGGTTTTCGCATCTACCGTGCCAAGCACGGCTGACGGGCGTTTGAAAAAGAAGGCTTGCCGAATGGATTTTGCCTAGGCAGAATCCGCTCCGTCCTAGGGGAGTAGTCTCCCACGAGCGCCATGCTCGTCCGGCATACGTCAACATACTTGGTCAACAGGCCATGGCGTATGCGACCCAGGAGTCCGCACAGACGGACCGGGGTTTGACAAGACCTATGACACGCACACCTTACCCGGGGCGGGAAGGCTGTACGTGTCATAGCCGTGTCGACCCGCCCCTGGAAACTTACCTGATGCTGGATTCACTACTCGTACCCACCGCAATCGTTGCCTTGGCCGAAATCGGCGACAAGACGCAACTGCTCGCGCTCATCCTTGCTGCACGCTTTCGCAAGCCCTGGCCGATCATCGCCGGTATCGTGGCCGCGACCCTGGCCAACCATGCGGCGGCCGGCGCCGTAGGGGCTTGGTTTGGCAGTTTCTTCTCGGATGCGGTATTGCACTGGATCCTCGCCGCAAGCTTCTGCGCCACTGCGTTGTGGACCCTGGTGCCCGACAAGCTCGACGACGACGAAGCCAGCACCACACGCAAGTTCGGGCCGTTCCTGACCACGCTGATCGCGTTCTTCCTGGCGGAAATCGGAGACAAGACCCAGATCGCCACGGTGATGCTGGCGGCGCAGTACCCGGAACTGTGGCTGGTGATTATCGGCACGACCGTGGGCATGCTGATTGCCAACGTGCCGGTGGTCTTGGCGGGGAATTTTGCGGCGGAGAAACTGCCACTGACGTTGATTCGACGGTTGGCGGCGACGGCGTTTTTCGTGTTGGCGATTGTCGCGGTGTACAAGGCCATGCAGAGCAGCGGCTGGATCTAAATCTGTAAACCCAAACCAATGTGGGAGCGGGCTTGCTCGCGAATACGGAGTGTCAGTCACTGATTATTTGACTGACCCGCCGCCTTCGCGAGCAAGCCCGCTCCCACACTTAGATCTTCACCAGACCTACAGAATCAGGACTTCTTGGCCTGCTGGTACAACGGCATCACCTTTGGAATTGCCGCCTGCAACGACGCGATCCGGCTATCGGAGGCCGGGTGAGTGCTCATGAACTCCGGCGGTGCACCTTCCGATGCCTTGGCCATCTTGTTCCACAGCGTGATCGCCGCGTTCGGGTTGTAGCCCGCACGGGCCGACAGTTCCAGGCCGATCAGGTCCGCTTCGTTTTCATTGCTGCGGCTGTTGGGCAAGGTCATGCCGTAGTTGGCCACGGTATCGGCCAATGCCAGGCTGTCCTGGCCCAGGCCGAACAACGCACCAGCGCCCTGCTTCGCCATCTCAATGCCATAGGCCTTGGACATGGCTTCGCGGCCATGCTCACGCAAGGCATGCGCAATTTCATGGCCCATCACCGCTGCCAGTTCGTCATCGGTGAGCTTGAGGTTGTCGATCAACGCGCTGTACACGAAGATCTTGCCGCCAGGCCCGCAGTTGGCGTTCATCTCGTCGCTCTTGATCAGGTTCACTTCCCACTTCCATTGCGCCGCGTCGGGGCGGAAGGTGGGTGCCTGGGCGATCAAGCGATTGGCAATGGCCTGCACACGCTTGGCGTTGGCGCTGGTCTTGTCCAACTGGCCCTTGCTGCTGGCCTCACCCAGGGTCTGCTGATAGGACTGGGCGTACATCTGGTCGACTTCCTGGCTCGACAGCATGCTGAACATGTACTGCTTGCGCTCAACCCCAACGGCACCGCCGCTGGTGGTGTTGACCGACTGACATCCGACCAGAAGCAACGCTGCTGCCAATCCACTTACCGCCAATGATTTCTTCATAAACACTCTCCCTGAAAACATGGCGCGTATCGTAGGCGCTCATTTGTATCGACGCCAGATACACCGGACGTGTAACCGTTGAATTTCAGATACATCTCACAAAGGCCCCATTGCGCCTGGGATTACTCCCGATGCGACAAAACCCGCTATTACAGGGAACAGGCGCTCATGCCTGTCACAAAGATGGCCGATACGCACCAGCAGCCAAACTCCCTAGCGCCTGGAGCGTTCATGAAATTCAAGTCGATTCAGTTTTCTGTCGCGGCACTCGCCGGGGCCATCGTCCTCAGTGTCGTTGCGGCGCTGGTGCTCTATGCCCTGTTTGCCGGTGACCGCACCCAGCGCATGGTGCAAGAGCGCACCCAGGTGCAAGTCGAGCAGGTGATCGAGCAACGCCTCACCGCCCTGGCGCAAACCCAAGCCACCCGAATCCAGCGTGAACTGGAAGCACCATTGCTGGCCGCCAAAGCCGTGGCCACCACTAACGCCCTGCTGGCGATGAAAGACGCCAAGGGCCAGCCAGCGTTGCAGGTCAGCCGCGATCAGATGATCAACCTGCTGCGCGAAACCATGGTGCGCAACCCCAAGTTTCTCGGCGCCTATATCGGCTGGGAACCCAATGCCATTGATCACGACGACGCGTCCTACACCAACAACCCGCCAACAGGCACGCGCGCTGACGGCCGCTACCTGCCCTGGTGGTACCGCAATGCCGATGGCAGCCTGGGCCTGGACAAGCTCGGTTTCGTCGACAACCAGACCATCCTGCCCACCGGCGTACGCGCCAGTGAGTACTACCTGTGCCCCAAGGAGAGTAAAAAGTCCTGCGCCATCGACCCGGCCCCTTACAAAATCGGCGGCAGCATGGTGCTACTGGCCCAGTTCGTCGAACCGATCATGGTCGACGGCAGTTTCCAGGGCATCGTCGGGGTCGACCTGGCGGTGAACTTCATCCAGGACATGCTCACCACCGCCAACCAGCAGCTCTACGGCGGCGCCGGTGAGCTGGCGCTGGTTTCAACCAACGGAGGCCTGGTGGCCTACACCAGAGACCCCGCCAAGCTCGGCGAAAAAGCCAATACCGTGTTCGACGCCATCGACCTGGGCCAACTCAAGGCAGGCGAAGTGCGTTATGCCATCGACCCCCAGCAAGGGCGCATCAGGCTGTTGCTGCCGTTCAACATCGGTGAGGCCGACGCGCGCTGGACCCTTATACTGCAACTGCCCCTGAGCGTGGTGATGGCCGACCTGCACAGCCTGCAAAACGACCTGCAAGCTCAGCGCAACGCGGACATTGTCGGCATGTCCCTGGTCGGCCTGCTGATAGCCGGCATCGGCCTGTTGGTGATCTGGCTGGTAGGCCACGGCATCGCCCGCCCGCTTAAGCAAATGGTGGCCATGCTCAATGACATCGCCCAGGGTGAAGGTGACCTGACACGGCGCCTGACCAGTGATCGCGCCGACGAACTGGGCGCTATCGCCAGCGGCTTCAACACCTTCCTGATCAAGTTGCAGGGCATGATCACCCAGGTGGTGAGCTCGGTGCAGAAGGTCAGCGACTCGTCGGAGCACACCGCTGATATCGCCACGCGCACCAACCGGGGCGTGCACAAACAGATGGTGGAGATCGACCAGGTCGCCACCGCTGTGCATGAGATGACGGCCACTGCGCAAGACGTGGCCCGTAACGCCACGCAGGCCGCCCAAGCCGCCAGCCATGCCGACCAGGCGGCGAGCCAGGGCATGCGCATTGTGCGCGACACCTCCAGCTCAATCGGCGCGCTGGCCGTAGAAATCGGCAAGGCCGTGGGGGTGGTGCAAACCCTGGCCAAGGACAGCGAGAACATCAACGCCATCCTGATCGCCATTCGCGGCATCGCCGAGCAAACCAATCTACTTGCCCTCAATGCGGCCATCGAAGCGGCCCGGGCAGGCGAGCAAGGCCGTGGTTTTGCCGTGGTGGCGGACGAGGTGCGCAACCTGGCGCAAAAGACCCAGAAGGCCACCGAAGAAATCCAGACCATGATCCAGCAACTGCAACAAGGCACGCGGGATGTGGTGCGGGTGATGGAAGACAGCCAGAACCGCACCGACGAAAGTGTGCACCACGCGGCTAAGGCAGCAGAAGCACTGGAGACCATCACCCAGGCGGTGTCGGTGATCAACGACATGAACACCCAGATCGCCAGCGCAGCCGAGGAGCAAAGCGCGGTGGCCGAGGACATCAACCGCAATGTGATCAATATCGGCCAGGTGGCCAATGAAGTGGCGGGCGGTGCGGATGAATCCAGTGCGGCCAGTGCGGATTTGACCCAACTGGCGGAGCAGCAGCGGCGGTTGGTCAATCAGTTCAAGGTTTAGGATTGGGGGTGGCTTTAAGGCCGCCTTCGCGAGCAAGCCCGCTCCCACAGTTGATCGAGTTCCAACAGAAGAACGCGGTCAAAAGGTGGGAGCGGGCTTGCTCGCGAAGAGGCTGGAACAGGCAATAAACAACTCAAGCCGGTGTCAGACACTCCGGCCCATTGAGCTTCGGATCATTGACCATATTGGCCAACACCCGCTCGCGCAACGCGACGGGCTCACTGGCCAGCAGGCCCTGCAACACGTGTATCGGCGTGTCAGGATCCAACCAGGCCGCCTGCCCCGCCGCATCCAGAATCAACGGCCTGCGCTGGCTCTGCGCAGCCTGGGTGACCACCGCCGTGCTCAGCCACACCTGTTCCTGCACCGGGTACGCCTCCCAGATCGCCGCAAAAAACAACGTGGAACCCTCCCCCGGCGTCAGCCAGTACGGGCGTTTGCGTTGGGTGCCGCGCCACTCATAGAACCCATTGGCCGGCAGCAGGCAGCGCCGCTGGCGGAAGGCTTCGCGGAACATCGGCTGTTCGGCCAGGGTTTCGGCACGGGCATGGGCGGGGGTGCGGGACAGATCGGTCAGCCACGGCGGCGTCAGGCCCCAGCGGGCGCGGGCCAGGGTGCGCTGGCCGTCGGTGGCGCGCTGGATCAGCACCGAATCATTCGGGGAGATGTTCCACTGGGCCTGCTGGTCGGCCGGAAAGCCCGGCAAGGCAGCAAACGTGGGGTTCCAGCGAAACAGGGCATAACGTCCACACATGGGGCAACACGACTCTTGGGGTAAACCGACCGACAGCCTAACAGACCAGCACGTCGGGGAAGCTGTCGGGTTCATCGCCGGGCAAGGGCTGCGCGCCGATATAGGCGGTGATCAGCTCGCGGGCATCCAAGGCGCGGTCATTGTCGACCTCAAGGCCCAACAGGCCAAAGATAGGCAGCTCGCCGGTGCCACCGAGCAAATGGCGCCCCACCAGGTGCGCCTCGATACCCTCGCTGGCGAGCATTTGCTGCAGCAGCTCGCCTTCCATCAGGTTTTCAGGTTCGTAGATTCGCTGCATGGGTGTACCTGTCAGTCGTTTTCACTGCGGGTTTCAAGCATCCACTCTTCACCATGGACCTGTAGATCGAAAACGATCGGGCGGCAACAGACCTGGCAGTCTTCTATATAGGTTTGGTCACCACCGGACAAATCCACCGTTGTCTCAACCTCTTCACCACAATAAGGACAATCGTACGTCGCGGTTTCCAGCATCGCAGCCTCCAAGGTGACTTGTGCGTATAATCGCCGGTCTATTTACAGGGCTATTTCCGGCCGAGCCCATTACTCGGGCCGCACCCTGATGTTTCCTTTACTTACCCTAGCCGTTTCTAACAAGAGAGCATGATGGGCCAATTCGATACCATCCGACCTTACAACGACAGCGAAGTCCCGGCAGTGCTGGACCGGCTGTTCAGTGACAAGGCCTTTCTGGACATCCTGACCCACTTCCGCTTCCCGCGCTTCGCTGGCGCCCTGGGCTGGCTGCTCAAGCCGATGATCGCCCGCAAGCTACGCCGTGAATTTGCCGGCGTCACCACCGTGGCCACGCTGCAGGACAAAGTCGAGTATTACGTCGACCACACCATCGACCGCGCGACCGACGGCGTGACCTACACCGGCGTCGAGCAACTCAAGTCCGGCACCGCCTACCTGTTTCTGGCCAACCACCGCGACATCGTGATGGACCCGGCCTTCGTCAACTACGCCGTGTACCACGCCGGCCTGCCGACGCCGCGCATCGCCATCGGCGACAACCTGCTGCAAAAGCCGTTTGTCAGCGACCTGATGCGCCTGAACAAGAGCTTTATCGTGCACCGCTCGATCACCGGGCGAAAGGAGAAGATGGCAGCGTTCAACCTGCTGTCGGCCTACATCAACCATTCGATCCGCAACGACTGCGAATCGATCTGGATCGCCCAGGCCGAAGGCCGCGCCAAGGATGGGGATGACCGCACCGAATCGGCGATCCTCAAGATGTTCCACGTCAGCCGCAAGGACGAGCCGTTCGCCGAAGTGATCCAGTCGCTGAACCTGACGCCGGTGTCCATCAGCTACGAGTACGACCCGTGCGACACCGCCAAGGCCCGCGAGCTGTACATCCGCGCCACCACCGGCACCTACAGCAAAGCGCCGGGCGAGGATGACGTAAGCATCGCCCTGGGCATTACCGGCTACAAGGGTCGGGTGCACATCAACTTCGCGCCACCGATCACCGAGCGTTTCGAAGACACCAAGCTGCTGGCCGTGGAAATGGACCGCCAGATTCTGGGCGGTTATCGGTTGTTCCCGGTGCACTACCTGGCGTATGCCCAGTGGAGCGATGCCGACCCGCAGTTGCAGGTGCCCAAGGCGGCCGAGGTGTTCCCGGCCGATGAACTGGCCAAGGCGAAGGCGGAGTGGGAGCGGCGCTTGAATGAGTGCCCGGCCGAGCACCGACCGTTTTTGGTGGTGCAGTATGCGACGCCGGTGCGTAACCAGTATCGCGTCAAGGCTGGCATCCCGCTGTAAACACTGAAGCAAAAAATGTGGGAGCGGGCTTGTGTGGGAGCGGTCTTGCTCGCGAAGGCGGTATGTCAGACACAGAGATGTTGGCTGGCCCACCGCATTCGCGAGCAAGCCCGCTCCCACATTTGTTTTGTGGTGTGCTTAGAAGTGAGTGCTGATCCAGGAGGTCAGCAGTGCCAGACCCAGGCAGGCAAACCCAATCCGGTAAGCCAAACGATGCGCCCGCTCGGTGCGCACATCCAGAAACAGCATCGGCTGGTCAATGGGGCGGTTTTCGCTTTGCGCGGTCAGTTCGGCCATCGCCCGCTGTTCGCGCAGGCGTGTGATGAACAGCAACGCCGCGCCCGGAAAAGCCACGGCCAACGCAACAACATTGATCAATAGTGCATGCAGCGCCATCAAAAACCTCGGTAAAACAGTGCCTGGGTATCAGTTCAGATACAAACCTGAACGAGAGTGGCCTCCAGCGCCGCAAACGCTCCCTCCCCCATGAACGATCAATGTATCCAGTAATTTACGGCGTCACCTGAACGTCACCTTAACAAGCCACTCTGTTGCCCTTCGAACGCTCAGGAGCTTGTCATGCTGCACGCGCACAACCAGGATCGGCTGTATCTGATAGCCCAAAGCGATGAGCAGGAGGCGCTGGTCGGTGGCCTGGCATTCAACGTCCAGGACCGCCACTGGCTGGTGTATTGCGCCCTGGGTGGGCACCAGCATGCAGACCTGCCGGAGGCCGATCTGATGACCGGGGTGAGCATGCTGGACTTCTGTATCGACAGCGCCGCGTAAAACTGGAGGCGAAAAAAAACCGGGCCCATAGCTGGGCCCGGTTTTTTAAGGATCGGTTATTGCGAGCTGAGCAACGAGCCGATGCTTGGGTCTTTGAACAGGCGGGTCAAGGCGTCGCTCAACACGTCGCTGACCAGCTTGGTGTTGGTTTCCTGGTTTGGCGACATGCCGAAGCGCTGATTGAGCGATGCCCCGTAGCGGCCGCTGTAGCGACGAGTACCGGCGGTCACGTCGGACTTGAAGGTCGCGCCGATGGACGCTTCGGTCACATACAGGCCGTCTTTAGGCGACTGGTACTTCAATTCAGCCAGGGTGATGGTCAACTGCGGCGCACCAGGGGAGTTGGCCGGGGTGAAGCCCAGCAAGCGCACGGCAGCTTCGGCCTGGGCTTGCAGCTTGGGCAGTACGTCTTGCGCGTTCACCGACACCAGCGCGGTCTCCGGGTACAGGCCACCACGGGAACCCAGGGTCGGCGACGGACGACCGTCAACCACACGCACCGATACCGGCTGGCCATGACCTACCGGCGCCAACTGGGTGGTGAGTTTTGGTTCCGGGCTCAGTTGTTGCGGGCTGTTGGCGCAGCCAACCAGGGTCAAGCTGGTCACAGTGATCAAACCGAACAACAGGCGTTGCAACATGCGCTTCTCTCCAGGATTCAGGTACCGACAGGCCGGCAGTATAGCGGGGCGCCATTGCCGGGAACCAGCGTCACTTACAAGCTAGGACCTGCGGGGGCCACAGGGGTTCGATGTCACCCAGATGTCACAACGAGTACATCGGCACGTCATCCCGCCAAGGCATGCTTGGCCTCAATCTGAAGGAGGTTGATTGCCATGCATTTTCTCTGGTCACTGTTTACCCGCAAGCCCGCACTGCGCCACTACGCCCTGCTGGACGCTCAAGGCCGCTGCCAGGCGTTCAAGGAGTGCAGCGAGCCTCCCATGGGTGCTGGCTGGGTGGAAATCGTAGAAGCCCGCCTGAGCTGGATGCACCGTCCCCTGCCGGCCCATGCCCGTGTCAGCCCACGCCCCGTGCGGTCGCCCCGCCACCAGCCGTTGGCCGCCTGACCGAACACCTAATAAAAGTCATAAAACACGCCCATTTCCTTGGCGTTCTTCGCTACAATCTCCCCCCGATTATAAGGACGTCTCCTGATCGGGCCCCGCAGCATCGTTAATGCCTCGGTATTAACCCCCCAAACGCCCACAGAGAGCCGCCCACACAGATCGAGTGAAGCTGGCGCGCTTGCTGTTTCCTTTGCAAACCACCCGCCTTTGCCGAATCTGCCAGAGCTGCCATTGCGCTCGGCCACTTGAGTTGTTTGCCCGTTTTGCCGCGTGTCGGCAAGGTATCCGGGCCAGGTGCCAGGCTGGGGCAGCCCTTTTTTGAGGTTCACGTCTTCAAAAGAGCGTGAAAAAAACGGGTTTTCACAACTTCACAAGAGTGTGGCGAGCAAATGAATAGTTTGGCGTTTGTACAAGCACCACCAGCGTCTTTAACAGCCCCACCACACAGGACCGAGCACGCCTTAAAAACCGGAGCTTGAGCCTGTCCGCTACGGATTGGTTGCACGAATCGCACGCTTTGACCATAAGTCGAATTGCCACAGGCGCCTATGAATGCGTTCATAGGCAGATTAGCCCGGCAGGAAGCGTGTGCTGAAGTTGCAAAGAATTGCGAAACGGACATGGCGATCCTGGCCATGGGTAACCTGGGGCAATACGTGAACCGCCCCGTCACTCCTGGCAGCCATGCCGTCAATTTGGTGCTGCAGATTTTGGAGACGCGTTAAATGGCGCATAACGAAGCAGTCGACGTAGTACTGGTAGGGGCCGGCATCATGAGTGCCACCCTGGCCGTGCTGCTTAAAGAGCTCGACCCCGGCCTCAAGCTGGAAGTCGTTGAGCTGATGGATTCGGGTGCCGCGGAAAGTTCCAACCCGTGGAACAACGCCGGTACCGGCCACGCCGGGCTGTGTGAGCTGAACTACACGCCCCAGGCCGCCGATGGCTCCATCGACATCAAGAAAGCCGTGCACATCAACACCCAGTTCGAGGTGTCGAAGCAGTTTTGGGCATACCTGACCAAAAAAGGCACCTTTGGCTCGTCCAAGTCCTTTATCAGCCCGGTACCGCACCTGAGCTTCGTGCAGGGCGAAAAAGGCGTGTCCTACCTCAAGAAGCGCTTTGAAACCCTGAGCCAGCACCACGCGTTTTCGGATATGCACTACACCGAAGACCGCAACCAGATGGCCGAGTGGATGCCGCTGATGATGCCGGGCCGCCCGCTCGACGAAAAAATCGCCGCCACTCGCGTGCTCAACGGTACCGACGTCAACTTCGGCGCCCTGACCAACCAGCTGCTGGGTCACCTGACCAGCTCGCCGGATGCCCTGGTCAAGTACAGCAAGCGCGTCACCGGCCTCAAGCGCAACGGCGACGGCTGGACCGTGAGCATCAAGGACGTCAACAGCGGCAACAGCCGTGAAGTGGATGCCAAGTTCGTCTTCCTCGGCGCTGGTGGCGCGGCCTTGCCGCTGCTGCAAGCCTCGGGCATCGAAGAAAGCAAAGGCTTCGGCGGCTTCCCGGTCAGCGGCCAGTGGCTGCGTTGCGACAACCCGGAAGTGGTCAAACACCACCAGGCCAAGGTCTACAGCCAGGCCGCCGTGGGCTCGCCACCGATGTCCGTGCCACACCTGGACACCCGCGTCGTGGATGGCAAGAAATCCCTGCTGTTCGGGCCGTACGCCGGTTTTACCACCAAGTTCCTCAAGCACGGTTCGTTCCTCGACCTGCCCATGTCGATCCGCGCCGGCAACATCGGCCCGATGCTGGCCGTGGCCCGTGACAACATGGACCTCACCAAGTACCTGGTCAGCGAAGTTCGCCAGTCCATGGAGCAGCGTCTTGAGTCCCTGCGTCGCTTCTACCCGGAGGCCAAAGCCGAAGACTGGCGCCTGGAAGTGGCCGGCCAACGGGTGCAGATCATCAAGAAAGACCCGAAGAAAGGCGGCGTGCTGCAATTTGGCACCGAGCTGGTCGCGGCCAAGGACGGCTCGCTGGCGGCGCTGCTGGGCGCGTCCCCGGGTGCCTCGGTGACGGTTTCGATCATGCTGGAACTGATCGAGAAGTGCTTCCCGCAGAAAGCCGCCGGTGAGTGGGCTGCCAAGCTGCACGAGATTTTCCCGGCACGGGAAAAGGTTCTGGAAACCGATGCCGAGCTATATCGCAAGATCAATACGCAAAACAACATCAGCCTGGAGCTGGTTGAGCCTGTAGGAGCGAGCTCGCTCGCGAAAAACGTCAACGATAACGCCGCGCATATGGAATAACGCGGCGCTCTCAGGTTCTTCGCGAGCAAGCTCGTTCCTACAGAAAAGCAAAAACGCCCCGCCCTCTGCATGAGGACGGGGCGTTTTTTTGTGCTGGATAATCAGCCGCGAGCGTTTTCGATCAGTTGGACGTACTCGTCCGCGTTGCGCTGGTCCTTGATCAGGTCGACGAAGGTCTGGCCATGCTCGTCCTTGCCGTCAAGGTCCAGGCCCGCTTCCTTGAAAAAGCCCAGGAAACGCTCGAAGTCATCGATACGCAGGCCACGGTAGGCCTTGATCAGTTTGTGCAGGGACGGGGAAGTCGCGTCAACCGGCTCGAAGTCCAGGAACAACTTGATCTGGTCGTCGCCGATCTCGTCACCAATCACCTGTTTCTTATCTTTACGCATTACCGACTCCAGCCTGCAGACATTTACACGGGGGTTGAAGTCTACCTGCGAGACGCCGCCTTCGAAAGCGCTGGAGGACCAATGTGGCAGCGGGCTTGCTCGCGAAAGCGGTGGGTCAGTCAACGATACTGGGGCTGACACACTGCTATCGGGAGCAAGTCGAATCGTCGCACCGCCCCTCCCACATTGGATCTTCGGTGGTCTGGCTATTTGGTACGCACGGCACCGGTATGCAGATCCGCCCAGATATGGCCGTTGGCATAGCTGAGGAACTGCACATACAGCGTGTCATTGCGCAACAGATCGACGATCACGCGATATTGGGCTACCGGGTAAGACAAGGTCAGGGTTTTGCTCTTGTCGTCATACACCGGCTTTTTCAGGCTTTTGCTCTCGGCGTCGAAGTTGAGCACCACCTGATTGATCGTCGCGCCTTTATTCAGGGACTTGCCCTTGAGGCGGATCATCAACGGCGATGTCATCGGAATAGGCTGCTGATTGGATTGACGCTGGTTACCCACCACCACCGCGTACTCGGTGACTTGTAGCAGTTGTTGCTGCTCCGGGGTTTCGGCGCGCAGGGTCAGGTCATCTGGGGGCAGAAATTGGCTGTGCAGGGGGGCTGCAGCCAGGGGCAAACTGAGGGTCAGCGCCAGGACGGCGCAAGTGCGGATCAACAAGCTCATGACAGGCTCCAGACGCAAGGCCAAGCACTCTAGCATGCCGACCCTGCGCCTGGATCCTGGGCGTTTACATGCCTTTGACGGCGTAAATCCCATTGGCATTGCGCCAGTAGCCTTTGTAGTCCATGCCGTAGCCGAAGATATAGCGGTCCACACATGGCAGGCCGACGAAATCGGCTTTCAGCTCAGGACGGGCCTTGCGGTCGTGGTCTTTGTCGATCAACACGGCGGTGTGCACTTTGCGCGCGCCGGCGTGTTTGCAGAAATCGATGATGGCGCCCAGGGTGTGACCTTCATCGAGGATGTCGTCGATGATCAGCACGTCGCGGTCGATGAACGAGACTTCCGGCTTGGCTTTCCAGAACAGGTCGCCGCCGCTGGTTTCGTTGCGATAACGGGTGGCGTGCAGGTAGGACGCTTCCAGCGGGAATTGCAGGTGCGTCAGCAATTTGCCGGCGAAGATCAGGCCGCCGTTCATCACACAGAAAACCACCGGGTTGGTGTCGGCCATTTCGCGGGTGATGTGTGCGCCGACCTTGGCGATCGCTTCTTCGACTTGCGCTTCGGTGTACAGGCAGTCAGCCTCGCGCATGATTTGACGGATATGCTCGAGATCAGCGGACATGGCGCTCTCCAAGGGGGTGCTGTGGCAAGAAAAGCGGGCGAAGGTACGCTTCTCGTGCGCTCCGAGCAAGCCTTTATGGACTAACGTGCTAGATGTCTATAGGACAACACCCTCGGATAGATTAATCTAGGCCGGTTTTTTTGCCCGCCGCCGGAGCCTTTCCCATGCCCACTCGCGAGATCCGCCACCCGCTGATCCGACACAAACTCGGCCTTATGCGCCGTGCCGACATCAGCACCAAGAATTTCCGTGAGCTTGCTCAGGAAGTCGGAGCGCTGCTCACTTACGAAGCCACCAAGGATTTGCCCCTGGAGAACTACGAGATCCCCGGTTGGGCCGGTCCCGTACAAGTGGAAAAAATCGCCGGTAAGAAAATCACTGTCGTGCCGATTCTGCGCGCCGGTATCGGCATGCTTGAAGGCGTACTCAGCCTGATCCCAGGCGCCAAGGTCAGCGCCGTGGGCGTTGCCCGCAACGAAGAAACCTTGCAGGCCCACACCTACCTGGAAAAACTCGTCCCGGAAATCGACGAACGCCTGGCGATGATCATCGACCCGATGCTGGCCACCGGCAGCTCGATGGTTGCCACTATCGACCTGCTGAAAAAAGCCGGCTGCAAAGACATC
This sequence comes from Pseudomonas kairouanensis, assembly GCF_004682055.1. Taxonomy (GTDB): domain Bacteria; phylum Pseudomonadota; class Gammaproteobacteria; order Pseudomonadales; family Pseudomonadaceae; genus Aquipseudomonas; species Aquipseudomonas kairouanensis. The sequence continues at coordinate 169,754 of NZ_QUZU01000001.1, read as the reverse complement.
CGCGCCATGGTGCTGGTGGCTGCGCCAGAAGGCATCGCCGCTGTCGAGAAAGCCCACCCGGACGTGCAGATCTACACGGCGTCCATCGATGAGCGCCTGAACGAACACGGCTACATCATCCCAGGCCTGGGCGATGCCGGTGACAAGATCTTCGGCACCAAGCAGAAGGACGCTTGAGCATGCAGGATGAATTCAACGACCCGCTTTGGCGCCAGATCCTGTCTGGCGCACAAATGCTCTTCGTAGCATTTGGCGCGCTGGTGTTGATGCCACTGATCACAGGTCTTGATCCAAACGTCGCCCTGTTCACCGCTGGCCTGGGCACGTTGTTGTTCCAGGTAGTGACAGGGCGGCAGGTGCCGGTTTTCCTGGCATCGAGCTTTGCCTTCATCACCCCGATCATTCTCGCCAAGCAGCAATTCGGCCTGGCGGCGACCATGGGTGGGGTGATGGCAGCCGGTTTCGTCTACACCTTCCTGGGCGCTGCCGTGAAGATCAAGGGCACCGGTTTTATCGACCGGCTGCTGCCGCCGGTGGTGATCGGCCCGGTGATTATCTCCATTGGCCTGGCCATGGCGCCGATTGCGGCCAATATGGCCATGGGTAAATCCGGCGATGGCGCCGAGCTGATCCATTACCAAACGGCAATGATGATCTCGATGCCGGCGCTGCTCACTACCTTGATCGTGGCGGTGTTCGGCAAGGGCATTTTCCGCCTGGTGCCGATTATCTCCGGCGTGCTGGTGGGCTTTGCCATGTCGTTCTACTTTGGCGTGGTCGACACCGCCAAAATCGCCGCCGCACCGTGGTTCGCCCTGCCCCACTTCACCGCGCCGGAGTTCAACTGGCAGGCGATCCTGTTTATCGTCCCGGTAGCCCTGGCCCCGGCGATTGAACACATCGGTGGTGTGATTGCGGTGGGCAGCGTGACCGGTCGCGACTACCTGAAGAAGCCCGGCCTGCACCGCACCCTATTGGGTGACGGCATTGCCACCACGGCCGCCGGCCTGTTTGGTGGCCCGCCAAATACCACCTACGCCGAAGTGACGGGCGCGGTGATGCTGACCAAGAACTACAACCCGAAGATCATGACCTGGGCGGCGGTGTTTGCCATCAGCCTGGCGTTTATCGGCAAGTTCGGCGCGTTGCTGCAAAGCATCCCGGTGCCGGTAATGGGCGGGATTCTGTGCCTGCTGTTCGGCTCGATCGCTGCAGTGGGGATGAACACGCTGATCCGCCACAAGATCGACCTGGGCGAAGCCCGCAACCTGGTGATCGTGTCGGTGACGTTGGTGTTTGGGATTGGCGGTGTGCTGGTCGGCACGGGCACCGGCCCGGATGACTTCGGCCTCAAGGGCATCGCCCTGTGTGCGGTGGTAGCGATTGGTTTGAACCTGCTGCTACCGGGCAATGATGGCTGGAAGAACAAGAAGCCGGATGAGCCACTGATCTAACCAGCACTGTAGTACCCATGTGGGAGGGGGCTTGCTCCCGATGGCGGAGTGTCAGTCAAAACATGTTTGACTGATACACCGTCATCGGGAGCAAGCCCCCTCCCACATTTGATTTCAGCGCCTGTTAAAGCTCGCCAAGCCCATCAATCAGCGCCTGGTTCTGCTCCGGCGTACCGATGCTGATCCGCAGGAACTGGGCAATCCGCTCCTGCTTGAAGTGCCGCACGATCACACCCTGCTCACGCAACTTGGCCGCCAGGCCGGCAGCGTCGTGCTTGGGGTGACGAGCAAAGATGAAGTTGGCCGCCGATGGCAACACTTCAAAGCCTTTACCTTCCAACTGCGCGACTACCTTGTTGCGGCTGTCGATCACCAGCTGGCAGGTCTTCTCGAAATACTCACGGTCCTCGAACGCCGCCGCCGCGCCGACAATCGCCAGGCGATCCAGCGGGTAGGAGTTGAAGCTGTTCTTGACCCGCTCCAGCGCCTCGATCAGGTCCGGGTGGCCCACGGCCAGGCCTACACGCAAACCGGCCAGTGAGCGCGATTTGGACAGGGTCTGGGTGACCAGCAGGTTCGGGTAGCGATCCACCAGGCTGATGGCGGTTTCGCCACCGAAGTCGATATAGGCCTCATCGACCACCACCACCGAATCCGGGCTGGCCTTGAGGATCTGCTCCACCGCGTCCAGTGCTAGCACGCAACCGGTCGGCGCGTTCGGGTTGGGGAAGATGATGCCGCCATTGGGCCTGGCGTAGTCCGCGACGCGGATCTGGAATTGCTCGTCCAGCGGCACCGGGTCGGACTTGATGCCGTACAGGCCGCAGTACACCGGGTAGAAGCTGTAGCTGATGTCCGGGAACAGCAGCGGCAAGTCGTGCTGGAACAGGCCGTGGAAGATGTGCGCAAGCACTTCGTCGGAACCGTTGCCGAGGAACACTTTGCCAGCGTCGATCCCGTAGTACTTGGCCACGGCCTGCTTGAGCAGGTCGCTGTTGGGGTCTGGGTACAGGCGCAGGTTGTCGTTCAACTCGGCTTGCATCGCGGCCAAGGCCTTGGGCGATGGGCCGTAGGGGTTTTCGTTGGTGTTGAGCTTGACCAGCTTGGTCAGCTTCGGTTGTTCACCCGGCACGTAAGGCACGAGGTCCTTGACGAAGGGGCTCCAGAATTTGCTCATGCCTCACTCTCCCTTGACGATGCGATATTCGGCGCTGCGCGCGTGGGCACTCAGCGACTCACCACGGGCCAGTACCGAGGCGGTCTTGCCCAGCTCGGAGGCGCCCTGCGGGGAGCAAAAGATGATCGACGAACGCTTCTGGAAGTCATACACCCCCAGCGGCGACGAGAAACGTGCCGTGCCGGAGGTCGGCAGCACGTGGTTGGGGCCGGCGCAGTAGTCGCCCAGGGCTTCGCTGGTGTGGCGGCCCATGAAGATCGCACCGGCGTGGCGAATCGATGGCAGCCAAGCCTGAGGGTCGGCAACGGACAGCTCCAAGTGCTCCGGCGCAATACGGTTGGCCACTTCAATGGCCTGCTCCATGTCGCTCACCAGGATCAGTGCGCCACGGCCATTGATCGACTTCTCGATGATCTCGGCGCGGTCCATGGTCGGCAGCAGCTTGTCGATGCTGGCGGCGACCTTGTCGAGGAACTCGGCGTCGGGGCTGACCAGGATCGCTTGGGCATCCTCATCGTGTTCGGCCTGGGAGAACAGGTCCATGGCGATCCAGTCCGGGTCGGTCTGGCCGTCGCACACCACGAGGATTTCCGAAGGGCCGGCGATCATGTCGATACCGACCTGGCCAAACACGTGGCGCTTGGCAGTGGCGACGTAGATGTTGCCGGGGCCGACCACTTTGTCCACTTTCGGCACGCTTTCGGTGCCGTAGGCGAGCGCGGCAACCGCCTGGGCGCCGCCGATGGTGAACACGCGGTCCACACCCGCGATGCAGGCAGCGGCCAGCACCAGTTCGTTGATTTCACCGCGTGGCGTTGGCACCACCATGACCACTTCGGTCACGCCGGCCACTTTGGCGGGAATGGCGTTCATCAACACCGAGGATGGGTAAGAGGCTTTACCGCCCGGCACGTACAGGCCGGCGCGGTCCAGCGGCGTGACCTTCTGGCCCAGCACCGTGCCGTCGGCCTCGGTGTAGCTCCAAGAGTCCTGTTTCTGTTTTTCGTGGTAGCTGCGCACCCGCGCCGCCGCCACTTCCAGAGCTTCGCGCTGGGGCGCGGTGATGCGCGTCAGGGCCAGTTCCAGGCGTTCGCGAGGCAGGATCAGGTCGGCCATGGACGCCACGTCCAGGCCATCGAACTGACGGGTGAAATCCACCAGCGCCGCATCACCGCGTTCGCGCACAGCCTTGATGATGTCGAGTACTCGCCCGTTGACCGACTCGTCGGACACGCTTTCCCAGCTCAGCAGATGATCCAGATGATGGGCGAAATCCGGGTCGGCAGCGTTGAGTCGGGCAATTGCAGTGGACGTGGTCATAGCGAGGGCCTCAATAGAAATGGCAAAAACTCAGGCGCCCTAAACTAGCAGTCGTTTCCGCTTGGGCACCTGAGAATTCTGGCTATGAGGCGGATAGACGGGCGCAGCTTTTCAGCTACGCAGGTAGGTCAACCGCGGTGTCGCGACTCCACTGCCGTGCGCAGGGTGTCGATCAACGCCTGGATACGGGCGTGCTGCATCTTCATCGAGGCCTTGTTGACGATCAGGCGGGAGCTGATGTCGGCAATGAATTCTTGCGGCTCAAGGCCGTTGGCACGCAGGGTGTTGCCGGTGTCGACCACGTCGATGATCTTGTCGGCCAGGCCGATCAGCGGCGCCAGCTCCATCGAGCCGTAGAGCTTGATGATATCGACCTGACGGCCTTGCTCGGCGTAGTAACGCTTGGCAACGTTGACGAACTTGGTGGCAACCCGCAGGCGGCCTTTAGGCTCGACATCACCGACACGGCCGGCGGTCATCAGTTTGCACAGGGCGATACGCAGGTCCAAAGGCTCGTACAGGCCCTGGCCGCCGTATTCCATCAGCACGTCTTTACCGGCGACACCCAGGTCGGCCGCGCCATGCTCAACGTAGGTTGGCACGTCGGTAGCCCGCACGATCAACAGGCGAACGTCGTCCTGGGTCGTGGGGATGATCAGCTTGCGGCTCTTGTCCGGATTCTCGGTCGGCACGATGCCTGCTTCAGCCAGAAGCGGCAAAGTGTCGTCAAGGATGCGGCCCTTGGACAGTGCGATGGTCAACATGGGAAACGTCAGTCCTTCATCAGGCTATTGCTGTCCGGTCGCAAACGGCGCCAGACACAGATCGAGGCCATGACAGCCTCGATTTTAAACAACTCAGTGTTTGCAGGAGCGAGCTTGCTCGCGAAGAACTCATGGATACCGCGTTAATTCTGGATGAACACGTTATCGTTGACGTTTTTCGCGAGCAAGCTCGCTCCTACAGCGCGACCGGACTAGCCCGGTACGCGGCGGATTTTGGCGCCGAGCATCTGCAGTTTTTCTTCGATGCACTCGTAGCCACGGTCAATGTGGTAGATGCGGTCGATCAGGGTGTCGCCTTCGGCGATCAGCGCCGAGATCACCAGGCTGGCCGAAGCCCGCAGGTCGGTAGCCATCACTGGCGCGCCCTTGAGTTTCTCGGTGCCGGTAACAATGGCGGTATTGCCTTCAACCTGGATCTTCGCGCCCATGCGGTGCAGTTCGTACACATGCATGAAGCGGTTTTCGAAGATGGTTTCGATCACGGCACCGGTGCCTTCGGCAATGGCGTTCAGGGAGATGAACTGCGCTTGCATGTCGGTCGGGAACGCCGGGTACGGCGCGGTACGCACGTTCACGGCTTTAGGACGCTTGCCGTGCATGTTCAGCTCGATCCAGTCTTCGCCGGTGGTGATTTCGGCACCCGCCTCGCGCAGTTTTTCGAGGACGGCTTCCAGGATGGTCGGATCGGTGTCCTTGACCTTGACGCGACCGCCGGTCACGGCAGCGGCAACCAGGTAGGTGCCGGTCTCGATACGGTCGGGCATCACCTTGTAGGTTGCCGTGTGCAGGCGCTCAACACCGTCAATGGTGATGGTGTCGGTGCCGGCGCCGGAAACCTTGGCGCCCATGGCGTTCAGGAAGTTGGCCAGGTCGACCACTTCCGGCTCGCGCGCGGCGTTCTGCAGCACGCTGCGGCCTTTGGCCAGGGCAGCGGCCATCATGATGTTCTCGGTACCGGTCACGCTGACGGTATCGAAGAAGAAGTTCGCGCCACGCAGGCCGCCTTCCGGCGCCTTGGCCTTGATGTAGCCGCCTTCGACGTCGATGACTGCGCCCATGGCTTCGAGGCCACGGATGTGCAGGTCTACCGGACGCGAACCAATGGCGCAACCGCCAGGCAGTGCCACTTCGGCTTCGCCGAAACGGGCAACCATCGGGCCCAGCACCAGGATCGACGCACGCATGGTTTTCACCAGCTCGTACGGGGCAATCAGGGTCTTGATGGTGCGCGGGTCGATTTCGACGGCCAGTTTCTCGTCGATCACCGGCTCAATGCCCATGCGACCGAACAGCTCGATCATGGTGGTGATGTCGTGCAGGTGCGGCAGGTTGGCCACGGTAACCGGGCCATCGCACAGCAGGGTCGCTGCCAGGATCGGCAAGGCGGAGTTTTTTGCACCGGAGATGCGAATCTCGCCATCAAGGCGGGCACCGCCGGTAATAATCAATTTATCCATAAGAATCTCGACGCCTTGGGGGCTCAGGTGCGCTCGGCCCAGGCCGCGCGGCTGAAAAATTTCATAGTGACCGCGTGGATGCTGCCATCGGTGATCCACGGGTTCAAATGGGCATAGATCTGCTGTTGACGCTTGACCGGGCTCAATGCCGCCAGTTCATCGCTAATCACATTCAGCTGGAAATTGCAGCCTTCGCCTTCAACTGCAACTTCAGTATCCGGCAGCTTTCCTTCAAGGAAGCTCTTAACTTCTAGGGCCTGCATGCTCAACCTCTATCGGCGCCCAGTGCGCACGGGTCGCACATCATACAAAAAAGCCCCGCGCCTGCGAACCCCGCATAGCAGGACTCTGACGGGGGGCTTCTTCAATAATGTGTATTAAGGATGCGCCAACAGCTCGGTCAGACCGGAAACTTCGGCAATTTCACGCATGTCTTCGGGCAACGCGCGAATGCTGACCGTTTTTTTGGCCGCCTCGGCATCGCGTATGAAGCACAACAGCAACGACAAACCGACGCTGCTGGACTTGGTCACCGCCGAGCAGTCGAGCACCAGCTCCGGCGCGGCGCTGGACTTGATCAGGGCCTGGCCATGCTTGCGCAAGCCGGGCCCGCTGCGGTAATCGAGTACGCCGCTGATATACAACTGGCCAGCATCGCCCAGACGAACAGCCGACTCGGTCATTGCGCCGGCTTCCCGGCAGCTTTGTCGGTTTCTTCCTTGGCCTTGGCGACTTCACCGGCCCAACCATTGATGGTCTTGTCCAGGTCGTTGCCATTGCGCTGCATGGCGTCGGCGAACTGGTCACGGAACAGTTTGCCGATATTGATGCCGTTGATGATCACGTTGCGCAGCTTCCACTCGCCGTTGATCTTCTCCAGTGTGTACTGCACAGGGTACACAGCGCCGTTATTGCCCTTGACGCTCATGTTGACGCTGGTGCGGTCGCCCGACTCATCGCCAGCTGGCGCTACGGTAATGCCCTGATTGTTGTACTCAAGCAGCGCGTTGCCGTAGAACTGGAACAGGCCTTTCTTGAAGTTTTCCTGGAAGGTCTGCATTTGCGCAGGCGTCGCCTTGCGCGAATATTTGACCGTCATGATGCTGCGCGAAATGCCTTCGGCATCGACCACCGGGCCGACAATGCTGTTCAGGGCATCGTAGAATTTGCTGGGGTCTTGCTTGTACTGTTCTTTGTTCGCCGTCAGGTCAGCCAACATCTTGTTGGTCGTATCCTGCACCAGATCGTGCGCAGAACCTGCCGCGTTGGCCATCAGCGGCAACGCTGCAAGCAGCACCAGCAGGCCACGTCGCAAGGTAGAGATCATGAACAGATTCCTCATTTGGCGTCTTTATTGACCGTATTGAGCAAAAATTTTCCGATCAGGTCCTCAAGCACCAGCGACGACTGCGTGTCGTGGATGGTCGAGCCATCCTTGAGCAGGGCTGTTTCCCCACCCACGCTGACACCGATGTACTTCTCGCCCAGCAGACCCGCAGTGAGGATAGATGCCGTGGAGTCGGTCGGCAGATTATCTACCTTCTTGTCCAGTTGCATCGTCACTCGACCGGTGAAGCTGTCGCGATCCAGATCGATTGCCGTGACCTTGCCGATGGTCACACCGGCCATGGTCACTTTAGCTCTGACAGTCAAACCGGCGATATTGTCGAAGTACGCGTAAAGTTTATAAGTATCGGCGGTGGGGCTGGCCGAAAGGCCGCTGACTCGCAGGGCCAGCAACAGTAAAGCCAGGATGCCAGCCAGCAAGAAAAGGCCGACACCGATTTCCACAGTGCGGTTTTGCATCAGAAATCTCCAAACATCAAGGCGGTCAAAATGAAGTCAAGGCCCAGTACCGCCAGCGAGGCGTACACAACGGTCTTGGTGGTGGCGCGACTGATCCCTTCTGAGGTGGGCTCACAGTCGTAGCCTTGGAATACGGCGATCCAGGTCACTACAAAGGCGAAGACGATGCTCTTAATGATGCCGTTGAGCACGTCACCATTGAAGGTCACGCTGTTTTGCATGTTGGCCCAGTAGGAGCCGTCGTAGACGCCCAGCCAGTCCACCGCCACCCAGGAACCGCCCCAGATACCCACCACGCTGAAGATCATCGCCAGCAGTGGCAGGGAAATAAAGCCGGCCCACAGACGCGGGGCAACAATGTACTTGAGCGGGTCCACGCCGATCATTTCCAGGCTGGACAGCTGTTCGGTGGACTTCATGTTGCCGATTTCGGCGGTCAACGCAGAGCCCGCACGCCCCGCAAACAGCAAGGCGGTCACCACCGGCCCCAACTCACGCAGCAGCGTCAGGGCGACCATCTGCCCCACCGCCTGCTCCGAACCGTAGCTGGAGAGGATATTAAAGCCCTGCAACGCCAGCACCATGCCGATGAACACCCCGGAGACCACGATGATCACCAGGGACATCACGCCCACGGCATGCAACTGCTTGACCAGCAAGCCAAAGCCACCGCCGATGCCGCCACGACCGAGCAAGGCGTGGAACAGGAAAATCGTCGAACGGCCCAGCACCTCGACAATGTCGATGCCCGAGCGACCGAAAAGGCGAACCTTCTCGATGATAGATGTCTTGCGCATCAACGCTTCCCCAGCAGATCTGAGCGGTAATCCGTTGCCGGAAAGTGAAACGGCACAGGGCCATCCGGATCGCCCGTCATGAATTGGCGAATGCGCGGGTTATCGGCGTTCATCAGCTCTTCAGGCGTGCCCTGCCCCAGTACCTGGCCGTCGCCAACCACATAAAGGTAATCGGCAATGCTCGCGGTTTCTGCAAGATCATGGGAAACCACGATGCTGGTGATGCCCAACGCATCGTTGAGCAGGCGGATCAACCGCACGAGGACGCCCATGGCGATAGGGTCCTGGCCAACGAAGGGCTCGTCGTACATGAGGATCTGCGGGTCGAGGGCAATGGCGCGGGCCAGGGCGACGCGGCGCTTCATGCCACCGGAAAGCTCGTCGGGCATCAGGTCGATGGCGCCGCGAAGGCCTACGGCCTGCAGTTTCAGCAACACAATGTCACGAATCATTTCGTCAGGCAGCTGCGTATGCACCCGCAACGGGAAGGCGACATTCTCGAAAACATCGAGATCGGTAAACAAGGCACCGCTCTGGAACAGCACCCCCATGTGCTTGCGCGCGTCGAACAGGTCACTGCGCGACAGCGTCGGCAGGTTCTGGCCGTTGACCCACACTTCGCCGGCGCTGGGGCGCAATTGCATGCCCATCAGGCGCAACAACGTGGTCTTGCCGCAACCGGAAGGCCCCATGATGCCCGTGACCTTGCCGCGGGGAATGCGAATATCGACGTTATTGAAGATGCTGCGCGTCCCGCGCTTGAAGGTCAGTCCCTTCAGCTCGACCGCGTAGGCGTTATCGGCACTCATCTAAACTCCTTGGGATGCAGCCTCTCACTCAGACACCACGCTTGCGACAAACGTTTGCAATGCTTGTGCAATTACCGCGCGATACATCGCCACATGGGCTGGGCGGACCGAACTGGCGGCGAACTATATCACTGCTGGTACAACGCGCCCAAGGCCGGAACTGCGCTTGTTCAGATCGGAGACAGCGAAATAACGTTGCTGGCTATGTTACTGGCTTTGTTTCCCGACTAAGGAATCTCACAGGCCTGCCGAATAACTCCTGACGAACTTACGTGAGGGTTTTGATCATTACCGCTATAATCGCCGCCTTTTCGTCAGGCTATACGATTTCAGACATGAGCCAATCCAGCGACCTTATCCAATCCGCACAACGCACGATCCGCCTTGAGCTTGAAGCCGTCGAAGGCTTGCTGGCGCATATCGATGCAGATTTCGTACGCGCCTGCGAGATGATTCTGGCCAGCAAGGGCCGCGTTGTCGTGGTAGGCATGGGCAAGTCAGGCCACGTCGGCAACAAGATCGCCGCGACCCTGGCCAGCACCGGTACCACCGCGTTTTTCGTGCATCCAGCCGAAGCCAGCCATGGCGACATGGGCATGATCACCAAGGATGACATCATCCTGGCGCTGTCCAACTCGGGCACCACCAACGAGATCGTCACCCTGCTGCCGCTGATCAAGCGCCTTGGCATCAAGATGATCAGCGTGACCGGCAATCCGGAGTCGACCCTGGCCAAGGCCGCCGAAGTGAATCTCAATGTTCATGTGGCCCATGAAGCCTGCCCGCTGAACTTGGCGCCAACCTCTTCCACCACCGCCGCACTGGTCATGGGCGACGCCTTGGCCGTCGCGCTGCTGGAAGCCCGCGGTTTTACCGCTGAAGATTTCGCGTTCTCCCACCCAGGTGGCGCCCTGGGCCGTCGCCTGTTGCTGAAAGTGGAAAACGTCATGCATTCGGGCGATGAGTTGCCCCACGTTCCGCGCGGCACGCTGCTCAAGGACGCGCTGATGGAAATGACCCGCAAGGGCCTGGGCATGACCGTGATCCTGGAAGCCGACGGCACCCTGGCCGGGGTTTTCACCGACGGCGACCTGCGTCGCACGCTGGACCGCACCATTGATATCCACACCGCCACCATCGACGCGGTGATGACGCCCCATGGCAAGACAGCACGCCCTGAAATGCTGGCAGCCGAAGCATTGAAGATCATGGAAGACCACAAGATCGGCGCGCTGGTGGTGGTCGACAACAACGACCACCCGATTGGCGCGCTGAACATGCACGACTTGCTGCGTGCGGGAGTGATGTAAATGACCAGCGACCTGTTGCAACGCGGCAAGCACATCAAGTTGGCGATTTTCGATGTAGACGGCGTGCTGACCGATGGCCGCCTGTACTTCCTTGAAGACGGCAGTGAATTCAAGACGTTCAACACCCTCGACGGCCAGGGCATCAAGATGCTGATGGCGGCGGGCGTGCAAACGGCCATTATCAGCGGTAGAAAAACCCCCGTTGTGGAACGCCGCGCACAAAACCTTGGGATTCCTCACCTGTATCAGGGCCGCGAGGATAAACTGGTGGTTCTGGACGAGCTTCTTGGCCAACTCAACCTAAGCTATGAGCAGGTCGCCTATTTGGGCGATGACCTGCCCGACTTGCCGGTAATCCGTCGAGTGGGCCTGGGCATGGCCGTTGCCAATGCGGCGGCGTTTGTTCGCGAGCACGCCCACGGCATTACCACCGCCCGTGGCGGCGAAGGTGCCGCCCGCGAGTTCTGCGAACTGATCCTGCGCGCCCAAGGCAGCCTTGAAGCGGCCCACGCCGCCTACTTATAGAGCGTTTTATGCTGAGCAAAAAGATTCGCAACTTCCTGCTATTGGGGGTCATCGCCGCGCTGTTCCTGGCGGTGGGCTACTGGAATATCAGCCCGGAGCGCTTTCTCGACCAGCCTGCTGCGCAGGTTGATGAGGGCGCTATCGACTATTACGCCACCAACGCCAAGAGCGTGCAGTTCCTGCCCGATGGCAAGTTGCAGTACGAGATGACGTCGGACAAGGTCGAGCATGTAAAGGCCACCGAAGTGACCCTGCTGACCAACCCGGACATGAACATCTATCGCGGCACGGAATTTCCGTGGCACGTCACCAGCAAGCGTGGCGAGGTCAACCCGGACGGCACCGAAGTGGAACTGATCGACTCCGTACGCGTTGCGCGCACTGACGACAAGAACCGCAACACCGTGATTACCACCACTCGCATGACCGTATTCCCGCAGAAGCAATATGCGCAGACCGAGCAAGACGTTAGAATCGACGGCGCTGGCGGTGTATCGACTGGCAAGGGAATGAAAGCGTATTTGAAAGAAAGCAGGATACACCTGCTATCGAACGTAAGAGGACAGTATGAGGCTCGTTAAAACTCTCCCTATTTTGCTCGGTCTGGGCGCAGCACTGGGAAGCGTGAGCGCCTGGGCTCTGCCGAACGATAGCCAGCAGCCGATCCACATCTCCGCTGACGATGCGCAACTGGATGACAAGCAAGGCGTTGCCACTTATACCGGCGGCGTGATCATTACCCAGGGCTCGATGAAGATCACCGGCAACACGGTCACCCTGACTCGCACACAGTCGGGCGATATCGACGTGGTGACCTCGGTGGGCAACCTGGCTTACTTCGAACAGAAGCAGTCACCTACCGATACCGGCCCAATGAAGGGCTACGGCAAGACCATCCAGTATCACGCCCAGCAGAACCGCATTGTCCTGATCGACCAGGCCAAGGTACTCAGCCCGGACGGCAACTCCACGGAAGGTGAAAAGATCACCTACGACACCGTGAAACAGATCGCTAACGCCGGTCGTGCCAATGGCAGCAAGGTCACCGCACCGCGCCCACGCATCGACATGGTTATCCAGCCGAAGAAGAAGGCCGAGTAATGGCAACCCTGAAAGCCCAGCATCTGGCCAAGGCCTATAAAAGCCGTCAGGTCGTGCGCGACGTCAGCCTGTCGATCGACAGCGGCCAGATCGTCGGCTTGCTCGGCCCCAACGGCGCCGGCAAGACCACTTGCTTCTACATGATCGTCGGCCTGGTCCAGGCCGATCAGGGTCGTGTACTGATCGACGACCTGGACGTGAGCCACCAGCCGATGCACGGTCGTGCTCGCGCCGGTATCGGCTATCTCCCGCAAGAAGCGTCGATCTTCCGCAAACTGTCGGTTGCCGACAACATCATGGCAATTCTCGAGACCCGCAAGGAACTCGACCGTGATGGCCGTCGCAAAGAGCTGGAAAGCCTGCTGCAGGAATTCCACATCAACCACATTCGTGACAACCTCGGCATGAGCCTGTCCGGTGGTGAGCGTCGCCGCGTGGAAATCGCCCGCGCCCTGGCCACCGCGCCCAAGTTCATCCTGCTGGACGAACCGTTTGCCGGCGTCGACCCTATTTCGGTTGGCGACATCAAGCAGATTATCCATCACCTCAAGGCCAAGGGTATCGGTGTACTGATCACCGACCACAACGTGCGTGAGACCCTCGATATCTGCGAAACCGCCTATATCGTCAACGATGGTCAGCTGATCGCCGAAGGTGATTCGGCCACTATCCTGGCCAACGAACTGGTCAAGGAAGTGTACCTGGGTCACGAGTTCCGCCTGTAAACACCGTGGTGTCACGGCCGCTGGCCAAGGCGCGCGGGAGTCAATGAAAACCTCCGGATTTTTATTGTTACCGCGCTCTAGGCAAAGCCCCCGACATCAGGCATATAATTTGCTTATGTTTGGCGCTCACGCGCCCTGTCGTGGATGGCGCATTGCGCCGGCGAATAAGGTGTTAAGCCCCTGCCATGAAACCATCGCTAGTCCTGAGAATGGGCCAGCAGCTGACGATGACACCGCAGCTGCAACAGGCCATCCGCCTGCTCCAATTGTCGACCCTGGACCTGCAACAGGAAATCCAGGAGGCCCTGGAGTCCAATCCGATGCTCGAACGCCAGGAAGAAGGCGACGACTTCGATAATGCAGACCCGCTGGCCGACAACATCGAGCAAAAACCCAATTCCGACGTACAGGAACCCTCCTATCAGGAATCTGCCCCAACGGTAGACAACCTTGAGGAAGGCGAATGGAACGAACGCATTCCCAACGAGCTTCCTGTCGATACCGCCTGGGAAGACGTTTACCAGACCAGCGCCAGCAGCCTGCCCAGCAATGACGATGACGAGTGGGACTTCACCACCCGTACCTCCGCCGGCGAAAGCCTGCAGAGCCACCTGCTGTGGCAATTGAACCTGGCACCGATGTCGGACACCGATCGCTTGATCGCCGTGACCCTGATCGACTGCATCAACAACCAGGGCTACCTGGACGAGACGCTCGAAGAAATCCTCGAAGCCTTCGACCCGGAACTGGACATCGAGCTGGACGAAATCGAAGCCGTCCTGCACCGCATCCAGCAGTTCGAGCCCGCCGGCATTGGCGCCCGCAACCTCAGCGAGTGCCTGCTGCTGCAATTGCGCCAACTGCCCGCCAAAACACCATGGCTCGCCGAAGCCCAACGCTTGGTCACCGACTACATCGACCTGCTGGGCAGCCGCGACTACAGCCAGTTGATGCGCCGCATGAAGCTCAAGGAAGACGACCTGCGCCAGGTCATCGAGCTGGTTCAAAGCCTCAACCCACGCCCTGGCTCGCAAATCGAGTCCAGCGAAGCCGAATACGTCGTCCCCGATGTGATCGTGCGCAAGGACAACGAGCGCTGGCTGGTGGAGCTGAACCAGGAGTCGGTGCCACGCCTGCGGGTCAACCCGCAGTACGCGGGCTTTGTACGCCGTGCCGACACCAGCGCCGACAATACCTTCATGCGCAACCAGCTGCAGGAAGCCCGCTGGTTCATCAAGAGCCTGCAGAGCCGCAACGAAACCCTGATGAAAGTCGCCACCCAGATCGTCGAGCATCAGCGCGGCTTTCTGGAATATGGCGATGAAGCAATGAAACCGCTGGTTCTGCATGACATCGCCGAGGCGGTTGGCATGCATGAGTCGACGATTTCTCGGGTGACCACGCAAAAGTTCATGCACACCCCTCGGGGCATATATGAGCTGAAATACTTTTTCTCCAGCCATGTCAGTACCTCCGAAGGCGGCGAATGCTCGTCCACGGCGATCCGCGCGATCATCAAAAAACTGGTTGCCGCGGAAAATCAGAAAAAGCCGTTGAGTGACAGCAAGATCGCTGGTTTACTGGAGGCACAAGGCATTCAGGTCGCCCGTCGAACCGTCGCCAAGTACCGCGAATCCCTTGGGATCGCGCCTTCCAGCGAGCGCAAGCGTTTGATGTGACGGGCGGGCCATAGCGTTCCAGTGGCAGGCACCCCGGCCTGCCGCTTTATGCACTGGCAACGAAGGAGAAGCTGTATGCAAGTCAACATCAGTGGACACCATGTAGAAGTCACCCCTCCCCTGCGCGAATACGTCGAGCAGAAGCTGAAACGGCTTGAGGGTCATTTTGACAAGATCACCAATGTGCAAGTGATCATGAAAGTCGACAAGCTTCAGCAGAAAATCGAAGCGACCCTACAGATTCCCGGTGGCGAAGTAGTCGCCAACGCCGAGCATGAAGACATGTATGCATCCATCGATGCCTTGACTGACAAGCTTGACCGCCAACTTAAAAAGCATAAGGAAAAGCAGCAGAGCCTTCTCCAGGGCACAGGCCGCTAACACTCCCCACCCATGATTCGACTTGAAACCATCCTGACCCCCGGCCGTTCCCTTGTGAACGTGCCGGGCGGCAGTAAAAAGAAAGCCCTCGAACAAATTGCCAGACTGATCAGCCACGAAGTGCCTGAACTGGATGAGCAAGTTGTCTACGAGTCGCTGATCGCCCGTGAAAAACTTGGCTCGACCGGTTTTGGTAACGGCATTGCTATCCCTCACTGCCGCCTGCAAGGGTGCGAATCCCCTGTCAGCGCCCTGCTGCACATGGAAAAACCCATCGATTTCGACGCCATCGACGGCGCGCCAGTAGACCTGCTGTTTGTATTGCTGGTCCCACAGGCTGCCACCGATGCGCACCTGGAACTGCTCCGGCAGATCGCCAGCATGCTCGACCGCAAGGAAGTACGCGACAAACTGCGCAGTGCCAGCAGCAACGAGGCGCTGTACCAGGTAGTCGTGGACGAACAGAGCGGACAGTAATCATGCGCTTGATCATCGTCAGCGGCCGCTCCGGCTCGGGCAAAAGCACCGCCCTCAATGTTCTTGAGGACAACGGTTTCTATTGCATCGACAACCTGCCCGCCGGCCTGCTGCCGGAGTTGGCGGAGCGCGCGTTGATCCACACCGAACTGGCCCAACCCCTGGTAGCCGTTTCGATTGATGCCCGTAATTTGCCCAGCCACCTGGAGCGCTTCCCGCAATTACTTGAGGAAGTGCGGGCCAAGCACATTCATTGTGATGTGCTGTACCTGGACGCAGACGAAGAGACCTTGCTCAAGCGCTTTTCCGAGACCCGTCGACGCCACCCCCTCAGCAGCCCTCATCGCTCACTGGCCGAAGCCATTGAGGACGAGACCAAGTTGCTGGGACCGATCATTGACCTCGCCGACCTGAAGATCAACACCACCAGCCTCAACCTGTACCAGTTGCGCGATGCCATCAAGTTGCGCCTGCTGAACCAGCCTGAGCCTGGCACGGCGTTTCTCGTCGAGTCCTTTGGCTTCAAGCGCGGCATGCCGGTGGATGCCGACCTGGTGTTCGACGTGCGCTGCCTGCCCAACCCCTACTGGAAACCGGAACTGCGCGAACAGTCCGGGCTGGACCAGCCTGTAGCCGAATACCTGGCGGCGCAACCGGATGTGGAAGAGATGTTCCAGGACATTTCCAGCTACCTGCTCAAATGGCTGCCACGCTTTGCCGCGAGCAACCGGGCCTATGTCACCATTGCCATTGGCTGCACCGGTGGTCATCACCGCTCCGTCTACCTGACCGAGCGCCTGGGCCAGGTATTGCAACAAACCCTCAAGAACGTCCAGGTCCGCCACCGCGACCTTAGCTGAAAGGAACACCTGCGCGATGCCCGCTCTGGAAATTGAAATCATCAACAAGCTGGGCCTGCATGCCCGCGCCTCGGCCAAATTCGTCGGTGTTGCCGGGCAGTTCCCCTGCCAAATCCGCGCCGGGCGCACGCCGGAGTCAATGGTCGATGGTAAAAGCATCATGGCCATGATGATGTTGGCGGCCGGCAAGGGCACCAAGATTCATTTGAAGACCGAAGGCGAGCAGGAAGACGAGGCAATGGAAGCCCTCAAAAAGCTGATCAACAATTTCTTCGACGAAGGCGAATAACACCGCGAACCTGTAGGAGCGAGCTTGCTCGCGAAAACCTCAAGGACGCCGCGTGTATTCAGAGTTCACGCGTTATCGTTGACGATCTTCGCGAGCAAGCTCGCTCCTACAAAAGATCTGCAAGCGGGCCTCAGCCCAGCGCGGTGTCCATCACCATCATCAAACAAAACCCGATACATAGGCCCAGGCTTGCAAGCTTTTCGTGGCCATTGCGCCGGGATTCGGGGATCACTTCATGCGTCACCACCAGCAGCATCGCCCCCGCAGCCAGGGCTAACCCCAGCGGCAGCAGCACTTCGGCCAGGCTAACCAGCCATGCGCAAAGTACGGCAAACACGGGCTCCACCAGGCCTGAGGCAGCACCGATCAGAAAGGCCTTGACCCGCGACATCCCTGCCCCGGCCAACACCAACGCAATCACAAGACCCTCGGGCACATCCTGCAAGGCAATGCCCATGGCCAGGCTGTCTGCATCGGGCATACCGCCACCCGCCGAAACGCCCACCGCCATGCCTTCAGGGATGTTGTGGGCGATGATGGCGAACACAAACAGCCAGATACGTGGTGGGATCACCGGTTTGTCCGGCGTACCCACCAGCATTTCCGGGCTGGCACCGGAAACCTTGCGATCGACCAGGTACAACCCGAATGCCCCCAGCATGATGCCGAAGCTGATCAATCCGCTGGCTCCCCAGGGCGAAAGCCCCAGGCTTTCGGCAGCGGCAATGCCCGGTACGATCAAGGAAAACGCCGTCGCCGCCAACATCACCCCAGCACCAAAGCCCAGCAAGGTATCGCTCAGCGCCACCGGCATCCGCCGAATCACCAATACCGGCACGGCGCCAAGCGCGGTACCGAGTGCACAGATCGCGCCACCCTGCAGCGCGCGCAAAATGCGCGGCTCCAGGTTCAGCCAGTCCAGCCCATGGGCCACCAGCAATGCAGTACCTGCCAATAACAGCAACGAGCCAAATGCGTAACGAAACATTCGCCCGCTGCTGATCGCCAGCGTTTCAGTGCCCATAGTCGGCCTTAGATCTTGTTATAGAGTGAATATCAGGCCAACGCGGCCTGGTAGCGCGCAGCAACTTCTGGCCAGTTGATAACACTGTAGAAGGCGTTGATGTATTCCGGGCGACGGTTCTGGTACAGCAGGTAGTAGGCGTGCTCCCAAACGTCCAGGCCGAGGATCGGCGTGTTGCCGTTCATCAGCGGGCTGTCCTGGTTACCGCTGCTTTCCACAACCAGGGTCTTTTGCGGCGTCACACTCAGCCAGGCCCAGCCACTGCCGAAGCGGGTCAAGGCAGCCTTGGTGAACGCTTCCTTGAAGCTGTCGAAACCGCCCAGTTGCTCGTCGACGGCTTTACCCAAGGCGCCCTCGGGCTTACCGCCGCCTTGGGGCGACATCACGGCCCAGAACAGCGAGTGGTTGGCATGACCACCGCCTTGGTTGATGACCGCCGCGCGCAGTTTCTCTGGCAATTGCTGGACGCTGGACACGAGTTTCTCTACCGGCCAACCGGCAAACTCGGTGCCCTCGACGGCGGCATTGAGGTTGTTGATGTAGGTCTGGTGATGCTTGGTGTAGTGGATCTCCATGGTTTGCGCATCGATGTGCGGTTCCAGGGCATCGTAGGCGTAAGGCAAGGCAGGCAAGGTGTAGGACATATCAATGTGCTCCGTAATGAGGAGTGGTCGGTTGCGACGCGGCATCGCCCAGCAGGCGATGGGTACGCGGGTACTCGCCGTGATCGCTGATGAAATTCAATAGCTCGACGTAGGTCTTGCTGCTCTGACGCAGTGCAGCCTCGCGCAATTGCGGGCTTAGGCGCGGGTCCTGCATGGTCTGCAACAGCCGCTGGTGGATAGCGCAGAGGTATTCCGCGCTTTCCTCCGGCTGGTTCAACCGCAAGTGCAGGTCCGCCAGGTTGTGATGGGAAATGACGCAGGCCGCCACCGCTTCGTCGGCATCCGCCCAGCGTTCGAACAACACTTGAGCCAGGGCCAGGGCTTGCAAATAGGCCTCACGAGCGTCAACCAGCTCGCCCGCCATAAAGCAGCGATTGGCCCGTTCGATCGTGCGTTTCCAGTGCTCCATGGTGAGCCTCCAAAGCAGGGTCGGTGATTACACGCCGCCAGCGGTGAGCTTTTCCGGGTCCAGCAGGACTTCCAGTTGGCTGCGAGGCAGGTCGGTGTGTTCAAGGGCCACATCGATCACAGGGCGCCCTTGCTGATAGGCTTTCTTGGCGATTTCAGCGGCTTTCTGGTAACCGATGATCGGGTTGAGCGCGGTGACCAGGATCGGGTTGCGCGACAGCGCTTCCTTGAGCTTGGCTTCGTTGACCTTGAAGCTGGCAATGGCCTTGTCCGCCAACAGGCGGCTGGAATTGGCCAACAGTTCGAGGCTGCTCAGCAGGTTCTGGGCGATGATCGGCAGCATTACGTTCAGCTCGAAGTTGCCCGATTGGCCGGCAACGGTAATTACCGTGTCATTGCCGATGACTTGCGCAGCCACCATGGCGGTCGCTTCCGGGATTACCGGGTTGACCTTGCCGGGCATGATCGAAGAGCCAGGCTGCAGGCCTTCCAGTTCGATTTCGCCAAGGCCGGCCAAAGGACCGGAGTTCATCCAACGTAGGTCGTTGGCGATTTTCATCAGGGAAACCGCTACCGCTTTGAGCTGGCCGGAAACCGCGACGGCGGTGTCCTGGGAGCCGATCAGCGCGAACAGGTTCTTGCCCGGCGTGAATTTCACATCCGTCAGGCTGCTCAGTTGCTGGCTGAAACGCGCGGCAAACTCCGGATGCGCATTAATCCCGGTACCGACGGCGGTGCCACCCTGGGCCAAGGCCTGCAAACTGGGCAACAGGTCCTGCAAGTGGCCGATATTGGCCTTGAGCTGTTGAGCCCAGCCATTGAGCACCTGGCTCATGCGTACCGGCATGGCATCCATCAGATGGGTGCGGCCGGTCTTGATGAACGGGTGGACTTCTGCGGCTTTCTGCTCGATCACCGCGACCAGGTGCAGCAGGGCAGGCAGCGTTTGCTCGTGCAGGACCAGCGCGGCGCTGACGTGGATGGTGGTGGGGATGATGTCGTTGCTGCTCTGGCCACAGTTGACATGGTCGTTGGGGTTGACCGCTTCACCCAGCAAACGGCTGGCAAGCGTGGCAATCACCTCGTTGGCGTTCATGTTGGAACTGGTGCCGGAGCCGGTCTGGAAGATATCCACCGGGAAGTGCTGCATGAAGTCGCCGTCCAACAACCCCTGGGCAGCTTCGACAATGGCCTTGCCCTGCCCTTCGCTGATTTGCTTGAGATCGACGTTGACCTTGGCCGCAGCGGCCTTGGCCAGGATCAGGGCGCGAATGAATTGCGCGGGCATGCGTTGGTTACTGATCGGGAAATTGTTCACCGCACGCTGGGTTTGTGCACCGTACAGGGCCTCGGCCGGTACTTGCAGTTCGCCCATGCTGTCGCGTTCGATACGGGTGTTACTCATCGTTAGATCCTTGCACCAGGTCAGAAACAGAGATTGAAGGGAGCAATTCGCAGGTCGCCAATCGCCACGCGAAGCTCTGCCAACGCTTGAGGCGGCAGGCACAGTGGGAGAGTTTTTCCAGGTCACGCAGGGGGCGCCAGGCTTGGTCCAAGCACATGGAGCGCCAATGCCAGGGCAGCGCGATATCGCTGGCAGTGTCGAGCAGCAAGCGGAATGAAGTTTCAGCGATCGTCCACGGATGGGTCGCGGTGCAGCACGCCAGGTATCGGCCTTCGCTCAGGTAATGCTCGATCAGGCGCGGCTCGTCGGGGTTGAGGCCGCAGCGAATCTGGCGGCTCATCCAGCGCCAGCTCTCCAGGTAAGGATCCTCATGCAGGACAGAACTCATGATCCACGCTCATTCGGTAATGATATTTATTATTAAATGATATTGAGAATCAACGCAACGCAAAAAACAGTAATCCACCTGCACCGCAGGCACAAAAAAAGGCGCGCCCTCCGTAAGAGGGCGCGCCTTTTGGGTGAAGCGTGGGAAGGGTCAGCTACCGGCGACAGTCATCCGCTCGATCAGTACGGAACCTGTGCGAATGTTGCTGCGCAGTTCAAGATCGTTACCTACCGCAACGATCTGCTTGAACATGTCGCGCATGTTGCCGGCAATGGTCACTTCCTGGACGGCAAATTGAATCTCCCCATTCTCGACCCAGAAACCCGCCGCACCACGGGAGTAGTCACCGGTGACCATGTTCAGGCCATGGCCCATCAATTCCGTCACCAGCAAGCCACGCCCCATGCGACGCAGCAATGCCGCCTGGTCTTCGTCGCCGTGGGTCACGAACAGGTTATGCACGCCACCGGAGTTGGCGGTGCTCGGCAGGCCCAGCTTGCGGCCGGAGTAAGTGCCCAGGACGTAGGACACCAACTCACCGTTTTCGACAAACGGCTTGGCGTAGGTGGCCAAACCATCACCGTCGAACGCCGAACTGCCCATGGCCCGCATCAGGTGCGGGCGCTCGTCGATGGTCAACCACTCGGGAAACAGCTTCTGGCCAATCGCGCCTTCCAGGAACGATGATTTGCGGTACAAATTCCCACCGGAAATCGCCCCGAGGAAACTGCCGAACAAACCGCCCGCCAGTTCCGCCGAAAACAGCACCGGCACCTCGCAGGTCGGTACCGGACGCGCGCCCAAACGGCTGGCAGCGCGCTGGGCAGCACGTTGACCGATGCTGACCGGATCTGCCAACAACTCACCCTTGCGATTAACGTCGTACCAGTAATCGCGCTGCATCTGGCCATTGGCCTCGGCGATCATCACGCAGCTCAAGCTATGGCGCGTGGACGCATAACCGCCGATAAAACCATGACTGTTGCCATACACACGGCAACCCTGGTGTGTACTCAACGTGGTGCCATCGGCGTTCTTGATGCGGGGATCGGCGTCGAACGCGGCCGCTTCGCAGGCCAATGCCTGTTCGATGGCCTGCTCAGGCGTGATATCCCACGCGTGGAACAGGTCAAAATCCTTCAGGTCTTTGGCCATCAGGGCCTTGTCGGCCAAGCCCGAGCTTTCGTCTTCGGAGGTGTGCTTGGCAATGGCCAGCGCGGCGGCGACGGTTTCACGAATCGCCTCCGGGCCACTGGCCGACGTGCTGGCCGAACCTTTGCGCTGGCCCACGTACAAGGTGATGCCAAAGCCCTGGTCGCGGTTGAACTCGACGGTTTCCACTTCCCGCTGACGCACCGAAGTCGACAGCCCTTGCTCCAGCGACACCGCCACTTCACAGGCACTGGCCCCCTGGCGCTTGGCCTCGGCGAGGATCTGCTCGACTTGTTCCTGCAGTGCCGGTAACGCTTGCGGACCGACGCTTTGGGCTGCACTCATGGTTTTCTCCACTCAAATTCTGCTTTCGGTTAAGGCCATCGAGCGACCGGGCCGGACAAGCGGCCCCCGACTGGTTATCATGGCGGCGTTTCTTTGCGGACTGCCACCATGGTTGATTCTTACGACGACTCCCTCGATGGGGAGAAAAGCAAAACCCAGGTCAAACGTGAGCTGCATGCTCTGGTCGACCTCGGCGAGCGCCTTACAACGCTCAAGAAAGACTTGATTGCCAAACTGCCACTGACCGACGAAATGCGCCGGGCCTTGGCCGATGCGCCCAAGCACACCGCGAATATCGCGCGTAAACGGCACATCTCGTTTATCGGCAAACTGATGCGCGACCAAGACATTGACGCCATTCTGACCTTGCTCGATCAAACCGATGCCTCCACTCGCCAGTACAACGAACGCTTCCATAACCTGGAACGTTGGCGTGACCGCCTGATCGCGGGCGATGACGCCGTGCTGGAGAAATTCGTGGCGGACTACCCGGACGCGGACCGCCAGCAACTGCGCTCCCTGATCCGTCAGGCCCAGCACGAACTGGCACACAACAAGGCGCCAGCCACCAGCCGTAAAATCTTCAAGTACATCCGTGAGCTGGACGAGACTCAACGCGGCCTGCGTTGATCCCCGTCCCCGGGTGGCGGCCTTCGCCACCCGAAGCTCCACGCCTTACGAGCCCGTGCCACCCACGGTGATCGCATCAATTTTCAGCGTTGGCTGGCCGACACCCACTGGCACCGACTGCCCGTCTTTCCCGCATGTGCCCACGCCGCTGTCCAGCGACAGGTCATTACCTACCATCGACACCTTGCTCATGGCCTCCGGCCCGTTGCCAATCAACGTCGCCCCCTTGACCGGCGCGGTAATCTTGCCGTCTTCGATCAGGTACGCCTCGCTGGTGGAGAACACAAACTTGCCACTGGTGATATCCACCTGGCCGCCGCCGAGGTTGGCGCAGTAGATACCGCGTTTCACCGAGGCGATGATTTCCGCCGGATCGCTTTCGCCACCGAGCATGTAGGTATTGGTCATTCGTGGCATCGGCAGGTGCGCATAGGATTCGCGGCGGCCGTTACCCGTACGTGCCACGCCCATCAGGCGCGCATTGAGCTTGTCCTGCATGTAGCCCTTGAGCACGCCGTTTTCGATCAGGGTGGTGCACTCGGTCGGCGTACCTTCGTCGTCCACGCTCAGCGAGCCACGGCGACCGGCCAGGGTGCCGTCATCGACAATGGTGCATAGCTTGGACGCAACCATCTCGCCCATGCGCCCGCTGTAGGCCGAACTGCCCTTGCGGTTGAAGTCGCCTTCCAGGCCGTGGCCTACGGCCTCATGCAGCAGCACGCCGGACCAGCCCGAGCCCAACACCACCGGCAACGTACCCGCCGGTGCCGGAATGGCCTCCAGGTTCACCAACGCCTGACGCAGCGCCTCACGGGCATAGCCCATGGCACGGTCCTCGGTGAGGAAATAACGGTAGTCGGTACGCCCACCGCCGCCATGGCCACCACGCTCACGGCGGCCGTTCTGCTCAACGATCACGCTGACGTTGAAGCGCACCAGCGGTCGCACATCCGCCGCCAGGCTGCCATCGGTGGAGGCCACCAGGATGCGCTCCCACACACCGGCCATGCTCACGGTGACCTGCTGGATACGCGGGTCGAGGGCACGGGTGGCCGCATCGACACGCTTGAGCAGTTCGACCTTCTCGGCGCGGCTGATCACTTCCAGGGGGTTATCCGGCGCGTACAACTGGGCCACGTCCTGGGTGCTGAACGCCTGCACCGTACCATTCTGGCCAGCACGGGAGATCGAACGCGCAGCACGCGCTGCCAACCCCAAGGCCTCCAGGGTGATGGCGTTGCTGTAGGCAAAACCGGTTTTTTCACCGGATTGCGCCCGCACACCAACGCCCTGGTCCAGGTTGAAACTGCCTTCCTTGACGATGCCGTCTTCCAACGCCCACGACTCGGAAATCTGCCCCTGGAAATACAGGTCGGCGGCATCGATGCCCGGCCCGGCGAGATCGCCCAATACAGTTTGCAAACTTTCGATGGTCACGCCACCGGGTGCCAGGAGGTGTTCACTGACTGAGGACAACAACTCGCTCATAGGTTTGGCCTTAAATTCATCGTTCTGAAGCAGGCCGCTGTGCGCCCTGCGAGAAAAAGCGCCGATGGTTGACCACCGGCATGCGCGCCCTTATCGACGCTTGTTCAGTACTATCGCGCTCGGCCAACAACACCGCTTCGCCTTGATCCTGCTGTGTCAGCACACGCCCCCACGGGTCGACAATCGCCGCATGGCCGAAGGTTTCCCGTGGCCCCGGATGCACGCCACCCTGGGCGGCCGCCAGCAGGTAGCACTGGGTTTCGATGGCTCGGGCGCGAATCAGTACGTCCCAGTGCGCGGCACCGGTCACCGCTGTAAAAGCCGAAGGTGCGGTAATCAACTCGGCCCCCGCTGCGCGCAACTCGCTGTACAACTCGGGAAAGCGCAGGTCGTAGCACACCGTGAGGCCCAGTCGCCCCACCGGCGTATCCGCCACCACCACCTTGCCCCCGAAAGCATAGTCGTCGGATTCGCGATAACGACCGCGCGTGTCGGCTACATCGACATCGAACAGGTGCAGCTTGTCGTAACGGGCAACGATCTCACCGTGATCATCAATCAGCAGCGAGCAGGCGTTGGACTTGGCGTTCGGCTGGCCTTCTGGCGGCAACGGCAATGTGCCGGCCACTATCCATAAGGTGAGGTCACGGGCGGTCTGTTTCAACCATGGCAGGATCGGACCTTCGCCTAGCGCTTCGGCACGGCCGATATCGGCCACGTCGCGACGGCCCATGGCGGCGAAGTTTTCCGGCAGCACTGCAAGCCGAGCGCCACCCGCCGCCGCTTGTTCCAGCAGGCGCCGGGCCTGGGCCAGGTTGGCCAGCACATCGCTCTGGCTGACCATTTGAATTACCGCAAAGGACATGGGCCGACACTCCGTAATGGGCATGCGGCCATGCTACTCCACAGGCTCTCAGTTTGGCTTTTCAAATGGCTTGTCGAAGCTGATTTTCGGATCCTTCCACGGGCCTTCCACCTTGTACTGCACACTGGCGAAACGCGCGATACGATCTCCGATCAGCTTGTCGATCAGGAACAACGCACCGCCAATGGCCGGCGCCCCGACGATCAGCGCGGCAATCGGCAGGTTGTTGGTGACTGGCAGCGTCACCAGCAGCTTGGCGTCGACTCGGTCAGCCACCATATCCAGGGTGCCGTTAAGCTCCAGGTTGGTCGAAGGCCCGGTCATGGTGATCGGCTCACGGGTGACGAACACACCATTACTGGCCGCCAACACCCCCTTGACCCGGTCATAGCTCAAGCCTTTGCCGAGCAAGTCCGAAAAGTCCAGACGCAACCGGCGCCCGATGGAGTTGAAGTTCAGCAAGCCAAATACCCGCAGCGCCTGGGCACCGCCTTCCACTTCGACGAACTGGCCGTTGCGGAACGCCGCATCCAGGCTGCCGGAGAAACGCTTGGGCCCCACATAGGCCGGCGAACCGGGCCAGCGGCCGTCCACATCCAGGTGGAAATCCTCGCTGGTCACGGTAGGCGCATAACCCCAGCCCTTGAGCACATCCCCGATATTCTTGCCGTCCAGGCGCCCCTTGTACCAACTGCTGCTGTCACCCACCGAACCTTCCCAGCCACCGGTGCCCTTGAGCTGCATGCCCTTGAGGCCCAGGTCCAGGCTGTTGAAAGCCATGCCTTTGGCGGTCGGCCGGATCTTCAGCGACCAGGCGCCCACCAGGTCCGGGCCCTGGAACAGTTGATCGATGGCGATATCCAGTGCCGGAATATCCTTGGGATCAACGTTGGCCAATGGGTCCGGTGCGTTTTCATCAGCCTGAACCGTGGGGTCCACCGCCGGCAACTTCACGTATTGCAGGTTGACCACAATCGGTGCGCCCTTGGCATCTGGCACGTTGACGGCGCCCTTGGCTTGTTGGCTGTCGAGTTGCAAGCCCCAGGCCGACGGTTTGCGGTCCAGTTGCAACTTGACCTGATCGAACTGGGTGCCAAAACCCGTCAACTTGCCGATCTTGAAGTCGGCACCGCTGAGCAGTTGCTTGGCGCTGCCCCCTGGATCGTTGCCGGCGTATCGGTCCACCAGTTTCTTCCAGGGGTCGATATCAAGTTCCGACAATACGCCGCGAATGCGCAAGCCCTTGCCGGTCGGCAGCAGCGCATCGCCCTCTCCGAGGAACAATTCGCCCCGACCATCATTGAATTTGTCCGGCGCAGCAGCAAAGGTGAAGTTGGCCAGTTCGCCATAATCGAACCAGTAACGGCGCTCGGCCCCCTGCAAGGTCATGCGGAACACGCTGTCACGCCCCTGGCTGGCCGGCATGCCGAACGGTGCCGGCAGGTCCACCGCCACGCCCTTGAGGTTGGAACTGACCATCAGCTGGCTGTCGGCGCCGTCCAGATTCAACTGCAACTGGTAAGGGATATCACCGGACACCGGCAACGGCTGAGTGATTTTCAGCCAATCCGTGAGCCGCTTGACCGTCACCTGGCCCTTGGCAGTGACCCGTGTACTGATATTGCCCGGCTTGCCGTCGGCAGCAATCTGCGCGGTGATCGGCCGATCAAACGCCTGGGCCGTGATGTTCTGGCCACTGAGGCCCTTGGCACTGTCAAAACGGAAGTCGCCTTTGAGCTGGGTCAGGTCCAGGGACGGCTCAGCCAATTGCAGGCGGGATTTGTCGGTCTTGAAGTCCACCACGATTTTCGGCTCGGCGCCTTTGGCCAGCGGGATATCCAGGTCCAGGTTGCCTTGCAGGTCACCCTCGCCCTTCCAGCCGGAAAAGGTAGATGCAGTACCAATCGGCGCTTCCTGCAGGATTTTCAGTCCATCGCCCAGCCCACCGGCAAAACCGCCGGTCAGCAGCAAATGGCTGTCCTTGCCTGCAGGCGCATGGGGAATATTGACGTAGATGTCCTTGACCTTGGTATCGAGCAACTGGCCCTTGCTGGCCAGGATGCGCACGCCGCTCTCTTCGACGAACACCTCGCCCTTGACCTTGCTGACATGGGGCCAGCCCGGCTGGAACGCCAGCTCTGCGTCATGCACCTTGAAAAACAGGCTGATGTTGCGCGAAGCGGGCAACGCATCGTGGTTCAGCGAGCCTTGATACTGGAAGAAGCCCTCGTCCACTGCGCCCTTGAGGATCGCCGTACGCAGCCACTCGTCCAACGCAGGGCTTAACACTGCCGGCAGGTATTTGGGGGTGAAACGCCCATCGCCATCGACCATGCCGACCCGCAGGTCCATGTAGTCTTCCTGGCTGTGATCGAAATGCAGGCGGATCAGGAAGTCGGCGGCCACCTTGCCCTCTTCACCCAGCACCTTGATGTACGGGGCGATCAGGGTGAAGCCTTGCTTATCGAGCTTCCACGTCAGGCGCGCATTGGCCTGGATGTACTGCCAGGGCTTGGCGAAGATCGGGTCCAGGTGCAGGGAAAAATCCTTGCTGTCCATGCGTAGCTCGCCATGGCCCAGGTCGCCGCTGATGCTGCCGGAGACGTTGCGCGCAGCAGGCGCGCCGAAGTAGGCATCAAAGCCGACGCGTTCAAGGTTCGCGGCAAAACTGACTTTCTGATCGGAAGTGTCCTGAGGTCGGAATTCCACCAGCACATTGCGCAACAGGCCAGTGGCTTTAAGGTGCTCGACGGTTTTGGCAAACCCCTCAGGCAGGGGGGCCAGGGCGTTGAGCAACGGCGTAATGGGGGTCAGGTCCAGGCGGTCAGCCTGGAGCTTCCAGACTTCCAGATCCTTGTCGGTGGCCAGGGTTTGCTGCAGTTGCAGGCGTGACTCCCAGCGCGTCTCCCCGAGGTTCATGGCCAATGAATCAAACAACACCTTGAGCCCCGTCTCGCTGCGTTGCAGGTAGGCGGTGAGGGCGAGGTTTTCAATGTGCACCGGCTTGCGCTCGGCGTAGCTGCCCTGCACTTGCGGCGAATTAAGCCGCACCACTGCGCTTTGCACGGCCCCCTTGGCCCAGGTCAGCCAGAACTCGCCGCCCGCCTTGAATTGAGTGAGCTTCCATTGCTGGGTGAGCTTGGCCGGAATCCACTTGGCCCAATCGCTCTGCGGCAGGCTCAGGTAGGCCTGCACTTCAGCGTCTTTCCACTGGCTTGCCCGTATACGGGTGCGCAGGCTAAGGGCCAGGGGCTGGCCGTCGGGCAAGGTCAGGCGCGCGTCCAGGCGCTGGCGGGTCAGGCCGGTATGCAGGCTCAGGCCCACATAGGTCAGGGTTTTCGGCGCCTGGTCAAAGGGTTGCAAGGTCACCTGGCTGTCGAGCAACGACACACGCTTGACCTTCTGCATGCGCTGGAGCAATTGCTCCGGGTCCAGTGGCTGGTCATCCTGCACCGGCAAGCCTTGCAGTGCCCAGTGGCCGTCCTTGTCTTCCTTGACGCTCAGTTGCAGGCCGCTGACTTGCAGATGGGCAATACGCACTTCGCGCGCCATCAGGCTGGCCCATATATCCGGCACCACTTGAACCTGGTCCAGGCGCAGGGCGCTGCTGCCCTCGCCCACCATCACGTCATGAGCCATCAGTACGGGGGCAAAGCCACTCCAGC
The DNA here is from genome assembly GCF_004682055.1 of Pseudomonas kairouanensis. Lineage (GTDB taxonomy): Bacteria > Pseudomonadota > Gammaproteobacteria > Pseudomonadales > Pseudomonadaceae > Aquipseudomonas > Aquipseudomonas kairouanensis. The sequence continues at coordinate 140,767 of NZ_QUZU01000001.1, read as the reverse complement.
GGCCTTCAAGGCTGCCGATCTGCAGAGGCATCTGCACCGCAGCCTGTGCCTTGGCTTCAATTTCCGCGCGATACTCGGCCACCAGGGGCGTCAGTTCACGACCCAGGCTCACGTACACCGCAGCCAATACCAACGACAACGCACAGAGGCCCAGGCCCCAACGGGTCAAAGCGGCAAAAAAGCGTATCAGACGCTCCATGTCAGGCGACCCTCAAGGCAGTAAAAAACAAGCGAATGGGGATCAGAGCAGCACCACGTCGTATTGTTCCTGGGAATACATGGTTTCGACCTGGAAACGAATCGTGCGCCCGATAAAACCTTCCAGTTCAGCCACGTTGCCGGACTCTTCGTCCAGCAGCCGATCGACCACTTTCTGGTTGGCAAGCACTCTATAACCTTCGGCCTGGTAGGCTCGTGCCTCCCGTAGAATTTCCCGGAAAATCTCGTAGCAAACCGTTTCTGGCGTCTTCAACTTGCCGCGCCCCTGGCAGCTGCTGCACGGCTCGCACAGCACTTGCTCAAGACTTTCGCGGGTGCGCTTGCGGGTCATCTGCACCAGGCCCAGTTCGGTGATGCCAATGATATTGGTCTTGGCGTGATCACGCTCCAGCTGTTTCTCCAAGGTGCGCAGCACCTGGCGCTGATGCTCCTCATCTTCCATGTCGATGAAGTCGATGATGATGATGCCGCCCAGGTTACGCAGGCGCAGCTGACGAGCAATCGCGGTGGCCGCTTCCAGGTTGGTCTTGAAGATGGTTTCTTCGAGGTTGCGATGACCCACGAACGCACCGGTGTTGACGTCGATGGTGGTCATGGCTTCTGCCGGGTCCACCACCAAATAGCCACCGGATTTGAGCGGTACTTTGCGTTCCAGGGCTTTCTGGATTTCGTCTTCAACGCCATACAGGTCAAAGATCGGCCGCTCGCCAGGGTAGTGTTCCAGGCGGTCGGCAATTTCCGGCATCAGCTCGGCCACAAATTGCGTGGTGCGCTGGAAGGTTTCCCGCGAGTCGATGCGAATTTTCTCAATCTTCGGGCTGACCAGGTCACGCAGGGTGCGCAGCGCCAGGCCGAGGTCTTCGTAGATCACGCTGGGTGCGCCGATGGTTTTGATCTGCGCACCGATCTGGTCCCACAAGCGCCGCAGGTAGCGGATGTCCATAAGGATTTCGTCCGCGCCGGCACCTTCGGCGGCGGTGCGCAGGATAAACCCACCGGCCTCCTTGATGCCTTCGGCGGCCACGCAGTCGCTGACGACTTTTTTCAGGCGCTCACGCTCGCCTTCGTCTTCGATCTTCAGGGAAATGCCGACATGGGCAGTACGCGGCATATACACCAGGTAGCGCGACGGAATCGACAATTGCGTAGTCAGGCGTGCGCCTTTGGAGCCGATGGGGTCCTTGGTGACTTGCACCACCAGGCTCTGCCCTTCGTGTACCAGGGCGCTGATGCTTTCCACCGCTGGGCCTTCGCGCAGGGAAATTTCCGATGCGTGGATAAATGCCGCGCGGTCCAGGCCGATGTCGACGAATGCCGCCTGCATCCCCGGTAATACGCGTACTACCTTGCCTTTGTAGATGTTGCCGACGATTCCGCGCTTCTGGGTGCGCTCGACATGGACTTCTTGCAGAACACCGTTCTCTACCACCGCCACGCGTGATTCCATCGGCGTGATATTGATCAGAATCTCTTCACTCATGGCTGGGTCTCGTTCTGGCGTTTTCACAATAGTGACCGATCGCTTAAGGCTGGGCGCGCAGGTAATGCGATCAGCGCGCGGTAAGGTTTTGCCAACAGGGTATGCCGAATTGGCCGAGCAGTTGCGCGGTTTCGCACACCGGCAGGCCTACCACGGCGGAATAACTGCCATTGAGACCGGCAACAAACACCGAGCCCAACCCTTGGATAGCATAGCCGCCCGCCTTGTCCTGCGGTTCGCCACTGTGCCAGTAGGTTGTAGCCTCCTCGACAGAAATGTCGCGAAAACGTACACGACTGCTTACACAAACAATTTCGCTGCGCTGGCCATCGGTAAGGGCGATAGCGGTGAGAACTTCATGTTCACGCCCTGCCAACGCCATCAACATCGCCAGCCCATCGGCCTGGTCCACGGGTTTGCCGAGGATCTTGCCGTCCACAATGACCGCCGTGTCAGCCCCTAGTACACAGGCGCCCGCCGTATTTTCGAGCGCAGTAAAACCCGCCACCGCCTTGCCGCGCGCAAGGCGCTCGACGTAGGAAACGGCGGGTTCATTTGTAAGAGGAGTTTCATCAATGGCGGCGCTGACCACGGTGAAGGGCACACCGATCTGGGTCAACAGTTCACGCCGCCTCGGAGAGCCCGAGGCCAGATAAAGCGAATTCATTGCAGACTCTCCCTGTGGGGTTCGATAACCAGGCAGAGCCTCGCAATCCATTCAATTGATTTTATAGCGACGGCGTAACCCACGCAGGCCGAAACTGATCCAAGGCCACAGCAGCGCGCTGACCAAGGCCGGCAGTACCAACGCCAAGGTCGGTTGACGGTTGCCGGTCAAGGCGCTGAGCCATAGCTGTACAAGCTGCGCCAGGCCGAAGATCACCAGGATCACCAGGCACTGCTGCCACATCGGAAACATACGAAGACGCTGCTGCAAGGACAGCACCAGGAAGGTGATCAGGGTCAGGATCAACGCATTCTGACCCAGCAAGGTGCCATAGAGCACATCTTCCGCCAAGCCCAGGAACATCGCCGTGACCATGCCCACCTTATGTGGCAGGTTCAGCGACCAGAAGGCCAGCAGCAATGCCAGCCAGAGTGGGCGCAGGATTTCCATGAATTGGGGCAGCGGCGAAACGCTGAGCAGCAAGCCGATGGCGAAGGTCAACCAGACGATCCAGCCATTACGCGAATGAGTGCCGGCCATTATTCCTCCCTCTGCCGCGTGGTTGCCGGAGTAGCCGGGGGCTTCACTGCGGGTGTTGCAGCAGCAGGCGTGGCAGCGGGCGGTTTGGCCGCAACCGGTTTGACCGGATGCGCAGTGTGGGCCGCAGGCTTGACCGGCGTGGCCACGGGCGCTGTCGCAGGCGTTGGCGTTGGCGCCGGAGCAGCCGGCGTCGTTGTGGCGGGCTTGGGTACTGTCGCAGGAATAACGGGCGTAGTGCCGTTTTTCTGGTCTTCCGCTTCCTGGGCCTGGGCGGCTTCGTTGGCGCGCTCCTCCGGGGTGCGGTTGTCGCTGAACACCAGCAGCAGGTAGCGACTGCGGTTCAGAGCGGCGGTGGGCACGGCACGCACAATGGCGAACGGCTGGCCAGAGTCGTGGATCACTTCCTTGACGGTCGCCACCGGGTAACCGGCCGGGAAACGCTGGCCAAGGCCGGAGCTGACCAGCAGGTCGCCTTCCTTGATATCAGCCGTGTCGGCCACATGCCGCAACTCCAGGCGCTCGGGGTTGCCGGTGCCGCTGGCAATCGCACGCAGGCCGTTGCGGTTCACTTGCACCGGAATGCTGTGGGTGGTGTCCGTCAGCAACAAAACCCGCGAGGTGTAGGGCATCAGCTCGACCACCTGCCCCATCAGGCCACGGGCATCGAGTACCGGCTGGCCCAGGACCACACCGTCGCGCTCACCTTTATTGATGATGATGCGATGGGTGAAGGGGTTGGGGTCCATGCCGATCAATTCGGCCACTTCGACCTTTTCATTGACCAGCGCGGAGGAATTGAGCAACTCGCGCAGCCGAACGTTCTGCTCGGTGAGGGCCGCCAGCTTTTGCATGCGTCCCTGCAGCAACAGGTTTTCAGTCTTGAGTTTTTCGTTCTCGGCGACCAGCTCGGTGCGGCTGCCAAATTGGCTGGCCACGCCCTGGTAGAGACGTTGTGGCAGGTCGGTGATCCAGTAAGTCTGCATCAGCACCAGCGACATCTGGCTACGCACAGGCTTGAGCAGTGCGAAGCGAGCATCGACTACCATCAGCGCGACCGAAAGCACGACCAGCACCAACAGGCGCACGCCCAATGAGGGGCCTTTGGCGAAAAGCGGTTTAATAAGCCGCTCCTCCCAGGCAAATGTTTTCTTTATTCATACGGCATCTAACCGGCCTGGATGCAGATTGAAGAAGATAAACGCCAACAGGCAGCACTGCAAAGTGCTGCCTGCGGGCGAAACATGGGCATACCAGCAATGACTTATTCGCTGGAGAGCAGGTCCATGGTGTGTTTATCCATCATTTCCAGTGCACGACCACCGCCACGGGCAACGCAGGTCAGCGGGTCTTCGGCGACGATCACCGGCAGGCCAGTCTCTTGGGCCAGCAGCTTGTCGAGGTCACGCAGCAAGGCGCCACCACCGGTCAGCACCAGGCCACGCTCGGCGATGTCGGAAGCCAGTTCCGGCGGCGATTGCTCCAGGGCGCTTTTCACGGCCTGAACGATGGTGGCCAGGGACTCTTGCAGAGCTTCCAGCACTTCATTGGAGTTCAGGGTGAAGGCACGCGGAACGCCTTCGGCCAGGTTGCGACCGCGCACATCGACTTCGCGCACTTCGCCGCCTGGGTAAGCTGTACCGATTTCCTGCTTGATGCGCTCGGCGGTGGACTCACCGATCAGGCTGCCGTAGTTACGACGTACATAAGTGATGATCGCTTCGTCGAAACGGTCGCCGCCTACGCGTACGGATTCGGCATACACCACACCGTTCAGGGAGATCAGGGCGATTTCAGTGGTACCACCACCGATATCCACCACCATCGAACCGCGAGCTTCTTCAACCGGCAGGCCGGCACCGATCGCAGCAGCCATTGGCTCTTCGATCAGGAACACTTCACGGGCACCGGCGCCAAGGGCCGATTCACGGATGGCACGACGCTCAACCTGGGTGGACTTGCAAGGAACGCAGATCAGCACACGTGGGCTGGGCTGCAGGAAACTGTTTTCGTGAACCTTGTTGATGAAGTACTGCAGCATCTTCTCGCAGACGCTGAAGTCGGCGATCACGCCGTCTTTCATCGGACGAATGGCAGCAATATTGCCTGGTGTACGGCCGAGCATGCGCTTGGCCTCGGTGCCAACGGCAACGACACTTTTCTGATTACCATGGGTCCGAATGGCCACAACCGATGGCTCATTCAGGACGATACCGCGCTCGCGCACGTAAATAAGGGTGTTGGCAGTGCCCAGGTCAATGGAAAGATCGCTGGAAAACATGCCACGCAGTTTCTTGAACATGGGGAAAGGACCCTAGGCAACGCGTGGGTAAAAAAGTGCGGCAAACTCTAACAACGACAGGGATTTTGGGCAAGGCGCCAATGTGCTAAATTGGCCGACTTTCTGTGCACCAACCCCCACAATCGCGGCCATATGACCGTAGAAATGCGGTAGTGTTCCGACAATCTAACACACGGACGCCCTCCGTTCTGTTTTCCACTGGAGAATCCCATGGCGCTTGACCGCTCCGACGTGGAAAAAATCGCTCACCTGGCCCACCTGGGCCTGGCTGAAGTCGATCTTCCACCGATTACCGCAGCCCTGAACAGCATTCTCGGGCTGGTTGACCAAATGCAGGCCGTGAATACCGACGGCATCGAGCCCCTGGCTCACCCGCTGGAAGCCAGTCAGCGCCTGCGCGCCGACGTCGTGACCGAGCGCAATAATCGCGAGGCCTACCAGTCCATCGCGCCAGCGGTCGAAAACGGCCTGTACCTGGTTCCGAAAGTCATCGACTAAAGGGAAAGAGCCTTTCATGCATCACATGACTCTGGCCGAGATCGCCCGCGGTCTCGCCGACAAAACGTTTTCTTCCGAAGAGCTGACCAAGACCCTGCTTGCGCGCATCGCCGCGCACGACTCCAAGGTCAACAGCTTCATCAGCCTCACCGAAGAACTGGCCCTGAGCCAGGCAAAGGCCGCCGACGCACGTCGCGCCAACGGTGAAAATGGCGCGCTGCTGGGCGCACCAATCGCCCACAAAGACCTGTTCTGCACCCAGGGCATTCGCACCAGCTGCGGCTCGAAGATGCTCGACAACTTCAAGGCACCCTACGACGCCACCGTGGTGTCCAAGCTGGCTGCCGCCGGGGCCGTGACCCTGGGCAAGACCAACATGGACGAATTCGCCATGGGTTCGGCCAACGAGTCGAGCTACTACGGTGCGGTGAAAAACCCGTGGAACCTGGAACACGTGCCCGGCGGTTCGTCCGGTGGTTCGGCCGCCGCCGTTGCCGCACGCTTCCTGCCGGCAGCCACGGCCACCGACACCGGTGGTTCCATCCGCCAGCCAGCGGCGTTCACCAACCTCACCGGTTTGAAGCCGACCTACGGTCGCGTTTCCCGTTGGGGCATGATCGCCTACGCGTCCAGCCTCGATCAGGGCGGCCCATTGGCACGCACCGCCGAAGACTGCGCGATCTTGTTACAAGGTATGGCAGGGTTCGATAAACAGGACTCCACCAGCATCGACGAGCCAGTGCCCGACTACAGCGCCAGCCTGAACACCTCGATCAAGGGCCTGCGCATTGGCGTGCCGAAGGAATACTTCAGCGCCGGTCTCGACCCACGCATCGCTGAGCTGGTGCACAACAGTGTTAAAGAGCTGGAAAAGCTTGGTGCCGTAATCAAGGAAATCAGCCTGCCGAACAACCAGCACGCGATTCCTGCTTACTACGTGATCGCACCGGCAGAGGCCTCCTCCAACCTGTCGCGTTTCGACGGTGTGCGTTTCGGCTACCGCTGCGAAAACCCCAAGGACCTCACCGACCTGTACAAACGCTCCCGTGGCGAAGGCTTCGGTGTGGAAGTACAGCGCCGCATCATGGTCGGTGCCTACGCCCTGTCGGCCGGCTACTACGACGCGTACTACCTCAAGGCGCAAAAAATCCGCCGCCTGGTGAAGAACGACTTCATGGCTGCCTTTGAACAAGTCGATGTAATCCTCGGCCCAACCACGCCGAACCCGGCCTGGAAGCTCGGCGCCAAAAATGGCGACCCGGTGGCTGCATACCTCGAAGACCTGTACACCATCACCGCCAACCTCGCGGGCCTGCCGGGCTTGTCCATGCCTGCCGGTTTCGTCGATGGCCTGCCGGTAGGCGTGCAGCTGCTCGCCCCGTATTTCCAGGAAGGCCGCCTGCTCAATGTGGCGCACCAGTACCAGTTGAACACTGACTGGCACACTCGCACCCCTACCGGCTTCTGAGGAGAACACTATGCAATGGGAAGTCGTGATCGGGCTGGAGATTCATACCCAGCTCGCCACCCAATCGAAGATTTTCTCCGGTAGCGCCACCACGTTCGGCTCCGAGCCCAACACCCAGGCCAGCCTGGTCGACCTGGGCATGCCCGGCGTGCTGCCGGTGCTGAACCAGGAAGCGGTGCGCATGGCGGTGATGTTCGGCTTGGCGATTGACGCCGAGATCGGCCAGCACAACGTGTTTGCGCGCAAGAACTACTTCTACCCGGACCTGCCCAAGGGCTACCAGATCAGCCAGATGGAACTGCCGATCGTCGGCAAGGGCCACCTGGACATCCCCCTGGAAGACGGCACCATCAAGCGTGTCGGCGTGACCCGCGCGCACCTGGAAGAAGACGCCGGCAAGAGCCTGCACGAAGAATTCCCCGGCGCCACCGGCATCGACCTGAACCGTGCCGGCACGCCGCTGCTGGAGATCGTCTCCGAGCCGGACATGCGCAGCGCCAAGGAAGCCGTGGCCTACGTCAAGACCATCCACGCCCTGGTGCGTTACCTGGGCATCTGCGACGGCAACATGGCCGAAGGTTCGCTGCGCTGCGACTGCAACGTGTCGATTCGCCCAAAAGGCCAGGTCGAGTTCGGCACGCGCTGCGAGATCAAGAACGTCAACTCGTTCCGCTTCATCGAGAAGGCGATCAACAGCGAAGTGCGTCGCCAGATCGAGCTGATCGAAGACGGTGGCAAGGTCATCCAGCAAACCCGCCTGTACGACCCGAACAAAGACGAAACCCGCGCCATGCGCAGTAAAGAGGAAGCCAACGACTACCGTTACTTCCCCGACCCGGACCTGTTGCCGGTGGTGATCGAGGACGCGTTCCTCAGCGACATCCGCGCCACCCTGCCGGAACTGCCGCAGCAAAAACGCGAGCGCTTCCAGGAACAGTTCGGCCTGTCGGTCTACGACGCCAGCGTGCTGGCCTCCAGCCGTGAGCAAGCCAACTACTTCGAGCAAGTGGTGAACATTGCCGGTGACGCCAAGCTGGCGGCCAACTGGGTGATGGTTGAGCTGGGCAGCCTGCTGAACAAACAAGGCCTGGAAATCGACGAAGCGCCGGTAACCGCCGAGCAACTGGGCGGCATGCTGCTGCGCATCAAGGACAACACCATCTCCGGCAAAATCGCCAAGACCGTGTTCGAAGCGATGGCCAACGGCGAAGGCAGCGCCGACGAGATCATCGAGAAGCGCGGCCTCAAGCAAGTCACCGACAGCGGCGCCATCTCGGCCGTTCTCGATGAAATGCTCGCGGCCAATGCCGAGCAGGTCGAGCAGTACCGTGCGGCCGACGAAGCCAAGCGCGGCAAGATGTTCGGCTTCTTTGTGGGCCAGGCGATGAAAGCCTCCAAAGGCAAGGCCAACCCGCAACAGGTGAACGAATTGCTTAAAAGCAAGCTCGAAGGCTGACTGCAATGAAGAGACCGAGTGAGACTTCATGCTCAACTCGGTCCACTGTGGGAACAGCTTTGTGTGGGAGGGGGCTTGCTCCCGATAGCGGTTTATCAGCCAAATATTCATCAGCTGACACACTGCAATCGGGAGCAAGCCCCCTCCCACATAAACCCCTCCCACATTTGATAGGGGGATAATCTGCAAATGAAGCGTCTATTAGGCCTCCTGGCCCTTTTCTCTCTACTGGCCGGCTGCGCCAGCGGCCCCGTTGACCCCAACGGCTACGACGAAACCGGCACCGCCTCCTATTACGGCGCCCGCCACCACGGCAAGAAAACCGCCAGCGGTGAGCCCTTCAACCAGAACGCCCTGACCGCCGCCCACCGGCAATTGCCGTTCGGCGCCCAGGTCAAGGTCACCAACCTCGACAACGACAAATCCGTGGTTGTACGTATCAATGATCGCGGCCCGCATACCCGTGGGCGCTTGATCGATCTGTCACGCAGGGCGGCCGAGCAACTGGGCATGATTAGCAGCGGCACCGCACGGGTACGCGTGCAAGCCTTGAGCAACTGACCAGGGAGCCCCGGCCATTTTCGGATTAACTGCCCTCTCCCCCTGGAGCCTGTTGGAACTGGCCAGCGGCCTGATGCTGCTGATCGTCGGCGCCGAAATTTTGGTGCGTGCCGCCGTGCGACTGGCCGCCAGCCTCAAGGTTCGGCCGTTGATCATCGGCCTGAGCATCGTCGCCTTCGGCAGCAGCGCGCCGCAGATGACCGTCAGCCTGCAGGCCACCCTCGCCGGCAATACCGACATTGCCGTGGGCAGCGTGATCGGCAGCAGCATTTTCAACATTCTGGTGACCCTGGGCCTGTCGGCGCTGATCATTCCGCTGCGTGTGTCGCGCCAGCTGGTGCGCCTGGATATCCCGGTGATGATCCTCGCCGGACTGCTGGTATTCACCCTCGCCGCCAATGAGGAACTCACCCCCATCGACGGCCTGTTGTTGCTGGTCGCCCTGCTCGCCTACCTCGGCGTACTGCATTACCAGACGCGCCATTCCCGCCGCCCGCGCACCCTGGACACCGTGGCCAGCGCGCCGTGGTTGAGCAGTGTGCTGCTGATACTGGGCGGGCTGCTGATTCTGGTGCTGGCCGGGCACTTGCTGCTGGGCGCAGCGGTGGATGTGGCAAGCGACCTGGGCCTGTCGGAACGGGTCATCGGCCTGACCCTGATTGGCGTCGGCACATCCTTGCCCTGCCTGGCCACTTCGCTGATCGCCGCCCTGCGCGGGGAGCGGGAAATCGCCGTGGGTAACGTGATCGGCAGCAACCTGTTCAACCTGCTGGGGGTGCTGGGCTTTACCGCCCTGGTGGCGCCAACGCCGCTGTCGGTGTCGCCCAACGCCCTGGATTTTGACCTGCCGGTGATGCTCGCCGCCGTGGTTTTATGCTTGCCGGTGTTCTACACCGGCTACCGCGTGACCCGCGCCGAGGGCCTGGTGTTGCTGGGGCTATACCTGGCTTACGGGCTGCATGTGATGGCCTTCACCACCGGCATGCCATTGGCCACCCAGCTTGAACATTTGATGCTGTATTACGTCCTGCCAGTGCTGGTGGCTTTCCTGTTGTTCAGCACGCTGCGAGCCTGGCGCCGCCAACACAAGAGGGAATCGCAATGACCGACCAGAAAAAGCCAGGGGTTGAAATGCGTCGCCAAGTGATGGGCGATGTGTTCGTCGACCGCGCGCTGGGCAATGCCACCGAGTTCACCCAACCCCTGCAGGATTTCGTCAACGAACATGCCTGGGGCAGTGTGTGGAACCGCGAAGGTTTGCCGCTCAAGACCCGCAGCCTGATCACCCTCGCCGCCCTCACCGCCCTAAAGTGCCCGCAGGAACTCAAAGGCCACGTGCGCGGCGCGTTGAACAATGGGTGCACAGTGGAAGAGATTCGTGAGGCGTTGCTGCATTGCGCAGTGTATGCCGGTGTGCCGGCAGCGATTGATGCGTTTCGGGCGGCGCAGGAAGTGATTGAGGCGTATCAGCAGTGACTGTCAGATAGCCTTCGCGAGCAAGCCCGCCCCCACAATTGAAGGTATTCACAAATCAAACTGTGGGAGCGGGCTTGCTCGCGAATGGCCCTAACAAACACCTGAAAACTCAGATCCACCCCCCCGCCTGCAACACAAAAATCCCAATATTGGTGGTCACCGCCGCCATCAACGTGGTGATCACGATAATCGCCGCCGCCAACTCATGATTGCCCTCTGCCGCCCTGGCCATCACAAAACTGGCCGCCGCCGTCGGCGCACCGAAGTACAGGAACAGGATCCCCAGTTCCGGCCCACGGAACCCCAGCAGCCAAGCCCCTAAGGTCGCAGCCACCGGCAGCCAGACCATCTTCATCAAACTCGCGCTCAGCGCCATTTTGCCGCTCTTGCGCAGCGCTGCCAGGGACAAGGTGCCGCCAATGCAGATCAAGGCCAACGGCAAGGTGGTATCCGCCAGATACTGCATGGATTTTTCCAACCAGCCAGGCAGGCCAATCTGAAAATAAGCGAACGGCGCGGCCACGATCACGCTGATGATCAAAGGATTGGCCACGACGCTCTTGAAAATGCTCCACGGGTCGGACTTGATCACCGGGCTGTACACCGCCAGCACAATGGTCGACAGCGTGTTGTAGAACAGGATCACCAGCGCCGCGAGGATCGCACCCAGGGAGATACCGTAGTCGCCGTACATGCTGGCGGCCAGCGCCAGGCCGATCACCCCGTTATTGCCGCGAAACGCGCCCTGGGTATAGATACCCCGGTCTTCACGCTTGCAACGAAAAATCGCCCAGCCCCAGGCCAGGGCAAAACTGACCAGGGTGGCGACCGCAAAATAGATCAGCAAACCCGGCTTGAGCGCCGAGTGCAGGTCGGCATGCAGGATGCCCAGGAACAGCAGCGCCGGCATGGTGACGTTGAACACCAGCGAGGAAGCGGTGTGGATGAAGTTGTCGTTGATCCAGTTGATGCGCTTGAGCAGCACACCCAAAAACAGCATGGCAAACACCGGCGCGGTGATGGTGAGGGTGGTGAGGAAGATAGCCAGCATGCCGGGGAGAACCTTGGTGAGCGTCGTTAGGGGGCTAATGATAAGCCATGCTGACGCGCAGTGCCTGGAAGACCGCTATCGGGAGCAAGCCCCCTCCCACATTTGACCGCGTTCCAAAGGTCGAACTCGGTCAAATGTGGGAGCGGCGGTGCGACGATTCGACTTGCTCGCGAAGCAGGCGACTCGGTCTCAGGTGATAGGCGCTGGGTTGAACAAGGTGATGTCGTTATGCAGCTTGTGCCGCTCGGCCCAGGTTTGCTTCTTGCCGCTGGCCACATCCAGGTAGAAGTGGAACAACTCCCACCCCAATTCCTCGATGCTCGCACGCCCGGTAGCGATGCGCCCCGCGTCGATGTCGATAAGGTCCGGCCAACGCTGCGCCAACTCCGTACGCGTCGATACCTTCACCACCGGCGCCATCGCCAGCCCGTACGGTGTACCACGCCCGGTGGTGAACACATGCAGGTTCATCCCCGCCGCCAGTTGCAAGGTGCCGCACACAAAATCACTGGCCGGCGTGGCGCAAAAGATCAGGCCCTTGCCCTTGAAACGCTCGCCTGGCCCCAGCACGCCATTGATCGCGCTGCTGCCGGACTTGACGATGGAACCCAGGGACTTCTCGACAATATTCGACAACCCGCCCTTCTTGTTGCCCGGCGTAGTGTTGGCGCTGCGATCCGCCTCGCCCTTGGCCAGGTAACGGTCGTACCAGTCCATTTCGCGCACCAACTCCTGGGCCACCGCCTTGCTTTCGGCACGGGAAGTGAGCAGGTAAATAGCGTCGCGCACTTCGGTGACTTCGGAAAACATCACCGTCGCCCCCGCCCGCAGCAGCAAGTCCGAGGCATAGCCCAACGCCGGGTTGGCGGTGATGCCAGAAAACGCATCGCTGCCGCCGCACTGCATGCCCAGGATCAGCTCCGAGGCCGGCACGGTTTCGCGGCGGCGCTGGTCGAGTTTTTTCAAGCGCGTCTCGGCCAACGCCATGATCTGCTCGATCATCTCGGTAAAACCGTGGCTGGAATCCTGCAACCGGTACAACCACGGCTCGCTCAGGTCGACAGAGCTGTCGTTGTCGTGCATCACCTGCCCGGCCTGCAATTTCTCGCAGCCCAGGCTGATCACCAGGGCTTCGCCTCCCAGGTTGGGGTTGCGTGCCAGATTGCGCACGGTGCGAATCGGGATGTAGGCGTCCGTCGCCGTGATCGCCACGCCGCAGCCGTAGCTGTGGGTGAGTGCCACCACGTCATCGACGTGGGGGTACTTGGGCAGCAGTTCATCCTTGATGCGCTTGACCGCATGGTCCAGCACCCCCGTAACGCACTGCACGGTGGTGGTGATACCAAGGATATTGCGCGTACCCACGGTACCGTCGGCGTTGCGGTACCCCTCAAAGGTGAACCCCTCCAACGGTGCCTGGGTTTCAGGCACCTCGGTGGACAGCGGCAAGCTGTCCAGCGGCGGCGCGGTGGGCATGCGCAGTTGATCTTCCTGCACCCAACTGCCGCGAGGAATCGGCGCCAGGGCATAACCGATGGTTTGGCCGTAGCGAATAATCTGACCGCCTTCGGGGATATCTTCCAGGGTCACCTTGTGGCTCTGGGGGATGAAATCCACGGTGACCAGGCCGTCCGGGAACTCGGTCCCGGCCGGTACGCCCTGGTCATTGACCACGATCACCACGTTGTCGCGCTCGTGCAAACGAATAGAGCGCGGCGAGTCGGCATGTTCAATCAACTGCATTACATCGCCCCTCAGGAATGCGCTTCGGTTAGGTTGCTCAACTGTGGCCCCTTGGTTGGCGGCTCTTTGAGGACTACACGTTTGATCGGACCCACGATGACCAAGTAGCTGAACACCGCCACCAGCGCGTTGGCGCCGACGAACACCAGGGCCCACTTGAACGAGCCGGTGGTGCTGATGATGTAGCCAATCACGATCGGTGTAGTGATCGATGCCAGATTACCGAAGGTATTGAACAGGCCGCCACTGAGGCCGGCGATTTGTTTCGGCGAGGTGTCAGACACCACCGCCCAACCCAGTGCGCCAACGCCTTTACCGAAGAAGGCCAGGGCCATGAAGCCGACCACCATCCACTCGATGTCCACGTAGTTGCACGCCACGATGCTGCTGGAGATCAGCAGGCCACCAATGATCGGCGCCTTGCGGGCAAAGGTCAGGGAGTGGCCCTTGCGCAGCAGGTAGTCGGAAATCACCCCGCCCAGTACCCCACCGATAAACCCGCAGATCGCTGGCAGCGAGGCAATGAAACCGGCCTTGAGGATGGTCATGCCACGGTCTTGTACCAGGTACACCGGGAACCAGGTCAGGAAGAAGTAAGTGATGCCGTTGATGCAGTACTGGCCCAGGTACACCCCCAGCATCATGCGGTTGGTCAGCAACTGACGGATGTAATCCCACTTAGGGCCGTCGGTTTTCTTATCCTTGGCCTTGTCCTGGTCCATATCGACCATCGCGCCGTTGGCTGCGATGTGGTTGAACTCGGCTTCGTTGATCATCGGATGTTGGCGCGGGCTGTAGATCACTTTCAGCCAGATCAGCGAGAAGACGATGCCGATCACACCCATCACGATAAACACGTGCTGCCAACCGAAGCTGTAGACGATCCAGCCCATCAGCGGCGCAAACAGCACCGTGGCGAAGTACTGCGCCGAGTTGAAGATCGCCGAAGCGGTGCCCCGCTCAGCCGTAGGAAACCACGCCGCCACGATGCGGGCATTTCCGGGGAACGAAGGCGCTTCGGCCAGGCCCACCAAAAAGCGCAGCATAAACAGCGCAACCACTGCGGTGGAAACCCCGAACTCACCAACATAGCCTTGCAGCACGGTGAACAGGGACCAGGTGAAGATGCTCAGGGCATAGACTTTTTTCGAGCCGAATCGGTCCAGCAGCCAGCCGCCGGGAATTTGCCCGGCCACGTAGGCCCAACCGAATGCAGAGAAGATATAACCGAGGGTGACCGCGTCGATGCCGAGGTCTTTTTGCAGGCTGGAGCCCGCGATGGCGATGGTGGCCCGGTCGGCGTAGTTGATGGTGGTCACCAAAAAAAGCATGAGCAATATCAAATAGCGGACGTGGGTCGGCTTGGTCGCTTGCATGTAGAAGTACTCCCACTAATTATTTTTTTTGCGGGTAATGGTTTTCTGTTTTTTAGTGTGGGGACCAGCAGGCATCCGGCCCCCACAAGGTGTTGCGTGTTACGAACCGATGTAGCTGGTTTTCACCACGGTGTAGAACTCTTGCGCATAGCGACCTTGCTCACGCGAACCGTAGGATGAGCCCTTACGGCCACCGAATGGAACGTGATAGTCCACGCCGGCGGTCGGCAGGTTGACCATCACCATCCCGGCCTGGGAGTGGCGCTTGAAGTGGTTGGCGTACTTGAGCGAGGTGGTGGCAATGCCCGCTGACAAACCAAACTCAGTGTCGTTGGCCATGGCCAGCGCCGCTTCGTAATCCGCGACGCGTACCACGTTGGCCACTGGGCCAAAGATCTCTTCGCGGCTGATGCGCATGGCCGCTTCGCTGTCGGCAAACAGGGTTGGCGCCAGGTAGTAGCCTTCGGTGTCACAGGTCACCAGGCCGCCACCGCTCACCAGCCGTGCACCCTCGCTTTGGCCGATGTCGATGTACTTCAAGTCCTGGTCCAACTGGGCCTGGGAAACCACCGGGCCGATGTCGGTGCCGCTTTTCAACGCGTGACCGACCTTGATCGACTTCATGCGCTCAGCCATGGCCGCTACAAACTGGTCATGGATACCCGCAGTCACGATCAAGCGGCTGGAGGCGGTGCAACGCTGGCCGGTGGAGTAGAACGCGCTCTGCACCGATAGCTCGACCGCCTGCTTGAGGTCGGCGTCATCGAGGATGATCTGGGGGTTCTTGCCGCCCATCTCCAACTGCACTTTGGCCTGGCGCGACACACAGCTGACGGCGATCTGACGACCCACGCCCACGGAACCGGTGAAGCTGATGCCATCGACTTTCGGGCTGTTGACCAGCACATCGCCAACGACGCGGCCGCTGCCCATCACCAGGTTGAACACGCCAGCCGGGAAACCGGCGCGGGAGATGATTTCGGCCAGGGCCCAGGCGCAGCCCGGCACCAGTTCGGCGGGCTTGATCACCACGCAGTTGCCGTAGGCCAGGGCCGGGGCGATTTTCCAGGCGGGGATGGCGATCGGGAAGTTCCACGGCGTGATCAGGCCGACTACGCCAAGGGCTTCGCGGGTCACTTCGACATTCACGCCAGGGCGCACCGACGGCACGTAGTCGCCGGACAAGCGCAGGCATTCACCGGCGAAGAACTTGAAGATGTTACCGGCGCGGGTCACTTCGCCGATGGCTTCAGGCAAGGTCTTGCCTTCTTCACGGGCCAGCAAGGTGCCGAGTTCTTCACGGCGGGCGAGGATTTCGCTGCCGACTTTATCGAGGGCATCATGGCGCGCCTGGATGCCGGACATGGACCACGCCGGGAATGCAGCACGGGCGGCGTCGATGGCGGCGTTGACCTGAGCAACGTCGGCCTTGGCGTATTCGCCAATGACATCAGACAACTCCGACGGGTTGAGGTTGACGCAATAGTCGGCACCGGCCACCCACTGGCCATTGATGTAGTTTTCATAACGCTGGGCTTGGGACACGAATTCTCTCCTGACGCAAAAGGCCGCTGATTGCTCAGCGGCCTTGTAGATAAGTTATTGCGCGCCTTGCTTGTCGATCAGCGCGGCGAGGGCTTCGTATTCTTCCGGCAGCAGGTCGGTCAGCGGGGTGCGCACTGGGCCTGCGTCATGGCCGACGATTTTTGCACCCGCCTTGACGATGCTCACGGCATAACCGGCCTTGCGGTTGCGGATGTCGAGGTACGGCAGGAAGAAGTCGTCGATGATCTTGGCGACGGTGGCGTGATCGTCCTTGGCAATGGCGTGGTAGAAGTCCATCGCGGTTTTCGGAATGAAGTTGAACACCGCCGAGGAGTACACCGGCACGCCCAAAGCCTTGTAGGCAGCGGCGTAAACCTCTGCGGTCGGCAGGCCGCCGAGGTAGCTGAAACGATCACCAAGGCGACGGCGGATCGAGACCATCAGTTCGATATCGCCCAGGCCATCCTTGTAGCCGATCAGGTTCGGGCAGCGCTCGGCCAGGCGTTCCAGCAGCGGCGCAGTCAGGCGGCAGACGTTGCGGTTGTAAACCACCACGCCGATTTTGACCGATTTGCACACCGCTTCAACGTGGGCGGCAACGCCGTCCTGGCTGGCTTCGGTGAGGTAGTGCGGCAGCAGCAGCAGGCCTTTGGCACCCAGGCGCTCGGCCTCTTGAGCGTACTCAATGGCTTGGCGCGTCGAACCGCCCACACCAGCGAGGATCGGCACGCTGGTGGCGCAAGTATCAACGGCGGTCTTGACCACCTGGGAATATTCGCTGGCGGCGAGGGAGAAAAACTCACCGGTGCCGCCGGCCGCGAACAAGGCGGTGGCGCCGTACGGGGCCAGCCATTCCAGACGCTTGATGTAGCCCGCCTGGTGGAAATCACCTTGGGCGTTGAAATCGGTCACCGGGAAAGACAGCAGACCGTGGGAGAGGATGGACTTCAGTTCTTGTGGATTCATTATTCGAACACCCTGGGCGAAGACTTTCTGTCGAAAGATTGTTGTTGGCTTGTTGATGTCGTACGTCATCGTACAACTATAAATAAATTCGTCAACAGCAATTCGTCGATGTTGTGCAATTGAGTGGGAGGGGCGGCGGGTCAGATAGGTGAGTGCGGCCTTTGACACCGCTTTCGCGGGCAAGCCGGTCCTACGGGAGGCTGGTGGTGCGCTCAGTTTCCGCGCGTGGCGCAGAGCCAGATGTGGGAGCGGGCTTGCCCGCGATAGCGATGGGTCAGTTAGCACTTGCACCGCCTGACACTCAGCCTTCGCGGGCAAGCCCGCTCCTACGGGGGGGCTGGTGGTGCGCTCAGTTTCCGCGCGTGGCGCAGAGCCGAATGTGGGAGCGGGCTTGCCCGCGATAGCGATGGGTCAGTTAGCCCTTGCACCGCCTGACACTCAACCTTCGAGGGCAAGCCCGCACAGTTGACCGGGTTCCAGTGGGCTTGATGGTGTGGGACTTCTTTCTCCCTCAACCACGCTGCGCTTCTGCCTCTTCGTGGGCATGGCGCAGCCGTTCACGGCTGTTGGTCAGGTGCAGGCGCATGGCCGCCCGTGCCGCATCCGAATCCCGGCGGGCAATCGCCTCATAGATTTCTTCGTGCTCACGGCTTAGGCGACTCATGTAGTGCTGCTGATCGTCATGGGCCAGGCGCGCCGAATTCAGGCGAGTGCGCGGAATAATGCTAGTACCCAGGTGAGTCATGATGTCGGTGAAGTAACGGTTGCCGGTGGACAAGGCAATTTCCAGGTGGAAGGCAAAGTCGGACGCCACCGCATCACCCGCATGCGCTGCGCTTTCATTCAGGGCATCAAGGGCGGCGCGCATGGCGGCCAGTTGTTCATCACTGCGGCGCAGCGCCGCCAGGCCGGCAGACTCCACTTCCAGGCTGATCCGCAACTCCAGAATCGCCAGCACATCACGCAGGGTCACCACCGTGGCGGGGTCAATACGGAAGCCACTGGGGCTGGGCGTGTCCAGTACGAAGGTGCCGATGCCATGGCGAGTTTCAACCTGCCCTGCGGCCTGCAGGCGCGAAATGGCTTCACGCACTACCGTGCGGCTGACCCCATGGGCTTCCATGATCGCCGACTCGGTGGGCAACTTGTCGCCACGCTTGAGCTCGCCGTCGCGGATTTGCTCGGACAACACCGTGACCAATTCCTGGGCAAGGCTGCGGCGCTTGCGGGGAAGACGAGGGGCGGTGTTGGTGTTTTCCATGATGAATCATCTTTCTCGGTGAGCTTGAGCAGGCATCATAGCTTATGGCTGTTGTACGATCACCGTTTGGGCGCGACTTTCATTTATATCCTGCGCGCAAAAAAATGCCCCGACGCAGGTCGAGGCATTTTCCAGGCTGGCCCGAAGGCACAACCCGCTTACTTCACCACTTTCAGGCTCGGCCGACCGCTGGGGCGCGGTGGCTCGGTATCCGGTGGCGGCATATCATCGCCGTCTTCGTTTTCGATCGCTTCGTCGTCCTCGAAAGGCGATTCCAGATCGAACACCATGCCTTGGCCGTTCTCACGGGCGTAGATGCCGAGAATGGCACCAATCGGCACGAACAGCGTATGCGGCACACCGCCAAAACGCCCTTCGAAGCTGACCGCTTCGTTGTCCATGTGCAGGTGGCGCACGGCACTGGGTGATACGTTGAGCACAATCTGCCCGTCACTGGCAAAACCCTGCGGTACCTGAACCGCAGGAAATTCGGAATTGACCAGCATGTGCGGGGTGCAATCGTTGTCCACAATCCACTCATAGAGCGCGCGGACCAGGTAGGGTCGACTGGAGTTCATCAGCGGCTCCTTAAGCCTTAGCGCATATCGCGTTCGACACCAGACAGACTCGCCTGGAAAGCCTCACGCGCAAACTGGCGCTCCATGTAATCAAGCAGCGGCTTGGCCGGCCGCGGCAGTTCAATACCAAGAATCGGCAAACGCCAGAGTATCGGTAATAGGCAGCAATCCACCAAGCTTTGTTCCTCACTGAGGAAAAAAGGTTTATCGGCGAACAACGGCGAAACGCCGGTCAGGCTCTCGCGCAATTCCTTACGCGCCTGTACACGAACGGCCTCCTTTGTACGCGAATCCAGAATCACATCCACCAACCCGCACCAGTCACGCTGGATCCGATGGATCAGCAGGCGGCTGTTGGCACGCGCTACCGGGTACACCGGCAGCAAAGGCGGATGCGGGTAACGCTCATCCAGGTATTCCATCACCACGGTCGACTCCCACAACGCCAGGTCACGATCGACCAGGGTGGGCAAGCTGCCGTAAGGGTTCACTTCGATCAGTTTTGGCGGCTGACGGCCCGCCTCCACACTGATGATCTCGGCGCTGACACCCTTCTCTGCGAGCACGATACGTACTCGGTGGGAATAGTGGTCGGCGGGGTCGGAGTAACAGGCCAACCGGTTGGTCACGCCCATGGCGGTCCTCCTCGCTTGAAATTATCGAAAGCTCAAAAACGAGCGCGCCCAGAGAGCATCTCTGTAACAACCGATTCAACCAGGTCGCTACGTATTCAGAGATGCCGCTGGGCGCGCAAGATTAACAGCAATTGCTTACGGTTGGATCAATGCACATCCTTCCAGTATTCGCGTTTGAGCAGATAGGCGAATACGAAGAAGAAAGCCAGGTACAACAACACATAGGTACCGATACGCTGGTGCTGCAGTTTGACCGGGTTGGCCGAGTAGGCCAGGAAGGTCACGAGATTTTTTACCTTCTCGTCGAACTGCTCGTCAGTCAGTGCACCGGGGGTCTCTATCGTCAGCTGGTCGCAGGCTTCATGAGTCAAAGGCGTGCCAGTCAACGGATCGTATTGCTTCTTGCCGTCTTCAACGACCTGAATCTGCTTGCATCCTACCACTTGCTTGCCCTGCAGGCCGACCAGAACGTTGGGCATGCCGACGTTCGGGAACACACGGTTGTTCACGCCATACGGGCGCGCCGGGTCTACATAGAAGGACTTGAGATAGCCGTAAAGCCAGTCAGTGCCACGTACGCGGGCCACCAGGGTCAAGTCGGGCGGTGCGGCCCCGAACCAGGTCTTGGCGTCAGCGGGCTGCATGCCGATGTTCATGTGGTCGCCGATCTTGGCACCGGTAAACACCGAGTGGCTGAGCATCACTTCATGAGGGATACCCAAGTCATCGGCAACCCGCTCGTAACGCTGGAACTTGGCGCTGTGGCAGCCCATGCAGTAGTTGGTGAACGTGCGCAGGCCGTCTTGCATGGCCGCCTTGTCGGAAACATCGATATCGACTTTTTCCAACTCCGGGCCACCGTGCTCGGCGGCGAAGGACAGGAGCGGCAGCGCCGCAAGCATCAATGCAACGAATAATTTTTTCATCAGCCAGTCACCCTTTCCGGAACCGGTTTGGTCTTCTCGAGCCGGGTGTAGAACGGCATCAGAATGAAGTAGGCGAAGTACAGGAAGGTGCAGACCTGCGACAGCAACGTGCGCTCAGGAGTCGGTGCCAATACGCCCAGAACACCCAGGATCACGAAGGAGATGCAGAACACCCACAGCCAGATCTTGCTCAGCCAACCCTTGTAGCGCATGGATTTGACCGGGCTTCGGTCGAGCCAAGGCAACACAAACAGCACCGCAATGGCCGCACCCATGGCGATTACGCCCATAAGCTTGTCGGGGATCGCCCGCAAGATTGCGTAGAACGGTGTGAAGTACCAAACCGGGGCAATGTGCTCAGGGGTCTTGAACGCGTTGGCTTGTTCGAAGTTGGGTTTCTCCAGGAAATAACCACCCATCTCCGGGAAAAAGAACACGATCGAGCAAAATACGAACAGGAACACGACCACGCCGACAATGTCTTTCACGGTGTAGTACGGGTGGAACGGAATGCCATCGAGCGGAACGCCGTTCTCGTCCTTGTGCTTCTTGATGTCCACGCCATCCGGGTTGTTGGAACCCACTTCGTGCAGCGCCAGGATGTGCAACACCACCAGGCCCAGGATCACGATTGGCAGTGCCACGACGTGCAAGGCGAAGAAGCGGTTGAGGGTGATACCAGAGATCAGGTAGTCACCGCGAATCCACTGGGTCAGGTCGTTGCCGATCACCGGAATGGCACCGAACAGCGAAATGATCACCTGGGCACCCCAGTACGACATCTGGCCCCACGGCAGCAGGTAGCCCATGAACGCTTCGGCCATCAGCGCCAGGTAGATCAGCATGCCGAACACCCACACCAACTCGCGCGGCTTCTGGTACGAACCGTAGAGCAAGCCACGGAACATGTGCAGATACACGACGATAAAGAACGCCGAAGCGCCGGTGGAGTGCAGCAGGCGCAAGATCGAGCCGTACTCGACGTCACGCATGATGTATTCGACGGAGGCGAATGCCTCTTCTGCCGACGGTGTATAGCTCATCGTCAGCCAGACACCGGTCACGATCTGGTTGACCAACACCAGCAGGGCCAGGGAGCCGAAGAAGTAGAAGAAGTTGAAGTTTTTTGGCGCGTAGTACTTGCTGAGGTGGTCTTCCCACATTTTAGTGGCGGGAAAGCGTGCATCCACCCAATCCATGAACTTGCTCATCAGGCCTTCTCCCCCTGGTCGACACCAATGATAACGATACTGTCAGTCTCGTATTGATGCGGCGGAACTGGCAGGTTCAAAGGCGCTGGTTGTGACTTGTAGACGCGGCCGGCCAGGTCGTAATGAGAGCCGTGGCAGGGGCAGAAGTAACCGCCAACCCAGTCTTTGCCAAGGTCGGCAGGCGCAACTTCCGGGCGGAATGTAGGCGAACAGCCCAGGTGAGTGCAGATACCGATCAGCAGCAGAATCTCTGGCTTGATCGAGCGAACTTCCTTATCGACGTAGGCGGGTTGGTCGGAATTCTTAGAGTCGGGATCAGACAGCTGACCTTCGATTTTCTTCAGATTCCCCAGGATCTCCTCGGTACGACGAACAATGAAGACCGGCTGGCCGCGCCACTCAGCAATCATCTGCTGGCCTGGCTCGATCTTGCTGATATTCACCTTCACCGGTGCACCTGCGGCTTTCGCCTTGGCACTGGGAAACCATGACCCCACGAACGGGACCGCAGCCCCCACCGCTCCTGCAGCACCCACCACGGATGTGGCTGCTACCAAGAAGCGACGCCGGCCTGCATTCACGCCGTCATTGCTCATTCAGTCCTCTCCCATCAGCTTTTTGGCCTGTTAAATCAGGCGTCTACTAAGTGTTGAATCTTTGCTTATAAAAATTTTGCCGAATGGTAATGAAAAGCCCACACTCTGACAAGGGAATTACCCGGAGGTAGGGTTCCAGGCCTTGTAGTATAGGGGCTCTACGGATGTGGCAAGTTGTCACGGCGATTTTTCTGCATAAATTGCAGGCAATAAAAAACGCCCAACTCCGTGAGGAGCTGGGCGTTTTTGTGGAACGTAAAGCGAATTAACGCTTCGAGTACTGCGGACGCTTACGCGCTTTACGCAGACCGACTTTCTTACGTTCAACTTCACGAGCATCGCGAGTAACGAAGCCAGCTTTGCGCAGAGCGCTACGCAGGGTTTCGTCGTAGCTCATCAGTGCGCGAGTGATGCCGTGGCGGATTGCGCCAGCTTGACCACTTACACCGCCACCGATAACGGTGACGTAGATGTCGAACTTTTCAACGGTCTCGGTCAGCTCCAGCGGCTGACGAACTACCATGCGGGCAGTTTCGCGGCCGAAGAAGTTGTCCAGGGAGCGGTTGTTGATCGAGATGTTACCAGTACCCGGACGCAGGAAAACGCGAGCGGTTGCGGTTTTGCGACGGCCAGTGCCGTAATTTTGAGTCGCCGACATAATGAACTATTCCGTTAAAACTTCAGTTCTTGGGGCTGCTGAGCAGCATGAGGGTGTACAGCGCCCGCATAGACTTTCAGCTTGCGAAACATATCGCGACCCAGTGGGCCCTTAGGCAGCATGCCTTTGACCGCGATTTCGATCGGGGCTTCAGGCTTCTTGGCAATCAGGCCTTCGAAGTTGGAAGACTTGATACCGCCTGGGAAACCGGAGTGACGGTAGTACATTTTGTCGCTTGCTTTGTTGCCGGTTACACGAACCTGCTCAGCGTTGATGATGACAATGTAGTCACCGGTGTCAACGTGAGGGGTGTACTCAGGCTTGTGCTTGCCACGCAGACGGCTGGCGACTTCAGTGGCCAGACGACCCAGGGTCTGACCAGCGGCGTCGACGACAAACCAGTCGCGCTGAACTGTTTCCGGTTTTGCAGTAAAAGTTGTCATTCTTTAATAGCCTCAGGGGCCGCCCTGTAAATTAGACGGCGGATCTTACTGAATAGTGCGTACTTTGACAAGTCAAAGGCAGCCGGATACAGACGCTATCGGGGGCTCGGGTCGGCGCGTCCGTTCAACGGCAAGATTCTTCGGCAGGCGGCGCATCACTTCCACTGCAGAAAGAGGTGGGCAATTATGCAGATTGCGAAAAAAAATTCAACCTGCTTTTATGATTGTTTTCCCTGAAGGAGTACCCGATGGATTATCGACAGCTGGGCCGTACAGATCTGAACGTGAGCGCGATAGCCCTGGGCACCATGACCTGGGGCGAGCAGAACAGCGAGGCAGAGGCCTTCGCACAGATCGAGCGGGCCAAGGCGGCGGGGATCAACTTCCTCGACACCGCCGAAATGTACCCGGTGCCGCCCAAGGCCGACACCTATGCCACCACCGAGCGTTATATCGGTAATTACTTCAAAAGCCGCGGCGACCGTGCCGACTGGGTGCTGGCCAGCAAGATCGCCGGCCCCGGCAACACCATCGACTACATTCGCGATGGCTACCTGCGCCACAACCGCAAGCACATCGCCGCCGCCCTGGATGCCAGCCTCAAGCGCCTGCAGACCGACTGGATCGACCTCTACCAACTGCACTGGCCAGAACGCAGCACCAACTTCTTTGGCCAGTTGAGCTACAAGCACAAGGACGAAGACGACCTCACGCCGCTGGAAGAAACCCTCGAAGCGCTGGATGAGCAAGTGAAGGCCGGCAAGATCCGCCACATCGGCCTGTCCAACGAAACCCCATGGGGCACCATGAAGTTCCTGGCCCTGGCCGAAGCCCGTGGCTGGCCGCGTGCGGTGTCGATCCAGAACCCCTACAACCTGCTCAACCGCAGCTTTGAAGTGGGCCTGGCGGAAGTCGCGATTCGCGAGCAATGCGGTCTGCTGGCCTACTCGCCCCTGGCATTCGGCATGCTCAGCGGCAAGTACGAAAACGGCGCACGACCAGCCAAGGCACGGCTGACCGAGTACAGCCGCTTCAGCCGCTACTTCAACCCGCAGTCGGAAGCGGCGTGCAGCCGTTATGTGGCACTGGCGCGCGAACACGGCCTGGACCCGGCGCAGATGGCGTTGGCGTTCGTGACCCAGCAACCGTTTGTGACCAGCAATATCATTGGGGCTACATCACTGGAGCAACTGGACAGCAACATTGCCAGTGCCGATCTGAAGCTGTCCAAAGAGGTGCTGGAGGGGATTGAGGCGATTCAGAAGGATCACCCGAACCCTGCGCCTTGATTGATCCTTAAGCCGCTTTCGCGAGCAAGCCCGCTCCCACATTTGACCGAGTTCCAACATGAGAATGCGGTCGAATGTGGGAGCGGGCTTGCTCGCGAAGAAGCCCTCAGCAGCACTACAAAATCATCACAGCGCCCGCGCAATAATCTCCTTCATGATCTCGTTGGTCCCCGCATAAATGCGCTGCACCCGCGCATCCGCCCACGCCCGCGCAATCGGGTATTCCCACATAAAGCCGTAGCCGCCGTGCAACTGCACGCACTCATCGAGCACCTTGCATTGCAGGTCCGTGGCCCAGTACTTGGCCATCGCTGCAGTGGGCACATCCAGCTTGCCTTCCAGATGCAATGCCATGCATTTGTCCACAAACACGCGGCCAATCTGAATCTCGGTGGCCATTTCTGCCAGCTTGAACCGGGTATTCTGGAAATCGGCAATCGCCTTGCCGAACGCCTTGCGCTCGCGGGTGTATTCCAGGGTCCATGCCAATGCAGCCTCGGCCGATGACAACGCACCAATCGCCACGGTCAATCGCTCTTGAGGCAACTCCTGCATCAAATACGCGAAACCCATGCCTGCCTGGCCCAGCAGGTTTTCCTTGGGCACGCGTACGTCCTGGAAAAACAGCTCGGACGTGTCCTGGGCCTTCATGCCGACCTTCTCCAGGCGCTTGCCCTTGGCGAAACCCGGCGTGTCCGCCTGCACCAGAAACAGGCTGGTGCCCTTGGCGCCGGCCTTGGGGTCGGTCTTGGCCACCACAATCACAAGCTCTGCCAGATAGCCATTGGTGATAAAGGTCTTGGACCCGTTGATCACATACTCATCGCCCTCCAGCACGGCAGTGGTTTTCACGCCTTGCAGGTCGGAACCCGCGCCCGGCTCGGTCATCGCAATGGCTGTAACCATCTCGCCAGAGATCAATTTGGGCAGGTACTTGTGCTTCAGCGCTTCGCTGCCGTAATGCAGGATGTAGGGCGCAACGATGTCCG
The DNA here is from genome assembly GCF_004682055.1 of Pseudomonas kairouanensis. Taxonomy (GTDB): domain Bacteria; phylum Pseudomonadota; class Gammaproteobacteria; order Pseudomonadales; family Pseudomonadaceae; genus Aquipseudomonas; species Aquipseudomonas kairouanensis. The sequence continues at coordinate 114,836 of NZ_QUZU01000001.1, read as the reverse complement.
AATGCAGGGAAAAACCGATGCCCGTCAGGCCCAACCGGCTGATCTCCTCGATCACCACTGCGCTGTAGAGAAAGTCCGCCCCCAGCCCGCCATATTCCTCAGGCAAGTGGGAGCACAGCATTCCCGCCTCCCCCGCCTTGCTCCACAAGCCACGGTCGATATAGCCCTGCTTCTCCCATTGCGCGTGGAACGGCGCGGCGTCTTTTTCGAGAAGGGTGCGCACGCTGTCGCGAAAGAGTTCGTGCTCAGGGCTGAACAAGGTTCTGGGAATCATGGGTCACCTGCGTGGATTGTCGGACAAGGACGAGCCCACAGAGCCTATGCCGCGAAGGCAGCACGGGACACTGGACACATGCGACAAAAAATAAGACGATCCAGCCGTCTGGTGACCACTTTCCCCTATAAGAATAAATGAAATTATGTCTAACCAAATCTCCACGCCCTTGCGGCGCGTCAGCATTTTGGCCATTGATCGGGTATTTGCTTCCACCCTCATGCAAGCCAAAGATTTTTTCCACCTCGCCAGCCTGCGATACGGCAAGCAACAAGGCCTGGGCCTGACCCCCGCGTTCGAAACGCGCCTGGTCAGCCCCGATGGGCAATCGGTGAGCAGCTTCAGTGATGTGATCATGCCGGTGGACGGCGGCCTCGAAGACGCCGATATCATCGTGCTACCGGCCTTTTGGGACGACTTCGATGCCCTGTGCAGCCGCTACCCCCAGGTACTGCCCTGGCTGCGTGAGCAGCACGCACGCGGCGCGGTGCTCTGCGGCGAAGCCACCGGGGTGTTCTGGCTGGCCGAAGCCGGTCTGCTCGATGGCAAGGAAGCAACCACCTATTGGCGTTTCTTCAACGCATTCAGCGAGCGCTTCCCACGGGTCCAGCTCAACCAGGACAAGCACCTCACCGACGCCGACAACCTGTATTGCGCCGGCGGCACCACCTCGGCGTGCGACCTGTACATATACTTGATCGAACGTTTCTGTGGCGCCAACATCGCCCAGGCCGTGGCCCGCGACATTCTTTACGAAGTGCAGCGCAGCTACTCGCCGGGACGCATTGGGTTTGGCGGGCAAAAGCTGCACCAGGACGTGATCATCCTGCAGATCCAGCACTGGCTCGAAGAGCACTTCGCCGACAAGTTCCGCTTCGAAGACGTCGCCAGGGAACATGGCATGAGCATCCGCAACTTCATGCGCCGCTTCCAGACCGCTACCGGTGACAAGCCGCTGCATTACCTGCAACGCCTGCGCATCGAAACGGCCAAAGGCTTGCTCTCGGGCAGCCGCAAGAGCATCAAGACCATCAGTTATGAGGTGGGTTACGACGATGCGAGTTTCTTTGCGCGGTTGTTCAGGCAGCACACCGAGCTGTCGCCGAACCAGTATCGGCAGCAGTTTCAACAAGCCGCATAGGCAAGGATGCACACAAGGCAAAATGTGGGAGGGGGCTTGCCCCCGATGGCAGTGTGTCAGTTAGTACAACTGGCACTGATACACCGCTATCGGGAGCAAGCCCCCTCCCACATTTGATCTCCATTGATCTGGAGAGTGGCTTAAGGTTTGTGGCCGCGCGACAGGAACTCGTGGGATTGCATTTCCAGCAACCGGCTCAAGGTACGCTGGAACTCGAAGTTCAAACGACCGCCGGTGTACAGGTCCTTGAGCTCGACCTCAGCCGAAATAATCAGCTTCACGTTCCGGTCGTAGAACTCGTCGACCATGTTGATAAACCGTCGCGCGATGTCGTCGGTGGTCACGCCCATTTGCTCCACACCGCTCAAGATCACCGCATGGAAGATCTTGCCCAGCTCGATGTAATCGTTCTGGCTGCGTGGCCCGTCGCACAAGGCGCGGAAGTCGAACCAGGCCACGTCATCGCAGGTGCGCAGGGCAACGATTTCGCGGTTTTCGATCATCAGCTTGTCGTTTTCCACCGCCTGGGTGCATTCCGGCGTCAGCGCACGGAAGCTTTTTTTCAGGCTCTCGTGGGCCGCTTCGTTCAGCGGGAAGTGAAACAATTCCGCTTGCTCCAGGTGACGCAGGCGATAGTCCACGCCGCTGTCGACGTTGACGATCTCGGTGTTCTGCTTGATCAGCGCAATGGCCGGCAGGAAGCGCGCGCGCTGCAGGCCGTCCTTGTACAGGCCGTCGGGCACGATGTTCGAGGTGGCCACCAGGGTCACGCCGTTCTTGAACAGCTCTTCCATCAGGGTGCCGAGGATCATGGCGTCGGTGATGTCGGAAACGAAGAATTCATCGAAGCAGATCACCCGCGCTTCGTCGGAGAAACGCTTGGCGATGATGGTCAGCGGGTTTTTCTCGCCCGGCAGGGTTTTCATCTCTTCGTGTACGCGCTTCATGAAGCGGTGGAAGTGCGTGCGGACCTTTTCCTTGAACGGCAGCGCTTCGAAGAAGGTGTCTACCAGGTAAGTCTTGCCCCGGCCGACGCCGCCCCAGAAGTACAGGCCTTTGACCGGTGTCCGGTCTTTCTTGCCGAACAGCTTGCCGAGCATCCCTGGCTTGCTTTGCGAGGCCGCGACGAGGTCGTCGTACAGGCGCTGCAAATGACGCACCGCCGTTTCCTGGGCCGCGTCGTGGAAGAATTCAGGGCGTTTCAGATCAGCTTGGTATCGTTCTAGGGGCGTCATAATTTCGTTAGCAAGGCAACAAAAACGGGCCGTCACTGTAACGACGGCCCTGATTAATGGCAATCAACCCTTCGTCGGGTCAATCCTCGATTGGGGTCAACGCAATGCGCAGGGCTTGGATGGCGGCATCGCGGGTCGCGCTGTCGGCGAACTGAGCACTGTCGGCCACTGCCGCGTCGTCCAACCACACGCTGAAACCCAGGGCTTCAGGGCGTACGTCCAGCATCACACCACTTTGCAGTTGCTTGGTCACAGCGCCTGCGGCCTTGCCGTCAGCGAAGTTGCGCGACAGCAGCAACTGCTCACCATCGGCGGCCAGCAGACGGAAGCGGAAGCTGCCATCGTCTTCGCGGAAGCTCACAAAGCGCGCGGCTTTCGCGGCTTTCTTCTTGGTCGCGACCGGTGCCGCAGCCTGCTCGATGAACGAACGCAGGCCCACCGCCTCACGCAGCTCGGCCAGGAACGGCGCCGCCACGGCACGGGCTTTCTTAGCGCCGATCAGCAACAGGTCTTCCATGTCCGCAGGGCGCGACATCAGTTGGTGGTAACGCTCGCGGGCTTCGCCCAACTGGCCGTCGAGCAGTTGGAACAGACGATTCTTCGCCTCGCCCCAGCCCAGGCCTTGCAACAGTTCGGCGCGGAACTCTTCTTCCTGGGCCTTGCTGGCGAACGCCTGGAACAGGGTGAACAGATGGGAGTTATCCGGGTCTTTGGCTTCGCCAGGGGCGCGCGAATCGGTGACGATGCGCGAGATCGCGTCTTTCATGTCCTTGGCGCTGGTGAACAACGGGATGGTGTTGTCGTAGCTCTTGGACATCTTGCGGCCGTCCAGGCCCGGCAAGGTGGCGACGCTTTCTTCGATCAGCGCCTCGGGCATGGTGAAAAACTCTTTGCCCTTGCCGAACAGGTGGTTGAAACGCTGGCCGATATCGCGGGCCATCTCGACGTGCTGGATCTGGTCGCGACCCACCGGCACTTTGTGCGCGTTGAACATCAAGATGTCCGCCGCCATCAGCACCGGGTAGCTGTACAGGCCCATGGTGATGCCCGCGTCCGGGTCTTCGCCGGTTTCGACGTTTTTGTCCACCGAGGCCTTGTACGCGTGGGCGCGGTTGAGCAGGCCCTTGGCGGCAACACAGGTGAGCAGCCAGGTCAGCTCGGGGATTTCCGGGATGTCAGACTGGCGGTAGAAGGTCACCCGGTTTACATCCAGGCCACCGGCCAGCCAGGTCGCGGCGATTTCCATGCGCGAGCGCTGGATGCGCTGCGGGTCATCGCACTTGATCAGGGCGTGGTAGTCGGCCAAAAAGTAGAACGAGTCGGCATTGGCATCCTGGCTTGCGAGGATCGCCGGGCGGATCGCACCGGCGTAGTTGCCCAGGTGCGGCGTGCCGGTGGTGGTAATGCCGGTGAGGATACGGGTACGAGTCGTCATGGGTAATCGCTTATCAGACTGCTATCAATTCGAGAGGCGCGGCAGCACCAGATCCTTGAGATCGGTGAGCTTGCCATGAAAAAAGTGCCCGCATTCTGCCACTTTCAGCAGCTCATGGGGGCGATTCAGGGCGGCGGACCAGTCGTAGACGGCCTGCGGGTCGACCACTTCGTCGGTTTCTGGCTGGATCAGGGTCAATGGGCAGCCCTGGGGCAACACATCGGTATCACGCAGGCGCATCACCGCAGCCGCCACCATGAACAGGTGCGCAAGTTTTTCGCCTTTGGCTTCCAGGCGCCCGCCGAGGCTGGCAGCCACATAGCCACCAAAGGAGAAACCGAGCAGTGTGATGGGCAAATCCGGGTGCTTTTCCCGCAGCCAGGTGGCGGCCGCTTCGGCATCGTCCACTTCGCCGGTGCTCATGTCGTGGGTGCCGGCACTTGCGCCGACGCCTCGGTAATTGAAACGCAACGTAATCAAACCGGCATCGCGGGCGGTGCGTTGCAGGGTCGAAACGACTTTATTGAGCATGGTCCCACCCTGCACCGGGTTGGGGTGGCAGATCAGCGCCAGGCCCCGTGGTTCGGGGTGATCCAGGTACAGGGCTTCCAATTGGCCCACCGGGCCATCGATCAAAACGGGGGTTTCACGCATGAGCAAGGAATGAACTCCGTGACCTCTCAATGGGTCGACTCGTCTAGCTAAAAGTCTGTGCTTGGCATCATTGCGAGCTTAATCGCGGTATACAGCGCAGGTTTGAGCCGTTAACGTAAAGCAAAGCCGTTTATAGAGGAAGGACTCGTGGAACACTCGCTCTTAGTTTGGTTGTTGCCGACTCTTGCCCTGGTTGCCGGTGTCGCCATTGGATTCCTGGTTGCTCGCCTGCTGCCGAATGCCGCGCCTAACCGCACGCAGCGTCAGTTGGATGACATTCAGGAACGTTTTGACAGTTATCAGAACGAGGTTGTTACCCACTTCAACAGCACCGCCAACCTGGTCAAGAAGCTCACCCAGAGCTACCAGGAAGTACAAGATCACCTCGCCGATGGCGCTAACCGCCTGGCTCTGGACGACATCACCCGCCAACGCCTGCTGGCCGCGCTGCATTCCGATGCGCCGCAAACCCCACGCGAGCGCCTGACCCCGCCACGGGAAAACCAGGAGCCACCACGGGACTACGCGCCAAAAACGCCGAACGCCCCCGGCATGCTGGATGAGCATTACGGCTTGAAGAAGTAAGTTTTCTTAAAGCACTAAAAAGCCCGGCTGATCGATGATCAGCCGGGCTTTTTGTTGGCTTCATTCTACAGAACAGTGCAGATCCAATGTGGCAGCGGGCTTGCTCGCGAAGGCGGTGTGTCAGTTACAGATGGGCTGACTGACACACCGCATTCGCGAGCAAGCCCGCTCCCACAGTTTTTTACCGCGTGCAGCCTTAAGCCGGTTGTTGTTCCTGCAACAACCCACCCTCGATCCGCACATGCCGCCCATGGAAGCGCTTGAGGCTGCTGCGATGGCCGACGCTGACAATGCTCAAGCCCGGCAATTCATCGATCAACGCCTGGTACAGCGTTGCCTCGTCCTCTTCGTCCATGGCCGAGGTGGCTTCGTCCATGTACAGCCACTGCGGCGCGAACAACAGTGCACGGGCGAACGCCAGACGCTGCTGTTCACCCGGCGACAACATGCGCTGCCAATGGTTGGCCTCGTCAACACGGCCGATCAGATGCGGCAAGCGACATGTCTCCAACACCTGTGCATAACGCTCTGCCGGGTAAACGCTGTCGTCCTGTGGATAACTCAACACGGCCTTCAACGTACCAATCGGCAGATAAGGCTTTTGCGGCAAGAACAGGTAACGCGCCGCTGGCAGACGAATACTGCCGTGGCCGGCCGGCCATAAATGACCCATGGCACGCAGCAAGGTACTTTTACCGCTGCCGGAACGCCCGCTGAGCATCACCCGCTGGCCGGGCTCAACGCTCATGTCGGCATCGGTGAGCAGGTGGCGGCCATCGGCCAGGTCCATACCCAAGCCTTGCACCACCAAGCGCTCACCTTCCGAACGCACATCGATGGCCGGTGGGCGTTGCTCGTTGTCCGTCATCGCTTGATGGAAACTGAGCAGACGATCACTGGTAGCGCGCCATGCAGCCAAGTCTGAGTACGCGCTGATGAACCAGCTGAAGTTCTCCTGCACATTGCCGAACGCCGAGTTGATTTGCATCAGCTCGCCCAACTCTATCTTGCCGGTGAAGTAGCGCGGCGCGGCGACGATAAACGGGAAGATGATCGCAATCTGGCTGTAACCAGCGGTGAAGAACGTCAGGCGCTTGGACACTTTCATGATGTCCCAGAAGTTGTGCCAGACCTTGGCGAAGCGCGCACTCAAGCGCTGATTTTCATTCGGCTCGCCGTTGTACAGCGCGATACTTTCAGCGTTCTCCCGTACCCGCACCATGGAGAAACGCAGGTCCGCTTCGAAGCGTTGTTGTTGGTTGCTCAGGCCGATCAAACGGCGACCAATCAAATGCGTCAACCAGCTGCCCACGGCGGCATACAGCAGCGCGCACCAGAACATATAGCCGGGGATGGTGATACCAAACACGTCGATACTGCCCGACACGCCCCACAAAATGATGGAGAACGACACCAGGCTGACCACGTTGCGCAGCAACCCCAGGCCAAGGCTCAAGGTGTTGGAGGTGAAACTGTTGAGGTCCTCGGAAATCCGCTGGTCCGGGTTATCGGTGTAACCGCCCTGCTCCAATTGGTAGTAGTTCTTGTGGGCCAGCCAACGCGCAAAGTGCTTCTCGGTGAGCCATGCACGCCAGCGGATGGTGAGCATCTGGGTCAGGTACAACCGGTAAACGGCGCCCAGGATGGCCACCGCAGCGATCCCACCGAAATAGCCGATCAGTTGCCAGAAGGCGGCGGTGTCCTTCTTTTCCAGGGCGTTGTAGAAGTCTTTGTACCAGTGGTTGATCCACACGGAGATCGCCACGCTGAACAGCGACAGTGCAATCACCGCCGCCAGCAGCATCCAGGCCTTGCCCTTCTCTTCACTGCGCCAATAGGGCGTGATCATCGCCCAGGTTCGGCGAAAAAATTGCCCACGCACCGCGTCATTGACCGCGGAATACTCAGCGTTCTGATTCATCGTTCAGGCTCTGTAAGAAAATGTGACAGGCGTTTGAACCGATCATAGACGATCGGTTCAGGGCACCGTGCCACCTGAAGCAGGTCGTTCAGACTTCGTTCAGCGGCGTGCCGGACGTAGCCGGAGGGCGCGGGGTTTCTTCCGTGAGGCCAGGTCCTACTTCAGAGCGCGCAAAAGCTCATACCTGCAGTGGAACCCTGCTTACTCAGCAGCCACACAAAGGCCGACTGGTATCCCAATAAACGTCGAGACATTCCTTATGCGAATCATGCCCTCCCCCATGGATCCTTATCGCCTGCCAACTCAGCCAGAACTGCCGCCCGACAATAACGCCCATCAGGCAACAAGCACGCATCAGCGCTATAAACGTACAACCGACACCCGCCTGCCTGACGGTCATACATCGACACAAGCATTCAAACCTGCGCGTCACTCCACAGGCAGCGCAAACAATGATGTCGGCCTCTCTTACGATCCCGGCAATGGGGTTGGCGTCGGACAAAAAGCGCCCGTAACGGTCAATCCAGGCACCAACCCCCGCATCGACGCCATCGCGGAGCAAATCTCTGGAGAGTTCAACAGTGTCGAGCAGGAAGCCTCAATCTTTCTCAACAACTTGTTCGCTGAAAAAAAGGCAAAGGCAACAAACCCTGCCGAGAAAGATACGTGGAATGTCGACCCCGACAATACTTACCTCGTCACGTTCGATTACAACACCACCGGCGAAAGGCCTTACCCGGCGAAGATCATCCAAAAGATCTCGCTGACACAGGCGCTCATAAAAAATGCTCAAGACACTCCAAAAGGCAAAGGTTATCCCGTGCCCTTTTACGCGGGCGGCCCGGAGGTCATCCTCAAGCCTGAACTGCAAACCCTCAAGCCTGCGACATTCGACTTTTCAAGCCGCTTGAACCCCCAAAGCGAACAGGCTGACATCACCCACACCTACCAAGGTATCTACATAGAATCGGAGGATGAGCCTGCACCGGTTTACAACGCAGGAAACCAAAGCCTGATCACACCGGATGAGTTCAAGGCGTTAATTTGGAAGGCCGACTACCAAAAGCCTTACAAGGCGTTCCTGGATAGTTTCTGGAGCAGCCACAAAGAAAAATACCCAGCGGTGGCCAAGGCATCCTTTATCAAATCAGCCATCACACAACAGCTGGAAGGCAGCCTGGCCCCAGAGGGTCGCGACTTGATCTTGCGGGCGGCAGGCGTACCAGATGTGCAGGCCTCATGGCCCGACATCAACGTTGAAGACTTACAAAAGAACCCGCCCAAAGATCCTAGTATCGACATGGGTTTGCTGAAACTCGGTCGCTATCAATCCACCGACCTGGTGTACATAACCGATACCAGGAAAACCCCAGCGCTCACCCTGCTTTACATACCCGGAAATTCCTCCCCCATTCACAGCTTCAGCAGCCAGGCTGAAATGAAGGCTTGGCTTGCCAGGGAAATGGCTGACCCAGTCAAACGCAATGCCCTGGCCTCGCACTTTGCATTGAAAGACAAGCCCAATGGCTTCACGGTGTCGGGGGTAGATGAGACGTTGGCCGGCCTCGGTACGTGGCCTCAAAAACGGGAAACCCCAGGCGGACTATTGAGCTACGACCATCGAGCGTTCAGTGGTTTTTGGGATCCACAGCAATACATCACGCTCGAACCTTACAACTTAGCGTTCGACGAAGTCGCCAAACGTCAAAAAGATCGTTCCTATGCCGATGCCGATGTAAAGATCCACAGCGATGCAGACCTGACTAAAGACAAGGTCCTCTCAGGCCTGGAAAAGACAACCAAAGCGGCACTGTTTCTCACCCCCCTGGCCCTGGTAGTGCCTGAAGTCGCGTTGGCGCTGGATGCTTTCTATCTGGTGGACGGCGCCGTCACGACCGTTATCGGCATCGACGACACCGTACAGGGCAAACCGAATGGCACTGAACGGATTGTGTTTGGCGCCCTCAATGCGGCCCAAGTGCTGACTCCCCTTCTTGTGCGCAACTTGGTTAAACCTGGCGAGCACAGCATTGAGACACTCTTGCCGAACAAATCCGGCCCGCATGAGGAGCCTGCACCCGGCAGCTCCAAACGAAGTGATGGGCCCGAATCGAACGCGGTTTTCGATACCTCCGACAGCCAGCGCCAACTACCCGACTACAGCGCCCATGCAATGCCCGATGATTTCCTTGAGGGCAAGCCGAGAAGAGGAGACGGCACCTATCAAGTCGGCGATGACTTTTACGTCAAGTTCACCGACGGTACGGGTGAGAGCAGAGCCTTTGAGGTCGAACGGTTTTACAAGGGCAACGGCAGCCCTATCCGCGTGATTGACCCCGTTAACAAGACGCAGGTGATGATGTTGGTGCCGACAGAAAACGGCGAATGGCGATTGGCCAATCTGGAGGGAGGGGTGAAGAGCAAAGTGCCTTCGGTTGCAACCAAACCACCCTTGGTCAATCACCCGGATTGGCAAAACAGACTGGATTCGGGTGAACACAACGGACAGCCCGTTTACATTCACTACACCAGCAAGGCTGGCGCAGAAGCGATCGCCAAGGACCACAGCATCAATGATTTGGCCCGTGGCGAGAGGCGTGCGGGCTCAAAGGGCGGGGTGTACGTCAATCCGCCCGGCCAGCAGTTCAACGCTGACAACGTTGAAAACCTCTTATTTCTGGGGAATGAACGCTACACCGGCAGTGGTGACTATATGGTGATATTCAGCACCGATCAGCCGCCAACGAACCTGGGCCCCGTCACGCAAGGCAGCCCGGTCGTTGAGCTTAAAATGCCCAGGGAAATCAAACTGACTGCATCGAACTTGCTGTATCTAGGGCCCAATACGTTCCCCGACTATTTCGCCTGAGCGCGCCCGGTATAAATGAGGCAATGATCAAGGAAAATGCTGCAAGAGCCAGACCCCTCTCCGGCAACGGCGGCTTGTGGCAAAGGCGCCCGAACGCCCCTTGATCATGCCCACACTGCAACCCCTGTTCAGCGCCGTACGGGACGCTTCTGCAACTTGCGCTGCAAGGTGCGGCGGTGCATGCCCAAGGCGCGGGCAGTGGCAGAGATGTTGCCTTCATGCTCAGTGAGTACACGCTGGATGTGCTCCCACTGCAGGCGGTCCACCGACATCGGGTTTTCCGGCACCAGGGTGTCGAGGTCGGCGTGCTCGGAGAGCAAGGCGGCCAGCACGTCGTCGGCATCCGCCGGCTTGCACAGGTAGTTGCAGGCGCCGCGCTTGATGGCCTCGACAGCCGTGGCAATGCTGGAGTAACCGGTGAGGATCACTACGCGCATTTCCGGGTCGAGTTCCAGCAGCTTGGGCAACAGCACCAGGCCCGAATCGCCGTCCATTTTCAGGTCGAGGGCGGCGTAGTCCGGCAGGTCGGCCTGGGCGATGGTCAGGCCCTCTTCGGCAGACCCTGCAGTGCTCACGCGGAAACCGCGACGGCTCATGGCCCGCGCCATCACGCGGGTAAAGGTGGCGTCGTCATCTACCAGCAACAGATGCGGTAGTTCTTCGCCTTCGACTTGGATCTCGTCACTCATCGATATCTCCTCGTGCGACACGGGGCAGGCGCAGCTCGGTGAGCGTGCCGCCTTCCTCATGACTATAGAGCTTCACTGAGCCGCCCGCGCGGGTCACGCTGGCCTTGCTCAAAAACAGGCCCAGGCCGAAGCCTTTGCCCTTGGTGGTAAAGAAAGGTTTGCCGATCTGCTCGGCAATGGCCAGCGGCACGCCCGCGCCGTGGTCGCGAATGCTGATGGTCACGTCTTCTGCGTCCCAGTCCAACTGCACGCCCAAACCCTCGGGGCAGGCGTCGGCGGCATTGTTCAACAGGTTGAGCAGGGCCTGGGTCAGGTCTGGCGGCGGCGCCATGCGTGGCACCGCGCCCTGGCCCAGCAGGTTGAAGCGGTAACTGGCTTCGGGGCGCATCAGGTGCCAGCGGTTCAGGGCTTCGTCGAGCCACTGGGTCACGTCTTGCATCTCCACCGCCAGGCGGCGGTTGGCTTCAGCGGCGCGCACCAGCTGCTGCAGGGTTTGCTTGCACTGTTTGACCTGTTCACGCAGCACGCCGAGGTCTTCTTGCAGCGCCGGATCGTGGTGGTCCTGGGTCATTTCATTGAGCAGTACGCTCATGGTTGCCAGCGGCGTGCCCAGTTCATGAGCGGCGCCGGCGGCCTGGGTGGCGACAGCCAGCAGCTGTTGGTCGCGCAGGCCTTCTTCACGGCGAATGGCGCGCAGTTCTTCCTGGCGGCGCAGTTCTTCGGCCATGCGAGCAGCAAAGAAGGTGATAACGGCAGCGGACAGCGCGAAGCTCAGCCACATTCCGTAGATCTGCAGGTTTTCCCGCGCGATGGGGAAGGTTTGCAGCGGATAGAAGCGCGCCAGCAACAGGGTATACAGCGTGAGGGCGATCCCCGACAGCACCACCGAATAACGCCACGGCAACGTCACCGCCGCAATGGTCAGTGGTACCAGGTAATAAGAGACGAACGGGTTGGTGGAACCGCCGGAGAAGTACAGCAACACACTGTGGATAAACAGGTCGCAGGCCAATTGCAGCGCGTATTCCAGCTCGGTGACCGGCCAGGTGGTGCGCAGGCGGATCGCGGTAAACACACACAGCACGGTGGAGAAGCCCAGGGTTACGCCCAGTTGTAGCCACGGCAGCGGCAGCAGGTCAAACCAATAGGCGAGCCCCACGGAGCCGGCCTGTGCGGCCAGAACCAGGGTACGGATAAACGTCAGGCGCCAAAGGTTCTGGCGAGTGGCGGAAGTGAGTTTTACGGCGGCGAGCATGAGCTCTCCCGGTGAGCGCTGCAGGCGGATCGGCAGGAGTATAAACGATGCCGGCCGGCTGGCACGGCGTGTGTGGCTCTTTGCCGCAGGCTGCGGTAGATGACCGTTCGTCGCCACCTGGGCATTTGTTGCGAATGTGTAAACCCGAAGAACCCGATGCCAGCGTCTACAGTCATACCGAACACGGCTATACCTACACAGCCACTCTCAAGGAGCTCTCATGTCTCGTTTCACTCGCAGTGCAGCCGTCATCACCCTCGGCGTCGCCACCCTGACCAGCCTCCCTGCCCTGGCCGCCGATGCGCTGAACTACAACCAGATTTCCCTGCGCGCCGAGGTCAGCCAGGAGGTTGCCCGCGACAAGATGATCGTGACCTTCTACACCGAATCCCAGAACAGTGACCCAGCCAAGCTCGCCGCCGAAATCACCACCACGATGAACAAGGCCCTGGGCCAGGCTCGCGAAGTCAAAGGCGTGACCCTGCGCCAAGGCAGCCGCAACAGCTACCCGATCTACGACAGCAAGAACCAGAAGATCACCGGCTGGCGCGAACGCGCCGAACTGCGCCTGGAGAGCGCAGACTTCCCGGCGCTGTCCAAGCTCACCGGTGAACTGCTCAACACCCTGAAAATGGACAGCATGGACTTCGCCATCGCCGACACCACGCGCAAGGCCAGCGAAGATGCGCTATTAAAAGATGCGGTCGCGGCGTTCAAAGCACGCGCGCAACTGGCCACCGATGCACTGGGCGGCAAGGGCTACAAGATCGTCAACCTGAACTTCAACACCAACGGGTATCCACAGCCGTATGCGCGTGGCGGGATGATGATGAAAGCAGCCATGGCCGATTCAGCGCCCACGCCTGAAGTAGAGGCTGGCACCAGCCAGGTCACCATGAGCGCCGACGGGGTGATTGAAGTTCTGCAATAAGTACGGTTATCGATAGTAAAACGGCGCAGCTTCATGGCTTGCGCCGTTTTTTTGTAGGCAGGAGTGCCCGCAATCGCAATGCGCGGGCACACACTCACAGGAGTCAAACATTCGGTTCTCACCACCTAAGGAAACCCGGCTTATTGCCTCGCCGGAAACATCCCTTGTGAGGACTTCAGATTGACACTATCTGTACGCAACCAGCCCGCCCCTTTACCGCCTTTGGGGAGCCAACGCTCCTCCCCGCCCACAAAAACCAACACCCTACAAACAACCTCAACCCCGAACGAGCCTTCGCCAACGTCCGCCGGTGATAAAAAACTGGTCGAGGTCTACATTGCAGCGGTGCAGAGAAAAATACTGCGTCAAGATCCCGGTCTGATCAAAGTCCCTGCTGACAGCCAACTGGGCCAGTGGCTTGCACTGTACCGCGCACATTTGGACAACCCGATCGTCAGGCACTGGATGCACGAACAAGGCATTCAGATGGACGCAGCGTCGATTATCCCTTCCACGGGAGTCCTCACATTTGGCGAAGGCGATAACAAAAAAACCTTCACCCTCACCGACAACTCGGGTTGGGGTCAAATTGCAGGGCCTATCCTGGCCGCCGCCAACGTCATCTCCCCCATAAAGGGCCAGCGCCTGCGGGTCGATATGAACGGCGATGAGGTCGTCGTGCGACCAAAACTGGTAACGGACTTTTACGGTGAATCGCTTCCCGCCTCAAAAACCGAAGCAAGAGTCCAGATCAGGCGACTGGAACACAATGCCCATGCGTTCCAACCCATCAGCGCCGACGACCCACTACGCCCAGCCAGTAGCCGCTCTGCAGAGGCACTGCAGACACAGACGCTGAATGCGGCGCGGTTTTACCTCTCAGCCCCCCAGGCACTGGCCTACAAGCATCTGGCCGTCGATGTGGCCGAAAACCTCCCCAATACCCGGGCAGAAGCCAAGAAGTGGGCGGACGCAATACTGTTCAAGTTGACCGGCAAACACATTGATTCCGACACCGTCTACTTAAATCGCTTCAACGGCGGTGGGCACACCCCAGAGCCCGAAAACGCAACCATCACCGGCTGGGAATACACCGTTTGGGAACCCGTTTCCGCCGAGCTGCTACCGGATGCGTTGCTGAAAAACTTCTCGGAAGGCGACTGGCTTCCAGGCAACCTCGATGCGGCGTCCGGCTTGTACACAGACGGCTTTGGGCAAAGTAAAAAAAACGGTTGGGGCGCTCACAACCAAGTTCCAATCCTTCCCTCCCAGATCATGCACGAAAGCTGGAAGACCGATTTTCAAGGTGAAATGACCAAAAAAATCGACAGCTTCTGGAACACTCACACCGAACAATACCAGGCCGCAATCAAAGGCGAGTTCACGTACCGAGCCCGTAAACAGCTAAAGACCCTTGAGGCCATGCCGCCCGCCGAACGAGCGCTGCAAGCCCCGGAACACCGCTTTGGCCGAGAAGACTACCGCTTGGTGATGGGCGCGGTGTCCAACCTGCCACTCGACGAAAATGCACCGCTCACCCTCGAACAACTCAAAGCCCAAGCGCCAGCAAAAGGCCACGTACAAGTGAGTCCACTGAATATCGCAGGCTTTGCGTCCACCGACATTCTGCGTTTCAACGCTGCTGACGGTAGTCGCCAGGTGCTCTACATCCCCGGCACCGAGCCGGCGTTTCTGCGGTTCGACTCCCTTGAGAAACTGGAGCAATGGGTCGTCGACCAAACCAAGGATGATAAAAAACGTGCGGCACTGGCGTCCCACTTCCCGCTGACCCTGCGCCAGGACCACGAGGCGGGGACCCTGGAGAAAGTCGCCAAAGTGCTCATGCCAGTGTTGTGGTTCACGGACGTGGGTACGGGTAAAGACGGCCTGGACACAACGCTACAGAAGCTGGCGTCGGGCAAACTCCACCCTGCCATCCATGACAATCAATCCCCCATTGAGGGCGATGTGTTCTCTGCCATGACCACCGCCACCCAGCACCGCATGACAAGCGATGCCGATGTGGCCATCAAGTCCAACAGTGAAGTCACACGGGACACCTGGCTCAACGACATTACTGTAGCGGCTGGCTTGTTGGCGAAACTGGCGCCTATCGCTGCACCGGTGGCAGCTGCGGCGGTTCTGGCGGGGGTGACCGAATTGGCGTTGGGGGCGGAAAAACAAGCCTCTGGCGATACCGTGGCCGAACGCCGGGACGGCGCATCGAAAGCCTTCGATGGCTTGCTGAATACATTGTTTTCGCTCGGCGCCAGCGCCACACCCGAGGACCCGTTTGCACCTCCCCCTGAGAAACCCGTGATGCCGCGCAACCAGCCAGAAATCAGCATCAATGAAGAACCTCAGCCAGGCCCCTCCAGCGGGATACGCACGCCCCCCTCCACCGTTCCAACGCCCGCACCAAAACCCACCCCTCTTCTCCATATGGCGCAATACGCCGTCCCCGATGGTGAGCAACTGATCAAGAACGCCACTCGAGATCCGTTGGGGGTTTACCGGATAAAAGCCAACGCAGGAGCTGATCGACATTTCGTGCGCTTTACCGATGAGACGGGCAAGAGCGGGATATTTGAACTCTACAGCCGCTACCGGTCGGGAGAACCTTTTGCCCGGATCGTCAACCCGGACACCGGTTCGGGAGTGATGCCGGTAAGACCTCAACCCGATGGCGAATGGGTACATGCGCCGATGATGGGGGGAATCAAATGGCCATGGCGACGCCCGTCTTCGCCACCTCCCAGTGACGAACTCAAGCAACAGCCCAAGATTTCAGACGGATTCGAAGTACTCGGCGCCCCCAAAACCAGTGGTGCCGATCAGTTTGACACTATCTTTAAATACGATGGCAATACGGCCTACGAACAATCCGTGAGCAACTTTGAAGAAGGCGGTGTCCTCAAAAGAAAACTCACTGTTTCCTGGACCGTTGAGGAAAACAACTTCGAAGTTTATCCGAGCGAAACAGCGCAACCCAATGACCATGGATCAACGGCCTACTCGCCAAACTTTCTCAAGGACTTGAACCGCGACCGTTACACCGTCCGAATAAAGCAACCAGACGGCTACCGCACTGTGGAATTGGATGGCTCAGGAAGCGCCAACGGCGAAACCTTGAGCAAGCGGCTCAAGCAGTTCGAAGCGGCCATTCCCGACGCGAACCTGCGCTCACGTATTTCCGAAGTTGCTCATCAGGGCAGCATCGCGCCGACATCGGTTGAGCTGAAGATGAACCAACTGCAAGACCACATCGGTTTCAAAGGCAAGGACACCCATTATGTCGTCACCTACGATCCGGCGACCGACCAGGCCCATGTACAGTTCGACGCGAAAACGACATTGCTCGACCTGGATAAAGATGCAGCCGATATCCCCAATATGGAAACCACGGCACAGAGAACCTTTTGGATTCATGAAAGCAACGAGCTGGAAGAAAACGCCAATCCGTACGTCATTGATAAAAGCGCGCCATTCACGCTGAGCATTTCAACGATCAAGGACCTGAATTAACAGCGCGGCTTTCTGGGGAACAAGAACGGCGGTAACCTCGGTACCGCCGTTCTCGTTCGGGCAGCCTATTTGTGCCTGCCACTTCAGGGGTCTCCATGGAAAGAATCACCTTCAAACCGCTGCTCCTCGCTGCCGGCCTGCTGGCCTTTATGCCAATGGCCCAGGCTGCGACCACCCTGGTCTACTGCTCCGAAGCCAGCCCCGCCGGCTTCGATCCCAGCCAGTACACCAGCGGCACCGATTTCGATGCCTCCGCCGAAACCGTGTTCAACCGCCTCACCCAGTTCAAGCGTGGTGGCACCGAGGTTGAACCAGGCCTGGCGACGAGTTGGGATGTGTCCAAAGACGGCCTGACCTACACCTTCCATCTGCGCGAAGGGGTCAAGTTCCACACCACCGAATTCTTTACCCCTACCCGCGACTTCAATGCCGATGATGTGCTGTTCACCTTCAACCGTCTGCTGGATGCCCAAAGCCCGTTTAGCAAGGCCTACCCTTCCGAGTCGCCGTACTTCACCGACATGGGCTTGAACACCACGATCAAGAACGTCGAGAAAATCGACGAGCACACCGTGCGCTTCAACCTGAACAATGTGGACGCCTCATTTGTGCAGAACCTGGCCATGAGCTTCGCTTCGGTACAGTCCGCCGAATACGCCGCCCAATTGCTCAAGCAAGGCAAGGCCGAAGACATCAACCAGAAACCGGTCGGCACCGGGCCGTTCGTATTCAAGCGTTACCAGAAAGACTCGCAGATCCGCTACGTGGCCAACAAACAGTATTGGAAACCCGAGGACGTGAAGCTCGACAACCTGGTGTTTGCCATCACCCCGGACGCCGCGTCGCGCCTGCAGAAACTCAAGGCCGGCGAATGCCAGGTCAGCGGCTACCCGCGCCCCGCCGATATCGACGTAATGAAGCAGGACCCCAACCTGCGCGTGCTGCAGCAGGCTGGTTTCAACCTTGGCTTTCTGGCCTACAACGTGACCCACCCGCCCCTGGACCAACTCAAGGTGCGCCAGGCCCTGGACATGGCCATCGACAAGCCCGCGATCATCAAGGCCGTGTACCAGGGTGCCGGACAATTGGCGCAGAACGCCCTGCCACCGGCGCAATGGTCTTATGACCCGACGATCAAGGATGCGCCCCACGATCCAACCAAAGCCCGGGCGCTACTAAAAGAAGCGGGAGTTGCACCTGGAACGACCATCAACCTGTGGGCGATGACGGTCCAGCGAGCCTCCAACCCGAATGCGCGCATGTCGGCGCAAATGATCCAGCAGGATTGGGAAAAAATCGGCATCAAGGCCAACATCGTCAGCTATGAGTGGGGCGAATACATCAAGCGCGCCAAAAATGGCGAGCACGACGCGATGATTTACGGCTGGACCGGCGACAACGGCGACCCGGATAACTGGCTCGGCGTGCTCTACAGTTGTGCTTCGGTCAAGGGCAGCAACTACGCCAAATGGTGTAACCCGGCCTACGACAAACTGGTGCAGCAGGCCAAGCTGAGCAGCGACCGCGAGCAGCGCATCAAGTGGTATCAGCAAGCGCAAAAAATACTTAAAGAACAAGTACCTATAACGCCTATTGCGAACTCGACGGTTTTCCAACCCCTGCGTAAGGAAGTCAAAGACTTCAAAATCAGCCCGTTCGGGCTGACGCCGTTCTACGGCGTGAGTCTAGATAAGTAACA
Organism: Pseudomonas kairouanensis; assembly: GCF_004682055.1. Classification (GTDB taxonomy): domain Bacteria; phylum Pseudomonadota; class Gammaproteobacteria; order Pseudomonadales; family Pseudomonadaceae; genus Aquipseudomonas; species Aquipseudomonas kairouanensis. Next base: position 96,623 of record NZ_QUZU01000001.1, on the reverse strand, counting down.
GCATCGCCCCAACCGGGTGCGCTAGACACCTCGGTTGGGCTTTTTTAGTGCGCACGATGCACCGAAAAAACCGCATAAATGTACGAAATTATGTACAAACTTTCATAATTGCGACATTCCTGTACGTTCGTACCACTCTTTAAGCCTCCTAAGGGTTCTGCATCTTGCATTGGGTATGGCCCCTGCATAAGTATCCGCAGGCCGACTCACGAGGTCGCCCTCACCACCAAAAATGACAACAAATCATGAGGCCAACATGCTTAAACACGCAGTCATTCCGTTAATTGTTAGCGCTGGCCTTATGGCCGCAGCCCCTTTCGCCCAAGCGGCGACTAACCTGGTGTTCTGCTCCGAAGGGAGCCCGGCCGGTTTTGATCCAGGCCAGTACACCACCGGAACAGACTTCGATGCTTCGGCCGAGACCATGTTCAACCGTCTTACCCAGTTCGAGCGCGGCGGCACCGCTGTAACGCCTGGGCTGGCTACCACCTGGGACGTTTCCCCGGATGGCCTGACGTACACCTTCCACCTGCGCGACGGCGTCAAGTTCCACACCACCCCGTACTTCAAACCGACCCGTACCTTCAATGCCGATGACGTGCTGTTCACGTTCAACCGCATGATCAACAAGGACGATCCGTTCCGCAAAGCCTACCCCACCGAGTTCCCGTACTTCACGGACATGGGGATGGACACCAACATCAAGAACATCGAGAAAGTCGATGACCACACCGTCAAGTTCACCCTTGGTACCGTGGACGCGGCTTTCATCCAGAACCTGGCCATGAGCTTTGCCTCGATCCAGTCCGCCGAATACGCCGCGCAACTGTTGAAGAACGGCAAGCCCCAGGACATCAACCAGAAGCCAATCGGCACTGGTCCGTTTGTGTTCAAGAGCTACCAGAAAGACTCGAACATTCGCTACACCGGCAACAAGGACTACTGGAAACCTGAAGACGTGAAGATCGACAACCTGATCTTCGCCATCACCACCGACCCGTCGGTGCGCATCCAGAAACTCAAGAAAAACGAATGCCAGGTCACCCTGTTCCCACGTCCCGCCGACCTTAAGGCGCTGGGCGAAGACAAAGACCTGAAACTGCCGAACCAGGCCGGTTTCAACCTGGGTTATATCGCCTACAACGTGATGGACAAGGTCAAGGGCAGCGATCAGCCCAACCCACTGGCCGACCTGCGCGTGCGCCAGGCTTTGGACATGTCGGTGAACAAGCAGCAGATCATCGACTCGGTATACCAAGGCGCCGGTCAACTGGCGGTCAACGCCATGCCGCCGACCCAATGGTCGTATGACACCACCATCAAGGACGCCAAGTTCGACCCTGAGAAAGCCAAGGCGCTGCTCAAGGAAGCGGGCGTCAAGGAAGGTACCGAGATCGTGTTGTGGGCCATGCCGGTTCAGCGTCCGTACAACCCGAACGCCAAGCTGATGGCAGAAATGCTGCAAAACGATTGGAAGAAGATCGGTCTGAACGTAAAAATCACCAGCTACGAGTGGGGCGAGTACATCAAGCGCTCCAAGGGCGGCGAGAACCAGGCCATGATCATTGGCTGGAGCGGTGACAATGGTGACCCGGACAACTGGTTGAACGTGCTGTTCGGCTGCGACTCGCTGAGCGGTAACAACTTCTCCAAATGGTGCGACAAGAAATTCGACGGCGTTGTAAAAGAAGCTAAGGCCACGTCGGATGTCGCCAAACGCACCGAGCTGTACAAGCAGGCGCAACATATCCTTAAAGATGCAGTCCCGATGACACCTATCGCGCACTCGACGGTGTATCAACCCATGCGCAACACCGTACAGGACTTCAAGATCAGCCCGTTTGGCCTGAACTCCTTCTACGGCGTGAGCGTCAGCGGCAAGTAAGGATCATTGGCGGCGACGTTTCATAACGTCGCCGCTATTGCATCCGCCTGGACCTTAGGAATCAGACCACGCTCGCCAACGTTACTTCCTACAGTAACGAACTGCGTCCTGTGTCCCTGTTGCCTACAAGGTCAATCCGATTTTGCGCATTTACTGCGAAGTCCTCGGCCCATAACGTCGTAGGACAGCAGATGCGCCAATCGGGAAAGGCACTTGCTGTGCGTGGGATCAGTGATGTCCCCCTGTCCGAAAGGTCGGAGGATTGCTCACTGATAACAACTACAAACAAGGATCGGGATCGTCATGCGCCATACCACCGTTCTATCCGCAATTTTTGGCACCAGCCTGTTGGCCGTAGCCACGATGGGCCAAGCCGCCGACAAGAAAAGCCTGGTGTTCTGCTCGGAAGGCAGCCCGGCAGGTTTTGATACTGCGCAGTACACCACCGCCACCGACAACGATGTGGCCGAGCCGCTGTACAACCGCTTGGTCGAGTTTGAAAAAGGCGCGACCAACGTAGTACCTGCGTTGGCGACCAAGTGGGATATTTCCGACGACGGCCTGACCTACACCTTTCACCTGCGTGAAGGGGTGAAATTCCACAGCAACAAGGAATTCAAGCCGACCCGGGACTTCAACGCCGACGACGTGCTGTTCACCTTCAACCGCATGCTTGACCCCGACCATCCGTTTCGCAAGGCCTACCCCACCGAGTTTCCGTACTTCAACGGGATGAGCCTGAACAAAAACATCGCGAAGGTCGAAAAAACCGGCCCGCACACGGTGGTGATGACCCTGAACTCGGTGGACGCCGCGTTCGTGCAGAACATCGCCATGAGCTTTGCCGCGATCCTCTCGGCCGAATACGCCGAGCAATTGCTCAAGGCTGGCAGGCCCAGCGACATCAACCAGAAGCCAATCGGCACTGGCCCGTTTGTGTTCCAGCGCTACCAAAAGGATTCGCAGATCCGTTATGTGGCCAACAAACAATACTGGGACCCAAGCAAAGTCCAGCTGGACCAACTGATCTTCGCCATCAACACCGACGCCTCGGTGCGTGTGCAAAAGCTCAAGGCCGGCGAATGCCAGGTCACCCTGCACCCGCGCCCGGCTGACGTGGACGCCCTCAAGGCCGACCCCAACCTGCAACTGCTGACCAAGCCGGGCTTCAACCTCGGTTACATCGCCTACAACGTGCGCCACAAGCCTTTCGACCAGCTCGAAGTGCGCCAGGCGCTGGACATGGCGGTGAACAAGCAGAGCATTTTGAACGCCGTGTACCAGGGCGCCGGGCAACTGGCGGTCAACGCCATGCCGCCGACGCAGTGGTCTTACGACGACACCATCAAGGACGCCGCCTACAACCCGGAAAAAGCCAAGGAATTGCTCAAGGCTGCCGGCGTGAAAGAAGGTACCGAGATCACCCTGTGGGCGATGCCGGTGCAGCGTCCGTACAACCCCAACGCCAAGCTGATGGCCGAGATGCTGCAAAGCGACTGGGCCAAGATCGGCCTCAAGGTCAAGATCGTCAGCTACGAGTGGGGCGAGTACATCAAGCGCACCAAGAACGGTGAGCACGACATCAGCCTGATCGGCTGGACCGGCGACAATGGTGACCCGGACAACTGGCTGGGCACCCTGTACAGCTGCGACGCCATCGGCGGGAACAACTACTCCATGTGGTGCGACCCGGCGTACGACAAGCTGATCAAGCAAGCCAAGGTCGTCACCGACCGCGAACAACGGACGGTTCTGTACAAACAGGCGCAGCAGTTGCTTAAACAGCAGGTGCCAATCACGCCCGTCGCCCACTCAACGGTCAACCAGCCGTTAAGCGTGAAAGTCGAAGGCTTCAAAGTGAGTCCCTTCGGCCGCAACGTGTTTTCGGGCGTCAGTATTACCCCATAAGAAAATAACCGGATTGCGCAGGGCGAGTTCCGCCCTGCTGCAAACGCGCGGCCTTTTGTTGGGAATTTTCCTACGCCAAACGTTTGCAGATGCTGGAAAGAGTTACACACCCAAATAGTCGGTTCACCTAATAAGACCGGCATAAAAAAGAGAACCAAAGGAGCTTCACCCATGAAACTGAGCAGCAAAGCGCTTCTGGCCCTGGCCATCAGCAGCATCACGGCCACCGCCTACGCTGAACCCGCCAGCCAGGAATTCGTTCCTACCACCCTGGCCGGCGCCAGCGCCCAAAGCGAGGCCAAAGGCTTTATCGAAGATTTCAGCATCGGTGGTACCACGCGTAACTGGTACTCCCATGAGAGCCTCTACCGTGGCGGCTCCTGGGACTACACCGAGCACGGCGTAGCCAAGACTGACCGTAACCGCACCAACTGGGTTCAAGGCACCATCATCAACGCCAGCTCGGGTTTCACCCAGGGCACTGTAGGCGTCAAGACCGAAGTGGCCGTGTACAACGCCTTGGTTCTGGACCGCAGCAAGCGTGATATCAAAGGTGGCTCCAACCGCACCCTGGCTGATTCGGACGGCAACGCTGTCGACCAGTGGAGCAAACTGGGCCTGGCCAACGTGCAGTTCCGCGTATCGAACACCACCCTGACCGCAGGCCGTCAGAACTTCAGCACGCCGATCGTCGATAACATCGGCAACCGCGCACTGCCGTCGAGCTTCCAGGGCGCGAGCTTCAACAGCGAAGAGTTCAGCAACCTGTCGTTCCAGGGCGGCGTATTCGACCGCGTTTCGCCGCGTACCGAACAGAGCCTGTCGAAGTTCCGTTCCGAGTACAGCGCAGGCGGTGCAAAGGGCGCGACCACCGACAAGGTCTACACCCTCGGTGCCAACTACCAACCGTTCAAGAGCCTGAAGACCAGCTTCTTCGGCGCCAACGTGAAGGACTTCTGGAACCAGTACTACTTCGGCGCGACCCACGAGTTGGGTGACAGCCAGACCCTGTCCCTGACCACCGGCTTGAACTACTACAAGACCGTGGACGAAGGCAAAAAGCTGATGGGCGAAATCGACAACGACACGTACTCGCTGTCGCTCGGCCTGGCGCACCAAGCGCACAGCTTGACCTTCTCCTACCAGGCGGTTAACGGTAACGAGTACTTCGACTACCTGCACGAAACCAACGGCATCTACCTGGCCAACTCCCTGACCTCCGACTTCAACGGCCCGAACGAAAAATCCTTTCAGGTTGCCTATGGCCTGAACATGGCCGAATACGGCGTACCGGGTCTTAAGTTCAACGTTTACTCGGCACGCGGCTGGGGCATTGACGGTACTCACTACAACAGTGGCAACGGCACACTCGGCTACGGCGCGCAGATCAAGCTCCAGGATGGCGAGAAGCATCAGGAGTACGGCGTCGGCGCCAGCTACGCGATCCAGAGCGGCCCGCTCAAGGCCACCGCGATTCGCGCCACCTACGTCGAACACCGTGCCAGCGAACAACAATCTGACGGTTCTATCAAAGAGTTCCGTCTGGTCACCACCATCCCGTTCAACATCCTTTAATTAGCGCCAGGTAGACGGCGGGCTCAGGACGAGCCCGCCGTCTACGCTTGTCTGGTCCCATCGTTTGCAGAGGGCTTCGAATGAAAATGCTCCCGCTACAAGCCGCCATGGCAGCCGCGCTGTTGAGCGTGGCTGTCGGCATTTCGGCCAAACCGCTGGTGGTCTGCACCGAAGCCAGCCCGGAGGGTTTCGACCCGGTGCTGTACACCACGGCCGTGACCGCTGATGCCGCTGCCGAAACCATGTTCAACCGCCTGGTGGACTTCAAGCCTGGCACCACCGAAGTGGTTCCTGCACTAGCCAAGGCCCTACCCGAGATCAGCGCCGACGGCCTGACCTACACTTTTCACCTGCGTGACGACATCAAGTTCCACACCACCGACTATTTCAAACCCACGCGCAACCTGAATGCAGACGACGTGCTTTGGAGCTTCCAGCGCCAGCTGGACCCGAACCACCCGTGGCATAAAAAGTCCCTCGTGGGCTACCCGTACTTCGAAAGCATGGGCTTCAAGGAACTGCTCAAGAGCGTAGAGAAAACCGACGATCACACCGTCGTTTTTACCCTGACCCGTCCCGAAGCACCGTTTTTGGCCGACCTGGGCATGGCATTCTCTTCAATCCATTCGAAGGAATACGCCGACCAGTTGCTCCAATCCGGCAAGACCGAAGACCTCAACGCCAAGCCCATCGGCACTGGCCCGTTCATCTTCACCCGTTACCAGAAAGACGCCCAGGCGCGGTTCAAGGCCAACCCGGACTACTTCCGTGGCAAGCCGCAAGTCGACCCGCTGATCCTGGCAATCAGCACCGATAACAACGTGCGCCTGCAGAAGCTCAAGGCCAACGAGTGCCAGATCGCGCTGTTCCCCAAGCCGGATGACATTCCCAGCATCAAGAAAGACCCGAACCTGAAAGTCGATGAGCTGGCGGCAATGACCACCAGCTACACCGCGATGAACACCACCCACAAGTACATGAGCGACCCACGGGTACGCCACGCCATCAACATCGCATTCGACAAGGCCGGCTACACCGAAGCCCTGTTCGGCAAAGGCAATGCCGTGGTGGGTACCGGCCCCTATCCGCCGACCTTGCTGGGTTTCAGCGAAAAACTGAAGAACCCGCCCCGCGATCTGGACAAGGCCCGCGCCCTGCTCAAGGAAGCCGGCGTGCCGGAAGGCACCGAATTCACCCTGTTTACCCGTAACGGCGGCGGCCCGACCAACCCCAACCCGATGCTCGGCGCCCAGCGCATGCAGGCGGACCTGGCGCAGGTCGGCTTGAAGGTGAATATCAAAGTCATGGAATGGGGCGAGATGCTCAAGCGTGCTAAAAACGGCGAGCACGACATGGTTTCGGCGGGCTGGGTGGGTGATAACGGCGATCCGGACAACTTCCTGACGCCCAACCTGAGTTGCGATGCGGCCAAAAACGGCGAAAACTACGCCCGCTGGTGTAACAAGGAGTTTCAGGACTTGATCGACAAGGCACGCGCCGTCGCTGAACCCGGCCAGCGCGCTGCACTCTATGAACAAGCACAGGACGTTTTCGAAAAAGACCAACCATGGCTTCCCATGGCTTATCCGAAATTGTTCACCGCCATGCGCAAGAACGTAGAAGGCTTCCAACAAAGCCCTCTGGGTACAAATAACTTCGCCACTACCCAGGTGAAGTAAATAAGAAAAACGCTCGGCACCGCCCACCAGGGCAGTGCCGAACTTGCCTAACCGGCTGATTGAGGTACACAACAAGATGTTTAGTTTTATTGCCCGCCGACTGGGGTTACTGATCCCCACGTTCTTCGGCATCACGTTGCTCACGTTTGCGTTGATTCGCATGATCCCTGGCGACCCCGTCGAAGTCATGATGGGCGAGCGGCGCGTCGACCCCGAGATGCACGCACAGGCAATGGAACGCCTTGGCCTTAACAAGCCGTTGTATGCGCAATACCTGGACTACGTTGGCAAGCTCGCCCAGGGCGACCTTGGCGAATCCCTGCGTACCCGCACCAGCGTGTGGACTGAATTCACCGCCCTATTCCCCGCGACCCTGGAACTGTCCATGGCCGCCCTGTTGTTCGCCGGTATCCTGGGCCTGTTGGCCGGGGTGATCGCGGCTTTGAAGCGAGGGTCCCTGTTCGACCATGGGGTAATGGGCATCTCCCTGGCGGGCTACTCGATGCCGATCTTCTGGTGGGGCCTGATCCTGATCATGTTCTTCTCGGTGAGCCTGGGCTGGACCCCGGTTTCCGGGCGTATCGACCTGCTCTACGACATCGAGCCGCGCACCGGCTTCATGCTGATCGACACCCTGCTGGCTGACGAGCCGGACGCCTTCTGGGACGCGCTGCATCACTTGATTCTGCCGGCCATCGTGCTGGGCACCATCCCGCTGGCGGTGATTGCGCGGATGACCCGCTCGTCGATGCTCGAAGTGCTGCGCGAAGACTACATCCGCACCGCCAAGGCCAAGGGCCTGTCGCCGGCGCGCGTGGTATTCGTGCATGGCCTGCGCAACGCACTGATTCCGGTGCTGACGGTTGTCGGCCTGCAAGTCGGCACCCTGCTGGCCGGTGCAGTCCTGACCGAAACCATCTTCTCGTGGCCCGGCATCGGCAAATGGCTGATCGAAGCCATTGGCGCGCGGGACTACCCGGTGGTGCAGAACGGCATTCTGCTGATCGCCTGCCTGGTGATCCTGGTGAACTTCGTGGTGGACATCCTCTACGGCTTCGCCAACCCACGCATCCGTCACCAGCGCTGAGATCAAGACCATGACCACACCTACTCCAGTGTCAGCAGTCGATCAAAGCCTGCTGTACCCGTCCCCGTACAAAGAATTCTGGCAAGCCTTCTCCAAGAATAAAGGCGCGGTTGCCGGCCTTGCGTTCATGTTGCTGATCGTGTTCTGCGCAATTTTCGCCCCTTGGGTGGCGCCGCATAACCCGAGCGAGCAGTACCGCGACTTCCTGCTCACCCCGCCGTCGTGGCTGGAAGGCGGGCAGATGCAGTTCCTGCTGGGCACTGACGAATTGGGCCGCGACCTGCTCTCGCGCCTGATCCAGGGCTCGCGCCTGTCGCTGCTGATCGGTTTGTCGTCGGTGGTGATGTCGCTGATTCCGGGCATCCTGCTGGGGCTGTTCGCCGGGTTCTTCCCGCGCCTGCTTGGCCCGACCATCATGCGCCTGATGGACATCATGCTGGCCCTGCCCTCGCTGCTGCTGGCGGTTGCCATTGTCGCGATCCTCGGCCCTGGCCTGATCAACACCGTGATCGCCATCGCCATCGTTTCGTTGCCGTCCTATGTGCGTCTGACCCGTGCTGCGGTAATGGGCGAGTTGAACCGTGACTACGTAACTGCCGCCCGCCTCGCTGGCGCCGGCTTGCCACGCCTGATGTTCATCACCGTGCTGCCCAACTGCATGGCGCCGCTGATCGTGCAGGCGACCTTGAGCTTCTCCTCGGCGATTCTCGATGCCGCCGCCCTGGGCTTCCTCGGCCTTGGCGTACAACCGCCAACCCCGGAGTGGGGCACCATGCTGGCTTCGGCCCGCGACTACATCGAACGCGCCTGGTGGGTGGTGAGCCTGCCTGGTTTGACCATTTTGCTCAGCGTGCTGGCAATCAACTTGATGGGCGACGGCTTGCGCGATGCGCTGGACCCGAAACTCAAGAACGCCGCCTGAGGAGATTCCCATGTCACTGTTAGAAATCAAGAATCTCAACGTACGCTTCGGCGACAAGACCGCCGTACCGGTGGTCGACGGCCTCGACCTGTCGGTGGACAAAGGCGAAGTCCTGGCGATTGTTGGCGAGTCGGGCTCGGGTAAATCCGTGACCATGATGGCGCTGATGGGCCTGATCGAGCACCCCGGCATCGTCACGGCCGACTCGCTGACCTTCGACGGCAAGGACATGCTCAAACTGAGCAACCGCCAGCGCCGCCAGATCGTCGGCAAAGACTTGGCGATGGTCTTCCAAGACCCGATGACCGCACTGAACCCCAGCTACACCGTGGGTTTCCAGATTGAAGAAGTGCTGCGCCTGCACCTGAAAATGTCCGGCAAGCAAGCGCGCAAGCGTGCCATCGAACTGTTGGAAAAAGTCGAAATCCCAGGCGCTGCCAGCCGTATGGACGCCTACCCGCACCAACTGTCCGGCGGCATGAGCCAGCGCGTGGCAATCGCCATGGCGATTGCCGGCGAACCCAAGCTGCTGATCGCCGACGAACCGACCACCGCGTTGGACGTGACCATTCAGGCGCAGATCATGGACCTGCTGCTGGCCCTGCAAAAAGAGCAGAACATGGGCCTGGTGCTGATCACCCACGACCTCGCCGTGGTAGCCGAAACCGCCCAACGCGTGTGCGTGATGTACGCAGGCCAAGCGGTGGAAGTGGGCCAGGTGCCGCAACTGTTCGACATTCCGGCACACCCCTACAGCGAAGCGCTGCTCAAGGCGATCCCCGAGCACAGCCTGGGCGCCACGCGCCTGGCCACGCTGCCGGGCATCGTGCCGGGCCGTTACGACCGCCCGCAGGGTTGCCTGCTGTCGCCGCGTTGCCCGTATGTGCAGGAAAGCTGCCGCACCCAGCGCCCTGGGCTTGATCCAAAAACCAACAGCCTTGCACGCTGCTTCTACCCCTTGAACCAGGAGGTGGCGTAATGGCCGTCGTTCTTACCGCCCGCGACCTTACCCGTCACTACGAAGTGTCCCGTGGCCTGTTCAAGGGCCACGCCACGGTGCGCGCCCTCAATGGCGTGTCCTTTGAGCTGGAAGCCGGCAAGACCCTCGCGGTGGTTGGCGAGTCGGGTTGCGGCAAATCCACCCTGGCCCGTGCGCTGACGCTGATCGAGGAGCCCTCTTCGGGCTCGCTGAAAATCGCAGGGCAAGAAGTCGCCGGCGCCGACAAGGCCCAGCGCAAGCAACTGCGCAAAGACGTGCAGATGGTGTTCCAGAGCCCGTACGCCTCGTTGAACCCTCGCCAGAAAGTCGGTGATCAACTGGGCGAGCCGCTGTTGATCAATACCAACCTGTCCGCCGCCGAACGCCGCGAGAAAGTGCAGGCGATGATGAAGCAAGTGGGCCTGCGCCCCGAGCATTACCAGCGCTACCCGCACATGTTCTCCGGCGGCCAGCGCCAGCGCATCGCCCTGGCCCGCGCCATGATGCTGCAACCCAAGGTGCTGGTGGCCGATGAACCGACCTCGGCACTGGACGTATCGATCCAGGCCCAGGTGCTCAACCTGTTCATGGACCTGCAGCAGGAGTTCAACACCGCCTACGTGTTCATCTCCCACAACCTCGCGGTGGTGCAACACGTCGCCGACGACGTGATGGTGATGTACCTCGGCCGCCCGGTAGAAGTCGGCCCCAAGGAAGACATCTACGCCCGCCCGCTGCACCCCTACACCCAGGCGCTGCTGTCGGCCACCCCGACCATTCACCCGGACCCAAACAAGCCGAAGATCAAGATCGTCGGCGAGCTGCCCAACCCGCTGAACCCGCCGCCTGGCTGCGCGTTCCACAAGCGCTGCCCGTATGCGACGGCGCGGTGCAGCAGCGAAGAGCCGCAGTTGCGAGCGTTGGATAACCGCCAGGTGGCTTGTCACTACGCGGAGCAATTTGTCGCGTAAGGCCCTCGACACAACAAGTCAGGGGTCTTAATGAGTTCCACAGCCCTTCTCGCCAGGTAGCGCATCTGCCTGGCGGGAGGGGCTTTTTCTTTGGGTGGGGTTCAGGTGTCACCGTCGTCATAAGTCGCGCTGTCTTCCCCTTCGTTATAGGGGTTTTCGGCGTCTTCCTTGGGCGCGGGCTGGGCCTGGGGCTTCCAACTGCCGGAGTTGACTTCGTTCTGCTTGCGCTTGGTGACGGGGCCGGTGTCTTTCCATTGGGGAGTGCCAGCGGCGGCCATAGCTGGGAGGGTGGGCAGTGTCAGACTGGCGAGCAGTATCAGGTGAATAGAGCGTTTAATCACAGCGGCCTCCTTTTCAGTCGTTGGATAAAAGCTAGACCCGATGCGGAGTTATCGCCAACCCCAAGCCTGGTGGAGATCAAAATGTGGGAGCAAGCCCCCTCCCACATTTGGATTTGTGTAGGCCAATAAAAAGGGTGAAGCCATCACAGCTTCACCCTTCTTTTTACCGCTCAGACCTTAATGATGCTCACGCGTCGCACGGAATTTCACATCCGGCCAGCGCTCTTCCATCAACGCCAGGTTCACCCGGGTCGGCGCCAGGTAGGTCAGGTGACCACCGCCGTCCACCGCAAGGTTTTCCACAGCCTTGTTGGAGAACTCTTCCAACTTCTTCTTATCGCTGCAATCGATCCAGCGCGCGGGGTACACGGTGATTGCCACGTAGAACTTAAAACTGCACGACTAATGAATGGATCCGTCTGAAAGAAACTTCCGAAAACTCAAACAAAAAATATAAATGCTTGAAATTTTACATCCCAAAAAATATACATACCCAGCTCAAACTATATTTACAACTGGGATATTATGAAAAACGCAATATCACCTTCTCGAATGGAAAACTTTTCCGAATGGTATCAACAAGTCATCAGTCAGTCTGAACTGGCTGAAAACTCCGGCGTTAGAGGGTGCATGGTCATTCGCCCCTGGGGATATGGCATATGGGAGCAAATTCAACGAGAACTTGATAAAAAATTCAAGGACACCGGTCATACCAACGCGTACTTCCCTCTATTGATCCCTTTATCTTTTCTTCAAAAAGAAGCAGAACATGTCAATGGTTTTGCCAAGGAGTGTGCAGTCGTAACCCACCACCGTCTGGAACAGTCGTCAGAGGGGAAGCTCACTCCTGCTGGCGAACTGGAAGAACCTTTGATTATAAGGCCTACCAGTGAAACGGTGATCGGTGCCTCCTTTTCACGATGGGTACAAAGTTATCGGGATCTTCCACTGCTCATCAATCAGTGGGCCAATGTCCTGCGCTGGGAAATGCGCCCACGAATATTCCTACGCACTTCAGAATTTCTTTGGCAGGAAGGTCATACCGCTCACGCTTCCTGTGAAGAGGCCTTGGCCGAGACACTGCTGATGCTGGATATCTACGAGCGGTTTGCTGTCGATCACCTGGCCATACCCGTAATCAAAGGCGAAAAATGCTCATGGGAGCGTTTCCCAGGTGCCGTCAGTACCTACACCATTGAGGCGATGATGCAGGACGGTAAAGCCTTGCAAGCAGGTACCTCACACTTCCTAGGACAAAATTTTGCCGAAGCGGCAGACATCCGCTTTGTTAATAGGGAAGGCGTAAAGGAACTAGCCTGGACCACTTCGTGGGGCGTTTCCACGCGATTGATTGGCGCCATGATAATGACCCATGGCGATGACAATGGTCTGGTGATCCCACCACTGGTTGCGCCGACGCAAATAATCATTATCCCGATCGTACGCAGTGAACAAAACGCCGAAGCTATTCATGCTTACTGCGAAATATTAAAAAAGAATATCTCACGCAAAAAACTGAAAGGGCAAAACTTACGTGTAACCATTGACAAGCGAGACATGAGCAGTAGTGAAAAAAAATGGTATCACATCAAGCGCGGCGTACCCATACGGGTCGAGATAGGAATAAAAGAACTGGAGCAGAATACGGTTTCTTACTCCCACAGAGACAACATCAATAATACGCTGACCGTTGAGACAACCCGTTTTATTAAAGACGCATCAAAAACGCTACAGACTATTCAAACAGGCATGCTTGAACGTGCCCAAAAAAGGCTATCGGACAACATCGAAACCGTCACCACACTTACCAATTTCAAAAAAGCCTTCAATCGCCAGGGCAAACCCAATACTTTTGTTATGGCACCCTTCATTGACGACATAACCATTGAGCAAGCCATCAGCGAACTAGGTGTAACGGTCAGATGTATTCCACTCGTTCAACCAAAAACTGCCGTGCCTTGTTTGTTCACAGGTCAGCCCACGAAATGCTGGGCGCTGTATGCGAAATCATATTGACCTTTGATCATCAAAAGCCCCGTTCGCCAGGGGCTTTTTTTGGCTATCCACGTCACTTAACCTCTCCCCTTGAATATAGAAAATCGTGCCTCCCACCATAAGCAACACCATCAGGTACCCAAAAAAATAAAGCGGACTGAAACTGGCGAGAATGAAACCACCTACCACCGGCGTAGACGCTGAGCCTAGGTAAGTGAGGTTCTGCGAACTGTAGTAGGCGCCTTCCATATGCACCGGAGCTATGCGGGAAATATAGAGAAATTCAAGGGGTTGAATAATAATTTCTCCGACAGTAAAAATGACCGTGAAGAAAGCCCATGCGTAGAGAGTGTCGGAGAACGCAAACCCTATCAAACCGATTACGAACGCCAACATGCAGCTAACTATCCAGTGCCTGAAAAACTCAACCGTCACCCTTCTACCAATCAGGTATTGCAGCAGGATCGAGACCAGCGCATTGGTAACAAATACAACATTGATTATCTCGTACGCTTGCTCGACGGAATGAGTGGTGACCACATATTGGCCCACGTATATGTGAAACGTTCCGAACACACCCGCCACCAATACGCTAGCCACCGAGAACTTCAGCAGTTTACTATCCCTGGCCAAGGTCCCCAGAGAACCTAGCCACCCTTTGCCTTCGCCGTTGTTCTGATCTCCCCCTCGCGGCAATACAACTGGCTTGATAATAACCGCCATAAAGATAAGTGCCGAGGCGCTGCAGAAAAACAAGGGGGAAATACCTTGGCGATTCAGCCAAAGACCAACAAGCGGCCCCAGCGCATAGGCGGTATTAGTGAGTGTGTACTTGAGCGACAGCACCGACGCGGTTTCCTGAGGAGTCAATAATCGAGAGATGCACATGCGCACGGCAGTCTCAAGCGATAAGTAGGCAAGATTAAGTAAAATGCACAGAGTGAAGACGAGAACCAGTGAACCGGACATGTGTAAACTCAGATAAACCGCCGACTGGATAACAGATGACGTCAGCATCAACGTCTTGATATTCAGGCTGTCGAGCATCGGGCCAAAAACAACGCTGGACACAGAGCTAAGGAATACAAAACCACCGACAAACAGTCCAATCTGATCCACCGAAAGGTCGTAGCGCTCTTTTAGAAAAATCAGGAAGTAAGACAGAAAAGCCGCTCGTGCTAACGTCGGAAAAAACGAAAAAGGCACCACCCATGCTGAGCCACTAAACAACCGACTCATGGCCTCCCGTTTAAATACGTCCATAGACCACACGCGTTTGATAACTAAGCGAAACAAAACCGTTTTGCTGGTGTTGCTGATGCAAGGTGTTCAGAGCTTTACCCGCCGCACGGTACTCACGTGTGCCCGGCTGCGCTGCATAGGAGCAGGACATGGTTCTATTGAAAAGTCCGGCTGCACTCAATTGCTGGCGATTGTGGAAGGTGCGCTCCTCGAAGGGGCCCAAAAAAAACTTCTTGATCCGACTTTCCAGGGCCTTATCGATCTGTAACGTTTCGGCATAACGCTTGAAAACGCCTCGTAGCAGTTGTTCGTATGCTAGGTGAAACGCGTTGCAGTCTGGGCTGCGAATATTCCAGATAAGGATCACTGGATTGTTGGTCGCCAGCACCCGCCGGAATTCCGCTCGGGTATTGTCCGGTTCGAACCAGTGAAAGGACTGTCCACACACCAGCGCCGCTATCGAGCGCGGCGCAACACCCAATTGCTCAGCCGTTCCGAACTGGTAGCTCGCGCTTGGCTGGTCGTTGTTTGCCTCAGCCTTGGCCAGCATGCTTGCATCAGGTTCGACTCCAATCGTCGGCATGCCGGCAGCAGCCAGTTGCCGTGTCAGTATCCCGGTTCCCGACCCAACATCCAGCACCGGCAAACCCAGCGACAAATCGAGTTGCCGTAGGATGAAAAAAATGGCCTCTGGCGGATAGGAAGGTCTGCCATGGTCGTAGAGTTCGGATTTGTTGACGTATGCCGCAGAGAGTGGGGAGGTCATTTCAAAACGCCTCGGAGAGATATTCACATCTTGCGTAGTCATCCAGAAGACGGGAAAACAGCGCAATGAAGTCTCTGGCGTAAGCAAAGGCCGGCCTGGGGCTTTTAATGCGATACAGGTCGTCCACGACGATCGAAAAGATGACCCTTACCGCACCATCATGGGCAAAGTAAGCGACGCTGTTGTAGTTGCGATACCCTATGCCGTGCTTGTCACCTACTTGGTCCGTATCTCTCAGCCAGCTCCTGATCGCAGTGCTATCTTGCTGAGCGCGCATGCATGTCAAGCCGAACGCGCACAACTGCGGACGAATAAACGCCTTACCAGCACTTAATCGACTGTTTGCACCTTTAACCAGTATTGACAACGCCACAACTAGATCGGATGCCGTGGTGGTATTGACAGCACTCAGCGGATGATCCGCCGCCAACGCTTCACTCGGTACCGCCGACAAATGCCAAGTGCCGGCCAGCCCCATGACCGTCGACAACGCGTTCAGACGCTCAAGACCGAGTAAATCCACAAGATAAAAGGTCGCGATGTTATCGCTTAAACCCATCATCAACTTGAGCAGTTCAGCGATGGTGAATGCCCGGGGGCTGTCCAACAACCAAAGGCCGCCGCAGGTTTGAACACCCGCGTTCAGGTTATCCACAACGACACTGTCGCTCAATGTCAGCTCTCCCTGTTCAATCAGCAACAGCACCGCCACTAAGATATAAAGCTTGCGGGTACTTGAGGCCGGGACACGGGAGTGCTCATTAAACGCATGACGAGTATCACGAACGACATCATGTATGCACCAGCGGTAGGTGCAGGCCGGTTCGTACTGCGCTCTTTCAACCATGTGCTGCCCGATGACCTGCAATGACCCAACACCGCTAGCCAAGCCATCCCGCACCTGCGGTTCAATCCTCATTTAATACAAACTCCTGCAGTCTTTTCCCCACCAATCTGGCGACCAATATTGCTTGGGAGCGAATAAAAAAATGATCCCCATCAATGACCGATACTTGGCATCCATTGGAGGTGTGAAATGCCCAGGCTGGATAATCGTCAAATAGACTGGTCACCTTGTCCCGGTTGCCCAGCAATAGATCAATAGGCACGGAAACAGGAGTAACTGTGCGTTTCGAAAGATCGATAGCCAACTGAAAGTCGGCCCTGATCATAGGCAGTGCCGTGTTCATCAGTGCCGGATTGGCCATCAATTCCGGCGGTGTTCCCCCTAAGTCTGCCAACATCCGCAATAAGGCTGAATCGCTCAGATCTCGCTCACGGGTACGCATCGCCTCGGAAAACCGCTCAGGCGCCAGGCACCCGCTGATAAACAATCGCACGGCTTTTAGTCCTCGTGTTTGCTCTAACACGCACTGGAACTCAAACGCGACACGCCCGCCTAGGCTGTGTCCAAAGAGGGCAAAAGGATGAACGCACCATCGAGCATACTCAGCCATCAAGTAGTCGATCAGTCCATCACGGGTGAGCAACGCCGGTGCGTGCTTCAGCCCACCCCGTAGCGGAATTTCAACGGGAATCACCCTGATATTTGGCAACACACGACGCCAGCGCGCATAAAAACCGGCACTACCCCCCGCGTAGGAGAAGCACAGCAGTGTAAGCGGCTCAGTGCTCATCGGTCGCGCTCGCCAGGCTAAGCAACTGGTTCAGGTAACGCACCATGCGATGCCCCCAGTCCTCAACCTCTGCGGTTGAGAACCGCGGCGTGTGGTGCCAGAAGTTGAATCGCAAATCACCTCCATTGATTTCAACTACCAGATGCAGACCCGGCACTCGCCGCATGTCTTCGATATTGGCCCCCGACAACAACCCTTCCGATACTGGACCGAGGATCTCTACGCCTTCGATTCGAACCTTACCCGGGGACTCAGAGCAGTGGCGATAGTTGAGGAAGTTGATGCCCACATCCGAAAAGTAGGTGTCGCCAGCCATTGCGCAAAACGTCGGCACTTCATCTATCAGCATGGACGGATGCATGAGCGGATAACCCTGAAGGGCCTCCAGCGTGCGTGCAACCGTAGCGATACCGCTCAACCAGTCGTGATGCACCGTGATCGGTACCGGTAGCGGAGCGGTGAACGGACCGATCACATTGTTGAATTCGCTCAAGCCACGCCCACTGTTGATTGCACAGATAATCAACTGATCACAACCAATGACGTCAGCCATTGTCTTGGCATAAACATACAAAATCGCATTAAAAACGCTGAATCCATAGCGATCAGCCAGCTCGCTCAAAATACGGTTCCCATCGGTGACTTCGACGCTGTACCTGGACGCCAAGCACGCTGCAGTAGAGGCAAAACCCGGATGTGCAGGCAGGACAGTAGGGCCTTCAAAGGCGTTGAACAGACCCTTGAAGAAACCGGCGTCAATGCCCCATTGCTGACTCAGATATTGCTGCTGGCGACGTGCATAATCCGCGTAGCAGATGTCGTGATCCATACGACTCAAGGGTTGATGCTCGGCGAGTCTGTGCAGACACTCACCAAACCGGTCAAAGAATAGGGTCAGGGACTTGCCATCGAACTCCAGATGTTGAACCCCTATCAATGCGATGAAAAATGGCTCCCCAACATCGATAAAGTGAATCGCCCAAGTCACATTGTTTTCTGGCTTAGGCAATGCCTGCGCCATGGCCTGCACAAGAGCGGCGATATGCTTTGTTTTGCCCGCAGCCGTGTGTGAAGAAAAATCTGTAAACAGCACGCCAAAGTCCTGAAGGACTTCAGCTGTGGTTCTAACGACGGGTTGTCCTTGCGGAAAATACGTTCGCAGCAAGCGGTGCTCATCCACTACCCGGAACAACGCTTTTCGGCAGTGTTCAGCATCGAAGCGACAGTAAATCAAATAAGGGATGATGCGGAGTCCGTAGTCCTTGCCAATAAGCGAAATCCAGCGCTTTTGTTGCAGTGAAACGGCTATGTCCAGCGTTTCAACAGAGTCGTTGTGCTTGCTATGAACTGCATGCCACGCTGGCTTATTGACGTGCGCCACAAGGGCCGCCTGTAATTCGCTTAACGCCTGCATGGCATTTAGATGTTTGACGGTCAACGGCAGTTCAAATTGCGTAACGAGTGCATTCTTCAGTTGAACCAGCGCCAACGAGTCAAAACCCAGAGCCTTGAAACCAAACGCTTTGATCTTGTCGTAGCCACAGTTCGGCGCTTCAAGACCCACCAGCGAATCAACTGTCGCTACGAGCCAGGTCTCGAGCACGCCAACCACCTGAGCGTTGTCGGTGCACTCAAGAAGGTGAGCCGAAACTCCGACCGGCCTGGCCCTATGTTGATTGTTGTTGTCCGTTATTAGTTGCTCAAGGAACCGTGCACACACCCGGGACCTGTCTCCCAAGGCCTTGGCGTCAATGTTCATGAACCCCGCAATTCTGGAGGGTCCGGCCAGTAGTTGGCGGACAACAAAAAAACCTTCTTCACAGCTGTGGCTGTTCAAGCCAGTGGCTTTGAGCACCTGCATTCGTCGATGGTTACCGCAAAGCTTTCCAGCATCGCCCCATACCCCCCAATTGATTGTCACTACCTTGGATGCCCGGCAGAACAATGTGTCATGGGCGGCGTCGAGAAAGGCACTGGCTGCACCATAGGTCGACTGTCCACCATTACCCAGAATTGAAGTGGCAGAAGAGAAATTGAACACACACTCAATCTCCCGCTTCTGGTCGCATAGCAGTTGATAAAGAGTCAGGACACTCGTGCATTTTGCGTCGAACGCGCGCTGCAGATCTTCAACCTGAACCTCATTGGCCAACTGGTCATGGAGATCGACGGCCAGATTGAAAATGGTCAACGTGCCAAGCACTGTGGATTGCAGCCAATTCGCACATTCATCGCGCCCTTGCTTTGACGCAAGGTCGACCCCCAGATACCGGACATTCGGGTAACGCATCATCAGCGCCTGCATCGCCTCACTAGGCGCTGATGAGCGTCCGAGAACATGAATGCACCGGATCTGATCAGCGCAAAGGCTTTCGATCAACTGCCTGCCGATGCCGCCCGCACCGCCGATCAGTAGGTAGCTTTGATCGGCAGGGAAACGATAGCGGACGTCATTGCTATCCCTGGCCCTTTCCAGCCGTAGTACAAAAGCTTGCGCTTGCCTGACCGTAACGACGAGCTCGTCGGTAAACGGCAACAATACAATAGGGTTGGCTTCCTCAAAACCTGTGGGCGATTGCCCCCTGATAAAGTGTAGGACCGTCACTTTCCAGTCAGGCTCTTCGATCAACACAGAGCGAAGCATGCCCACAACACTGTTTGCCACCGGGTTGAGGCTCATGTCCTCCTCGCGGATGACCGATGTGGCGAACAACAGACAAAAATGTGGTTGTCGATCATGCCCCACAGGCACAGAGCGCAACAGGTTCAAGACACCTGCACAGACATCGATTGCAGTCGATACGTCATTGTTCGGCAAGTGCCGCAGGTCGAGATACACTCGGTCCAAGCCGTCAACATCCTCCTTCCAGATGCCGTCAAATTCCAGCGCGGCAACATTCAAGGCTTCACGCGATAATGCGTCGTTGCCCATCAAGCGATTCAATGCGAAGCAGCGGAACTGGCGGAAGGCGTTTTCCAGATAGCGGGTTTCAGCCTTGTTGAATGTCTCGTTTGGCGTGAGGAACAACACCTTTTGCCCGGCAGCCGAGTGGCTATTCATCCACTCCACTGTCAGCGGGCGCCACACCGACTGATAGGCTTGTCCGGCCAAAGCGTGAGCCGGCCCAGACGCTTCAATCCAGCAGCGAACGCGCTGGAAAGGATACGTCGGCAAACCCGTCAAAACCGGCGCCCGCTCTTGTGTGAATGGAAGATGAGCATCAGTGCCCGCCCTGAACAACTCACCCAGCATCTTCAAGTATTGTCGATGATCCAAATGCCCTCCCCTTGCCATGGGCAACACACTCAATCGATCTGCGGCCTCACTGAGCACCAGACCGGACAAAATGGCTTTCGGCCCAATCTCGACCAAATGAGTGCAACCCAGCTCAAGTGCTGAGGCAACGCTTGCTCGGAAATTCACGGTTTGACGCAACTGACGACGCCAGTAATGCGACGTTGCCACCTCATCGCTCATCAGCGTGCCGGTTACCGTGGAAATGAAAGGCAAAACAGGTAGGTTCAATTCGAAACTATTCAGATGGGCTTCAAAGCGGTCTAGCAAAGGGTCTAACAACGAAGAGTGCCCGGGACGTGAAATCTTCAAGCGCGTTGCGCTTACTCCTAAGCTGTCCGCGTTTTTTATGAGCTGCTCAACCGCTTCCAACGCTCCGGAAACCACCGTGTTACTTATCGAATTCAAAGCGGCAATCGACAGCACACCAGGAGTGCCTTCGATTAATCTCGACACGCACTGGTGATCGCCCCCAAGGGCCACCATGGCACCGATATCTCCCAACGAGTCCAGCAATCGGCTGCGCTGTACAAGCATCCGAAAACCCTGCTCGGCAGTGAACACACCTGCGACGCAGGCAGCCGCGTACTCACCCAAGCTATGCCCGAACAGTGCCACAGGGATTAGCCCACTACTCAGAAACAGCCGAGCCATCGACACTTGAAGAGCAAACGTCATGGGCTGCGAGAACGTAATATCTTCCTCGATTTTCCAGTTGATACGGGGATTGAACAACAGCTCTGCGGCAGAGGCACCGAAGACGTCTCGGCAGACTGGATCGAATCCGTCCAGTTCGTCCTTGAACAGCGCTTCATGGAGATAGAGCTCTCGCCCCATGTCCCGATGTTCACCCCCTTGGCCCGAAAATATCAGCCCGACCCTTGGCGAGCTCACAGCCGGCGGCCGAGCCCCGAAGGTCAATCCATTAAGTGCGTCGATGGCCTCCCTGCGATTGCTGGCGATGACGTACGCCCGTTGCTCGAATATCGATCTGGAATGAAGAAGATTGGCGGCGAACAAGGGGAAGTTCTCGTCCGGTTGATCTTCAAGAAACTGACGGTAGCCAGTGCATAGCTGTTGCAGGCCGTCTATCGTTTTGGCCGAGACTGGAATCAGGCAGGTCCGCTCAAATTCGAGTGGTGAACTAGCACCCTTGCGAACCGGTGCCGTCTCGACAATCAGGTGTGAGTTATTGCCACCCAAGCCAAAGCTACTGACCCCTACGATGACTTCAGGATCACTGAGGACTACTCGTTGCCGGTTGACGGCAAAAGGGGTTTCCTCAATGTAGAGATTAGGGTTGTACTGTTCGAAATTGATGGTCGGGGGAATTATCTTGTGCCGAGTGATCAGGACAGCCTTGATCAGACCGGCCAGGCCAGCCGCCCAGCCCAAGTGCCCGATGTTGCCTTTGACACTCCCAAGGTGACAGGTGTGTTCGCGATCACGGCCGACATAGGCATTGGCCAAAGCTTTGATTTCAATGGGGTCCCCGATGGGGGTAGCAGTACCATGGGCTTCGACGTAACTAACCTGCCCCGGATCAACACCGGCGATAGCGAGTGCTTCACGAATGACCCGTGCCTGCCCTGCCACAGAAGGTGCCGACATGCCCGCTCTAAAAGCGCCGTCATTGTTGGTGGCGACCGAGCGAATCACGGCATGGATCTGATCACCGTCAGCCAGTGCGTCACTGAGTCTCTTTAGTCCTACCACCGCGGCCCCCGAACCAAACACCGTACCGCTGGCCTTAACATCGAACGGACGACAATGCCCATCGGCGCTGAACGGCATGCCGGGCTCAAAGTAGTACGGCATTGATTGCGGTACAGAGATCCCAGCGGCACCAACCAGTGCCGCGTCGCACTCTCTCAGCAATAGCGCCTGTATGGCGGCTTGAATACCGAATATCGAGGTCGCACAAGCGGCCTGAACGTTTACTGCAGGACCACAACAATTGAGTTTGTAGGCGATGCGGCTGGCGAGGAATTCTTTATCCGTGGCCATGAACTGCGCAAGTGCTTCGCAGGATTGATACAGACCACAGGCACTGTCGCGATCACGCTGAGCATGAATATTGTTGATGAAATAGGAGCTGGGGCCAGCACCACAAAATACGCCAACAGAACCGGCCTGCGCGTGTAACGATGCATCCTCCAACACCTCCCATGCACACTCGAGCAAGATTCTGTGTTGGGGATCCAGCAACTGGGCTTCCTTGTAACTAAACCCGAAAAACTCGTAATCAAAGTCTTCTAGACCCGCAAGCTCGGCGCGAGCCAGAATCTGCCCCTGCGCGCCGGTCTCGACATGAATGCTTTCAACACCTTCCAACAGGTTTTGCCAGTATTGGTGGACCGATGTGGCCCCTGGAAATCGGCAAGACATACCGATAATCGCAATATGGCTTTCATCATTCAGTCCCTGGTGTTCTTCATGAGCGCGCATGTCAGCCCCCGTTTCTTTCACGAGAACGTTGAATGGCGGCCGACCTGTTTTGCTGACTGCTGGCAATAGCAACTGTCGAGGCATGCGGTTGTGTCGCCTCCAACGAGCGCTGATAAAAGGAGCACAACAACCTGGGCGTCGGATACTCGAATAGATCCGTCTGACGGAACGCATGGGCCAACGCATAACGCAACTCGGCCAGCAAGGAAATCAAGGTAATGGAGTTCGCACCCGCATCCATAAAGTTATCTGTGGCGCCGACATGGTCCAAACCGAAACAACAGGCAGCCAGCTCGCACACCCTCGTTTCAAGCTCACCCAGCGGCTCAACGTAATTCGTTGAACGGTTCGATTGCATTGCCCCTACTTGAGGCAGCTGTTGCAGATCGACCTTGCCATTTTGTGTCAACGGAATGGCGGAAATTTTTTTGTAGAAGGACGGCAGCATGTAATCAGGCAACCTTGCCAGCAGGTGCCTGTGCAGGCTCATACTAAAATCTTGATCGGACGCTTGGGCCGTGAAATACAAGATTAATGTCGTAGTTTGACCGGACTGTCTGGCCACGACGAGGCACTCATCGACTAAATTGGCATTAGCCGCGACGGTCTCGATTTCCTTTAACTCGACACGATAACCTCGGATCTTGAGTTGCCTATCACGGCGCCCTACGTACTCGAACAACGATTGCTCGTTGAGGAAACAAATATCACCGGTGTTGTACATCCGTTCGTGCGTCTGAGGATGCCTCACGAACTTCTCGGCCGTTTGAGCGGACATACCGTAGTAACCCAATGCCAATGAGCTGCCCGCGATGTAGAGCTGTCCCTCATGACCAGGCATAACCGGCTGCAAGTTGTCATCAAACAGGTAGGCCGTGCTGGCTGGGGTCACCTGACCAATAGGTGGCAAATCCGGCCAGTTTTCCGGCGCGCCTTCGAGCCGATGTTCCATCACCACGTGCGTTTCGGTCGGGCCGTACTGATTGATGAGACGGCACTGGGGGTTAGCCTTGAACCACTGCCTGACGGCAGGACTAATCTTCAACGGCTCGCCAGCACAAATTATTTCCCTCAAGTTCACCAACACCGCCAAATCGCGAAGATTGAATGTGACCAGAGGAATCAGCATTGAGGTTGGCAGAAAAAGGCGCGTCACGCCGCCAGTGAGCAGCAGTGTAGTCAGTGCATGTAGGTCTTTCTTTTGTTCATCCGTCACGATGAGCAGGCGATCGCCTTGGCACAGCGCACTGTAAATCTCCTGAAAGGCGACATCAAAACCTTGGGCTGCGTACAACAACGTGGTACCTGTCTGAGCAGTCGTTTTTCCCATCCAGTCGATCAGAGTCGTGAGCGAGCGATACGGCAACATGACCGGCTTGGGCTGCCCGGTTGTTCCGGAGGTAAAGACCACATAGGCCGGCAGCTCATCCGATATATCCGTCTTGATAGCTGGATAGTCGGTACCGAGTGCTGCCGTAGTAGGCTCATTAATATTCAATGTGCGGGTCTGTTCGTTCAACATCACTGTCAGTTCGGCGTTCTCCTGCTCGTTCAGCAGACATAACGACAAATCGATAGAAATGATCATCCCGCGCAACCGTTCAATCGGATATTTTTTATCTAACGGAACTACGGTTCGCCCTAATAAATGCACCGCCAGCACCGACACAACATAATCAATGCTTTTCTCCATCATGACACCAATCATTGCCCCCGAACCGGTCAATGAAATCATCCCCGCCACACGCAGAGCGCTATTATACAATTGGCCATATGAAACTTCTGATGAGGCCGCAGACACTGCTGGAACACCTGGGTACTCCCGAGCGAACTCGGCAAACCGTCGAATGAACACCATGAGTTCACCTCTTATGTTTGACTACCTATTCGGATCACGAAATTACCAAGAAGCCCTCTATTGTCGAGCATAATTTGATGGGCTTCCGGCAAGTCTTCAAAATCAAAGACCCTCGTCAAACAGGGATTTACAAGACCCTCCACAACCAAGTTATTGAACGCAACGCATTGAGCCGAATTTGCAAAATGCGAACCTTGGAATCTTTTTTGTCGCATCCACTGATAGCGAATATCAAAAGTGCCTATATACCCACTGGTGCCAGCACAAATAACCACCATCCCGCCGGCTTCACAAACAAAAGATGAGGTCGGAAATGTATCTTCGCCAGGGTGTTCAATCACTATATTTGGATTTTTCTTTTCTCCAACCAAACTCCAGATTTCTCGTTGAAAGCGTTTCGCTTCACTGAGCCATTGAACGTATCTGGCCGAGTCTCCTATGTCCTCGAGCGTCCCCCAATGCTTATACTTCTGACGATTGATCGAGCCTCTGGCACCAATTTGCTGGCAATACTCTGCTTTCTCGTCGCTGCTCACTACAGCAATGGGGATGCCTCCAGCGGCGTTGACCAATTGGATTGCCATCGACCCCATTCCGCCACTCCCTCCCCAGATGAGAACAACATCGCCCGGCTTGACCGTGTGCGGGGCGAAGCCATGCAGCATCCGATAGGCTGTTGCCCCGCAGAGCATGTAGGACGCTGCTTGCTCCCAGCTTAAGTGCGCAGGCTTGGGCAAAATCGCTTGCTCTCTAACCCTGGTGTACTCCGCAAAGGCTCCGAAATTAACTTCGTAACCCCATATCTTTGCTGACTTGTCCATAATCTCATCGGCCACTGCGTCACGATCCCACCAACCGCAATGCAGGACGACCTCATCACCGACAGATATGCCACATACCTCTTTGCCTACAGCAACAACGATTCCGGAAGCATCGGACCCGGCAATATGAAAGTCATACGGCTCACCGCGAGATCGCTGAAGCTCAATAACATCAACTGGATATCCCCGTGCCGCCCAAACGCCATTATGATTGACACCGGCCGCCATCACTTTAACCAAGCACTCATCGGGTTGAAGGCTAGGCACGGGCACCAACTCAATAACAAATGCACTTGATGGCTGGCCGTATCGCTCGGCCCTAATGAGTTGAGCCAACATTACCTTAGGAATGTTTGGACTTGCCGGATCAAGAGTAGCGCCTGCCTTGCTCATATCCTTAGCACCTTAATAGGTTCGATTAACAACCGTTGACATTCGCCCAAGAAAACAATGACTGCTTATCTCAACGACAACTGAAACCGAGCATTACGACCAACCAGAAGCTCAACGAGAGCTTTCCGACAAATCAAACCTAGTGCAACTCATAAAGAAAAAGCAAAGAAATATTAAAAATTCAGAAGCCACCTACAACAAACGAAATACCATTCCCAAACCACCAAAGAAACCCCTTAAATACTTGTGATACTTCACCCACAATGAAATAAACAATATAAACATCACTAACACTCTTTTGAAAACCCGAAAGTCGACCGGGTTGAATTCGATTAAAACTACAAATACCAACCACGTACAGCGGTAGGAAACCACTAGAGAAATATTCCACGCGACTCAAAAAAACCGCAAAAAAAACCCGGTGCTTTCGCGACCGGGCTTTGGGTTTTACAGCTCAAGACTTAATGATGCTCACGCGTCGCACGGAACTTCACATCCGGCCAGCGCTCTTCCATCAACGCCAGGTTCACCCGGGTCGGCGCCAGGTAGGTCAGGTGACCACCGCCGTCCACCGCAAGGTTTTCCACGGCCTTGTTGGAGAACTCTTCCAGCTTCTTCTTATCGCTGCAATCGATCCAGCGCGCGGAGTACACGGTGATCGGCTCGTAGGAGCACTCGACCTTGTATTCCTCTTTCAAACGGCTGGCGACCACATCGAACTGCAGCACACCGACGGCGCCGAGGATGATGTCGTTGCTGCGCTCGGGGAAGAACACCTGGGTGGCGCCCTCTTCCGCCAGTTGCTGCAAGCCTTGGCGCAGTTGCTTGGATTTGAGCGGGTCGCGCAGGCGTACGCGGCGGAACAGTTCCGGGGCGAAGTGCGGGATGCCGGTGAAGCCCAGGGTTTCGCCTTCGGTGAAGGTGTCGCCGATCTGGATGGTGCCGTGGTTGTGCAGGCCGATGATGTCGCCGGCGTAGGCTTCTTCGAGCTGTTCACGCTCGGAGGAGAAGAACGTCAGGGCGTCGCCGATGCGTACGTCCTTGCCGGTGCGCACGTGGCGCATCTTCATGCCTTTTTCGTATTTGCCGGAGCAGATGCGCATGAAGGCGATACGGTCGCGGTGTTTAGGGTCCATGTTCGCCTGGATTTTGAACACGAAGCCGGTGAATTTTTCTTCAACCGGCTCTACGGTGCGCTCGTTGGCAACACGGGCCAGTGGGCGCGGGGCCCAATCGACCACAGCGTCCAGCACGTGGTCCACGCCAAAGTTGCCCAGGGCTGTACCGAAGAACACCGGGGTCAGCTGACCGTCGAGGAACTCCTGCTGGTTGAACTCGTGGCAAGCGCCCTGCACCAGTTCCAACTGGTCGACAAAGCGGTCGTACTCGTCACCCAGGTGGGCGCGGGCTTCGTCCGAATCGAGCTTTTCGATGATCTTGGTCTCGGTGCGTTCGTGACCGTGGCCGGCGGTGTAGACAATGATGTAGTCGTCGGCCAGGTGGTACACGCCCTTGAAGTCGCGGTAGCAACCAATCGGCCAGGTAATCGGCGCGGCCTTGATCTTCAGGACGGCTTCGATTTCATCCAACAGCTCGATGGGGTCGCGGATGTCGCGGTCGAGTTTGTTGATGAAGCTGACGATGGGCGTGTCGCGCAGGCGGCACACGTCCATCAGGGCGATGGTCCGTGGCTCGACGCCTTTACCGCCGTCGAGCACCATCAACGCCGAGTCAACCGCGGTCAGGGTGCGGTAGGTGTCTTCGGAGAAGTCTTCGTGGCCTGGGGTATCAAGCAGGTTGACCATGTGGTCGCGATACGGGAACTGCATGACCGACGTGGTAATGGAAATACCCCGTTGTTTTTCCATTTCCATCCAGTCGGAGGTGGCATGGCGGTCGGATTTGCGGGATTTCACCGTGCCGGCCACCGCGATTGCCTTGCCCATCAGCAACAGCTTCTCGGTGATGGTGGTTTTACCGGCATCGGGGTGGGAAATAATGGCGAAAGTGCGGCGTTTCGCGACTTCGGCGGCCTGGTGGGTCATGGGAAATCGCCTGGCAGGTGAGTCAAAAAAGGGCGGCGAGTATAGCGTAATCCCAGGGTGCCGGACCACCGTTCACCCGATTAGGGGTGGCTAAATGCTGCCAAGTGTGGAACCTTTTAAAAGGTCGAGACGTCCACTCCCCTGCTACCGCACTCGGAACAGGGGCTGATAAATCAGCAAGTTAGCCTGACGAGGCTGCGCTCATGGCTCGGATTGATACCGCGTTGCCGGTATGGACGAGCTGCTTTTCGCGACCACATTCGCCGACAGCCAGGAATGGCATTGCCGCTCGGAAATGTGCTCGCCGACTGAAATAAAGGAGTCCGCCTGTGGCTATTCGCTATGGCAAAGGGCTGATAGGAGGAGCGGTTGTCGTCGCCCTCTTGGCCCTGCTGGTCCACTGGATCGGCATCAACACGATCGAACTGTACCGCGACGATTTGTTGTTTTACCTGCAAGCACATTTGATCCTCGTTCTAGTCTCCATGCTGGCGGCCCTCGTTGTGGGCATCCCCGCCGGTATCCTGCTTAGCCGACCGCACATGGTCGGGCGCGCAGAACGCTTCATGCAGATCTTCAACATCGGCAACACCGTCCCTCCCCTGGCCGTACTGGCCATCGCCCTTGGCGTCCTCGGCATTGGCAGCGGCCCGGCGATCTTCGCGCTGTTCTTGGCCTCCCTCCTGCCCATCGTGCGCAACACCTACGAAGGCCTCAAAAACGTCCAGGGCTCCCTCAAAGAAGCCGCCACCGGCATCGGCATGACGCCGCGCCAGGTGCTGTTTCGCGTGGAGTTGCCCAACGCCGTACCGATCATCATCGGTGGCGTGCGCGTGGCCCTGGCGATCAACGTCGGTACCGCCCCGCTGGCGTTCCTGATTGGCGCCAACAGCCTGGGCAGCCTGATCTTCCCCGGCATCGCCCTGAACAACCAGCCGCAATTGCTGCTCGGCGCCGCGTGCACCGCGCTGTTGGCATTGCTGCTTGACGGTCTGGTGACCATGGCCAGCCGCCTCTGGCTGGAACGCGGGTTGCGTCCGTCTTAAGGCTTGGCAAAGGAATTCACATGAAAAAACTGACGTTGATACTAAGCTGCGTCCTGCTGTGTGCAGGGTTAGCGCAAGCCGCTGAAAAACCGGTCATCCGCATCGGCGCTCGGGTGTTCACCGAACAGACC
Organism: Pseudomonas kairouanensis; assembly: GCF_004682055.1. GTDB lineage: Bacteria > Pseudomonadota > Gammaproteobacteria > Pseudomonadales > Pseudomonadaceae > Aquipseudomonas > Aquipseudomonas kairouanensis. The sequence continues at coordinate 67,599 of NZ_QUZU01000001.1, read as the reverse complement.
CTGCTGGCCGAAATCACCTCCCAGTACCTGCGCACCAAGGGCTACGACGCCCGTGTGACCGGCGGCCTGGGCAGCAACCTGGCGCGCAGTGCCCAGGAAAGCGGGCAACTGGACCTGATCTGGGAATACACCGGCGTGTCGCTGGTGGCCTATAACCATATCGACGAGAAGCTCGACAGCGCGCAATCCTACGCACGAGTGAAGGAAGTCGATGCGAAAAAAGGCCTGGTCTGGCTGACCCCTTCGCGTTTCAGCAATACCTACGCCCTGGCGCTGCCAGAGAAGGTCGCCCAGGAACATCCCGAAATCAACAGCATCAGCGACCTGACCAAGGCCGTGGCGCAAGACGCCAAGGCCAATCGCCTGGTGGCCCTGGACACCGAGTTCGCCAACCGCTCCGACGGCCTGGCCGGCATGGTCAAGCTCTATGACATGAACCTGACCCGTAAAAACACCCGGCAGATGGACGCGGGCCTGGTCTACACCGCGCTGCGAAATGGCCAGGTGTTCGCCGGTTTGGTCTACACCACCGACGGCCGCTTGAACGCGTTCAAATTGAAGCTGCTGGAAGACGACAAGCACTACTTCCCGGACTACACCGCCGCACCGGTGATCCGCCAGCAATACCTGGACCAGCACCCGCAACTGGCCGCTGAACTCAAGCCCCTGGCCGAACTGTTCGACGACGCAACCATGCGCGAATTGAATGCGCGGGTCGATGTCGACCACGAAAGCCCCTCCGCTGTTGCCGCCGACTTTCTGCGCCAGCATCCAATCAACTAACGAGGAGAAGACATGGAATTTCTGAACGCCTTTTCCCATCTTGATTGGGCCCAAGTCCTGCACCTGACCTGGCAGCACATTACCCTGGTGGGTATCGCCGTGATCCTCGCGATCCTGATCGGCGTGCCCCTGGGTATCCTGATGACCCGCTTCCCGACCCTGGCCGGCCCACTACAGGCCAGCGCCACGGTGCTGCTGACCGTACCGTCCATCGCCCTGTTCGGCCTGCTGCTGCCGTTCTACTCCAAATTCGGCCAGGGCCTGGGGCCGATGCCGGCGATCACCGCCGTGTTTCTCTACTCCCTGCTGCCGATCATGCGTAACACCTACCTGGCCCTCACCGGGGTGGAACCGGGCATTCGCGAGGCCGCACGCGGCATCGGCATGACCTTCGGCCAGCGCCTGCGCATGGTCGAGTTGCCCATCGCCGTGCCGGTGATTCTTGCCGGTGTGCGCACCGCCGTCGTCATGAATATCGGTGTGATGACCATCGCCGCCACCATCGGCGCCGGTGGCCTGGGTGTACTTATTCTGGCTTCCATCAGCCGCAGCGACATGTCGATGCTGATCGTTGGCGCCGTGCTGGTCAGTCTTCTGGCCATCTTCGCCGACCTGCTTTTGCAATGGCTGCAACGCTCGCTGACTCCAAAAGGATTGCTCAAATGATCGAACTTCAAAACCTGTCCAAGACCTTCCAAAGCAACGGCAAGACTGTCACCGCCGTGAACGATGTAAGCCTGACCGTCAATGAAGGCGAAATTTGCGTATTCCTCGGCCCATCGGGCTGCGGCAAGAGCACCACGCTGAAAATGATCAACCGCCTGATCAAGCCCACCTCGGGCAAGATTTTGATCAACGGCGAAGACACCACCGACCTGGATGAAGTGACCCTGCGCCGCAACATCGGCTATGTGATCCAGCAGATCGGCCTGTTCCCCAACATGACCATCGAAGAAAACATCGTGGTCGTGCCCAAACTGCTGGGCTGGGACAAACAGAAATGCCACGACCGCGCCCGCGAATTGATGAGCATGATCAAGCTGGAGCCCAAGCAGTACCTGCATCGCTACCCGCGTGAATTGTCCGGCGGGCAGCAACAGCGTATTGGCGTGATCCGCGCACTGGCGGCCGATGCGCCGCTGCTGCTGATGGATGAGCCATTCGGCGCAGTGGACCCGATCAACCGCGAGATGATCCAGAACGAGTTCTTCGAGATGCAGCGCGCGCTGAACAAGACCGTGATCATGGTCAGCCACGACATCGACGAAGCCATCAAGCTGGGCGACAAGATCGCCATCTTCCGCGCTGGCAAGCTGCTGCAAATCGACCATCCGGACACCCTGCTCGCCCACCCGGCCGACGAGTTCGTCAGCAACTTCGTGGGCCAGGACAGCACCCTCAAGCGCCTGCTGCTGGTCAAGGCCGAAGACGCCGCGGACAACGCCCCGTCGGTCAGCCCGGAAACCCCGGTGGCCGACGCGCTGGAACTGATGGACGAGCACGACCGCCGCTATGTGGTAGTCACCTGTGCCGAGAACAAGGCGCTGGGTTATGTACGACGTCGCGACCTGCACCGTCAGACCGGTACCTGCGGCCAATACTTGCGCGAGTTCAACGCCACGGCGGCGTATGACGAGCATTTGCGCATCCTGCTGTCGCGCATGTACGAGTTCAACCGTTCGTGGTTGCCGGTGATGGATGCCGAGCGGGTGTTCCTTGGGGAAGTGACGCAGGAGTCGATTGCCGAGTACTTGAGCTCTGGTAAGTCGCGTGGGGGCAAGACCAGTATTGTTTCGCCGGCTGAGACGGCGTTGGCGTGAATCACGGGGCGTTCCAAGGCATTGTGCTGCGGAACGCTCAAGTTCTATAGAAATTGCTTCATATAACGATCGAGTCTTGAAGACTGTTAACGTTCACAGGTTCTCAGATCGTTCGAATGCCTTTAACTGACTGCGGTAGTTATTTACCTCACGCCCTTTCAAGGAGCATTCCATGAGCCTTCCCTATCCAGAACCTCCCCGCGAAAACTCACCGGACCTGGAGTCAACCGACCAAGCCGTGAAAATATGGATCAGCGCGATCACTAACCCGATCACACCGGTTAAAGGTGCGACAGTCGAAAGATTTCCGATCGCAGATCTGCTGGACGCGCAAAACAATGTAGTTAGAAGCGGTGGAACCTTCACCCTCGTCAGCCCGCTGCCAAAGCCGCCGAATGTCACCGTCCAGACTCAACCGGGAACAGCGATGAATGGGTACGTCAAGGTTGAAAACGTGCAGGCGAATATCACCGTCGTCTGCCGGTTTACGCCCCACGCCCCCTACTCCCACCTGACGGGAAACTACACGCTGAACATTCAGCCTCGTTGAGTACGCGTCATCTGCCGTGATACCTGCCTGGCCCCTCAATCAGCCTTTCGAGTGGGCCAACTTTTCCAGCCAATTGTCCCCATCCGGGGAACATCATTCCGTCACACCTGTCGGTTACATAAGAAGCTGCACGGGTGCTCGCGACGAACGCGTGCAAAAACGCGACATTTTTAGTTGATCTCAAGCCCCTCACGCCCTAAAGTTCGCGCCGAACGTCCATGCTGGAAACGATCCATCCGGCTCAAGTACTGACGACGAGACAGCAAGGCCAAGGGCTGCGTTACTGCCCATGGCCTTTTTGCTTTCGGCGACATGCCTTGGGAAGTAGGCGAACCAAAGTGGGGATACGGAGGACGTTCATTTGCACCCATTGATCAAATTTGTTTGCCCTTAGGAGTTCCCAGCATGTCGATCCAGGTCGAAGATTATTTCGCGCGCGCCACATTTGACAAAATGAAGGCGTTCGCCGACAAGCAAGAAACCCCGTTCGTGGTGATCGATACCGCGATGATCAGCCAGGCCTACGATGACCTGCGCGCCGGTTTCGAATTCGCCAAGGTGTATTACGCGGTCAAGGCCAACCCGGCCGTCGAGATCATTGACCTGCTCAAGGATAAAGGTTCGAGCTTCGACATCGCCTCGATCTACGAGCTGGATAAAGTACTGAGCCGTGGCGTCAGCGCCGACCGTATCAGCTACGGCAACACCATCAAGAAGTCCAAAGACATCCGCTACTTCTTCGAGAAGGGTGTGCGTCTGTTCTCCACCGACTCCGAAGCCGACCTGCGCAACATTGCCAAGGCCGCGCCGGGTTCGAAAGTGTATGTGCGTATCCTCACCGAAGGCTCGACCACGGCTGACTGGCCTTTGTCGCGCAAATTCGGCTGCCAGACCGACATGGCCATGGACCTGCTGATCCTGGCCCGTGACCTGGGCCTGGTGCCGTACGGCATCTCGTTCCATGTGGGTTCCCAACAGCGCGACATCAGCGTGTGGGACGCTGCGATTGCCAAGGTCAAAGTGATCTTCGAACGCCTGAAAGAAGAAGACGGCATTCATCTGAAGCTGATCAACATGGGCGGCGGCTTCCCGGCCAACTACATCACCCGCACCAACAGCCTGGAAACCTACGCCGAGGAAATCATCCGCTTCCTCAAGGAAGACTTCGGCGACGACCTGCCGGAAATCATCCTGGAGCCAGGCCGTTCGTTGATCGCCAACGCCGGTATCCTGGTGAGCGAAGTGGTATTGGTTGCACGTAAATCCCGTACCGCCGTCGAGCGTTGGGTGTACACGGATGTGGGCAAGTTCTCCGGCCTGATCGAAACCATGGACGAAGCCATCAAGTTCCCGATCTGGACCGAAAAGAAAGGCGAGATGGAAGAAGTGGTTATCGCAGGTCCTACCTGCGACAGCGCCGACATCATGTACGAGAACTACAAGTACGGCCTGCCGCTGAACCTGGCCATTGGTGACCGTTTGTACTGGTTGTCCACCGGTGCATACACCACCAGCTACAGCGCGGTGGAGTTCAATGGCTTTCCACCGTTGAAGTCGTTCTACGTTTAAGACGGCTGCACATATAAAAAACCCATGACGAATCATGGGTTTTTTTCGCCTTAAGAAAGGCTTATGGCACGTTGCTGGTAAGCGTCAGCCATCGCCCGAATTTGCGGATCACTCGCCGCTGCCAGCGCCTTGTGCGCCGTTCGCAAAAACTTCAAGTTCCCCCCCGCCAATGCCTTGCCTAACCACTCTAGCGCTTCGTCGACCTGGCCTCTGTCGGCCAGCACCGCCGCGAAGCTGAACTGCCCGCGAAAATCCCCGCCTTCGGCTGAGCGTCGATACCAACTCACTGCTGCCTCCAGATCCCTCGGGCAAAACCGGCCATCTTCCAGATAACGCCCCAGCAGGTTCATCGACTTGGCGTGGCCTTGCTCGGCGGCCTGGCGATACAAGGCCAGCGCTTGCCCTTGGTCTTCGGCAACCCCGCGACCAGTGGCCAGCAGATTGGCGCAGTTGTACTGCCCCCAATCCAACCCCGCCTCGGCCGCCACGCGGTATTCCCGCGCCGCCGCCGCTTCATCGACCGCACAACCCCAACCATGCTCCAGGCAGCGCCCCGCCATGTTGCGGGCCATCAAATGCCCACCCTGGGCCGCGATCTGGAACCAGCGCAGCGCCAGCGCTTCATCCCGTGCAATGCCTCGGCCTTCTAGCAGGATTTGCCCGAGCAGGGCCTGGGCATCTACCACGCCCTCTTTCGCCGCGATCAGGATGGCCTGGGCGGCACGTACCGGGGAGTCGTCGAGCATGCTTTGCAGCTGTTCGACGTTGAGCACTTCTTCGCGACGCAGCAAAAAGCCCATGTCAGACCTCAGCCCAGCGACGCAACAGGTTGTGATAGGTGCCCGTGAGTTGGATCAGCGCTGGGTGGTCGGGCATGTCGGCGGTCAGTTGCTGGATCGCGCCGTCCATCTCGAACAGCAGGGTGCGCTGGCTGTCTTCACGCACCAGGCTTTGGGTCCAGAAGAAGGAGGCGTAGCGCGCGCCACGGGTCACGGCGTTGACTTTATGCAGGCTGGAGCCGGGGTACAGCACCATGTCGCCAGCCGGCAGCTTGACCTGTTGCAGGCCGAAGGTGTCCTGGATCTCCAGCTCGCCGCCGTCGTATTCGTCGGGGTCGCTGAAGAACAACGTGGATGACAAGTCGGTACGCACCCGCTCAAAGCTGCCCCGCGCCTGGCGCACGGCGTTATCGATATGGAAGTCGAAACTCTTGCCTTCGGTGTAACAGTTGAACAGCGGCGGGAAGACCTTGTTCGGTAACGCCGCCGACATAAACAGCGGATTTTTCCACAAGCGCTCCAACATTGCCGCGCCGATTTCCTTGGCCAGGGGGTGGCCTTCGGGCAATTGCAGGTTGTGTTTGGCCTTGGCCGACTGGTGCCCGGCGGTGATTTTGCCGTCGGCCCAATCGGTGGTTTCCAAGGCTTGGCGGATGCGCTGCACTTCTTCGCGAGAGAACAGGCCGGGAATATACAGCAACATGGGGCAATACCAGCAGAAACCAGAGAGGCGCCAATGGTATTGATTCTTATCAAGCCTGTAAAACGCCGAGACGGATGAGATCGTAAAAACCGTAAGCCGAAAGTGTAAAGAATGTAAATTCAATGCAATTAGCAATGTATCGCAATTGATAGAAAGTCGTGTTCACCCTATATTCCGCCGCCTCACATCCTTGGGGAGAGGACACGTCATGTCGCGCACTTCAATAAAAACACCCGCCAGTTCACCACGTATGCTGGCTTCGGCCATCGGCGTAGCCCTGTCCGCCAGCTCTGCTGCCCACTTGGCGCAAGCGGCTGAAGACACCGAACAAAAAGGCGAGCGCAACAGCATTTCTCTTGGCGCCACCAGCATTACCGGCCAGGAAACCGACAACACCTCCTACCAGGTGGAAAAAGCCTCCTCGCAGAAGTACACCGCGCCGCTGGTGGACACCCCGCGTTCGGTCACCGTGGTACCGCAACAAGTGCTCAAGGACACCGCCGCCACCTCGCTGCAGGACGCCTTGCGCACCGTGCCGGGTATCACCTTCGGCGCTGGCGAAGGCGGCAACCCGCAGGGCGACCGCCCGTTCATCCGTGGCTTTGACGCCCAGGGCGACACCTACCTGGATGGAGTGCGCGACACCGGCGGCCAGAGCCGCGAGATCTTCGACATTGAGTCCATCGAGGTCAGCAAAGGCCCCAACTCCTCGTTCGGCGGTCGCGGCTCGGCCGGCGGCAGCATCAACCTGGTGAGCAAGACGCCCCAGGCGCGGGACTTCACCAACGGCGGTTTCACCTACGGTTCCGACCAGACTCGCCGCTATGTACTCGACGTAAACCGCCAGTTCCTGGATGACAGCGCTGCGTTCCGCCTGAACCTGATGAGCCACGAACAGAACGTGGCCGGCCGCGATGCCGTGAATTACGACCGTTGGGGCGTGGCCCCGTCGCTGACCTTTGGCCTGGGCACCCCGACCCGCGTCAACCTCAGCTACTACCACATGGAAAGCGACGACCTGCCGGATTCGGGCATTCCCTACGCGTTCCCCAATAGCAGCGCAACCGCCACCCACGTTCACGACAAACCCACCGACGGCGGCGACAGCAACAACTTCTACGGCCTCAAGAACCGTGACTTTCGCAAGACACGCGCAGATATCAGCACCATTTCCGTCGAGCACGACCTGAACGACAACATGACGCTGAAGAACACCCTGCGCCATGGCAGCACCGGCCAGGACTACATCCTCACCCAGCCGGACGACAGCACACGCAACGTCAGCCGTTTCGGCACGGTATGGCGTCGCGCCAACACCCGCGTCTCCACCACCACGACCACCACCAACCAGACCGATCTGTTCGGCAATTTCCAGGCCCTGGGCTTCAAGCACAGCTACTCCACCGGCCTTGAGTTCACCGGCGAAGAAACCCGCGTCAGCGGTTACACCGTGAGCCCGAACACCAACCCGACCTGCACCGTGGCCGCCGGCAGCCTGGGTGGCCAGTGCACCTCGCTGAGCAACCCGAACCCGGATGACGCCTGGAACGGCACCATCGCGCGCAACTATTTGGGCAACAACACCAAGGCCACCAGCCGCGCCGCGTATGTGTTCGACACCATCGAACTGGACCCGAAATGGCTGCTGAACGTCGGCCTGCGCTACGACACCTTCGACACCGAAGCCAACACCAATGGCAGGACCGGAACGACCCCAACCCGCGTCAAGCTCAAAGACGACAGCCAATTCTTCAACTGGCAGGCCGGCCTGGTCTGGAAGCCGCTGGACAACGGCAGCATCTACACCTCCTATGCCACTTCGGCGTCGCCACCGGGCGGCCTGGTGGGTGAAGGCGTGGATAGCAACTCGCTCCCCACCGGCATCAACACCAGCGACCTGCAACCGGAAGAAACCGTCAACTACGAGCTGGGCACCAAGTGGGACCTGTTCCACAACCGCCTGTCCCTGTCGGCCGCGGTGTTCCGTACCGAGAAGAAAAACACGCGCATCCTGGTGGACTCCAACACCTACGAAACTGCGGGCGAGTCGCGGGTCGATGGCCTGGAACTGTCGGCCAGCGGCAAGATCACCGAACAATGGCAAGTGTTTGCAGGCTACAGCTACCTCAAGGCCGAGCTGGTTGACCCTGGCAAAAACGGCACCCGCCTGGGCGTTGTGACGGCCGGCTCCAATAAAGGCAACCAGATGCCCAACACCCCGGAGAACTCGTTCAGCCTGTGGACCACCTATGACGTGACCCCCAAGCTGACCATCGGCGGCGGCGCGTTCTACGTCGACCAGGTTTACGGCGATGCGGCCAACACCGTGTACGTGCCGTCCTATACCCGCTACGACGCCATGGCCAGTTACAAGTTGACCAAGAACGTGGACCTGCAATTGAACGTGCAGAACCTGACCGACAAGACCTACTACGACAAGGCCTACGCCTCGCACTTCGCCAACCAGGCGGCCGGTCGTACGGCATTGTTGTCCACCAGCTTCCACTTCTAAAAGCGGCAAGCAAACCGTCAAAGCCCCACGCATCGGATGCGTGGGGCTTTTGCGTGTTAAACAGAATATTTCTCGATAACCCACGGCATAATGCGCGCCGTGGCATTCACATCCAGATAGACGAGGCGGTCAGACGTGTTGAAGAAAACCCTGTTCCAGTTGCACTGGTTTTTCGGCATTACCGCCGGGCTGGTCCTGGCCTTGATGGGGATCACCGGGGCTGCGGTCTCGTTTCAGGATGAAATACTGCGGGCGCTCAACCCCACCGTACTGACCGTCGAGAAGCGCGAAGCTGGTGTGCTGCCTCCTGCCGAACTGGTGCGCAAACTCGAAGCCACCGAAGGCAAGACCGTGTCCATGCTCTGGGTAGAAAGCGAAAGCGGCAACGCTGCCCGCGTGTTCTTCACCCCGCCGCCGGGCGAGCGCCGTGGCCAGATGCGTTACTTTGACCCCTACACCGGCGACTACATGGGCGACGCCGTCGGCCAGGATGTGTTCGGCTTTGTCCTGCAATTGCACCGCTTCCTCGCCATGGGTGAAACCGGGCGCAACATCACCGGCGCCTGCACGCTGATCCTGGTGTTCTTCTGCCTCTCCGGCCTGTACCTGCGCTGGCCGCGCCAGGTGGCGAGCTGGCGTGCGTGGCTGACCCTGGACTGGCGCAAAAAAGGCCGCAGCTTCAATTGGGATTTGCACTCGGTGTTCGGCACCTGGTGCCTGTTGGCCTACCTGCTGGCGGCGCTTACCGGCCTGACCTGGTCCTACGACTGGTACAGCCAGGCCGTGACCAAGCTGCTGTCCGACGCCCCGCAAAACGAGCGCCAGCGCAAACGTGGCCCACCGCCAACGGGCCCGGCCCCGGTGGCCAACTACGACGCCATATGGAGCAGCATCTACAGCAATGCCGGCCCCGACTTGAGCGCCTACAACATCCGCATGCCAGCCGTGGCCGGGCAACCGGCCACTGTGTATTACCTGCTCAAAGATTCGCCCCACGAACGCGCACTGAACCAGATCAACCTGGACCCGGCCACCGGCCAGGTGAAATCCCATGACCAGTACGCCAGCAAAAGCCTCAAGTCGCAGCTTCTGACCAGCATCTATGCCCTGCACACCGGCAGTTATTTCGGCCTGGCCGGGCGGATTATCCTCACCGTCAGTTCGTTGCTGATGCCGCTGTTTTTTATCACCGGCTGGCTGCTGTACCTGGACCGGCGGCGCAAAAAGCGCCAGGTGCGTGATGCACGCAAAGGCCTCGGCGCCAACACCAGTGATGCGCCAGCCTGGCTGATCGGCTTTGCCAGCCAGAGCGGCTTTGCCGAACAGCTTGCATGGCAAACGGCGGGGCAATTGCAGGCCGCCGGATTGCCGGTGAAGGTGCAGGCGTTGAGCAGCGTCAGCCAGCACGAGCTGACTCAATCGCAAAATGCGCTGTTCGTGGTCAGCACCTTCGGCGACGGCGAAGCCCCTGACAACGCCCGAGGGTTCGAACGCAGCGTGCTTGGCCAAGACCTGTCCCTCAAGGGCCTGAACTACTCGGTACTGGCCCTGGGTGACCGGCAGTACGAACACTTCTGCGGCTTCGCCCGGCGTCTGCATTTCTGGCTGACCAACCAAGGCGGCAACCCGCTGTTCGCCCCAGTCGAAGTGGACAGCGGCGACACCGCCGCCCTGCTCCACTGGCAACAGCAGCTGGGCCAGCTCACCGGTATCGCGCCCGTGGCAGCATGGCCGACTGCCCAGTATGAAAACTGGACGCTCACCCAACGCACCCTGCTCAACCGCGACAGCAGCGGCTCAGAGGTGTACCTGCTGGGCCTTGCACCGCCTTCGCCCCAGACCTGGCAAGCCGGCGACCTTGTTGAAGTGCTGCCACGCAACTGCCCCTGGGCGATCGAGCATTTTCTCCAGGGCCTGGGCCTGGCCGGCAGCGACGGCGTGCTGATTGACGGCTTGGCACACAGCCTCGACCAGGCGTTGGCCAACCGCCAACTGCCCACCCATCGCGCCCATCTGGTCGGCCTGCATGCCCAGGCACTGGTGGACGCCCTGGTGCCCCTGAGCATGCGCGAATACTCCATCGCCTCGATTGTCAGCGACGGCGTGCTGGAGCTGATCGTGCGCCAGGAACGTCACCCCGACGGCAGCCTGGGCCTGGCAAGCGGCTGGCTCACCGAACACGCCGCCCTTGGCTCAGCCATCAACCTGCGCCTGCGCCGCAACAGCGGCTTCCACCTGCCGGACGCGCCGGTACCGCTGATCCTGTTGGGCAACGGCACGGGCCTGGCTGGCCTGCGCAGTTTGCTCAAGGCCCGCGTTGCCGATGGCCAGCAGCGCAACTGGCTGCTGTTTGGCGAGCGCAATATCAAGCACGACTTCCTCTGCCAGGACGAACTGCACGGCTGGTTGGCCAGCGGTGACCTGGCGCTGCTGGACCTGGCGTTTTCCCGCGACCAGGCAGAGAAGATCTACGTACAGGACCGCCTGCGTGAATCCGCCGACGTGCTGCGTAAGTGGCTGGCCGAGGGCGCGGCGATTTACGTATGTGGGAGTTTGCAGGGGATGGCGACTGGGGTGGATCAGGCGTTGGTGGATATTTTGGGCAGTGAAGCCGTGGAACGCTTGATTGAACAGGGCCGTTACCGTCGGGATGTGTACTGAGAATCTTTAGGCACTGAAGATCAAAATGTGGGAGCGGGCTTGCTCGCGAATGCGGAACATCAGCCAATTGATACAGTGACTGACACACCGCATTCGCGAGCAAGCCCGCTCCCACAGTTTTAATCGCATTCCAAGTCAGACCGGTTGCAGCTTTTGTTCGAACACTGAGACGCCATCCAGATCCCGAAGGATGACCGTCAACTCCCCCGTCTGCCCATCGATCTGCACCTCGCCGAAAAACTGAAACCCCGCAAACGGCGAGGTGTTCTGCACCGGGGGTGCCTTCTCGAACACCACCTCCGGGCCAAAGGTCATGTCCAACGGGTTCGGCCCAAAACTCCCCGCATTCAAGGGCCCGGCCACGAACTCCCAGAACGGCTCGAAATCCTGGAACGCCGCCCGGTCCGGATGATAGTGATGCGCCGCGCAGTAGTGCACATCGGCCGTCAGCCACACATGGTTGCGCACCTTCTGCACCCTTAAAAAGCCCAGCAGTTCGGCGATCTCCAGTTCCCGGCCCTGGGGTGCGCCGGGGTCATTGTTGGCGATGGCTTCCCAGCGTGGCACGCCGGGGCTCACCTCGCCATCGGGCACGCCCAGGCCGATGGGCATATCGGCGGCGATGACTTTCCACTGGGCCCGGGAGCCTTTGAGTTCACGCTTGAGCCAGTCCAGTTGCTCGCGGCCGAGGAAGGGTTTTTCACCCCCCAGGTTGTCATCGTTGGGGCCACGGTAGCTGCGCATGTCCAGCACGAACACATCCAGCATCGGGCCGTAGCTGAGTTTGCGATAAATCCGCCCACCCCAGTCGGCAGCCTGGCGGCGCAGCGGGGAATATTCCAGCCAGGCCTGGCGTGCGTGGTCCACCAGGGTGTTGATGTCCTTGGTGGCGTAACGGCCATCGAGTTGCTTGCTGGGCGACCAGTTATTCACTACCTCGTGGTCATCCCACTGCCAGATCTGCGGCACCTCGGCATTGAAGCGGCGCACGTTTTCATCCATCAGGTTGTAGCGGTAATTGCCGCGGTAGTCATCGAGGGTTTCGGCGACCTTGCTCTTGGCTTCGGTGGTGATATTGCGCCAGATGCGCCCGTCCTCCACGGTCATTTGAGTGGGCACCGGGCCGTCGGCATAGATAGTGTCGCCGCTGTGGATAAAGAAGTCCGGCAAACGCAGGCGCATGGCTTCGTAGATGCGCATGCCACCGATGTCCGGGTTGATGCCGAAGCCTTGGCCCACGGTGTCGCCGCTCCACACAAAACGGATGTCGCGACGCTGTTGCGGCACGCTGCGCAGGTGACCGAACCAGGGCTCGCTGGCCACGCCGGTCTGGGCGTCTTCGAAAGACACTCGATAGAAAATCGCCTGATCAGCGGGCAGCCCCGTGAGTTCGACACGGGCGGTGAAGTCGGTGCTGCTGTCGGCCAGGGGCGAGATGAAACGGCGTGGGTTGCTGAACATGCTGCGGGTGTCCCACTCCACCACCATCCGCGCTGGGCGGTCGCTGCGGCTCCAGATCATGGCGCGGTCGCCCAGCAGGTCGCCGGACTGCACGCCATCGGTGAGTTGCGGCCGGTCCTTCACCGACGCGATCACCGCCGGAGCAAGGCCGGGCAATAACAGCCCAGCGCCGACGGCTTGCATCACGCGGCGACGGCCGAGATCGAAGTGACTCATGGGGTGCCCTCTTGGCTATCAAAGGGGCAACTTAAGCATGCGCAGATGACACTAATCTTGCGACCCGTGAAGATCAAATGTGGGAGCGGGCTTGCTCGCGAATGGGGTGTGTCAGTCACTGCTGAGGTAACTGATCCACCGCATTCGCGAGCAAGCCCGCTCCCACATTTTTTACTGCGTCAGGCTTGAGCCGGTATCACGGCGAGTTCGACCACTTCCGGCCGCTTGATCACCGCATACACCAACCCTGTCACCACACTGCCCGCCACAATCGCCAGCAGATACAGCAGCGCATGGTTCATTGCATTGGGAATGATCAACACAAACAACCCACCATGGGGCGCCGCCAGCACGCAGCCGAAGTACATCGACAAGGCGCCGGTCAACGCGCCACCGGCGATGCTGGCCGGGATCACGCGCAACGGGTCTTTGGCCGCAAATGGAATGGCGCCTTCAGAGATAAAGCACATCCCCAGGATCATCGCCGCCTTGCCCGCCTCGCGCTCAGTCTGGGCAAACTTGCGCCGCGCCAGGAAGGTAGCGATGCCCATGCCAATCGGCGGCACCATGCCGGCAGCCATGGTCGCGGCCATCGGAGCACCGCTGTGGGCCGCCAGCAGGCCAACGGAAAACGCATACGCCGCCTTGTTGATCGGCCCCCCCAGGTCCACACACATCATGCCGCCCAACAGAATGCCCAGCAGCACCGCGTTGGTGGTGCCCATGGTGCTGAGAAAATCCGTCAGCCCCACCAGCATGCGTGCCACCGGCGGGCCCACCAGGTAGATCATCGCAAGACCGGTGAACAAACTGGCCAGCAACGGGATGATCAGGATCGGCTTGAGCGCCTCCAGGCTCTGGGGCAATTTCACCGCGCGTGTGATCAGCTTGACGCAGTAACCGGCGAGGAAACCGGCAAAGATGCCACCGATAAAACCGGCGCCCAGGGTGCCCGCCAGCAAGCCGCCGATCATGCCCGGGGCAATGCCTGGCCGGTCGGCAATCGAGTAGGCGATGTAACCCGCCAGCAGCGGCACCATCAGCATAAAGGCGCGGTCGCCGACGGTTTTCAGCGCGGCGGCCAGGGTGCCTTCCTGCTCGAAGGCATGGATGCCGAACACGAATGACAAGGCGATCAACAAGCCCCCCGCCACCACCATCGGCAGCATGAACGACACCCCGGTGAGCAGGTGTTTGTACACGCCGGTTTTTTCCGACTTGGTCACCGCGCCGGTCGCGGCGCTTTCCACCGCGCCTTCGGACAGGGCTTTGTTGAGGGTCGCCTCGGATTGCTTGAGGGCAATGCCAGTGCCGCAACGGTAGATCTTCTTGCCGGCGAAGCGCTCGGTGGCCACTTCGATATCCGCCGCCAACAGCACCACATCGGCATTGGCGATGGCATCAGGGCTCAACGGCGTACGTGCGCCCACCGAGCCCTGGGTCTCTACCTGCAGGTCGTAGCCCAGGCGCTTGGCGGTTTGCTGCAAGGCTTCGGCCGCCATAAAAGTGTGGGCCACGCCGGTCGGGCAGGCGGTGACCGCAACGATACGGGGCGCGTTTTTCGCCGCCGTTTCAGCGGCAACCAACACCTCGGCCTCCTGGGCGCCGCGACGCAACACCGCTTCCACATCCGCCAGCGCCTGGGCCGGCGTGCTCTGGAAGACGCGCTTGCCGATAAACCGCTGCATGTCCACCGGCGTGCTGCTGACCAGCAACACCCACTCGGCGTCGTCGATCACTGCCTGGGACAGTTGGCGCTCGGGGCGTTGTACGTCCACCACCTCGACGCTGGTGCTCCAGCCCTGGCGCTGCGCGGCGGCGTCCAACAAGCGGGCGCACAGCACACTGGTGACCATGCCGTTGGGGCAGGCAGTAACAATGGCTAACTTCATGACTATCCCTCTTATTGTTCTGTCAGCGCGCGTACGTGGACGCCGCTTTCGAGACGCGCCAATTGCGCGTCATCGCTGATGCCGAAACCGATTTGCGTCACGGCCATCGCGGCAATCGCGGTGGCACGACGCAGGGTGTGCTCCGGCGTATCGCCGCTGAGCAAACCGTGGAGCATCCCGGCGAGCAATGAGTCGCCCGCGCCCACGGTACTGGCAACCGTCACCTGTGGCGGCGCGGCATGCAGTGCCGTGCCTGGGCGGTACCAGTTCACGCCGGCGGCGCCATCGGACACCACCACATGTTCAACGCCCAACTGGTGCAACTGGCTGACGGCATCGGCGGCATTGCCCAAGGCGTCGGCCAGCTCTTCAGTATTGGGTTTGACCAACCACGGGCCCGCCTGCAAACCGGCGCGCAGTGCTTCGCCGCTGGTGTCGAGGGCGACTTTCAAACCAAGGCTTTTCAAGTGCTCAAGCAAGCCTTGAAACCACTGCGGGCTGACGCCACGCGGCAAACTGCCGGCGACGACCACCGCATCGAATTCAGGACCGATAATCGCAACCATTTTGAGCAGTTTTTGTTGCGCCTGCTCGTCCACAAACGGCCCCGGTGCGTTGATGTCGGTCACCCGGCCGTCCTGTTCGGCAATCTTGATATTGCTGCGGGTTTCCCCCGCCACACGGATGAACGCGTCGCCAAACCCACGGCGGGCGATCAGGGCGTTGAATGCCTGGGGGTTCTCCGCTCCGAGAAAACCGCCCACGCTCACCTGATGCCCAAGGTCGGCCAACACCTGCGCCACATTCACGCCCTTGCCGGCAGCGTGGGTCAGCACATTTTCACTGCGATTGACTTCACCCGGTTCCAGGCGCGCCAGGCGCACTGTCAGGTCCAACGCCGGGTTCAGCGTCAGGGTCAGAATCCTTGCCATCTACACGGCCTCCACAAGGGCACGCACCTCGGCGGGTGAACCCACCGCCAGTGCTTTTTGCGCCAGGCCCTGGGCCTCGCTCAGACTGAATTCACGCACCCGCGCCTTCACTTCGGGAATGCTGCGGGCCGACACGCTCAACTCATCCACACCCAGGCCAACCAGCACCGGCACCGCCAGCGGGTCGGCTGCCAGTTCGCCACACACGCCCACCCATTTGCCATGGGCATGGGCGGCACGCACAGTGATGTCGATCAGTTGCAACACAGCCGGGTGCAGGCCATCGGCCTGGGCCGACAAGGTGGGGTGGCCACGGTCGATGGCCAGGGTGTATTGGGTCAGGTCGTTGGTACCGACGCTGAAGAAGTCGACTTCCTTGGCCAGCACCGGCGCCAGCAAGGCGGCGGAGGGTACTTCGATCATGATGCCCAATTGCAGGTCGGCCACCGGGATTTCCAGGCGCAGGCGCTCGGTCATGTCGCGGGCGGCGCGCCATTCATCCACGCTGCCGACCATGGGGAACATGATGCGCAGCGGGCGGCTGTCGGCCGAGCGCAGCAGCGCACGCAATTGCGCTTCCATGATCTGCGGGCGTTGCAGGGTCAAGCGGATGCCGCGCACGCCGAGGAAGGGGTTTTCCTCCTGGGCAATCGGCCAATAGGGCAGCGGTTTATCGCCGCCCACATCAAGGGTGCGCACCACCAGCGGACGACCGCCGAGGCCGTCGAGCACACGGCGGTATTCGGCTTCCTGGGTGGCTTCGTCCGGCGCCTGGGGGTGAGCCATAAAGATCAGTTCGGTGCGCAGCAGGCCGATGCCCTCGGCGCCCTGCTCTACTGCGCTGGCGACACCGGCGCTTTCACCGATATTGGCGAACACTTCCACGGCATGGCCATCACGGGTCAGCGCCGGTTCATGGCGCTGGGCCGAGGCGGCTTGCAGGCGTTGCTCGCGGGTGTCGCGCTCAACCGTGGCGCGTTGCAGGGTGGCGGCGTCGGGGTCCACATGCAGGCGGCCGCGTTGGCCATCCAGCAACAGCGGCGTGCCCGAGGCCAGTAGCAATACTGCGGGACCGGCGCCAACCAGCGCGGGAATCCCCAGGGCACGGGCGACGATGGCGCTATGGGCCGTGGCGCCGCCACGGGCGGTGAGGATGCCTGCAACGCGCGCCGGGTCCAGGCGTGCAACGTCCGAAGGACCGACTTCGTCCATCACCAGGATGTAGGGTTCGCTTGGTTCCTGGGCGGTTTCGACGCCACACAGTTGCGCCAACACGCGGCGGCCGATGTCACGCAGGTCGGCGGCGCGTTCGGCGAGCAAAGCGTCCTGCAACGACTCCTGCTGTTTGGCGGCGGCTTCGATCACGCTCATCCACGCCGCTTCAGCGCTTTCGCCTTGCTTGAGGCGGGTGTCGACTTCGTCGGTCAGCTCCGGGTCGTCGAGCATTTCCTGGTGGGTGATGAAAATTTCGCGGATGGCTTTGGATTTACTGCGCTCGATCAAGCCCTGAATATCACCACGCACGTCGGTCAAGGCGGTGTGCAGGCGCTGACGCTCGATCACGGCAGACTCGCCGCGCAGTGGGTAATCGAACACCTGCTGGGTTTGGATATGCGCCGGACCAATAGCGATACCCGGCGCGGCGGCGATGGCCTGGACCTGGCTGCCGGACACGGGGGCGCTGACTACCGGTTCGATATCGGCAACCGTGGGTTGGGCACTCGCGGTGGGCAGCGGCTCGACCTCTTCACCCAACCCTTCTTCCACCGCTGCCAACAACGCTGGCAGTGCATCACCGGCAATCGTCGGTTCGGCCACAAACTCCAGCACCTGGCCACGGCGTGCGCCCAGGCTCAGCAATTTACTCAGGCTTTTGACCGACACCGCCCCCACCGGGCCATCGACGATG
This sequence comes from Pseudomonas kairouanensis, assembly GCF_004682055.1. Lineage (GTDB taxonomy): Bacteria > Pseudomonadota > Gammaproteobacteria > Pseudomonadales > Pseudomonadaceae > Aquipseudomonas > Aquipseudomonas kairouanensis. The sequence continues at coordinate 49,812 of NZ_QUZU01000001.1, read as the reverse complement.
CGCACGCGGATGTCGCCATCAAAACTTTTGGCCAGTTGGGCAAGGATCTTCGCCGGCCGCGCATGCAAGCCGTGGGCGTTGGCCAACGTAATACGGGCGGTTGGCCAATCTGGCGGCAACTCACCCCCCAGCACTTCAAGCACGGCGCGGCTGCTGGTGGCGCGGCCCAGTTCCTGGCCACGGCCTTCGATCAGCAGGGCGCACAGGCGTTCCAACAGCGCCTGGTGCGCCTCGCCGAGGCTGGCCAGGCAGAACAGGCCATTGAGTGGCTGGCCGAGGTAACGCATGGGTTTGTCCGGGGTGACGAACGCCAGGCCCGGGCGTTTCACCGTCTGCTCGCTGTGCAGCCACCACAGGCCGTCACCCAGGGGCAACGCATCCACTTGTTGCAACACTGCGGCGAAACCATTGCTTACACAATCGGCCTGGCGCAACAGGCGTGCACCGCGCCACACCAGCTCTTCGAAATCATCGGCGGACACACCCAGGCTGATCATCTGTGCATCCAGCGCCAGTTCCTGCGGCGCACCCTGCAACAGTTTCAGCAAGGCTTCGGCGGAACCGGCACGACGCAGCGCCTGGCCCAGGTCGGTTTCACCAAGGGCGCGGGTGAGCAGTTGCAACAGGCGCAGGTGTTCGTCGGATTTGGCGGCAATGCCGATGGCCAGGTACACGACCTGGCCGTCGCCCCAGTCCACCCCTTCAGGGAACTGCAGCAGGCGCACGCCAGTGGAATGCACTTGATCGCGGGTTTCGGGAGTGCCGTGGGGGATGGCAATACCTTGGCCGAGAAAGGTCGAGCCTTGGGCTTCACGGGCTTGCAAGCCACTGAGGTAACCCTCGGCGACCAGGCCATCGGCCACCAGTTTTTCAGCGAGCAGGTGCAAGGCAGCAGATTTATCCACAGCCACCTGGCCCATGGAAATCTGCTCTACAGTGAGCTCAAGCATGCCGTTCTCCTAGTTAGTGCGGTGATGCACTAGGTATTGTTTTGAATAAACAGTGTAAGGGCGATTCGGAATAACTGACTGAGCGGTCAGTTGGCAGTGGCCACTCAGTAGCGAATATCGTAAAAATACGCCTGCTGAAACGTTTAATCTAGAATTTATGGCAGATTACGCGTTAATTGCGCATCCTTGAAGAACCACTCGGCGCGTGAGTCTAGGCATTGGTCGTGTACAGGAATCGGTTACGATTGGACAAAATGTCGGGGCAAGCTCCAAAAAACAAGGAAATCCCGGTTTGAAACTCAGTGATATCGCACGTCTGGCCGGTGTGTCCGTGACCACCGCCAGCTACGTCATCAACGGCAAGGCCGAACAACAACGGATCAGCAACGCCACCGTCGAACGGGTGCGTGCCGTGGTTGAGGCCCATGGTTTTACCCCCAACCCCCAGGCCGCCGGGCTGCGCAGTCGGCACACACGCACCTTGGGTTTTATCCTGCCCGACCTGGAAAACCCCAGTTACGCACGCATCGCCAAGCTGTTGGAGCAAGGTGCCCGGGCCCGCGGCTATCAGTTGCTGATCGCCAGCTCCGACGATGACGCCGACAGCGAGCGCCAATTGCTCCAACTGTTCCGCGCCCGGCGCTGTGATGCGTTGTTCGTGGCCAGTTGCCTGCCGCCCAACGACGACAGCTACCGTGAGCTGCAAGCCAAGGGCCTGCCAATCATTGCCATCGACCGTGAGATGGACCCGGCGCAGTTCTGCTCGGTGGTCAGTGACGACCGCCAGGCCAGCCAGCAATTGACCGCCAGCCTGCTGCAACTCAAGCCCAAGCAAATCGTGCTGCTGGGTGCGCGGGCCGAGTTGAGCATCAGCCAGGAACGCACCAAGGGCTTCTGCCTGGCCCTGCGTGACAGCGAGGTGGAAAGCAGCATCGAACACGGCCTGGCCTTCAGCCGCGAATGCGGCAAGCGCATGATGGAAGAACTCCTGCAACGCCTTGGGCACTTGCCTGACGCGCTGATCACCACGTCCTACGTATTGCTGCAAGGCGTGTTCGACGCCCTGCAGGCAGTGCCGGCCAAGGCACGCCAAATGCACCTGGGCACCTTTGGTGACACCCAGTTGCTGGACTTCCTGCCGCTGCCGGTCAACGCCATGGCCCAGCAACATCAACACATCGCCGACACCTCGCTGAAGCTGGCCCTGGCCGCGATTGAACAAGAGCAGTACCAGCCGGGCGTGCACGCCATCGGTCGCACGTTCAAGCAGCGTATTCACGAGGCCTGAGCGTGGAGCTGATCGACACCCACACCCACCTGGACTTCCCGGACTTCGACACTGACCGCGGGGAAGTCCTCGCCCACAGCCGTGAACTGGGCGTACGGCGCATGGTGGTGCTCGGGGTGTATCAGCAAAATTGGCAACGGCTGTGGGACCTGGTGCAGAACGACGAAGGCTTGTTCGCCGCCTTTGGCCTGCACCCGGTGTACTTGGACGATCATCGCCCCGCCGACCTGACGGAACTGGGCGATTGGCTCAGCCGCCTGCACGGTCACCGCCAGTTATGTGCGGTGGGCGAAATTGGCCTGGACTACTTTCTTGAAACACTGGACCGCGCACGCCAGCAAAGCCTGTTTGAAGCCCAACTCAAGCTGGCGGCCGACTTCCAACTGCCGGCGTTGCTGCACGTACGCCGCAGTCACGCGGCAGTGATTGCCACCCTCAAACGTATCCGCCTGCCGCGGGGCGGCATCATCCACGCATTTGCCGGTAGCCAGGAAGAGGCCCGCGAATACATCAAGCTGGGTTTCAAACTGGGCCTGGGCGGTGCTGCCACTTGGCCCCAGGCCCTGCGCATGCATAAGGTGCTGGCACAGTTGCCGCTGGACGCGGTGGTGCTGGAAACCGACGCCCCTGACATGGCACCGGCCATGTTCCCCGGCCAGCGCAACAGCCCGCAACACTTGCCGGCTATCTGCAACGCCCTGGCTGAACGTATGGGCATTGCCCCGCTATTGCTGGCCGAGGCGAGCACACGCAATGCGTGCGAGCTGTTCAATTGGTAAGGCTGGCGTCACCACTTGCAACTCCAGCGTCAGGCGCTGGCGGTAACGGGCATAGCGCAACGCCACGAAGTGCACCAGAAGCACCGCCAGTGACACATTGAGCTGGCCAACCACGCTGATCAGTCCCACCCACTCCATCACCAATGCCACGATCAGCACCATGCAGGTCAGCACCACCATGCTCGGGCGCACCAGCGCCCAATGGTCCAGCGTCTTGAGCCGGCGCAACTGGCGAGGGCAATTCAACTGCAAGATCCGTTGGCAGTACGGGCAATCAAAAGGCTCTTCGATGGCGATGGCGTTCAATTGCCACGGCTTGAGTTCGAAGGTGATGTCGCAGTGGGCGCAGTGCCCTTTGATGCCGATAACAGTGGTCATCGCTGTGCCCCTTGGACATGGACTTGAGTGAAACAAATTTTCACTTATCCACACCGGCAAAAAAGAGCCCGAGGCAAATCAGGACATGCACCACATAGCTAAGGCTTAAATCCTACGCCTACGCCCTACACGCGAAAGGCACCGATCAATTGCTTCAACTCAATCACCTGCATTGACAGTTGCCGGCTGGCAGCCTCGGTCTGATGGGCCCCCTCGGCTGCGTACTCACCAGCACGGTTGATTTGCACAATGTTCTGGTCGATATCGTGGGCGACCGCCGTCTGCTGCTCCACGGCGGCGGCAATCTGCTGGTTCTGATCGACGATCATGCCTACGGCGCCGAGGATATTTTCCAAGGCTTGCTGGACCTTTTCCGACTGCCCCACCGTGCCATTGGCCATGGCATGGCTGGTGCCCATCGCCGTCACGGCCGCCGCCACACCGCTGTGCAGGCGGCTGATCATCTGCTCGATTTCTTCGGTTGAGCGCTGGGTGCGTCGGGCCAGGGTGCGCACTTCATCGGCCACCACGGCAAAACCTCGGCCCTGCTCACCGGCCCGCGCCGCCTCGATCGCCGCATTGAGCGCCAGCAGGTTGGTCTGTTCGGCGATGCTTTTGATCACTTCCAATACGTTGCTGATGGACTGGCTGTCGGTGGCCAACTGATTGATCACTTGCACCGACTGGTCGATCTCCGAGGCCAGGCGCGCAATGCTGCCCTGCTGGGATTGCACCAGGCCACGACCACTGACGGTCTCATCGTTGACGCTATGGGCACTGTTGACCGCCGCTGCCGCACTGCGCGCCACTTCCTGGGCTGTGGACGACATCTGGTTCATCGCCGTCGCCACCTGTTCGATTTGCGTACGCTGGCCGGACACCGCCTGGTTGCTGCGGGCCGAGACTGACTCCACCTGGCCAGCCTGCAGTTCGACCTGGCTGACGGTGTGCCCGACGCGCTCGATCAGGTCATGGATCTTGGCCACGGTGCCATTGAACACCTGGCCCAGGTCGCCCAGTTCATCGCGGCTGTGGGCGACAAAGGTGACGGTCATGTCGCCGGCCGCCACCTTGTCCATCATCAGCCCCAAGCGTCGCAGCGTGGTGCGGGTGGAGGCGTAGAAGCCACCGTATAGATAGAAGATCAGCAAGAACACCGCCGTAAGCGCCGACACCAGCAGCACCATATGCATGCGGTTCTGCGCCAGGCGCTGCTCCAACTGCTGGCCGATAAAGGCCAGGGTGGCCTCATTGAGCTGGTAAGTCTGGGCCATCAATTGGCTGACGTTGTCGTAAAAAGGCTGCCAAGGGGCGTCGAGGGTTTCGGCCATCACCACCTGCTCTTCGAATAACTCGCTGCCTTGCTTGAGGCTGGCGCTGCTGGCCGTGGCCATGCCATCGAGGGCCGCGTGGGCAGCGCGGCTGGAGCCCAGGGCGTCCTGTAATTTCAGGCCGTATTCGGCCTGGAGTTTTTCCAGCTGTTGCAGCAATTCGTCAAAACGGGTGCTGGAAGATGAATTGAGAAAGCCCTGGCCTAACGAGTACGCGCCCATGGCCCGGCCTTCGCCCAGGGTCTGGGTGACGTGCGGGGTGACGCTGGTGATCAGTTCACTGAGCTGGCGCAGGTCGCCCTGGGGGTCGCGGCTCAGGCCCGATTGGCTGGCGATGATCTGGCTGAGCATCTGGGCCTTGTTCAGCAACTTGCCGATCAGCGCGCTTTTGCTCAGCAGCGAGGTTTCCTGCTGTTGGGCCTTGAAGGCGCTGATCAACTCGTCGCGCTTGCTCTCAAAGGCGGCGATTTGTTCGGGGTCGGTGGCCATGGCATCAAGGCCTTGCAGGCGACTCAGCACACTGTGCTCCAGCGCGCTGATCTTGCCCTCAAGGTCACCGGCCTTGCCGGACTGGCCGAGGGTGGCGTTGATCTGTACCAGGTTGTTGAGGGTTTCCAGGTCCCGGCGCAGGGCCAGGCTGCTGCCGAGCAGATCCAAGCTTTGCAATTCGATCCGCGTGCCCTGGAATTCGCGCCAGGAATCACGCACCAGGTAATAGTTGGTCGCCAGCATGGGCAGCAGGAACAGCACGCTGATCAGGCTGAACTTCATGCCGAAGCTCAGGCGATTCATCAGCGCGACGGCGGGATAGAGCAAGCTCTTCACAGGTGAACTCCCTTTCTTTTATTTTTATTGAGGCGCAGGGCGGCAGTTAGCCATCATCTGTATAGCTCAATTTGAAAGGAAGTTTTGTAACTTAAGGTTAACGAGCCTGAAGGCCCTGCGAAAAACAGTGTCGTGAGCGGGCTTGCCCCGCTCACTACGGGTCAGGGCAATACGGTCCAGATGGCGAAGCCGGCGTACCACAGCACCGCTGCGCGCAGCAGCAGTTCCCACAGGCGGTCCAGGCTGTTGATGCCCTCGGCGCCCACCACCGGCGCCGGGATCTCGGCGGCGACCAGGCCGACTTTCTCCACCAGTTGGGCGGCGCTGATGTCCCAGCTCAACAACTCGTGAAGCATTACGCGGCTGACGGCGACGAAGTTGCCCACCAGGGCGAAGCTGGCCGCCAGCAAGCGTACCGGCAACCAGTCAAACGCGTGGCGCAGTTGCCCGGCACGCTCGGCCACCAGCGGGTTGCTGCTGTGTTCACTGGCCAGCGCCAGCAGGCGATACGCCAATGCGGCAACCGGGCCCAGCAGGAAGTACCAGAAGATCACCGCGAAAAAACTCTGGTAGACCTGCCACAGCAGGTGGCCCTGGACACGCTCTAGCAGTTGCTCGCCACTGTCGGCGCCCAGTTTCAGGTCGCGCTCGGCCACATGCTCGGCAGCCTGCAGATCGCCCCGGCGCCAGGCATCGCGAAACGGGCCGAGCCCGGCCAACAGATCGCCTCGGCCCAGGCTGTAGATCACCACCAACAGGTGCACCGGCAGGGCCAGCAAGCCATAGGCCACCGGCTCCAGCACCAGCAGCAACAGCGCCAGCAATGCCACCGGCAACAACACCAGCAGCACCAGAATCAACCACGGCTGCTTGCCCCAACGCGGGCTCGATTCCAGCTTGGCGAGCTCACGCAGCCATCCGCCGTCACGTTGCAACCGCTGGCGCAGGGCCGAGAACTTCTCGATCCACACCGCCAACACCAACACCAGGAAACTCATCGTGCGTGTCCTCCATCCTGCAGGGCGTTGCGAAAGCGCGCCCAATCAAAAGCCGGGCCGGGGTCGGTCTTGCGCCCTGGCGCGATATCGCTGTGACCACAGATACGCTGGGGCGTGATGCCTGGGTACGCTGCCAACAACTGACCAGTCAGGTCGATCAGCGACTTGTATTGCGCGTCGGTAAACGGCAAGTCATCCGTGCCTTCCAGCTCGATGCCCACGGAAAAGTCATTGCAGGTTTCGCGCCCTTCGAAGCACGAGACCCCCGCATGCCAGGCCCGGTCGCGGCACGACACAAACTGCGTCACCGCACCGTCGCGTTCAATCAGAAAATGCGCGGACACCCGTAGGTCAGCGATCCCTTCAAAGTAGGGATGTTCCGTGACATCCAGGCGATTCTGGAAAAACTCCTGCACCTTGCCGGTGGCAAATTGTGCAGGGGGCAGGCTGATGTTGTGCACCACCAACAGTGAAATTTCACCTGCGGGGCGCTCGTTGAAGTTGGGCGAAGGGCAATGGCGGATGCCCTGGCACCAACCGCTGGCGGAGTCCAACTGCATACAGCTTCCTAGAATGAGTCAAAGTATGTGCAGTATGCCGCGTTCGACCCCGTGGTTGCGATCACTTGCCGCGATTGAGTTGTCGCAGCCTGCCCACCACTTCCACCAGTGCTCGCTCGAACAATGGCCCGCTATCCAAGGCATGCAGCGTTCCATGCTTGAACGCCAATGCCAGTTGGCCGGCACTGTGCTCAAGCACTTTGAGCCCCGTGCGGCTGACAAAAATATAGGTGTTGGTCGGCGCCATGATCGCGGTGAGCTTGCAACGCTGGGCGCTGGTGTCTCCCCCATCAAACACAAACCAGCCACCGATCTGCAGCAGTTGGGTTTTGAGCAGGTCTGGGTCATGCTCCGGCAGGCCTTCGACGGGATCAGGCGAAACTGCACCGAGCACAAATGGCTCGCGCACCTCGACCAACCCATCGATCTCCTCCGGCGCCTGGGTGTGCAGCGCTTGCAAGCGCACAAAAAACTCTCGGGTGCTGAAAGGGTCGAACGCGGCGCTGGTCAATCCATCGCGCAAGGCCTTGAGCAAACCCGGCACCTGCCCCAGCAAATGCCGCCCGGCATGTGTGTCGCTTTGCAGGCTGACACTCCAGATCAGGTCATCCAGGGTGCGCAGCGCCGCCTGCCATTGCAACGACTGCTCCCCGTACTTGAGATGGGCCAGCAGCAGCACCTGGCTCCAGGCTTGCTGCACGAACAGCAGCACCGAGCGTGGCAGGACCTTGCCCAACAAGCGTCGATTCAGTACCTCGGCCACCCGCTGGCGCACAGCCTCGGTCCGCAGGCGTGCCTCTTCGGTATCGCGGGTGTGCTGTTCGAGCAGGTCACTGCGCCGCCGCTCGTCGGCGGCAAACGCGCTGAACTCCGCCAGCAGTTGGGAGAAAATCGCCGTGTCTTCAACAAACTCATTGAGCAGACGCTGCACCACCTGCTCGATGCGCAGGTACAGGTTGTCGCGTTGACAGTCATCGCGCGGGCTCCAGCCCATGGCTACCGCCGCGATTTCATTGAGCAAGCCGCGCGCCGGGTGGCTGGCGTGGCTGAAAAAACGCTTGTCCAGCACCGCCACTTTCAGCATCGGGATCTGCAGGCGACCGATCAACGCCTTGAAGGCATCCGGCACGCTGCGATCGTTAAGGATAAATTCGAACAGCATGGCCAGCAGGTTGATCGCGTCTTCATCTGCCCCCTCCACCACCCGCGACTTGCCGCTCTTGACGCTGACGCGGGTGAGCAACTGCCCAAGCTGGCTGCGCAGGTCGAAGTCGTCCTCGGCGTCCGGTTCGGGCACGTATTGCTGCAGATGAGAGAGCAGGCGCAGCAGGTCGCGCGTGGTAATCGGCAGGGGCTCGGCGCTGGCTTCAAGGGTGGGCGCGATGCTGCCGCGCACGGTGATGAGCAATTGCTGCAAAGCGGCGAACGCTTCCTGGCCGGTGTCATCAACGGGTTGGTCGGTTGTCGGCGATACGGTGTCGCGCTGAAGATCGCGAACCGCATGCCCCCCCAGGCGACGGGAAGGCAGCGCCTTGAGTTCGGGCAATACGCCGGTCGCCACCAGCAATTGGTTGGCCTCGTTGTAGAGTTGGTCGGCGTCGCTGAGCACGTATTTTTCAAACAGCTTGAGCATGATCAGCTTGACGCGGATCTCCACCCCCAGACTGCGCCCTGCCCGCAGGAAGAATTCACACAACAGCGCCGGGCCCAAGGGGTTTTCACGATCATCCAGGCGATTGCCCAACAGGGCACTCAAGCGCGTGGTGAGTTGCCCCAGCGCCAGGCCGTCGCGGTGGCGCACCCGGCCCAGCATCGCCTCAAGGGCCACGGCTTTTTCCTGGTCGTCCCTGGAAGTGCCTGGGGCCGTTTCGTAGGACACCACTGGCACCAATTGCCGCTCGCCGCGCCCGGCCTGGCCCAGGCAGGCGAAGGCTTCGAACAACCGCTCCATGAACACGCGCTCGAAATTCTTGCGCTTGAGGCGCAGGTCGCGCATGGCTTCGAAAAAAATATGATGGTCGAGGTTGTTGCGGGCCTTGTCGGCCATTTCGAACAAGGTGTCGTCGGCGTTATCGAATAGCTCCTGCAAGCCTTGCTGCAGCTGTTGCGCCGCCTTGTCGCGCACTTGCAGCAACACCACCGGCAATCGGGCGAGCGGCGCTGGCGTGGCGTGCGCCTTGTTGATTGGCACCACCTTTCCGTCATTGTGCATCCTGGCCTCCTGAAACGGCGGTATTGGGCAGACGTCAAAGCTATGACGCCAATTGCAAGGCGCGAGATTATCTTGCAATCAGGGGTGGTTGCGCCAGCACCCTCTGCCATTTGGTCGTAAATGAGCAGGTCGCTGGGTTCAGGCGCCCACTGCCCCTATAATCGGAGCACTTTGTTTGTGGAGCCTGTTATGCCGAATCTCCGTCTTGCCGACCTCACCGCCGAAATCGAAGCCAACGTGCGCCGTGCACTGCTGGAAGACATCGGCAGCGGCGACATCACTGCGCAGTTGATCCCGGCCGAACGGCTGGCCACCGCCACGATCATTACCCGCGATGCGGCCGTTATCAGCGGTACGGCCTGGGTGGACGCGGTGTTCCGTCAATTGGACCCTCGGGTCGCCGTGCACTGGCAAGTCGCCGACGGTGAACGTGTGAGCCCCAACCAGGCGCTGTTCCACCTCGAAGGCCCGGCGCGCTCGCTGCTCAGTGGCGAACGTTGTGCATTGAATTTCCTGCAGTTGCTGTCCGGCGTCGCCACACGCGCCCAATACCTGGCGGATTTCGTCGGGAGCACCCAGGTCAAGCTGCTGGACACCCGCAAGACCCTACCCGGCCTGCGCCTGGCGCAGAAATACGCGGTGACGTGCGGTGGCTGTCACAACCACCGCATCGGTCTGTATGACGCGTTCCTGATCAAGGAAAACCACATCGCCGCCTGCGGTGGCATTGCCCAAGCCATCACGGCCGCCCACAAGATCGCCCCCGGAAAACCGGTGGAAATTGAAGTGGAAAGCCTGGACGAACTGCGCGAAGCCCTGGCGGCGGACGCGGATATCATCATGCTCGACGAACTGAGCCTGGAAGACATGCGTGAAGCCGTGCGCCTGAACGGCGGCAAGGCCAAGCTGGAGGCCAGCGGCGGGATCAATGAAAGCACCCTGCTGCCCATCGCTGAAACCGGCGTGGACTACATCTCCATCGGCGCGATGACCAAGGATGTGAAGGCGGTGGATTTGTCGATGCGACTGAGCATCTGAACCATCGATCGTCGTTGTAGTGAGCGGGCTTGCCCCGCTCACTACAGCAATCGCGCCGCCGTGCTTAGACGACGAGGTTATTCATCTCGCAGTACTCGTCCCATTCGACACCCAGCACTTCAGCTGCCTCTTTATGCAAAGCCAACCGTGCTGATTCGAATTCTTCTGCTGTCGAGGTGTACTTAAGGGTCAGTTCCCAAGGCTGAAGGCCCTGGCTCTCGGCCTCGTCCTCGAATGCCCACTGGATCTGGTCACGCTGGTCATCGGCGCTTAGATCCTTGATCTCTTCTTTAAGCTGCGGCGACTCCTCAAGGTATTTTTCGAGGGCTGCTTGGTGCCGAACTTCCTGGGTCATTTCAGTCGTGGTCATAGTGTTCTCTTTGGATCGAGGAATGGGGATGCATCTGGGACATCAAGGTTGCGCAGATACAAAAGAACAGGCACGGATGCCGGTTCGTCTGGCCTTCAGAACCATTCTTGGGATCATCTGAAAACATTGCCTTTGAAGCGGTGCTGCCTTTTTGCCCGAGACAGGAATCGAACCTGCGACCTTCGCGTTACGAGTGCGCTGCTCTACCGGCTGAGCTACACGGGCGGTGGGCTAAAGCTAGCACCGCATCGGGCGTCCGGCAACTCGCGGCCTTCAGCGGGCAATCACGCCCTGAGCCCAGAAGCGCGGTTGCAGCAAGTTGCCATGGGTGTCGAGGTACTGCTGCTGGGCCTGCTTGATGTGAGGCACGTCCCGCACCGCGATAGCAACCAGCAGACCAACGGCCAACACGCACAAGATGTTCCACACGGTCCAGGCCCAAGGCAGCGGCCGCGTCGCCGGGCCTTGCCACACATGCAGCCCCATCAACCAGCCCACGATCAGCGCCAGCCAGACCTGGGAATTGGGCATCACGATCACGCCATCAACCATCGATTGCACCAGTGCGCCGATCAACGCGGCAAACAGGCCTAACCGCAACAGGTCCGCAGGCTCGCAGGACAGCCTCCGCTCGCGCAGTTTGCCCAACGTGGCCCAACCACCGCGCCACGCCAAGATCGCCACGCATAGCGCCGATGGCGCGCCCCATTCGCTGGCCCATTGCAGGATAGCCTGGTGGGGATGTGCGGCGATCTTGTTGGCAATATCGGCAAAATGCATCGGCCCGAAGCCCAGCCATGGGTGCTCGGCAAGCATATGCCAAGCTTGCCACCAGATCGGGCCTCGGCCCGACAGTGAGGTGGTCAGCCGATCACTGGCGCCAGCAGACGTGCCAATACCCAGGTAACCCGCCAGTACGGTAAACGCCAGCCAATACAGCAGCAACCCGCCAAACATCGCAGCCAGTTGCCACCCCACCCAACGCCGCCCCCACGGCCCGAGCAGCGCCAGCACCCCGCCGGCCATCCCCATGCCCAGCCAGGTACCGCGAGTGCCGCCGCTGATTGCGATCATCCACCAGATGCACAACAACGCAAACACCGCAGCCCGCTGGGAGCGGGAGACCGTCGGTATCAGCAAAGGGAGCGCCAGCAATGGCAGCGTGAAGGTCTGAAACTGACCGTAGAAACGCTTGTTGGAAAACCCCGACAGCAACCCGTCAAGGTCCAGCACTCGCTCGCCGAGGGAGAAGGCAAGCGCCCCAGCGTACAGGTATTGAATCGACTTGATCAGGCAAAGCAACGCCACCACAAGGATCAGGGCGCGATCCAAAGGCGCGCCACCATGCCGGCGCAGCAGGGCAAACGCTACGGCGATCGCCCCACAACTGATGAACAGCGCGACTTCGGTGAACGCCCAAAGCGGTTGATGGGCCAATGCCGAAGACACCAGCCCCAGCGCGATGATCAGCGTCAGGCCCAGGGCAGTAGGCCGGTCCACCAGAGGCCCGGCAGGCGCGACCGACATCCCGTACAGCACCGCGCACAACCCGATGGCAATTTGCATCGCCCGTTGCAGGTCATGCCCACTGAACGGCGCACACACCCCAACCATCAGCAGGCAAACCGTTGCTACCAGGAACATACTGCCGCGCTGTGGTACGGATAACGACATCGGCCACCTCTACGTCCGTGCGGATGGTTTGGCAGTTATGCGCCGTCGGTGCTGCAGCCCTTGGCGGCATATTTTTCTTCGGCGGTCGTGGTGCACTTCCAACCGGTGGTCGCGCTGCGCGTGAGGGTGATGACCTTGTTCAGCACGGGCGCCGGGGCGTCGAGGATTTCGCAGCTCAGGGTGCCCGCGCCGGTGACCACGTCGCCTGTCACGCCGATCTTGCAGTTGGCGGTGGTGTCGCCGGTGCCGCCGATCAATGCCAGCGTGGGGACGGTGCCCTGGTTGATGGTGGATTCATACCCGGCCTTCAGCGCGGTAATTTCAGCCAGACCGGCGGTGAACTTGGCCTTGGCCTGGTGCGTGGTGTACATCGGCAGGCCAATGGTGGCCAAAATGCCGATGATTGCCACGACGATCAGCAGCTCGATCAGGGTAAAACCTTTTTGACGTATCACATTCACTCTCCAGGATAGAACTCATGACAAGGCGCATCCTGCGCCCCGTGTTGTGCAGCGGCGCCAGTGTACTCATCCGCACGCGGCCAGGCGCCTGCAAGACGCACATTCTGACATTTTATCCTGCACCACCGGCCCGTCGTTGGCCGTCACCTGACTAGGCTATACCTCTTCGACGACCTCTATGCGGAACCGCGACATGGACAACGCTTCGACGATTTACGCCTGGGAAGGCACCAACCGCAAAGGGCGCCGCGTTTGCGGACAGGCAAGGGGGCACAACCCCGCCGTGATCAAGGCCCGACTGCGCCAGCAAGGCATCTGCCCCGGGCGTGTACGCAGGCAGTTACCGACACTGCCAGGCCTGACTCCCTCGATCAAAAAGACCGATATCACCTTGTTCACTCGCCAACTGGCCACGCTGCTGAGGGCCGGCATTCCTCTGCTGCAAGCCTTCGATATCATCAGTGAAGGTGTCGAGCACCGTACCGTCCGTGAGGTGGTACTAGGGCTGAAACAGGAGATCGTCAGCGGCGTGAGCCTGACCGAAGCATTGCGCAAGCAATCGGGTCATTTCGATGAGCTGTATTGCAACCTGGTAGCCGCCGGCGAGCAATCCGGAGCGCTTGAAACGCTGCTGGAACGCGTGGCCATCCACCGGGAAAAAAGCGAGCAACTCAAGGCCAGGGTCAAAAAAGCCATGACCTACCCGGCTGTGGTCCTGGTGGTCGCCAGCCTTGTCACCGGTGTGCTGTTGGTCCAGGTCGTGCCGCAGTTCCAGCACCTGTTCGCCGGGGTCAATGGCCAACTGCCAGGGCTCACCTTGCAGGTCATTGCCCTGTCCGAGTTCATGCAGCACGCCTGGTGGGTCTTGGCGCTCGGCCTGGGAGCAAGCGCCGCAGCCTTGCGCCAGGCCTACAAGACGCACGCTGATTTTCGCCACTGGCTGGACGCCGGTTTGTTGAAACTGCCCTTGGCAGGCAAACTGCTGAGAAATTCAGCGGTGGCCCGCTACGCCCGTACGCTGTCCACCACCTTTGCTGCCGGGGTTCCGTTGGTACAGGCGCTGGACTCCGTCGCGGGTGCGGCGGGCAACAGACCGTTCAAACAGGCAATCGAGCATATGCGTCACGATGTATCCAGCGGCATGCAATTGAATCAATCCATGGCCAACAGTGGCCTGTTTCCCGGCATGGCGATCCAGATGACAGCAATCGGTGAAGAGTCGGGCACCCTCGACACCATGCTGGAAAAAGTCGCCAGCCATTACGAAGCGCAGGTGGACAACCAGGTCGACAATCTCACCAGCCTGATGGAACCGCTGATCATGGTGGTATTGGGCGGCATCGTCGGGACGCTGGTGATCGCCATGTACCTGCCGGTATTCCAGATGGGGAGCGCATTTTGAGCCAGCTGTTTAGCGAGCATCCGCAGGCGTTTGTCTGGCTGTCACTGGTGTTGGGACTGATCGTCGGCAGCTTTATCAATGTGCTGGTGTGGCGCCTGCCAAAAATGCTCGAACGGGAATGGCGCGCCCAGGCCCACGAAGTGCTCGGCTTGCCCCCAGAGCCTGTCGGGCCAGCCTACAACCTCATGCACCCCAACTCCTGCTGCCCGCACTGCGAGCACCCCATTCGCCCATGGGAAAATATCCCACTGCTCAGTTACCTGATGCTTCGGGGGCGTTGCGCCCATTGCCAGGCAACAATCAGCGCCCGCTACCCGCTTACGGAGCTGACGTGCGGGCTGATCTCGGCGTTCGTGGCCTGGCATTTCGGATTTGGCTGGCCGGCGGGTGCGGTAATGCTGTTGAGTTGGGGGTTGCTGGCGATGAGCCTGATCGACGCCGACCATCAGTTGCTGCCCGACGTACTGGTGCTGCCGTTGCTGTGGCTGGGGCTGATCATCAACGGCTTCGGCTTGCTGACTGCGCTGCACGACGCCCTGTGGGGCGCGGTGATCGGGTACATGAGCCTGTGGAGCGTGTTCTGGCTGTTCAAGCTGGCCACCGGCAAGGACGGCATGGGCCACGGGGACTTCAAGTTAATGGCACTGCTCGGTGCCTGGGGCGGTTGGCAAATCCTGCCGATGACGCTGCTGATGTCTTCGCTGGTGGGGGTGTTTGTCGGGTTGATCCTGATGCGTGTACGCAAGACCCAGGCATCCACGCCAATGCCGTTTGGCCCCTATCTGGCGATTGCCGGCTGGATTGCATTGCTCTGGGGTGGTCAAATAACCGACTTCTATTTGCAGTCTGTCGGTTTCAGATGACCACTTCTGTTGCAACACCCTGGATTCTTGGCCTCACCGGCGGCATCGGCAGCGGTAAAAGCGCGGCGGCCCAACACTTTATCGACTTGGGCATTGACCTGGTGGACGCCGATCATGCCGCCCGCTGGGTGGTCGAACCGGGTCGACCGGCATTGGCCCGTATCGTCGAGCATTTCGGCACCGGCGTACTGCAGCCTGACGGCCAACTGGACCGCGCGGCGCTGCGCAAGCTGATCTTTGAAGTCCCCGAACAGCGCCGCTGGCTGGAAGCCCTGCTGCACCCGCTGATTGGCGAGGAGATTCGCAGCCACCTGGCTCGGGCCCGTTCGCCCTACGCGATCCTGGTGTCGCCGCTGCTGATCGAGTCCGGCCAGTCCGGCATGACCCAGCGCGTGCTGGTAATCGATGTGCCGCAATCACTGCAGATTCAGCGTACCCTGCAGCGCGACGGCATCAGCGAACAGCAGGTACAGGCGATTCTCAAGGCCCAGTCCAGCCGCGAAGAACGCCTGAAACATGCCGATGACGTACTGGTCAATGACCAGGACCTCGCCTGGTTGCACAGCGAGGTCGAGCGACTGCACCACTTTTACCTTACTTTGCGTGGAGGCCGATCATGAGCCAACCTTTGACCGTCGAATGCCCAACCTGCGGTGCCCCCGTGGAATGGAAGGCGACCAACCTCAACCGGCCGTTCTGCTCGGACCGTTGCAAACTCATCGACCTGGGCGCCTGGGCCGCTGAAGAACACAAGATCCCGGTAGCGCCGGACGCCGAAGACGAACTGTTTTCCGAAGACCTGCCGCCGCGCCACTAAGGGCGCATAAAGGCGTATTCCTGCTGGTCGTCGAGGTTCTCTGCAAGGTATTGCAGCTCGTCGGCCAGGTCTTCGAAACTGCGCACGCCTTTACTCTGTTGCACCACCGCACTGAGCATCGCGCGCAGGGTCAAGCCTGGGTCAAAACCGATTTCCTGTGCTGCGTCCTGGCTTCTGCGCAACTCCTGCCGCGCCCATTCGTACACACTCATGATCCGTGCTCCTGGAAAAATTCCGCAGAGCATGGGCCTGCCCGAGCGCGCGGGATTTGATCTGGATCAATGCTGCGAATCGTCGTCCTTCCAGGGCGCCGAGAGGTAGCGGGTACGGTTGAACGTCTCCAGCCATTCCGGGCAAAACACCACCAATGCGCTGATCACCATGCCGTTAATAAAGGCCTCTGGAAAGATGATCAGCCACAGGTAGCCGACAAAATCTTCCAGCCATTCTGGCATCGCGAAAAGCCCGTCAATCCACAACAGCCCCAGCCCGAACAACAGGCAGAGCAACGCCGAGAGCGCAGCAGCAAAAAAGCCGGAACAAAAGATATACACAAAGGGATTGCGCGGTTGTGCACGCTCCACCAGTAGCGCGCAGCCTTCAGTGACCAGCACCGGCAGCCCGATCAGCAACAAGCCGTTGACGCCGAGGGCAGCCAGGTCCTGGCGCCCCAGCAACATCAAACCGAGCTGGGCGGCAAAGCCCCCGACGATTGCCAGGGGCCAGTCCAGCAGCAGGGTCACGGCGGTCATGCCGATAAAGTGATAGGACACACCGGTATCGAAATCCCGCCGCACCAGCCACAACATGAACAACGCGAACACCGTGCCGAACAGCAGATGCTGGCGCCGCCGGTCGGCGAACAACTCCACCCACGGCGAACGGAAGATTGCCCACAACACCAGCGGCGCATACACCAGCCAGCCGACGCCGAGGGTTTGTGGTGCGAGCACTGCGGCACTGATCACGGCGGTATTCCCACACTAAAATAAGGGGCAGGCTGCCAGTCTACACCGAGCTTTTATGGCAGGACTTCCTGCGGTCATCATTTGGACGCTAAGCTGGTGGCATGGATGACTCAGATTATTTGCGCCTGCTCACTGTAGCGGCCGAACAAGCCAACGCGTTCCTGTCCAATGCCCGCAAATGGGAGCGTGAGCGTTGGGTCTGCCAGCGCCTGCTGCAAGGCTTGAATGTGCCCTACCGTGCCGAAGAGTTTCACGCCGCAGGGCAAGAGCCGCCGGACGTGCTGTTTCGCGATGCCAGTTTCGAAGTGTTTTTTGTACTGGACGAAGGCCGACGCCTGAATGACGAATGGCGCGATGAGCTGCTGCGCCGGCGCAGCGCTTTCTCCCTGAGCCAGTTGGTGCGGCGCGAAGCCAAGCCGCGGCGTATCCCCGCCCACGAGTTTTTGCTGCGCCTGGCGCCCACGTTGCGCAAGAAGGCCCACAACTATAAAGAACGCGGGATGGACCTGGGGGAGCTGGACCTCATTGCCTTCACCAGCCTCAAGCGCGAAGTGCTCGACCTCAACAGCCATTTTCCACCCCCAACCGAATACCTGCGCCAGGGCTGGCGCTCGCTGTCACTGGTGGGACCGACCTTTGCACGGGTGTTGTTTGCCCACCCCGATGCGCCGGATTTCTTGCGCAACAACCTGGGCCGCAGCATAGTGTTCGACGTGGGCATCAGCCTCTGATCCCCGGACTGTAACGTGGCGCCCCTTTGCAACGTCTACCTGACGAGGCCTTTATGACCAGCCGCCTGAACCCCGATGACCAACAGCATGTCGAAGAGTACCTGCAACTCTCCCAGAACAGAGTCGAGCGCAAGCCTTTCCGGCCGTGGCTGCTCCTGTGTGTGGTGCTGGTAGTGGTGATCGGGCTCGGTCTGCTGAGCCGCCTTTTGAGTTACCTGACGCTATGAGCTGCCTGGCGCTCGCGGGGGTAACTGCTCCGATTTCTTTTAGCCTTGCGAGATATCCCCATGACCCATCGTATTATTATCGTCGGCGGCGGCGCCGGCGGCCTGGAGTTGGCTACCCGCCTGGGTAAGACTCTGGGCAAGCGCGGCACCGCCAGCATCACGCTGGTGGACGCCAACCTGACCCATATCTGGAAACCCCTGCTGCACGAAGTGGCTGCAGGTTCGCTGAACTCTTCGGAAGACGAACTCAATTATGTCGCCCAGGCCAAATGGAACCACTTTGAGTTCCAACTGGGGCGCATGAGTGGGCTTGATCGTGAACAGAAGAAAATCCAGCTGGCCGCCACGCTCGATGAAGAAGGCCGCGAACTGGTGCCGGCGCGCGTACTGGGCTATGACAGCCTGGTGATCGCTGTTGGTAGTACCACCAACGATTTCGGCACCGAAGGCGCAGCGCAACACTGCCTGTTCCTCGACACCCGCAAACAGGCCGAGCGCTTCCACCAGCAATTGCTCAACCACTACCTGCGCGCCCATGCGGGGCAGACCGATGTGGTCGAGCAGATCAGCGTCGCTATCGTTGGCGCCGGTGCCACAGGTGTCGAATTGGCCGCCGAACTGCACAACGCAGCCCATGAACTGGCTGCTTACGGCCTGGACCGAATCAAGCCAGAAAACATGCACATCACCCTGATTGAAGCCGGCCCACGGGTGTTGCCTGCCCTGCCCGAGCGTATCGGCGGGCCTGTGCATAAAACCCTGGAGAAACTCGGAGTCACCGTGTTGACCAACTCGGCTGTGAGCGAAGTGACGGCCGATGCGCTGATCACCAGCAGCGGCCAGGTGATTCCCGCCAGCCTCAAGGTGTGGGCGGCCGGGATTCGTGCACCGGGCTTCCTGAAGGACATCGATGGCCTGGAAACCAACCGCATCAACCAATTGCAGGTGTTGCCAACCCTGCAAACCACCCGCGACGAGAACATCTTCGCCTTTGGCGACTGCGCCGCCTGCCCGCAACCGGGCACCGACCGCAACGTGCCGCCACGGGCCCAGGCCGCTCACCAGCAGGCTTCGCTGCTGGCCAAGTCGCTGAAATTGCGTATCGAAGGCAAGGACCTGCCGAGCTACAAGTACACGGACTACGGCTCGCTGATTTCGCTGTCGCGTTTTTCTGCTGTGGGTAACTTGATGGGCAACCTCACTGGCAGCGTGATGCTTGAGGGTTGGTTGGCGCGGATGTTTTATGTGTCGCTGTACCGGATGCACCAGATGGCGTTGTATGGCTTCTTTCGCACGGCGATGTTGATGCTGGGTAGCAAGATTGGGCGTGGAACGGAGCCGCGTCTCAAATTGCATTAACAGCCGGGTCTAGAATGTGACCTGATAAATGTGGGAGCGGGCTTGCTCGCGAAAGCGGTGTGTCAGTCAATACATCTGGCACTGAACCACCGCATTCGCGAGCAAGCCCGCTCCCACATTTGCTTTGCGGTGGATTCAGGATTTTCACAGACAAAAAAAATCCCCGTATCTTTCGATACGAGGATTTTTAATATGGTCGGGGTAAGGGGATTCGAACTCCTGACATCCTGCTCCCAAAGCAGGCGCGCTACCGGACTGCGCTATACCCCGGTAAAAAAAAGGCGACCTTTCAGTCGCCTTCTTCGATCAGCGCTTTTGGCCTCTGATCTTAAGATTCGATTCCAGTGTTAACTGGTCTCAAAAATGGTGGGTCGTGTGGGATTCGAACCTACGACCAATTGGTTAAAAGCCAACTGCTCTACCAACTGAGCTAACGACCCAAATATGGTCGGGGTAGGGGGATTCGAACTCCCGACATCCTGCTCCCAAAGCAGGCGCGCTACCGGACTGCGCTATACCCCGGCTTGAAATTGGCTCCGTGACCAGGACTCGAACCTGGGACCCAATGATTAACAGTCATTTGCTCTACCGACTGAGCTATCACGGAACTACATATTTCAAAGTACAACTTCTACTGCGTTACAACCTTCTCTTCGATGCTTCCGTATCGCTACGTTGTCATGTCTGAGGCGCGCTATTCTACAATCTTAAAAAACCCTGTCAACCCTTTAAATTGCTTTTAAGACAATGATTTGCGCTTGTTTCTGATTTCTTCTTGGGGAGAAGAAACCCGTGGGCTGACGTTGTTGCGGGGCGCACTTTACAAGCCTTTTCCTTACAGTTCAACGCCCTATCGAAAAAAAAAGGCCCCGCAATGCGGGGCCTCCTTTTATAACGCCACTGACTGGGCTTAGTGGAAGACGATTTCGTCGTTTTCCACGGTCGCTTCGACGCTGGTGCCCGGCATAAAGCTGCCCGACAGGATCAACTGCGCCAGCGGGTTCTCGATCCAGCGCTGGATCGCACGTTTCAGAGGCCGTGCGCCATACACTGGGTCGTAACCGACCGCGATCAGCTTGTCCAACGCCTCGCTGCTCAGCACCAGGTCCAGTTCGCGCTCGGCCAAACGGCCACGTAGACGGCTCAACTGGATCTCGGTGATGCCCGCGATCTGATCCCGTGCCAGAGGCTCGAAGATCACCACTTCGTCGACCCGGTTGATGAATTCCGGGCGGAAGTGACTGGTCAGCGCATCCATCACCGCAGCACGCTGGCCTTCACGGTCTCCCACCAGTTCCTGGATCTGTGCCGACCCCAGGTTGGACGTCATCACGATCACCGTATTACGGAAGTCCACGGTGCGTCCGTGGCTGTCCGTCAGGCGACCATCTTCCAGCACTTGCAGCAGGATGTTGAACACATCCGGGTGTGCCTTCTCGACCTCATCCAGCAGGATCACCGAGTAAGGCTTACGCCGCACGGCTTCGGTCAGGTAGCCGCCCTCCTCGTAGCCCACATAGCCTGGTGGTGCGCCGATCAGACGAGCCACCGAGTGTTTCTCCATGAACTCGGACATATCGATGCGCACCATGGCCTCTTCAGTATCAAAGAGGAACTCGGCCAGGGCCTTGCACAGCTCAGTCTTACCTACGCCGGTCGGGCCGAGGAACATGAACGAGCCGCTTGGACGGTTCGGGTCGGACAACCCGGCCCGCGAACGCCGTACCGCGTTGGACACCGCCACCACAGCCTCTTCCTGGCCGATCACGCGTTGGTGCAACAGGCTTTCCATCTTCAGCAGCTTGTCGCGCTCGCCTTCGAGCATTTTCGACACCGGAATACCGGTCCACTTCGAGACGACTTCGGCGATTTCTTCCTCGGTCACCTTGCTGCGCAGCAACTGGTTCTCAGGCTTGCCATGCTGGTCGACCATCTGCAGGCTGCGTTCCAGGTCCGGGATCACCCCGTACTGCAGTTCAGCCATGCGGCTGAGGTCGCCTTTACGGCGTGCGGCTTCCAGTTCCTGGCGGGACTGCTCGATCTTTTGCTGGATCTGCGCAGAGCCCTGCACTTCGGCTTTTTCCGAAGTCCAGATTTCTTCCAGGTCCGAATACTCGCGTTCGAGACGGACGATTTCTTCCTGAAGTTTTTCCAGGCGTTTCTTCGCCGCGTCGTCTTCTTCTTTCTTCAGGGCCTGGGACTCAACTTTCAGTTGAATCAGGCGCCGATCCAGACGGTCGAGCACTTCCGGCTTGGAGTCGATCTCCATGCGAATGCGGCTGGCCGCTTCGTCGATCAAGTCAATGGCCTTGTCGGGCAACTGGCGGTCAGTGATATAGCGGTGGCTCAATTTGGCCGCCGCAATGATCGCGCCGTCAGTGATCGCCACCTTATGGTGGACCTCATAGCGCTCTTTCAGGCCACGCAGGATCGCGATGGTGTCCTCTTCGCTCGGTTCTTCCACCAGCACTTTCTGGAAGCGGCGCTCAAGGGCCGCGTCCTTTTCAATGTACTGGCGATATTCGTTAAGCGTAGTGGCACCGACGCAGTGCAACTCACCCCGCGCCAAGGCTGGCTTGAGCATGTTGCCCGCATCCATGGAGCCTTCGCCTTTACCGGCGCCGACCATGGTGTG
This sequence comes from Pseudomonas kairouanensis, assembly GCF_004682055.1. Taxonomy (GTDB): domain Bacteria; phylum Pseudomonadota; class Gammaproteobacteria; order Pseudomonadales; family Pseudomonadaceae; genus Aquipseudomonas; species Aquipseudomonas kairouanensis. Next base: position 27,946 of record NZ_QUZU01000001.1, on the reverse strand, counting down.
CAACTCATCGATAAACAGAATGATCTGCCCTTCCTGCTTCGACAGTTCATTAAGCAGGGATTTCAGACGTTCTTCGAACTCACCACGGAACTTGGCACCGGCGATCAACGCCCCCATGTCCAGAGACAGCAGGCGTTTACCTTTAAGGCCGTCTGGCACTTCGCCGTTGATGATGCGCTGGGCCAGGCCTTCGGCAATCGCGGTTTTACCCACGCCAGGTTCACCGATCAGCACCGGGTTGTTCTTGGTACGACGTTGCAACACCTGGATGGTGCGACGAATTTCGTCGTCACGGCCGATCACCGGGTCGAGCTTGCCCTCTTCGGCGCGCTTGGTCAGGTCGACGGTGTATTTATCCAGGGCCTGGCGCGACTCCTCATGGTTGGGGTCGTTCACCGCGTCGCCGCCACGCAGGTTGTTGATGGCGTTTTCCAGGGCTTTCTTGCTTACGCCCTGGCCCAGCAACAACTTGCCGAGCTTGCTGTTTTCATCCATGGCGGCGAGCAGCACCAGTTCGCTGGAAATGAACTGGTCGCCTTTTTGCTGGGCCAGACGGTCTGCTTGGTTAAGCAGGCGCGCCAGGTCCTGGGACATATTCACGTCGCCGGTCGGATTTTGGATTTTTGGCAGTTGGTCGAGCTCTTTGCTCAACTCCTTGCGCAGGCTGTTGACGTCAAAGCCCACCTGCATCAGCAAGGGTTTGATAGAACCACCTTGCTGCTCCAGGAGCGCCTGCATCAAGTGCGCAGGCTCGATGGCCGGGTGGTCAAGGCCCACCGCCAGGGATTGAGAGTCAGATAACGCCAACTGTAATTTGCTGGTTAAACGATCAATACGCATTAGTCACCTTCCTTTTGAGCAGGCCGGAGCTATAAAACATCCTGAATGAAGAAACCTGCCAGATACCCTTATAGATGGGGTGGATTCTGGGAGTTTCAAGCGCCAGACAGTTGACCCAAGTCAGGAGAGTCTAGCGTTCCAGCCAGATCAGGGAGGCAAACCGACCAGTGTGTGAACTGCGGCGGTAAGAAAAGAAGCGCGGGTCGGTCACGGTACAGAAACCGCCACCATAAATAGCGGTGACACCTCGCTCGGCAAGGCGTAGGCGAGCGAGCTTATAGATGTCGGCCATGAACTTGCCGGGGTTGCGGCTGGGCACGAAGGCTTCGGCGGTGATCGGCAGTTGCTGCATGAAGGCTTCGCGCACTTCCGGGCCGACTTCAAAGGCTTGCGGGCCAATGGCCGGGCCGAGCCAGACCAAGACTTCGCCCGGATCAGTTTCCAGGCTGTCGATAGCTGCTTCCAGTACGCCCGCCGCCAAGCCACGCCAACCGGCATGGGCAGCCGCGACGCGAGTACCGGCGCGGTTGCAGAACAACGCAGGCAGGCAATCGGCGGTCATGGAAGTGCAAGCAATACCTGGGGTGCTGGTCCAGCTACCATCGGCTTCGGCGGTGCGACTGGGGTCGGCCTCGACCACCGTTACGCCGTGAACCTGACGCAGCCAGGCCGGCTTGATATTGAAGGCGTCACTAAGACGACGACGATTTTCAAGCACAGCTTCCAAGCTGTCCTCTACGTGATCGCCCAGGTTGAGGCTGTCGAACGGCGCCAGACTGACGCCGCCCGCACGGGTGGTAACGCAGGCTTTTACCTGAGCCGGCGCAGGCCAGTCAGGAATCAGCCAGTCACTCATCCGACAAACGCCTCGCGATCCTGCTTGAGCAACGACAACAACCAGACCAGATCGTCTGGCAGCGGCGATTCCCAGCTCATGCGCTTACCGCTCGTCGGATGATCCAATTCCAGGAAGCGTGCATGCAGTGCCTGGCGCGGGAACGACTTGAGCGATTCAACCATGGTCTGGCTGGCCGCAGGCGGAATGCGGAAGCGACCACCGTAGGCCGGATCGCCGACCAACGGGAAGTTGATGTGGGCCATATGCACACGAATCTGGTGGGTACGCCCGGTTTCCAGCTTGACCCGCACATGGGTGTGGGAGCGGAAACGCTCCAGCACACGGTAGTGGCTCACGGCCTGCTTGCCGCCCTCCATCACCGCCATACGCTGGCGCTGCTGGCCGTGACGACCGATAGGCGCGTTGATCTTGCCACCTGCCACCACGACGCCGATCACGATGCACTCGTAGATCCGGCTGACGCTGCGGCTTTGCAGTTGTGTCACCAATTGCGTCTGCGCCTGAATGGTCTTGGCCACCACCATCAAGCCGGTGGTGTCCTTGTCCAGACGGTGCACGATGCCGCAGCGCGGGACGTTGACGATGTCCGGCACATGGTGCAACAGGGCATTGAGCAAGGTGCCGTCAGCGTGCCCGGCAGCCGGGTGAACCACCAGGCCTGCGGGTTTATTGATCACCAGGATGTCGTCGTCTTCGTAGACGATGTCCAGTTCAATGTCCTGGGCGATCCATTCTCCCTGGGCTTCCTGCTCGGCAGTCAGCTCAAGAATCGCACCGCCATGGACTATGTCTCGCGGGCGGATAACCGCTCCATCCACAGTCAGGCGGCCGTCTTTGATCCAGGCGGAAAGGCGCGAGCGCGAGTGCTCAGCGAATAATTGTGCGGCGACTTGATCGAGGCGTTGGCCGCCCAATTCGGACGGCACCTCTGCGCGAAGTTCAATTTTATCGGACATGCTCAGACTAGGCGTGGCACAGCCTTTGGTTTCGGCTGCGCGCTTGTGGTTAAATACGGCGTCTTTTGCCCCGAGGCTTTCAACGGGGCGCTCATCATAACAGGACGGCCCCGCCCAAGACAGCGGCCGTCATAGGGACGCAAGCCGCCATGCAAGTGAAACACCTGCTGCTGATCGCCATCCTCGCCATGACTGCTGCTTGCTCGTCAACAAAGGAAGTCGTCGACGAAAACCTGAGCGAAGTCGAGTTGTACCAACTGGCTCAGAAAGACTTGGACAATAATAGCTACACCAGCGCCACAGCGAAGCTGAAGGCCTTGGAGTCCCGCTATCCGTTCGGGCGCTACGCCGACCAGGCCCAGCTTGAGTTGATCTACGCCAACTACAAGAACGCCGAGCCGGAAGCCGCCAAGTCTGCCGCAGAGCGCTTCATCCGCCTGCACCCGCAGCACCCGAACGTGGACTACGCCTACTATATGAAGGGCCTGACCTCGTTCGACCAGGACGTGGGCCTGCTGGCGCGCTTCCTGCCGCTGGACATGACCAAGCGTGACCCGGGTGCTGCCCGCGACTCCTACAACGAGTTCGCCCAGCTGACCAGCCGCTACCCCAACAGCCGCTACGCACCGGACGCCAAGCAGCGCATGATCTACCTGCGCAACCTGCTGGCTTCCTACGAGATCCACGTAGCCCACTACTACCTGACCCGTCAGGCCTATGTAGCTGCCGCCAACCGTGGTCGTTATGTGGTTGAGAACTTCCAGGAAACCCCTTCCGTGGGTGACGGCCTGGCCGTGATGACCGAGGCTTACCAGCGTCTGCACCTGGACGAGCTGGCCAGCACCAGCCTGGAAACCTTGAAACTCAACTACCCGGATCACCCGAGCCTGAAAGACGGCCAGTTCGTGCCGCAGGTTGCTGAAGCCGACAACCGTTCGTGGCTGAGCAAGTACACCCTGGGCCTGATCGAATCCCGTCCACCACTGCCGCCGGGCGAAACCCGCGCCAACCAGGACGTGATCAAGCAATTCCAGGACGCCAAGGACGCCATCCCTTCGGACCTCAAGCCCCACGACGAGAACGGCGACGTGATCGAAGAAGAAGAAGAGCCACAGGCTCTGGGCAACAACCAGGACCGCTCGTGGTTCAGCTACATGACCTTCGGTGTGTTCGACTGATTTGTGTCGATGCAACGCAAAAAGGGAGCCCTGCGGGGCTCCCTTTTTTGTGGGCAAGCATTATTGCGCTGTGCGCCTGCCATGTCCTTGGCTAAACTGGCGCATTCCTCGTCGAGAAGCTCCTCATCATGGTTCGTCTACTGTTCTGGATTGCCGTCATTGCTGCTGCCGTATGGTTCTGGCGCAAATTCAAAAGCCCGGCCGCCAAACAGCAACGCGCCAGCGAGCCCGATGCCGCACTGATGGTGCGTTGCGCCCATTGCGGCGTGCACTTGCCTCAGGATCGAGCCCTGAGTTTGCGCCAGGACTGGTATTGCACCCAAGCGCACCTGGAGCAAGGGCCGAAGTCTATCCAGCGTTGATCCTGCCTTCGGGCGCGTACGGCGCCGGGTCGATAATCGGCGCACGGCCCAGCAACAGGTCGGTGAACAACTGACATGACGCTGGCGCCAACACCAGGCCATTGCGGTAATGCCCGCAATTGAGCCACAGGCCGTTAAAATCCGGCACTGGGCCGATGTAGGGAATACCCTCCGGCGACCCCGGCCGCAAGCCCGCCCAATGCCCAACCACCTCGGCATCCGCCAGGGCCGGTATAAGCTCTACTGCCGAGGCCTTTAGGCTCTCCAGCGCCGACTCGGTTGGCGTCTTGTCGTAACCCTCGTGCTCCAGGGTGCTCCCGATCAGGATATGGCCATCGCGTCGAGGGATCGCATACCGCCCTTTCGCCAGCACCATGCTCGACAAAAAATCCGATGCGCACTTGTAGAGGATCATCTGGCCTTTGACCGGTTCCACCGGCAACGCCAGGCCCAGCGTACCCAGCAGATCCCCACTCCACGCCCCAGCAGCCAATACGACCTGCTCGCCATGAATCGGACCATCCGCCGTCTCAACCCCCACCACCTTGCTGTCATTCAGCACAAACCCGGTCACTTCGCACTGCTCGTGAACCGTCACGCCCGGCAAAGCCATCAGCGCCGCCTTGAGGGACTTGACCAGGCGCGGGTTACGCACGTTGGCCACATTGGCCATATAGATCGCCTGGGAGTAACCGCCGCCCAACACCGGAACCGCATCATGGGCGGCCGAGACATCCACCTTGCTCAAAGGCCGACCTTCCCGCGCAGCCCAGGCCAGCGCATCGGCTTCGTCATCCAGGTCGAGCCAGTACAACCCGGTGGTATGGACCTCCGGGTCGACCCCCGTCGCAGCAAACAACCGCTCAGCCAACTGCGGATAAAAATCCTGGGACCAATGGGCCAGCGCAGTGACCGCCGGGCTGTAGCGCCACGGATACAGCGGCGAAACAATACCGCCACCGGCCCAGGAAGACTCCTGCCCCAAACCTGCACGCTCCAGCAGTACAACCGACTGCCCCTGGGTAGCCAGGTTGAACGCCGTCAACAAGCCGATGACTCCGCCACCGACAATCACTACCTGCTGCTTTGCCATCATTTGATCCAGCCGATAAATAGGAACAAGCGCACCCGGCGCCCAGTCGTCCAACACCCTCATCATTGCCCCCAGCACAGCATGCGCGACATGTCAGGTGCTGCGCCCGGATTACTGCGTTCACCGGTACTGGTCAGGCCGAATTCGCCGCAAGGGTCGCCGGCCATCGCTGAATCAGCGGCAGGCGTGGCCACTAGGTAGAAAGCCTGAGGGTTCAGGGCAGCGGTGATTCTATAGCGATCATTGCCCGCGCTGACGCCGCTCGAGTCAATAAAAGTGCCGTTCCTCGTATAAAAGCGCTCCAGGTGCTGAGCTTGCTCAGTCAACAACCCAACAATTTCCGCGCGATAGACCTTTTTCATATGGCCCGTATAGCCGGGGTAAGCCACCCCTGCCAAGAACGCGATGATTGCCCCGGCGACCAGCAACTCGATCAGGGTAAAACCTTGGCTGTCCATGCCCATTTCACAGCTCCTTATTGAAGTTGGCGCCATGCCACTCGTCGAAATCGCCCACCACCCTCCTCGTCCACATGTGTGTAGAGGCTTTCCAGCACTGTGCGTGACGGGCCACTGAGCCCAACCGCCGTTACGCGATACAGCGCAGCACGAGTTTGCGGTGGCAAGTGGGCCACCCCCACAGCCGCGCCCAGGGATTGAATGCCGTAAAGGCCACCGTTATGAGCGAACCAATCAACGCCCGACACTGGATTCAAACCTGCACCCATCACCGAAAACGCTTCCCCCGGCGGCGCACAGGCTGCAATGGACCAACACAGCGGGAGTGCCGCAAATGCGCGCCGCGTGTTCGCCTCCCCTAGCCTCAGCCCGCTTTCGGCGTGCTGGAACGACTGATTGCGATACCAGAGACTGCTGGTATTTTTTTGTTGAGCGATTGCGCCTTGCATGGATGAAAGGCCGATCATCGATAGCAACAGTAGAAATACCAGGCCCATCAGCAACACCATGCCGCATTGGCGCCTGCCGCCCCCTTTGGGAAATATCATGACGGCCCTACCCCAAACGATTTCGCAGCGCCGCAACAACGCTGTAGGTTTGATCTTTTACCTGCCCGCGAGGGTCCTGCAGCGTCATCACGATGCGCACGCTGCGTATCAAGGACGTGTCAGCGGGTGCGCTGTCGTAGCGCACCACCGCGGCCGACTCCTGTTTGGCCGCCACTCCAAAGCTGATCTCGAACGCCTGGACGTTATCCACCAATACCGCCTTGGCAGGTGTTGCAAGCGTACTGAGCTTCAACTGGCCCGCCTCAAAGGTGTAAGTGAGTTGGCGTATCGCAAAACGGATTTGCCCAGGCGCGGGAGCAGGCGAGCTTGCGATGTACGCCTGGGCAGCCCCCGAGCAATCGGACAGCACCGTCCAGTCCGGCTTGCCAACGTCACTGGCATCAGTGGTCACCAGCGTCAAAGCCTTTGAATCACTCCCTGCACTCCAACTGACAGGCCGATCAAAAGCAGAGGGGGCATCGTGGATAAACGCTGTGGCCAGGCAGCCGAACATGCCTGCCTGACGAATGTCCTGAACCATTTTGCCCAGGACAAACCGCGCATCGTCCTGCAACAACATCGCGGCCTGTTGACTGGCCTGGGTCGCCCGCGAGCTGATCGCCACCTGGCTCGCCCCGAGTACCAACACCAGTCCCAATGCCAGGGCGAGCAGTAATTCCACCAGGCTGAAGCCTCGACAAAGGCGGCTCACTGCACGCCCTCAATGCGACTGCTCAGCGTGAAAATCTCCCTGGCGCCCGGTACGGGGTTTGCGCGACGGTCGTCCCAACCGATGCTGACAGTGACTTCGTTGTCGCTGACCTTCACCGAGCCTTTGGCATTTTCCCCGGCAAAACCGAGGATATTCGCCTCAAAATCATGCAGGTCCAGGTCACGTACATTGGCAGTGACAGTACTTGCAGGGGCGTCCCCGGCCCGCCCCCAGCTGTAGTCCGCGCCAGGATTGGCACGAATTCGGTCGAGCATGTCGTAGGCGATAAAGCTGGCCTGGCTGGTCATCCTCGACTGCTCGGTGGATTTGAGCGCATTGAGCTGAATCACCGCCGCGCCCAACAAGCCGATGGCAAGAACCAGCACAGTCACCAGCACCTCGACCAGTGTTGTGCCGGCCTGGCTGGAAGGTAAAGCACGGGGGAGAAATGAGTTGAGGCAAGCAAGCATTACCGTCGTCATCCGTGTCGAAGGTTCAGGAAAAAGCAGGCAAACCCTGCTGCGTGCACCAAGACTAGCGGCGGTTTTTCGTCCGCGCAGCGCCAGGAACAAAGGGAAATACTTTGGACATAAAGGCCATCATTCGGCGGCACGGAGCGGGCGCTATACCTATGACTGCATCCACGCCCAGGGAGGGAAGACCATGATCCAACGAGGTTTCACGCTGCTCGAACTGCTGCTCGGACTGCTGGTAAGCGGCATTCTGGCCCACCTTGCAGTGCCTGCTTTCAAGAGCCTGCTGGAATCACAGCAGCGACAAACCACAGCGCAATCGCTGGCCCAAGGGTTGCGCTTTGCACGCTCGGAGGCCATCGCACACAATCGCGCGGTGGTCATTCACGCGCTGGACGATGACTGGGGCCAGGGCTGGCGGGTAATCGTGGATGTGAGCGGGCGCGGTCATGAGGACGAAGACAACCCGGTACGGCTGCTGCGCCAGGAGAGCGGTCGAGTAGCAATCATTGGCAATGGGCCCGTGAAGAACCAGGTCCGTTTCAGTGGGTTGGGCGAACCGGTATTTCCAGGCGGGGGATTTCGTGCGGGCACTGTGCATGTATGCGCCACGGATCAGGCGCAGAGCCTGCACCAGATAGTGCTGGCGCCGAGCGGGCGTATCAGCCTGCGCAGCGACAGGGCCGAGCAGGCGTTGTGCCGGAGTGGCTCCGGCACGCTGGTACTCAAAGCAGCGAGCGAACCCGCAGTTCCTTGGGCATGGAGAACGTGATGTTCTCTTCGCGGCCAGCCAGCTCATCAGCACCGGTGGCACCCCAGGCGTGCAGTTGCTGGATCACGCCGCGCACCAGTACTTCCGGAGCCGAGGCGCCGGCCGTGATACCGATACGCTCGACGCCGTCGAACCAGCTGCGCTGCATGTCTTCGGCACCGTCAATGAGGTACGCCGGTGTCGCCATGCGTTCAGCCAGTTCACGCAGGCGGTTGGAGTTGGAACTGTTGGGGCTGCCCACAACCAGCACCACATCGCATTCATTGGCCAGTTGCTTCACTGCATCCTGACGGTTTTGCGTGGCGTAGCAGATATCGTCCTTGCGTGGCCCGCCGATGGCCGGGAAACGACTGCGCAGCGCGTCGATCACGCGGCTGGTGTCGTCCATCGACAAGGTGGTCTGGGTCACGAATGCCAAGCGATCCGGGTTGTGCACCTGCAGGTTGGCGACGTCTTTTTCGTCTTCCACCAGGTAGATGGCCCCGCCGTTGCTGGCGTCGTACTGGCCCATGGTGCCTTCGACTTCCGGGTGCCCGGCGTGGCCGATCAGGATGCACTCGCGGCCGTCACGGCTGTAGCGCGCGACTTCGATATGCACTTTGGTCACCAACGGGCAGGTGGCGTCGAAGACTTTCAGGCCACGGCCTGCCGCTTCGGTACGCACGGCCTGGGAGACGCCGTGGGCGCTGAAGATAACGATTACATCGTCAGGCACCTGGTCGAGCTCTTCAACGAAGATCGCGCCGCGTGCACGCAGGTCTTCGACCACGAATTTGTTGTGGACGACTTCATGGCGCACATAAATCGGCGGCCCGAAGACTTCCAGGGCGCGGTTGACGATTTCGATCGCCCGGTCCACGCCGGCGCAGAAGCCACGGGGGTTGGCGAGTTTGATTTGCATGCTGTGCCTCGTGTCTTGCGGCAATTCGGGTCAGGTGTGACGCTAACCCAACTGAAAATGAAGATCAAAGGTGGGAGGGGCGGTGCGACGATTCGACTTGCCCCCGATGGCGGTGGGTCAGTAAGCAAACCTCTGACTGCTCCACCGCTATCGGGGGCAAGTCGAATCGTCGCACCGCCCCTCCCACACAAACCCACTTCACACATTTAATCGTGTGTAGTTGATCAGAGCGCTTTAACGTCGATGATTTCAACGTCAAAGGTCAAGGTTTTACCGGCCAGCGGGTGGTTGAAGTCGATGGTCACTTGGGTGTCATCGAAGGTTTTCACCACGCCAGGCAATTCGGTATTTGCCGCATCATTGAAGATCACCAGCAGGCCTTCCGACAGGTCCATGCCTTCGAATTGCGAACGCGGGATGATCTGCAGGTTTTGCGGGTTGGGCTGGCCAAAGGCGTTTTCCGGCAGGATCTGCAGGGTGCGCTTGTCGCCGGCCTTGAAACCGAACAGGGCCGCTTCAAAACCCGGCAGCAGGTTGCCATCCCCTACCTTGAAGGTGGCCGGGGCTTTGTCGAACGTGCTGTCGACCGTGTCGCCGTTCTCCAGGCGCAGTGCGAAATGCAAGGTGACTTCCGTGTTCTGGCCGATGCGTTGCTCAGCCAATACCTGATCAGTCATTGACGGTCTCTCCGGTTTTCTTACTTTTGAACATATCCAACGCCAGCATGATTGCACCGACGGTGATAGCGCTGTCGGCAAAGTTGAACGCCGGGAAATACCAGCGGTTCTGCCAATGCACCAAAATGAAGTCGATCACATGACCCAGGGCAATGCGGTCGTACAGGTTGCCCAGCGCGCCGCCCAGCACCAGCGCCAGCGCAATAGCCAGCCAGGTGTCATCGCGCCCCAGGCGCTTGAGCCACACCACCAGCACTGCACTGACTACCACGGCGATCAGGGCGAACAACCAACGCTGCCAGCCACCGCCGTCAGCCAGGAAGCTGAACGCAGCGCCGGTGTTGTAGGCCAGGGTCCAGCTGAAGTAGTCCGGAATGACCACAATCTGCTGGTACATCTGCAAGGCGCCTTCGAAATGAACCTTGCTGGCCTGGTCGATGACCAGGACCAGCACGCTCAGTACGAGCCAGCCCAGACGTCCAAAACGACTGGCTTTAGGCATAGTGGCGAACCTCGCCGGCGCCGCTGATGTTGTCGACGCAACGACCGCAGATTTCCGGGTGCTCCGGGTTTACGCCGACATCTTCACGGCAGTGCCAGCAACGGGCGCACTTGGCGAAGGCCGACTTGACCACTTTGAGCTTCAAACCCGGCACTTCAGTGGCCACGGCGTCCGCTGGAGCCTGGGCAAACGGTGCCAGGCTGGCAGTGGAGGTGATCAGTACGAAGCGCAGTTCGTTGCTCAGCTTGGCCAGGTCGGCAGTCAGGCCGTCTTCGGCGAACAGGGTGACTTCGGCTTGCAGGTTGCCGCCGACGGCCTTGGCCGCGCGCTGCACTTCCAGCTCCTTGTTCACCGCAACCTTGACGGCCATTACGCCTTCCCAGTATTCGCGGCCCAGTTCGAAGTCCGCCGGCAGTTCAGTCAGGCCTTCGTACCAGGTGTTGAGCATCACCGACTCGTTGCGCTCGCCCGGCAGGTATTCCCACAGCTCGTCAGCGGTGAAGGCCAGGATCGGTGCGATCCAGCGCACCAGCGCCTCAGAGATGTGGTACAGCGCGGTCTGCGCCGAGCGGCGCGCCTTGCTGTTGGCGCCGGTGGTGTACTGGCGGTCCTTGATGATGTCGAGGTAGAAACCACCCAACTCCTGCACGCAGAAGTTGTGGATCTTCGAGTAGACGTTCCAGAAGCGGTATTCACCGTAGTTTTCCTGCAACTCGCGCTGCAGCAACAGGGTACGGTCCACAGCCCAACGGTCCAGGGCGAGCATGTCCTCGGCCGGCAGGATGTCGGTGGCCGGGTTGAAACCGGTCAGGTTCGACAGCAGGAAGCGTGCGGTATTACGGATGCGACGGTAGGCATCGGCACTGCGGGCCAGGATCTGGTCCGACACGGCGATTTCGCCCGAGTAGTCGGTAGACGCAACCCACAAGCGCATGATGTCGGCGCCCAGGGTGTCGTTGATCTTCTTCGGCTCGATCACGTTTTTCAGCGACTTGGACATCTTGCGACCCGTCTCATCGACGGTGAAGCCGTGGGTCAGCAGTTCGCGGTACGGCGCGTGGTTGTCGATGGCGCAACCGGTCAGCAGCGACGAGTGGAACCAGCCACGGTGTTGGTCGGAGCCTTCCAGGTACAGGTCGGCACGCGGGCCGCTCTCGTGGCCCATCGGGTGCGAGCCGCGCAGCACGTGCCAGTGAGTGGTACCCGAGTCGAACCATACGTCGAGGGTGTCGCTGATCTTGTCGTACTGCGGCGCTTCATCGCCCAGCAGTTCAGCGGCGTCGAGCTTGAACCAGGCTTCGATACCTTCCTGCTCAACGCGCTGTGCTACTTCTTCCATCAGTTCAACGGTACGTGGGTGCAGCTCGCCGCTTTCCTTGTTCAGGAAGAACGGGATCGGCACGCCCCAGTTGCGCTGGCGGGAGATGCACCAGTCCGGGCGGTTGGCGATCATCGAGTGCAGGCGCGCCTGGCCCCAGGCCGGTACGAACTTGGTGTCTTCGATGGCTTTGAGCGAGCGCACACGCAGGGTGTCACCACTGACCGGCTCTTTGTCCATGCCGATGAACCACTGCGCGGTGGCGCGGTAGATCAGCGGGGTCTTGTGGCGCCAGCAGTGCATGTAGCTGTGCTTGATGGTTTCGGTGTGCAGCAGCGAACCGACTTCCTTGAGCTTGTCGATGATCGGCTCGTTGGCCTTGAAGATGAACTGGCCGCCGAAGAACTCCAGCGACGGCGCGTATACGCCATTGCTCTGCACCGGGTTGAGGATGTCGTCGTTGACCATGCCGTAGGCTTTGCAGGTCACAAAGTCGTCCACGCCGTAGGCTGGGGCGGAGTGAACCACGCCGGTACCCGAGCCCAGTTCTACGTAGTCAGCCAGGTACACAGGCGACAGGCGGTCATAGAACGGGTGGCGGAAGTTGATCAGTTCCAGCGCGGTGCCGGTGGTGGTGGCGATGACCGAACCTTGCAGCTCGTAGCGCGCCAGGCAGGCTTCGACCATTTCTTCGGCCAGCACCAGCAGGCGATCACCAACGTCCACCAGGGCGTAGGTGAACTCGGGGTGCACGTTCAGCGCCTGGTTGGCCGGGATGGTCCACGGGGTGGTGGTCCAGATCACGATGGCAGCCGGCTTGGCCAGCGATGCCAGGCCAAACGCCTCGGCCAGCTTGGCCTCGTCGGCGATCGGGAAGGCCACGTCGATGGTGGAGGACTTTTTGTCTTCGTACTCGACTTCCGCTTCGGCCAGGGCCGAACCGCAATCGAAGCACCAGTTCACGGGCTTGAGGCCCTTGAACACGAAACCGCCCTTGACGATTTCGGCCAAAGCGCGGATTTCACCGGCCTCGTTCTTGAAGTTCATGGTCTTGTAGGGGTTGTCCCACTCGCCCAGCACGCCCAGGCGGATGAATTCGGACTTTTGCCCTTCGATCTGCTCGGTGGCGTAGGCACGGCACAGTTCACGGGTTTTATCCGCGCCCAGGTTCTTGCCGTAGGTCACTTCGACTTTGTGCTCGATCGGCAGGCCGTGGCAGTCCCAACCCGGCACGTACGGCGCGTCGAAGCCCGACAGGGTTTTCGAACGCAGGATCATGTCCTTGAGAATCTTGTTCAGCGCATGACCGATGTGAATCGTGCCGTTGGCATAAGGAGGGCCGTCGTGCAGGACGAATTTCGGACGATCCTTGCCAATTTCGCGCAACTTTCCGTACAGGCCAATACTGTCCCAGCGCTGCAGGATCTGCGGTTCGCGCTGTGGCAGGCCGGCCTTCATTGGGAAGGCGGTGTCCGGAAGGTTTAGCGTGGCTTTATAGTCGGTCATTTAAGGCTCTTCGGTTAGCGATGGGCGCTAGGTGCGGCTAGTGCACGGGCGGCGGCGACATCCGCATTGATCGCCGTTTTCAACGCCTCAAGGGAGGCGAAACGCTGCTCTTCACGCAGCTTTTGGTGGAAAACCACCGTCAAACGCCGGTCATACAAATCACCGGCAAAATCCAAAAGGTGAACTTCCAGGTGGGCCTTGCCATCACCTGCAACCGTGGGCCTGACGCCTATGTTGGCGACTCCCGGCCACGATTGGCCGTCGATGTCGACGCTCACCAGATAAACCCCGGTCAGCGGCACACGACGGCGCTTGAGTTGCACGTTGGCGGTTGGCGTGCCCAATTGGCGCGCCAGCTTCTGGCCGTGCAGGACCCGTCCGGCAATGCGGAACGGGCGACCGAGCAGTCGCTCGGCCAGGGCGAAGTCGGCAGCGGCCAGGGCGTTACGCACCTGGGTACTGCTCACGCGCAGGCCATCCAGTTCGACGGTTTGCGCGGCTTCGACGGTAAAACCCTGGTTGACCCCGGCGTGTTGCAGGAAATCGAAATCGCCGACCCGGTCGCAACCAAAACGGAAGTCGTCGCCGACTTCCAAGTGCTGAACCCCCAGGCCATCGACCAGGATACGATCGACGAACTCGGCAGCGCTGAGGCTTTGCAACCGCTGGTTGAAGGCCAGGCAGAGAACGCGGTCCACGCCTTCTTCGGCCAGCAGTTGCAGCTTGTCCCGTAGGCGGGCCAGGCGGGCCGGCGCTGTCTCGGGGGTAAAGTATTCCCGCGGCTGTGGCTCGAAAATCACCACGCAGCTGGGCACGCCCAACTCGACCGCACGCTCGCGCAGCCGGGCCAGGATAGCCTGGTGGCCACGGTGAACACCGTCAAAGTTGCCAATAGTGGCGACGCAGCCCCGATGCTGGGGGCGCAGGTTGTGAAGACCTCGAACCAGCTGCATAACGCGCTTCTTGCTCATAAAGTGGTCGATTATAACCACACCCGGCCCCGGACGACAGGCAACAGAACAGGCCAAATGGATCGATTCGATAAAACACCGGTTTTATCGCCGCAAACTCTCTAGCCAAGCGACTTGCGATTGAAATCCCGCAGGCGGAACCCCTGCAGCAGCAACATCCCGAAGTACACCACCACGCCGGCCACTACCAACACGCCAAGACGCATGAAGCGCTCCAGCATATGGCCTTCGTCCCAGGCGGGCATGAAGTGCATCAGGCCCAGCAATACCGCCGACATCGCCGCTACCGCCACCACCAGTTTGAGGGCAAACATGCCCCAGCCCGGCTGCGGTTGGAACATCTGCTGCTTGCGCAGTTGGTAAAACAGCAGCCCTGCGTTGATGCACGCGCCCGCACTGATGGCCAGGGCCAGGCCGGCATGGGCCAACGGGCCGATAAACACCAGGTTGAGCAGTTGGGTGACGATCAGCGTAAATATCGCGATTTTTACCGGTGTACGGATGTTCTGCTGCGCGTAGAAGCCCGGCGCCAACACCTTGATTACGATGATGCCGAGCAGGCCGACGGAATAGGCGATCAGCGCATGCTGGGTCATCAAGGCGTCATGGGCATCGAATTGCCCATACTGGAACAGCGACACCGTCAGCGGCTCGGCCAGGATCCCCAAGGCCAGGGAGCATGGCAGTACCAGCACAAAGCACAGGCGCAGGCCCCAGTCGAGGATGCGTGAGTATTCCTGGCGGTCCTGGCTGGCGTAGGTCCGCGCCAGGGTCGGCAGCAGGATCGTACCCAGCGCCACGCCCAGCACGCCGGACGGCAATTCCATCAGGCGGTCGGCGTAGTACATCCACGATACCGAGCCCGAGACCAGCAGCGAGGCAAATGCGGTATTGATAATCAGGGAAATCTGGCTGACCGACACGCCAAGGATCGCCGGCAGCATGTTGCGCATCACGCGCCAAACGCCGGTGTCCTTGAGGTTCAGGCGCGGCAGCACGAGCATGCCGATCTTCTTCAGGTGTGGCAGCTGGTAGAGCAACTGTGCCAGGCCACCGGCCAGCACGGCCCAGCCCAGGGCCATGACCGGCGGATCGAAATAGGGCGTGAGGAACAGGGCGAAGATGATCATGCTGACGTTCAGCAGGGTCGGTACGAATGCGGGCACCGAGAAACGGTTCCAGGTATTGAGGATCGCCCCGGCCAGTGATGAGAGGGAAATCAGCAATATATAAGGAAAGGTCACCCGCAGCAGATCAGTGGTGAGTGCGAACTTTTCCGGCGTATTGGCAAAACCGGGGGCCGTGGCCCAGATCACCCAGGGCGCTGCGAGCATGCCAAGGACGGTCACCAGCATCAGTACCAGGGTCAGCAGGCCTGAGACATAGGCAATAAAGGTGCGCGTCGCCTCCTCGCCCTGCTGGGTCTTGTATTCGGCCAGGATCGGTACAAATGCCTGGGAAAATGCGCCCTCGGCAAAGATCCGCCGCAGCAGGTTGGGCAGTTTAAAGGCAATGAAGAACGCATCCGTGGCCATGCTTGCGCCAAAAATGCGGGCCAACAGGGTGTCACGCACAAAGCCCAGAACCCTGGAAATCATGGTGATAGAGCTGACGGCGGCCAACGATTTGAGGAGGTTCATTGAAAGAGTTTGCGCCTATTAGATAAACAGCAGGCGAACAACGCGCCTACTTATGCGATACTGCGCGCCTGCAACAGCACAGAGCCAAAGCTCGCGAGTTTACAGGTCAAGCGCCGGAAATAAATCACCCGCCTCTTCAGATCGACCACTCAGCAGTTCGCATCAGCCGCTCTTGACAACCCATCAAGTCATCGGCATGATTCGCGGCCTATTTTGTTTGCTATTTCCTAAAAAGTCTTTCGAGGAGCTCGACGGTGGCCAACACACCTTCCGCCAAAAAACGTGCAAAACAGGCTGAGAAGCGTCGCAGCCACAACGCCAGCCTGCGTTCCATGGTTCGTACCTACATCAAGAATGTAGTTAAAGCCATCGACACCAAAGACGCTGAAAAAGCTCAAGCAGCTTACGTTCTGGCTGTGCCTGTTATCGACCGTATGGCCGATAAAGGCATCATCCACAAGAACAAGGCCGCTCGTCATAAGAGCCGTCTGAATGGCCACATCAAGGCTCTGAGCGTCGCTGCTGCAGCCTAAGTGGTAACAACTGAATCGCAACCCAGGTTGCGCAACAGTTAAAAAATGCCCCGTACCGAAAGGTCCGGGGCATTTTTGTTTGTGTCCGGAGTATGGATCACACAGTTCAAAAATGTGGGAGCGGGCTTGCTCGCGAAGGCGGTGTATCAGTAAAAGATTTAGCGACTGACACTCCGCATTCGCGAGCAAGCCCGCTCCCACACAAGCCCGCCCCCACATTTGCACCGCGTACATTCTCTGGACACAAAAAAACGCCCCGAACCAGTCGGGGCGTTTTTGCTAGCAGCTGATCAATGCATCAATCAGTGCTGGTGACCGCCTTCACCGTGAACGTGGCCGTGAGCCACTTCTTCCTGGGAGGCGTCGCGGATGGCAACGATCTTCACTTGGAAGTTCAGGCGCTGGCCAGCCAGAGGGTGGTTGCCGTCAACGGTAACGTCGTCGCCGTCCAGGTCACGGATGGTCACGATCTGCATTTGGCCATCTGGTGCGGATGCGTGGAACTGCATGCCCACTTCCAGCTCGTCAACGCCTTCGAACATGCTGCGGCTCAGGGTGCTGACCAGCTCGGCCGAGTACTCGCCGTAGGCATCTTCAGGTTCTACGGCAACGGTCAGTTCATCACCAACTGCCTTGCCTTCCAGGGCCTTTTCCAGGCCTGGGATGATGTTGCCTGCGCCTTGCAGGTAGACCAGCGGCGCGCCGCCGGCGGAGCTGTCGATGACCTCACCAGCGTCGTTGGTCAGGGTATAGTCGATGGAGACAGCCTTGTTAGCGGCGATCGTCATGGGGCGAGACCTTTTGCATAAGAATGAAGAACGGACAAGTCTAAACAAGGATTTGCCCGAAAGCGAACAGAACCCGGACAGACGGGGTCACACACGCGACGCAACGATCACCGGCTTCCACCAGGACGACGACCAGCACTGGGTCGCCGAGCTGTCCTGCGGCCACACCCAGCACCTGCGCCACCAGCCGCCGTGGCAGTCGCGCGCCTGGGTATTGGACCCCGCGCAGCGCCTGGAAAAAATAGGCCAGCCCTTTGCCTGCGGCTGGTGTGCGCAAGCACACGAATAACGATAACCTTGGCGCCTGATTCCCGGTAGACGCTCAGCCATAGAGCGCCACCGAAGCCATGCACCTCCAGAGAATTCGCATGCAGACTTTTTTTATCGCGCCCACCGATTTTGGTGTGGGTCTGACCTCCATCAGCCTCGGGCTGGTGCGCACCCTTGAACGAGCCGGGCTGAAAGTCGGGTTCTTCAAGCCGATTGCCCAGCCACATCCCGGCGATACCGGCCCGGAACGCTCCACCGAACTGGTGGCACGCACCCATGGCCTCAAGCCGCCACAACCCCTGGGCCTGGCCCACGTAGAGCGCATGCTCGGCGACGGCCAACTCGACGAGTTGCTGGAAGAAATCATCACGCTGTATCAGCAAGCCGCCGTGGGCAAGGACGTGTTGATCGTCGAAGGCATGGTGCCGACCCGCAACGCCAGCTATGCGGCGCGGGTCAACCTGCACCTGGCCAAGAGCCTGGACGCGGAAGTGATCCTGGTTTCGGCGCCGGAAAACGAAGTGCTCACCGAACTTTCCGGCCGCGTAGAACTGCAGGCCCAACTGTTCGGCGGCCCGAAAGACCCGAAAGTGCTCGGCGTAATCCTCAACAAGGTACGCACCGACGAAAGCATGGAGGCCTTTTCTGCGCGCCTGAAGGAACATTCGCCCCTGCTACGCAGTGGCGACTTCCGCCTGCTGGGCTGCATTCCCTACCAGCCGGAACTCAACGCCCCGCGCACCCGTGACGTGGCCGACCTGATGGGCGCGCAGATCCTCAACGCCGGCGACTACGAAACCCGGCGCATGACCAAGATCATCATCTGCGCCCGCACCATGCGTAACACCGTGGAGTTGCTCAAGCCCGGCGTGCTGGTGGTAACGCCAGGGGACCGCGACGACATTATCCTCGCCGTCAGCCTGGCCGCCATCAACGGCGTGCCGCTCGCCGGCCTGTTGTTGACCAGCGACACCCTGCCTGACCCGCGCATCATGGACCTGTGCCGTGGTGCGTTCCAGGCCGGTTTGCCGGTGCTGTCGGTGAGCACCGGCTCGTACGACACGGCCAACCAACTCAACAGCCTGAACAAAGAAATCCCCATCGACGACCGCGAGCGCGCCGAGATCATCACCGATTTCGTCGCCAGCCACCTCGATGCACGCTGGCTGCACCAGCGTTGCGGCACCCCACGGGAGATGCGCCTGTCGCCGGCGGTGTTCCGCTACCAGTTGATCCAACGCGCCCAGGCGGCCAACAAGCGTATCGTCCTGCCCGAAGGCAGCGAGCCGCTGACCGTGCAGGCCGCTGCGATCTGCCAGGCCCGTGGCATTGCCCGCTGCGTATTGCTGGCCAAGCCGGCCGATGTGGAAGCCGTGGCCCGTGCCCAAGGCATCGAATTGCCCGAAGGCCTGGAGATTCTCGACCCAGACCTGATCCGCCAACGCTACGTCGAGCCGATGGTCGCCCTGCGCAAGAGCAAGAGCCTCAATGCACCGATGGCCGAACAGCAACTGGAAGACACCGTGGTGATCGCCACCATGATGCTCGCCCTGGATGAAGTGGACGGCCTGGTCTCCGGCGTTATCCACTCCACCGCCAATACCATCCGCCCTGCCCTGCAACTGATTAAAACGGCGCCAGGCTGCACGTTGGTCTCGTCGGTGTTCTTCATGCTGTTCCCCGAGCAGGTGCTGGTGTACGGCGATTGCGTGATGAACCCGCACCCCAGCGCGGCAGAACTGGCAGAAATTGCCCTGCAAAGCGCTGACTCGGCGGCGGCGTTCGGCATTACGCCGCGCGTGGCGATGATCAGCTATTCCAGCGGTGATTCAGCCAGCGGCGAAGAAGTGGAGAAAGTCCGCGAAGCCACCCTGCTTGCCCACGAGCAGCAAAGCTCGCTGCTGATCGACGGCCCGCTGCAATACGACGCCGCAGCCAACGAAACCGTGGCCCGCCAACTGGCGCCCAACAGCCAGGTGGCCGGCAAGGCCACGGTATTTGTGTTCCCCGACCTCAATACCGGCAACACCACCCACAAGGCTGTGCAACGCAGCGCCGATTGCGTGAGCCTGGGGCCGATGCTGCAAGGCCTGCGCAAACCGGTCAACGACCTGCCGCGCGGCGCCCAGGTGGACGACATCGTGTACACCATCGCACTCACTGCGATCCAAGCCGCCAACCGACCGATGGATATCTAAATGCTGGCTTTTCTACCTGCCGCCGTGCGTGGCGTGATCGCATCGCTGTTGTTGGCACTGAACACAATCCTGCTGTGTTCATTTCTGTTTATCGTGGCGCTGTTCAAGGCGCTGCCGTTTGCCAAGCGCTTCAGCGAATGGTTGATGAACCACACACACGAAGCCTGGGTTACCAACAACAAAGGCTGGATGAACCTGGTGCGGCGCACGCGCTGGCACATCAAAGGCCTTGAGGGGCTGGACTACCAGCACTCGTACCTGGTGACCAGCAACCACCAGAGCTGGGTGGATATCATGGTGCTTCAATACGTGCTCAACCGCCGCATTCGCCCGCTCAAGTTCTTCCTCAAGCAGGAATTGATCTGGGTGCCAGTGATTGGCCTGGCCTGGTGGGCGCTGGGTTTCCCGTTCATGAAGCGCTACACCAAAGCCTACCTGGAGAAACACCCGGAGAAGAAAGGCAAAGACCTGGAAACCACCCGCAAGACCTGTGCGAAGTTTCGCGACAACCCGGTGGGGATTTTCAACTTTGCCGAGGGCACGCGGTTTACCCCAGGCAAGCATGCGCAGCAGAAATCACCGTTCCGTTATCTGCTCAAGCCTAAGGCCGGTGGCATTGCGTTTGTGCTGGATGCGATGGGTGAGCAGTTGAAGTCATTGGTGAATGTGACCATCCACTATCCTGCCGGGCGCCCTGGGTATTGGGATTTACTGTGCGGGAATGTGCAGGATGTGGTTGTGCAGTTCGAAGAAGTGCAGATCCCGGCCGCGTTCATTGGCAAAAATTATGAGCAGGATGGGGAGTACCGGACGGCGTTCCAGGGTTGGATCAACCGGTTGTGGGAAGGCAAAGATGCGCTGCTAGAGCAGTTGCACACCGAATTCCCAGGCAAAAGATAATCAAAATGTGGGAGGGGGCTTGCCCCCGATGGCAGTGTGTCAGTCAGTACATTTTTTACTGACCCACCGCTATCGGGGGCAAGCCCCCTCCCACATTTGATTGCGACAGGCTTTAGATCGCGCCGCGCTGACGCAACAGCTCCAGCACTTGCTTGACGCTTTCTTCCAGCGACAGGGCCTGGGTGTCGATCACCAGATCGGCATTCAACGGCACGTCGTACGGGAAGGATTCGCCAGGGATGTTATCCCCACCGGCCGCATACAAACCTTGCGGATCACGCTCGGCGCACACCTGCGGCGATGCTTGTACGTAGACGGTCAGCAGACGGTCACCGCCAATCAGCGCCTTGGCCTGTTCACGGCCTTCAGCATCCGGTGCGACGAACGCAGCCAGGGTCAGCAGGCCCGCTTCGTTGAACTGACGCGCCACGTGAGCGGCACGACGCCAGTTCTCGGTGCGACCGGCACGGTCCTGCGGCAGGCCCTTGTTCAGGTCGTGACGCAGGTTCTGGCCATCCAGCACAAACACCGCACGGCCCATGTCGAACAGCTTGCGCTCGACCGCATAAGCCAAGGTGCTCTTGCCAGCGCCCGACAGGCCGCTGAACAGCACGGTGGCCGGCTGCTGGCCGAAACGCTGGGCACGCTCTTCGGTGGCCACATGGGCCAACTTGCCGTGCTGCGCCGAGCTGCCGTGGGTAACCGGCGGCGCGATGATCATGCCGGCGGCCACAGTGCCGTTGGTCAAGCGGTCGATGACGATAAACGCACCGGTGGTGCGGTTGCTGTCGTAACCGTCCAAGGCGATGGCGGCGTCGAGGCTGACCTTGACCCGGCCAATCTCGTTCAACTGCAGGGAACTGGCCGGGCCTTCGGCCAGGGTGTTCACATCCACACGGTGCACGATGCTGGTGATGGAACCCGGCACGTAGCTGGTGGCGCGCTTGATGTCGTATTTCTTGCCCGGCAGCATTGGCTCTTCGGCCATCCACACCAGCATGGCGTCGAAGGCGTCGGTCACTTGCGGCACGTTGTCGGCGTGTACCAGCAGGTCGCCACGGGAGATGTCGATCTCGTCTTCCATGGTCAGGGTCACGGCCTGGCCTGGGCCAGCGTGCTCCAGCTCACCTTCGAAGGTGACGATGGATTTTACCCGGCTGCTCTTGCCCGACGGCAGCACCACCACTTCGTCGCCCTTGTGCACGATGCCGCTGGCCAGGGTGCCGGCAAAACCACGGAAGTTCAGGTTCGGACGGTTGACGTACTGCACCGGGAACCGCAGGTCGGTGTAGTTGCGGTCGTTGGCGATCTCGACGGTTTCGAGGATCTCCATCAGCGACTGGCCGGTGTACCAAGGCGAACGCTCGCTCTTGTTCACCACGTTGTCACCTTTGAGGGCCGACATCGGCACGAACGCCATGGTGCTCGGCTTGAACGCGATGCCTTCGGCGAACTTCAGGTAATCGGCCTTGATGGACTCGAACACGCTTTGGTCAAAGCCGTTGATGTCCATCTTGTTGACGGCAATCACGATGTGCTTGATGCCCAGCAACGAGGCGATGTAGCTGTGGCGACGGGTCTGGGTCTGCACGCCGTAGCGGGCGTCGATCAGGATGATCGCCAGGTCACAGGTGGAGGCACCGGTGGCCATGTTGCGGGTGTACTGCTCATGGCCGGGGGTATCGGCGATGATGAATTTGCGCTTGGCGGTGGAGAAGTAGCGGTAGGCGACATCAATGGTGATGCCCTGCTCGCGCTCGGCCTGCAGGCCGTCGACCAGCAGTGCCAGGTCGATGTCGTCGCCGGTGGTGCCGGATTTTTTCGAATCGCGGGTAATGGCTTCCAGGTGATCTTCGTAGATCATCTTGGAGTCGTGCAGCAGGCGCCCGATCAGGGTGCTCTTGCCGTCGTCGACGTTGCCACAGGTCAGGAAGCGCAACATCTCTTTGCGCTCGTGCTGGCCCAGGTAGGCGAGGATGTCCTCGCTGATCAAATCAGATACGTGCGACATGACAACCCCTTAGAAATAACCCTGACGTTTTTTGTCTTCCATCGAGCCTGCACCATCGTGGTCGATGACACGGCCCTGGCGCTCGGAAGTTCGCGTCAGGAGCATTTCCTGAATGATGTCGGTCAGCGTCTCGGCTTCGGACTCCACCGCGCCCGTCAACGGGTAGCAGCCAAGGGTACGGAAACGTACTTTCTTTTTGACGATTCGGGCTTTGTCTTCGTCGGACAAGTGCTCAAGGATTCGGTCGTCGTCGATCATGATCAACGTGCCGTTCTTCTCGATCACGTCGCGTTCGGCGGCGAAGTACAGCGGAACGATCGGGATGCCTTCGAGGTAGATGTACTGCCAGATGTCCAGCTCGGTCCAGTTGGACAGCGGGAACACGCGGATAGACTCACCCTTGTTGACGTTGCCGTTGTAGACGTTCCACAGTTCCGGGCGCTGGTTCTTCGGGTCCCAGCGGTGTTTGCTGTCGCGGAACGAGTACACGCGCTCTTTGGCGCGGGATTTCTCTTCATCACGACGGGCACCGCCGAACGCTGCGTCGAAGCCATGCTTGTCCAGGGCTTGCTTGAGGCCCTCGGTCTTCATGATGTCGGTGTGCTTGGCGCTGCCGTGGGTGAACGGGTTGATGCCCTGCGCTACCCCATCAGGGTTGACGTGGGTGATCAGGTCCAGGCCCAGTTCCTCGACCATCTTGTCGCGGAACTTGTACATCTCCTGGAATTTCCAGCGGGTGTCGACGTGCATCACCGGGAATGGCAGTTTGCCCGGGAAGAAGGCCTTGCGCGCCAGGTGCAGCATCACGGCGGAGTCTTTACCGATCGAGTAGAGCATCACCGGGTTATCGAACTCGGCGGCGACCTCACGGATGATGTGGATGCTTTCCGCCTCCAGCTGTTTCAGATGCGTCAGTTTGTCGACCATGGTTACTCACGGAAAAACGATCTTATGGACGGCCTGCGGGCCGTGTTCGAGCGGGGCATGCTAGCACAGCACCTTCTTCTATTCAGGGAGCGGGCTAGATCGAAACGATATATGAATATGCCCCGGAGTTTGGCGCGTCACTTACTGTGAACACTGGACAGTGTGGGAGCGGGCTTGCTCGCGAATGCGGTGTATCAGTAAAAGATTTAGCGACTGACACTCCGCATTCGCGAGCAAGCCCGCTCCCACATTTTGTCCACCGGTGATCGTTAGATCGGGTTGGGGCAATCGATGAACAGGTGTTCCAACGCAAAGCGCCGCGCCAAGTAATCCCCCAGGGCCTGCACACCGTAGCGCTCAGTGGCGTGGTGGCCGGCAGCGATGAAGCTGATGTCGTTTTCCCGCGCACTGTGGAACGTTTGCTCGGAGGCTTCGCCGCTCAGGAACAGATCGACCCCGGCCGCAATGCCGTGGTCGATATACCCCTGCCCACCACCGGTGCACCAGCCGACGCGGCGGATCATCTCGCTGCCTTCGATCAGCAGCGGCTCGCGGCCCATGACTTCCTGCACACGGCGGGCAAAATCACGAGGCGACAGCGGCTCGGCGAGGGAGCCGACCAGGCCGACGATCTTGGGGTTGTTCGGGTCCAGCGGCCCTTCAACAGTGATGTCCAACTGACGCGCCAGCTGCACGTTGTTGCCCACATCGGGGTGCAGGTCCAGCGGCAGGTGGTAGGCCAGCAGGCTGATATCGTGCTTGAGCAGCGTCTTGAGACGACGTTGCTTCATGCCGGTAATGCAGGGATTTTCGCCCTTCCAGAAATAACCGTGGTGCACCAGGATCAAATCCGCCTGGGCTTCGACGGCCGCGTCCAGCAGGGCCTGGCTTGCGGTCACGCCGCTGACGATGCGCATCACCTGCGGGCGCCCCTCTACTTGCAGGCCGTTGGGGCAATAATCGGCAATTTTGGCGCTGCCGAGGTAGCGGTCGGCTTCCTCGACGAGGGTGGTAAGGGCAACGGCCATAAAAGACTCCTAAATATCCCGTTCGAAGGCGCTCGCAGCCTCGTATAATGCGCGACATTATGGGCGCTCTCCCGCCCCCTGCAACCTGTCAGGACTTACTTGATGCTCAAGGCGCTGCGTTTTTTTGGATGGCCATTGTTGGCTGGCGTGCTGATCGCGATGTTGATTATTCAACGCTTCCCCCAGCTGGTGGGCCTACCCAGCCTGGATGTGAACCTGCAACAGGCCCCGCAAACCAACGCGGTGGTGCAAGGTCCGGTGACCTATGCCGATGCGGTCGTCATCGCCGCCCCGGCCGTGGTCAACCTGTACACCACCAAAGTCATCAACAAACCGGCGCATCCGCTGTTTGAAGACCCGCAGTTCCGTCGCTATTTCGGCGACAACGGGCCCAAGCAGCGCCGGATGGAGTCGAGCCTGGGTTCCGGGGTGATCATGAGCCCTGAGGGCTACATCCTCACCAACAACCATGTCACCACCGGCGCCGACCAGATTGTAGTGGCCCTGCGTGACGGCCGCGAAACCCTGGCCCGCGTGGTCGGTAGCGACCCGGAAACCGACCTTGCGGTGCTCAAGATCGACTTGAAAAGCCTGCCGGCGATCACCATCGGCCGCTCCGAAGGGCTGCGTGTAGGCGATGTAGCGCTGGCCATCGGCAACCCGTTCGGCGTGGGCCAGACGGTGACCATGGGCATCATCAGCGCCACCGGGCGCAACCAGCTGGGCCTGAACAGCTACGAAGACTTCATCCAGACGGACGCGGCGATCAACCCAGGCAACTCCGGCGGCGCGCTGGTGGATGCCAATGGCAACCTGACCGGCATCAACACGGCGATTTTCTCCAAGTCCGGCGGCTCCCAAGGCATCGGCTTTGCGATCCCGGTGAAGCTGGCGATGGAGGTGATGAAGTCGATCATCGAGCACGGCCAGGTGATTCGCGGCTGGCTGGGCATTGAAGTGCAACCGCTGACCAAGGACCTGGCCGAATCCTTCGGCCTCACCGGGCGCCCAGGCATCGTGGTGGCCGGGATCTTCCGTGATGGCCCGGCGCAGAAAGCCGGCCTGCAACTGGGTGACGTGATCCTGAGCATCGACGGCGAGCCGGCAGGCGACGGCCGTAAGTCGATGAACCAGGTGGCGCGCATCAAGCCGACCGACAAGGTGACGATCCTGGTGATGCGCAACGGCAAAGAGATCAAGCTGTCGGCGGAAATCGGCCTGCGTCCGCCACCGGCGCCTGTAAAAGAAGAGGAATAAACGCCCTCGCCAAGGTGCCTGTCCGCAGGCACCTGTAAGCGAATATTTCAAAGCAATTCATTCTCATTGGCCATGTTATATTGTTTCAATATCGCTATTGGAACGCTCTATCATGCCGTCTCGAAGAATCGCCCCCTTGGCTGGCCTGGCCTTGGGTTTGTTGCTCGACCCCGCCTTCGCCGAAGAAAACACCGTAGAACTGGACACCATCAGCGTCACCACCGACGCCTACGAATCCGCCACCGGCCCGGTCAAGGGCTACCGCGCCACCCGCTCTGCCAGCGCGACCAAGACTGACACCGACCTGCGTGATATCCCACAGTCCATCAGCGTGATTCCCGCCACCGTGCTTCAGGACCTGGGCAGCACCAACGTGGAACGCGCACTGGAATTTGCCGGCGGCGTGTCCAAGCAAAACAACTTCGGTGGCCTCACCCTGTATGAATACAGCGTGCGCGGCTTTACCACGTCGGAGTTCTACCAGGACGGCTTCAGCGCCAACCGCGGCTACCCGAGCACGCCGGACGCGGCCAATATCGAACGCATCGAAGTGCTCAAGGGCCCCGCCGCCAGCCTGTATGGGCGCGGCGATCCGGGCGGCACGGTGAATATCGTCACCAAAAAGCCCCAGCCCGAAGCCTTCACCACCCTGCAAACCAGCGCCGGCAGTTGGGACCGCTATCGCACCGCCCTCGACGTCAACACCCCGCTGGACAGCGACGGCAACGTGCTGTCGCGGGTCAACCTGGCGGTGGAAGACAACCACAGCTTCCGTGACCATGTGCAGAGCAAGCGCGTGTTCGTGGCCCCCTCGTTCAGTTGGCAACTGGCCCCAGATACCCGCCTGCTGGTGGAAAGCGAATTCGTGCGCCACAGCTCCACCTTCGACCGTGGCATCGTTGACGCACCGGGGGTATCGCGCTCCACCTTCCTCGGCGAACCCAACGACGGCGACATCGACAACCACAACAACCGCCTACAGGCTACCCTTGAGCATCACCTCAACGATGCCTGGCAACTGCGCCTGGCCAGCCACTACAAGCAAGGCAGCCTGTGGGGCGACGCGTCGGAAAACCGCGCGCTGAACGCCGATGGCCACACCCTCAACCGCCGTTACCGCGAGCGCTCCATGGGGTGGCACGACAGCATCACCCAGCTGGAACTGCGGGGTATGTTCGACATCGGCAGTTGGCAGCATGAGCTGCTGATCGGCACCGAATACGAGGACTACCGTAAGAAGGAGCGGGTAACCGCCATCAGCGGCAGCCCCTATGCCATCGACCTTTACAACCCGGTCTACGGCCAGCCCAAACCCAACGGCGTGCGCACCGGTACCGACTTCTTTGAGCAGACCAAAAGCCACGCGCTCAACCTGCAAGACCAGATCGTCTTCACCGACCGCCTGCGCGGGATGATCGGCGCACGCTTTGAACACTTCGACCAACGTATCGAAGACTTCACCGGTGCACCCAAGAGCCACCAGACCCACGACGCCTTCACCCAGCGCGCAGGGCTGCTCTATCAACTCACGCCAGAGGTTGGGGTGTTCGCCAACGCCTCTACCTCGTTCAAACCCAACAGCGGAATGGACGCCAACAGCAAAGGCTTCAAGCCCGAAGAGGGCGTGGGCTACGAGGTGGGGGTCAAGAGCGAGTTGTTTGACAACCGCCTGAGCGCCACCATCGCCGCGTTCCATATCGAAAAGGAAAACGTCCTCACCCTCGACCCGGCCACTAACCTCAACCGCGCGGTGGGCAAGGCTCGCAGCCAAGGCGTAGACCTGCAACTGAGTGGGCAAGTGACAGATGCCGTGCGGGTGATCGGGGCCTTTGCCTACATCGATGCCGAAGTGACCAAGGGCGATGAAACCATCCCTGCCGGCAGCCGGATCCTGGGGGTGGCCAAGCGCAGTGGCAGCCTGTTGGGGGTGTATGAGTTTCAGGATGGGCTGTTGCGGGGTTCGGACGTGGGGGCGGCGTTTACGTATGTAGGGGATCGTTCGGGTGAGGCGGGCACGCAGTTCGAACTGCCGGCCTATCACACCGTGGATTTGCTGGCGCATTACAAGGCCACCGACAACGTCACCGTAGGGCTGAATCTCAATAACCTGTTCGATGAAAAGTACTACGAGCGCTCCTACAGCAATTATTGGGTCAACCCCGGCGAGCCACGTAACCTCACGGTCAGCCTGACCCTAAACCTGTAAACACGGCTAAAAATGTGGGAGCGGGCTTGCTCGCGAATGCGTCGGGCCAGTCAAAATACCTG